>NZ_LFQR01000007.1 GCF_001182895.1 Frateuria defendens | reverse complement strand
TCGCTGAAGCGCTGCCGCTTTACCTTGCTCTCTGCCTGTTTGGTCATCTTGCTCACTCCAGATGGCGATAGTGAATCGCTTATCCGGGTGTCCGTGGAACGGGGGCAAGATTAGATATGGCATGGTGTTGCACGCGGAGTTTGAGGCGGCCATCATATTCGCCAGCGCCGCAACAGAACAGGCAAACAAAGGAAAGTTCATATGTCCGCCACCATCGCAACCGCCATCAAGTCGCCCGCACGTCCACACAAGGCAGAACGCTTCCTGTCGTTCTCCATTGCGTCGTGGTGGGCGGTCACATTGATCGGACAGTGGGCGTTTCTTTACTACATCGCCGGTTTTTACGGCCGCACCATCGTGACGGGGAGGATCGAGTTATGGAACCGGAATCACGACCTCTTCAAAGGATATGTGGCGGGTGACCACGCCTGGAATGCATATTTTGGCGCTCACGTCATGCTGGCTGCTGTTATTTCGTTCGGTGGTGCACTGCAGCTGCTTCCGTGGCTCCGGCGTCACGCCATTGGTTTTCACCGGTGGAATGGGCGCGCTTTCATGGTGACCGCACTGGGGTGCGGTATCACCGGCCTCTGGATGACCTGGGTGCGGGGGGTGGGAATAAGCGGCAACAGCAAATTGGGCCTGGCGGCGCTAAGCTTCGATACGGTACTGACCATCGCTTTTGCCGCCATAGCATGGAGTCGTGCCCGCAGAGGCGAGATCCAAAGCCACCGGCGTTGGGCATTGCGCTTGTTCATGGTAGCCAACGCCGTGTGGTTCCTGCGTCTTGATCTGTTTGCCTGGTATTTATTCACCGGCGGTCTCTGGGTCACCGACAACCTGGATGGCCCCATGAATTTCGTGATTGACTTCGGCTCTTACCTGCTTCCATTGCTATTGCTGGAAGGGTGCCTGCGTGCAAGGGATACGACCAAGGTGAGAAAAGTCGCCATGGCTGCCGTTCTGCTGGCTTCCGCCGTCTACATGTGCGTCGGAATCTTCGCGTTGTCCATGAATGAATTTCCACGGGTGTTACAACTGGGCGTGCCTTGACAAGGCTATTAATGCATTGATTTATACTAATTTGCGTTCAAAGATATAGAAGTAATCCATGTGAACCCGGTCAAAGCCTGGGTTCGGGATGGATCGGTTTCGAGGGTTTGCAGGCCCTCGACGAGGGTCTGCTCAACGGCATCGAGATCCCTGAAGACCGCGTTGGCAAAGCAGTCCCCACGAATCGCCTTCCAGAGATGTTCGGCCGGATTGAGTTCCGGGCTGTAGGGCGGAAGGCGGGGCAGTCGGGGCAAGCCGAACGGGCAAGTCCGCAGGACTTGTTCGGGCGGGTCGGCAGGCGGGGGCGGCCACTATGCGCGATCTTTCGTCACGTCACGGGAATCAACATGCCGCCGTCGGCGGCCCGTGCACTCCACGTTCCCGCATCCGCCAGACGGACACGCTCTTTTGCTGTCGAGGAAGCGGGGCGGTCATCCAGCCCCCTCCTGGGGGCTGCGTTGCCTCGTCCAGGGTGATCCTCCACCCATTCCCGCAAAACCCGCTTTTCAGCCTGTCAAGGCGGGGCAGTCGGGGCGAGCCGAACGGGCAAGTCCGCAGGACTTGTTCGGGCGGGTCGGCAGGCGGGGGCGGTCATCACGCGCTGCTTTTCGTCACGTCATGCAAAAAATCGTTGTGCAAAGTCCCGGTCGATGCCGACTGACAGCTGGGCTGTCAGTTGGCATTGACCCGCACCGAAGGTGCACAATTCCCCGTCACGGATATAGGGGAAAGTATGGACACTTCGTCGAGGTTTACTGCCGAGCTGGTGCGCCTGGTGTGTGTGTCGGCTGCTGCGTTGCTCGTTGCGTGTGGTGATGCTGATGATCGCGGCCCGGATCGCGTGCGTGCGGCTACTCGTTCGTTTGTTGAATCGAGGGCTGTAAAGTCGGCGAGCGCTTATGTTGGGGCGATTGGTCAGGGCGTCGCTGATTCGATCAAAGATGACGAAGTTAGGCGGCGGCAGGACGAATATCGCCACCGTGTTCTTGCATCGGATCAGCGTTGTGTTGGTGGCGTCGTGATTCAGGCTGACGGAAATAGCTATGCGCAGGTCGGCACGATCAGTCGCCCGGTTCATTGCGCCGGCGTGCTTGCGGATCGGCCGCTTCGGTAGTGACGACGAACAGCCGGCGCGGCGGCCGGTGGTTCAGCCCGCAGGCGGCGGCGTCGCGTCGCGCGCACTCGTCAAGCCACCTTAGGAACTGCGGCATCACGTCGGCGCGCAGGCGCCAGCCGGCCCAGGGTCCGGTTAGGTCGAGGTGTCCGTTGTTGAGGGCGACGCGGCACTGCGCGAGTTCGCGAAGCGAGACAGTGCCGGCCGGGGTTGAGAACGTCTGTGTGCGTTCGTCGTAGAGCCAGTTCAAGCGGTGGTGAGGGCGAGGCATGCGCGCGGTCCGTGCAGCAAAGCGCGAAGCCATGCAGCCAGCGTGCCATGGCGGCGACGATATTTGACATAATATACATTATGCGAAGTCAAGGGCCGGGGCTGGGGAGCCTGGAAGTCCTCGCGTTCGCACTGCTCGCGCTGGCCTTCGCCGTCCACGCCGCCGTCTCTGGCACATCAGCCCCGAGGGCTTCCGCGAGCTGCGGCACAGCTGCTTTCTGAGCCGCCGCCGATGCGCCGAGTTCCTCGGCGTGTCGCTGCGCACGGTCCAGTATTGGGACGCCGGCCGCTGTCGCGTACCGTGGTCCGCGGTGCGCCTGCTCCGCCTTCGCCGTCTGGGCGACCTCGGCGCACTCAACGACGCTTGGTCTGGCTGGACGCTCGGGCACTCCGGCCTGTGTTCGCCCGAAGGCCGGGAGTTCCGTGCCGAGGACATGCGCCGATGGTGGAGCATCGTTCAGCTGGCCCGTCTCTGGCGCGAGGCCTACGACCGGGGCGATATTGGGGGTGTGGGGGCACCGCCCCCGCGAGGCCGGGAGGCCGTCACGCTTCAACCCGAAGCCGGGGAGGCCGCGCCGTCCGCAGGACGCGCGGCCCCTACTCCCATCGAAGCCGCATCCACGCCAACCGCTTTTTCTCGCCACCTCAACGAGGATTCCCCCGGGGAAGTGCAAGGCACTTTCCCGGGGGAACCGCAGTCATGCTTCCCCCACTCTCCTGTCCATGCGATGGCCGGGGTTGCCGGTGAAGCGCGTAGCGCTTTGCCGGCAAGCTCGGCGGGGCTTGTCATCTCTTCAACAAGTGGAACGCGCTTCGCCCGAAGCCGCTTCGCACAAGGCTTCGGGAGGATGCATGGACGCTGAGGCCATCGTTCTCGAGCCGCGCCAGATGCGTTGCCGCCGGCTGCGCCGGACGATCACCCAGGCGGCCAAGCTTCATGAGATGCGCGCGGATTACGACTCGCAGGGGCTTGGCCGCTCGGCCTACCGCAAGACCTTCATTACCCTCACCTATCGCCATCGGGGCGAGTGGGAGCGCTGCCACGTCTCGCGCTTCATCCGCCTCATGCGCCAGTGGTTCCAGCGCCGTGGCGCGGCCTGCCGCTTCGTCTGGGTCGCGGAACTGCAAAAGCGCGGCGCGCTGCATTACCACGTTGTCGTCTGGGTGCCGCGCCGGTTGCGGCTGCCCAGGCCTGACGTGTGCGGCTGGTGGCCGCACGGTTCGAGCAAGATCGAGACGGCCCGCAACCCCATCGGCTACATGGTCAAGTACGCCACCAAGACCCGGCCGGAAGACCTCAAGCGCCTGCCGAAGGGCGTGCGCCTGCACGGCAACGGCGGTCACGACGACTCCGCCCGCATCGCACTGCGCGAGACGTTGCTGCCGGGCTGGGCGCGTGATCAGGCCTTCGTCTCACGCTTCCTTGCTGCCAGTGCCATGCGAAATGCGCTGATCGAATCTGGCGACTACGACCCCGACGACGATGCATGTGACGCGATCACGGCGCCGGCAGTGTTGCGGTGCTCGGGCGGCTTGGTCGATCTGCGGACTGGTGAGTACGTCCCTACCCCATGGTGCGTCGAGTTCCGGCACGGCGTGCTTACTCTCTCGAAGAAACCGGAGTACCTGGCATGAGCGCACAACTTGAACACGATGACTGGATGGTGGGCGGAAGCGCCGATCCTGCGGCCGCCGCTGCCGTGGGGGTGAGTGAGGCCGAGGTGGCTTCTCTGGCGGTCGAGGCCTACGCCTATGCGTGGAGCAAGGTGCGCGACGGTAAGCCCTGCAAGGGGTTGCAATCGCGCTGGTGCGCCGAGGTCGTGATGGAACTGGAAGGGCTTATGCGCGACCGCTTGCAGCTGTTCGAGGACGATTGAGGGCGCGCCGTGCTGGCCTTCTTCGGCGGATCAGGCGTCAGCCGCCGCCGAAGGCAGCACGGCGCACACAAAGCGAGGCCCCCGCCAGCCGGCAAGCATGAACGGGGGCCTCAACCACAACAGGGGCTCGCGCCCCAAAGGAATGTTCGCATGAATCCGGATTACGCGGCGCAATGCCGTTTCTTCTCCGCCGAGGACGCCTGCCGCATCGCCCTGCAGGCCTACTACTCCGCTACTCGCCACATCACTCCGCCACCTGGGGAACCTTGGTACACCGAGGACGGCGCACCGTGGGCCAGCGCGACGGACTTCGCCGAAGCCTTCAACGGCGAGCTGCAGGCGCGCTTGGCGCTGCTGGCCTTGGACCGCCTCGGCGAGTTCTACCCGGTGAGCGTGCAGTGGCACCTGCTCAAGATCGCCTGCGATATCGAACCGGAGAAAATCTCCCCATTACTCGCCAAGCATGAGGCCGAAGTTGCGGCGATCAATGCCGAATTTTCAGGCCTCGAAATGAACCATTTGCCACCCGCTGATAATCACACGCATAATGCAGAAACGGAGGTCGGCGATTATGCGTGACGCAACGGAAGAGCCTATACATTATGCGAAGTCAAGGGCCGGGGCTGGGGAGCCTGGAAGTCCTCGCGTTCGCACTGCTCGCGCTGGCCTTCGCCGTCCACGCCGCCGTCTCTGGCACATCAGCCCCGAGGGCTTCCGCGAGCTGCGGTACAGCTGCTCGCCGCGCACAGTCCAGTATTGTTGGGACGCCGGCCGCTGTCGCGTACCGTGCCGGTCTTCATTGATAACTCATGGTGAATAACGCATGGCCTTTCACGGTGCCAGCCTTGACCATCCCGGTCCTCGTGTACTGCGCCGTCAGGCTGATGTCCGTCACCTCCGACGACGCCCCTACCAGCCACTGGTTCTCGGTGCCCGCGGCGGACGATTCCGGGCCGTACTTGACTGCCGATCCGTCGTCGCGCAGCAGGCGCAGCCCTACGCCCCCGGCGGTGGAGTCCGATGAGAGCGTCAGCGCGTCCGACCTGTTGCCTGGATTGTTGGCGTCGGTCAGGGTGACATACACCTTCGATCCCGATTTGCATTGCAAGCCGATTCTGAAACGGGTATCGCCTCGGGTCGAGCCGACTCCGGGCAGATCGCTCGCACTAATGTTCGGCAATGCCACCGACGGCGATCTGGTGGTAACGGTACAGGCGGAAAAAACCACACTTGGCGAGGACAAAGCCGAAATAGTGATGCTGACCGGAGAGAAATGACACCGGTGAAACCATACGTAAGGTGAGCTGAAACGGACACTCAGCCGTGGCAGTGCGCCGACAGGCCCGCTGCCGGTAGCGCCGCCTATGTAAATCAACTTGGCATAGGCATGCCAGGTAGGCGGCGGGTAGGTGAAATCAGGGGAGTCGAAAGAAGACAAGTGCGGGGCCAGGCGGGGATTCCAGCCGCTTCCTTGCCCTACCGAATAATCCGAAAAAATCTGCACCGCGACACCTGGGACGCCGGTTTTATAGGTGCCTGCCATATTGGGTACGGGAACGCCACCCATCACGGATGTTACCTGATTTATCTTGCAGCCTCCGAGCAACCAATCAGGGCGCCTGAAGTTGAAGTAAGAGATGGAAGTCGTGGATACACCTATTTCCTGGTAGATCTGGACATTGGCGGGCACGGCAATGCTTGACTTGAACTGGATGGAGCCATCTCTTATGGAGAGGGTGGCCGCCATCGCGTTCACGCTGCTCCACGAAACTGCGGCGATGAACATGGTACGCAACGCTTTGAGCATGCGGTTTTTGGACTCCATCGCTGTTTTCTTTCTTCCGACGCGCGTCCGCTGGCATGGCTGCGACTCGCACTCGCGCGATCAGGGACAATTGGATTGCATGACCGACAACGAGGTGGGCGGGGTTTCGGGAAGCTCGCGAGTAAAGTATTTCTGCAACAGCGCATCCAGGATCGCGACGGTTTCTACGTCGGGCACGCCGTCGTAGCGGGTGGCGCGAAAGTGCATCTGGAAGGCGGCCACGGCCTCCTCGGTCGCCTTGTCGAGGGCGCCGCTCAAGGGGACGCCATAGCCGTAGCGATTGAGCTTGCCCTGCAAGTCCGCGACGTTGTTGTCATAGGGTTGCGTCCGCTTGAAATACGCGACCGCGTCCGCGTCGGGCCACGCGCCGATACCGTAGCGGCTGTAGAGATACTCCCAGGGGAACAGCGGGCCGGGGTCGGTTTTCCTGCCGAAACTGATGTCCGAGTGCCCGATCACGCGATGCGGCTTGATCTGGTAGCGGTCGATGATGGACCTCGCCAGGCGCCCCATCACGGCGATCTGTTGCTCGTCGTACGGATACCAATGTCGCTCCATGAGCGGCACGTTCTCGTCCTCGGGAGGAAATCCCAGATTGACGATCTCGATACCGACGGAGCTGAAGTTGAGATTGTTCACGCCCTGCCACTGGCTGACCCCGGCATGCCACGCGCGCTCACGCTCCGGCACCAGGCTGTACACGTGCCCTGCGGCCGGCTGCTGGGGTATCAGGTAGTGGGCGCTGGTTTGATACTTCGCCTCGGTCAGGTGAACGAGCGAGGACGGCAGGTCCTCGGCCGTGTAGTGGAACACCAGGGTGCGTACGCGCGAGTCCTGGTTCTGGGATTGTATGCTGCTGTCAATGCAGTAGGACGGGAAAGGCTTCACCTGCCCTTCTGCGGCGACGGCGGCAGTGGCCGCAAGGGGCAAGACTGTTGCGATTAATGCGATGCGTGGCCGGCGGAACAGGCGTTTCTTGAATCCATCAGTCACTACCATTTTGGGCATCCTTTGCCAGGCGTGGCTGGCACCAAACTGACCCATCGGCTCGCGATCGAGGGGGGCATCGACAGCTTCGGCGGCGGATTCGCGCCGGTAATTCCAGCCATGGACTGCATTTGCCTGCCGGCAATCCATGGCATCGCAACCGGTGCCGCCGTTATGGATCGGGGAATGGCTGGGCCATGACGGATAAAACCGGAAACGCCTGGACCTGGCGACCCAAGCCTAGGGATTGCCCCTGAATGAGAGAACTGGAAAATTCTCGATTTTCATCCACGCCCAGAACTCATCTGGACGGCCTGGCCCGTTACAGCGCGCTTGCGATGCTCCATTGCTTCAGGCATTCCGAAGACATGGGCCTTCCCAGGCTGAAGCCCTGCAATTGGATATGCGGCAACTGGTATCGCCCGAGCCATTGAAGATCGTCGACGTGTTCCACGCCTTCGAGCACGACGGTGATTTTCAACCGCTCGGCCAGCATGACAACGCTTTCCAGGATGGTGGCTTTGCGTTCGACCCGGCTGACGCCGTTGACCAGGCAGCCCGCCAGCTTGACTTCATCGGCGGGCATCGAGGCAAGACGCCGTAGACCGGCGGCGCCCGTGCCGAAATCGTCGATCGACAGCCGAAACCCCTGCCTTTTCAGGCCGCACAACGCCCTGTCGAATTGATGGGTAACATCCTCGAAGGCTTCCTCGATGATCTCGACGATGACGTCGCGAGGGCGGAGCGCGTAGGTGTCCACGGCCGCCTCCAGGTTGTACGTAAAAACCGGTTCCAGGAGGGTGCCCGGATGGACATTGATGGCGACGGAGCGCTCGCAGCCGGTCAGTGCCCTCCATTCGGCGGCGAACTTCATCGCCTGCCAGGCCATCTGGCAGGCGAGTTCGCAGCTTGCGCCGGCCTGCTCGCAGCGGGGCAGAAAATCCCTGGGCGCCAGCATGCCTTGGCTCGGATGCTTCCAGCGAGCCAAGGCCTCCGCTCCGACGATGTGTCCCGACCAGGTGAACTTGGGCTGGAAATGCGCTTCAAGCACGCCGGCGTTCATTACGTCGCTCAACGCCTGGTTACGACCCATGTACATGACCATTCCTGCTCGATCAGTAGGCGCTCATTGTCCTGGCCCTGTGCGGGGGCTCCAACGAGAAATATCTCGTCTTCGGGCCCGTTGACGCCAGGTTCAGTCGCCCAGGATCAGGCCGACGCCGAAACGGATCACCGGCGCGCTGCCGCTGGAAGACACGCCCGCGTTGAGATTGATCCGGCCGTCCCCGGACCAGCGCGACACGCTCACGGCCACCGCGCCCTGGCCGCGATAGGTCGCCACGCCGGCGCTCACCGCCACCTTGCCCGGCACGGAGGGCATGTTGCCGGCCAGGGCGGCGGCCGATGCGATGCCCTGGTTGGCTTCGCGGCGGAACTGGTCGACGCGGGTCCACAGCTGCTCGGTGCGCTGGTCGGTGTAGCGATTGGCCTGCCCCAACGCCTGCTCCATGCCGCCTCGCATTTGGGCGACGTTGGCCGCGTCGGCACGGTCGGCCACCGTGCCCTGCCCGAGCGCACGGCGTTGCTTGCCGCACCCGTCACCGCTGCGCCCTGGCCGATGGCCGTGCCGGACGCCGCCGCCAGGGAGCCGATGCCGGCGATCTGGTCTTGCAGGTGGTCATGCAGCACCGTGAGCTGGCTCACGTTCGCCGCATCGGTGGCGGCGGCGCCATTGGCTATGCGGCTCGAGATCGCGGACCCGGACGCGGAGGGGGCACCAGGGCGCACCGTCTCGCGCGCGGCGCTGTCGTACCTTGCGGCGCCTTCGGCTTCGCCTTGCCGAAACGATTGCGCGCTCGCACCCATCGGCAAGGCCAGCGCCATGCCCATGGCGGCCATCCACCGCGATGGCCCTCGCCTTTCGATGCGGTGGATGGCGTTCTTTCCGAGATCCTTTCCATTGTGTTCTGAACCCATGGGATTCCTCCTTCATCTTCGCTGCGCAGCCCCGCAGCAGTGTGCTGCGGGTGTCCATAGGAACCGGCCGGACGGGGCGGGCAAGGCTGGTGGGAACCTTGCCCCGTGTACCGCCTCCCTCCTCCCTAGCGCCGGGTCGCCTCGAACAGGAACCAGATGCGCCGCTCGGCCCGGTCGATCCAGTGCTCCAGCAGGCTCGCGCTCGCCACGTCGCCGCTCTCGTCGCACAGGGCGTGCGTCTCCTGCATGTAGGCCGCGAGGCGCAGGTTGTCCTCGCGCAGTTCGGCCAGCATGTCCGAGGGCGTGACGAAATCGGCGTCGTTGTCCGAGAGGCGCTGCAGCAGCGAGGCGTGGCCCACCGAGCGCAGGGTGGTGCCGCCCAGCTTGCGCACGCGCTCGGCGATCGCATCGACCATGCCGATGATCTCCGCCCCCTGCTCGTCCAGCAGCAGGTGGAAGTCGCGGAAGTGCGGGCCGGACATATGCCAGTGGAAGTTCTTGGTCTTCAGGTAGAGCGCGAAGATGTCCGCCAGCAAGGCGTTGAGTTCGCAACTCAGGGTCACGACCGTCTCGTCGGAGAAATTGCTGCGCGTGTGCAGCGGCGCCTTGCGCTGCGTCGTTAGGCTTTGTTTGTTCATGATGGCTCCGTTTGAAAGAGGATGGCGGACAAGGGTCTAGCGGGTTGGCGTCGTGGAAGACGATGTAGCGGCGCATGGCCAGGTGCCAGGCGTCACCGTGAGGTCGCGCAGTGAACAGGCGTTCGCCCGGCATGCCCGGCAGGCGGCACCGGATCGGTTTTTTTGCCGGGACGCGACATGCCGGTTCCTTGCGGCGAATCGCAGGCGCTGGTGGAGGGATGCGGCGCGCGGCTTGTGTGTTGTCGGAATGCGCCGGACACGGGATGCCACGAAGGCCAAGGCGGGCCTGTTCATTGCGCCTTCTCCGCCGCAACGGCGCTGGCCGGCGGCAAGGCCGCCGCCTGCGTGACGGATGCCTCGCCATGGCGGGTCCCGGCGTCGCACGCGACTTGCAGGTAGGCGTAGTCGCGAGCCCCTGCCCGCTTCGTCTTGGCCTGCGGCGGCAGGCGATAGTGGAAGCTGCAGGTCCGTCCTCCCTCGAGCAGCACGGTCAGGCGTCCTTCGTCGGCGATGCCGCGCACGAGGGCGCGCCCGCCCTGGGACACCACGCCCACCGGCTGCCCCTGGCTGTTGAGGATGTCCGAGCCGAAAGGGATCGTGACGCCTGCCGCCGGCTTGAGGTCGATCACCGCCACGCGCCCCTTGCGGGTGGTGAAGGCGGCCACCACCACGGCGCCGTTGCGCGGCACGACTTCGCGGCTGGCTTCGAGCAGATCCACGTCGGTCGAGAGGCCCTGTGGATTGAGCTCGATGTCGTTGCGGCGATAGGGCGCCACGTACGGCACGATGGCGTAGCCGCGGCCGTCCACCTTCACGCCGGGCGATGTGGCGACGCTGGCGCCGGCCGCGTCGAGCGCCTTCACCAGGACGATGGTGTCGCCCAGCCCTTGCCCGAAGGTGAGCCCGCCGGCATGCGCGACCAGCGCGCCGCTCGCGCCGAAGGCGAACTGGCGATAGCCGCCGCCGGCCGACGCCGAGCCGTTCATGACGGCGAACGGGCTGCGGTAGGTGCCGCTGGTATTCCACGCGGTGGAGCCGGCGGCGTCGCGCGTCAACGACACGCCGTAGGCGAACGCATCGCCCACGGGGCGGTTGTAGGCGAGCTGGGCATCGCCGCCGCGGCGCCCGATGCCGCTGCCGACATTGAGCGTGCCGTTGCCGAGGGGAATGGACAGCGAGACGAAGGCGCGGCTGTCCATGCGCCCGTAGCCGTCGCGCGAGCGCGAGGCGGAGATGGCATAGTTGAACCAGCGGGTCGCGCCGGTGTAGCCGAACTGGTACTGGCTGTCCACGCCGTGGCGGCCCCAGTAGTTCTGGGCCGAGGCGGTGAGGTACAGCGCGCCGGGCCCCACCGGCTGGCTCACGGTGAGCTGGGCGGCGCTGCGCTGGCGCCATGGGTCCGCGTAGCCGTGCGCCCGGGCCCATATCGCATCGGCCAGGCCCAGATGGCCGTCGGTGGAATACCGGTAGGCGGCCACCGAGACATGGGTGCCGGTGGCGGTGATGGCCTTGCTGTAGGTCAGGCGCAGGCTCTGGCCCTGCATGGTGCGACGGCTCGGCCGGGCCGCGGAAGACGGCGCGCCGGCGTCGTTGGCCGAACGCGCCGGCAGCCAGGTGCGCGCGTGCGTCGCGTCCAGGCCGAACGCGCCCAGCCGGGTGTTGAGGGCGGAGCCGAGCTGCACGGCCCGATAGCCGTTGGACAGCGAGATGCCGCCGTACGCGGTGACGCGGTTGGACAGGCCGCGCTGCCAGGTGGCCTGCACCACCGGCGGATGCCCGTGCCTGCCGTGCGCGCTGCGGAACTGGCCGGCGGCGACGCCGTAGCGCGTGATGCCGGGGCGCAGCATGCGGGTCACCGCGGCATAGGGCACGGTGAATTTCTGCTCGCGGCCGTTCGCTTCGCGCACGGTGACTTCCAGGTCGCCGCCGTAGCCGGAGGGGTAGAGGTCATCGATGCGGAACGGCCCCGCGGCCACGGTGGTTTCGTAGATCGCGTAGCCGTTCTGCCGGATCATCACCGTGGCGTTGGAGGCGGCGATGCCCTGCACCACCGGGGCGTAGCCCTGCTGCGAATCGGGCAGCATGCGGCTGTCGCTGGCGACCTGCACGCCGCGCAGCGCCACCGAGTCGAACAGCTCGCCGGTAGTGGTGAAGTCGCCCAGCAGCAGCTGCGCGCGCAGCGCGGTCAGGTCGTGCTGGGCGTAGTTGCGCAGGTTCTGCCACGCCACGCCGCCGCGGCCGCCCTCCCGCCATTGCAGCGAGGACTGGTGGCGGAACTGCCAGCCGCCCAGGTTGACGCCGCCGGTGAGCCCGAGATAGCCCTGCGTGCTGTCGCGGCCGCGGCTCCGTTGTCGCGAGAGGTTGAGGTTGTAGCTCAGCACGCCGGCGGTGATGCCCCGATCCCAGCGCGCGGGGTCCACGTAGCCCCGCGCATGCCGGCGCATGAACGCCTGCGGCACGCCGATGTCCAGGCGCTGTTCGCCCGGATCGAAACGTACCGTGGCCGCGCGCACTCGCGCGGACAGATCCACGCACGCCTTTTCGTCCGGCGTCTTGTCCGGCAGGGCGATGCCGAGCCGCGACAGCAGCTCGCCGCCGAGGCAAGGCACCGCGTCGCCGCCGTGCGGCGGCAGATCGAAGCGCAGCGTTTCATGGCCGGACAGCAGCCCGTTGACGTAGATGCCTGCCTCGTAGGTACCCGGCGTCACGCGGCTGCCGGCATTGAAGCGCGCCAGGTCGGCCGAGCCCGCGCCGCCGGGCAGGAAGACGGGATCGAACTCGACCCCGGCCTGCCCGTCCTGCGCGTCCGGGTCGGTCGAAGTCTCCGAATGGTCCGAGGCGTGACCGGACAGCGGCGACACGCCGGCCAGCGCGCACATCATCCAGACATGAAGTTTTTTGGGGTTGAGTCCGTCCCGCCCGCCCCCTGGGAGGCCGGATGTCGCCGCGAACATGTCGGCCCTCATTGGCGAAGCTGGAAGTTGAGAAAGGCATCCCTGCCGTGGGCGCGCGGCGCACCGCCTAAAGTTTTTTGGGGTTGAGTCCGTCCCGCCCGCCCCCTGGGAGGCCGGATGTCGCCGCGAACATGTCGGCCCTCATTGGCGAAGCTGGAAGTTGAGAAAGGCATCCCTGCCGTGGGCGCGCGGCGCACCGCCTACAAGGTCTTGTCGAACTCGCGATGCGCGCCGTAGTCGTCGATGGCGACGTAGTGGACGCTCGATTGCGGCGGCGGCCGGTGCAGCTCCTGCAGCGTGAAGCGCAGGCTGCCGCCCGGCGCCAGCATGCCGTCGCCGACGTTCATCACCTTGTCCCCCAGCAGCAGCTCCACCCCGCCCAGGGAGACGTGGTACACGCTGGCGTTCCTGGCTTCGAGCACGTAATGCCCGCCATCGGGCAGCCATTGCCAGCTCAAGTGCTCCATGGCCTCGGCGGGCGTGCCCGGCAGCTCGTCCGGCCGGAAGAACAGCTTGATGCGCGTGCGAAAGGCGAACTGCAGCGTGTTGGTGCCCGGCGCGGGCTTGGACTTGGGGGGGATCTCCAGCACGTTGAGCCAGAACACCGACTCCTTGTCGCCGGGCAGCGGCTCGCCGGTGTACACCAGGCGCAGCACCTGGCTGCGCCCGCCGTCGAGCCGCGCCATCGGCGGCATCAGCACGAACGGCACGTGGATCGCGTCCGGCGGTTTCCGGGGGTTGCCGTCGTCCAGCCAGGCCTGGACCACCACCGGCTCCTTCGCGGTGTTGTGCAGCCGTACGTCGACTTCCTTCTGCTGAGCGGGATAGATCACGCGCGTGCCATCGATCACCACGGAGGCATGGCTGGTGGCCGCCAGCGCCAGGGCTCCGAAGCACAGAAAGCGGATAATCTTCTTCATGGTCGTGTCCGCCGACCGACAAGGAGGCGTCCGCACGGCACGCCCCCTTTCTGCCGGCAAGCGCCCGTTTACTGGTACACCACGCTGTAGGTCAGCGACGAGTCGGCCGCACCCGCCGATACCGCCCCCGTGGCGTAATAGCGCACGACATGGGTCAGGCTGGCCCCGCCTTCGCTATTGAGCTGCACGCTGTTGATCGTGCTGGCGTCGCCGATCTTGACCACCGTGCCGTCGGCATTCAGGAGCTGCAGCTGCACGTTACTGGCGTGGTTGGTGCCGGTGACGTTCAGTCGGCCGGTAGCCATGTCGACGTTGGGGCCTGCCTCGAAATACATCTTCACGGCGCCCTTGGCGGTATCGGCGGAGCTGCCGCTGCCCGCCTTGCAGTTGGTGAGGGTGACCGTGAAGGGCGTATCGCCAGCGGTGACGCCGGCGCTCTTGAGCTGGGTGGCACTGACCGGAGACAGCGCCACTTTGACGTTGCCGCCGAGGTCGTTGCCGGTAATGGTGCAGGTGGTGCCCACCACATTGCCCGTGATCGTGATGGTGCCGTCGGAGGCCTGGGCCACCGGAACCAGCGCCAGCGCAACCGCACCGACCAGGGCAGCTTGCACAAAGTGCTTCATGACGAAATTCCCGTTTCGAAATACATAGCCGGACTGACATCTGATGGGGGCGCTCCGTGCCGGCGGTATCGGAGCGGTGGACAGCATCGGGAGTCCCCCTGCCGCGCGGTACTGGAAATTTCCAAGAGGCCCCCGGGCATGCGACTTCTGGAAAATTCCAGGTGCGCGGCCGCGCAAAAAACAAAACGGCCGGAGCGCAGGCTCCGGCCGTTTTGTGATGGTGCTCGTATGGACCTGCACGCTGGAATTTTCCCGCTACGTGCCGCGGCCTCCGGAGCCTACGCTTCGCTCACCGCCACCACTCGGAGAAACACGATGTACACCACCCGCCACGAAGTCCGTATCGCCGATTTCCGCCAGCAGCGCGACCGTTGCATGAAGGCCGCCCGCGTCGCCCGCGTGCTGCAATGCGACGACCTGGCGATCGGTATGGTTTGCGAAGCCCGCGACCTGCACCAGCAGTTGGTCCGTGCCATGCGCCAAGACAAGCACGTTGCCGCCTGACCGCCACCGAGGAACGGGCCGCCCCCCGGCGACCACCTTCAAGATGCCAAGTGATGACTGCGCGCGTACTCGTACAACTCGGCATCGCTCTTGAGGCCCAGCTTCCGCTTGGCGGACACCTTGGCGAAACTCACGGCCTTCACGGTGCGATGAAGCAGCTGGCCCACTTCGGTGGGGGTCATGCCGCTGGCCAGCAGTCGCAGCACCTCCTTCTCGCGCGGGCTGAGCTGGGGCGCATGCTCGCTTTGCTGGGCGGTAAGGCCCTGCTCTTCCAGCGCGGTGCGCAATTTGCTGCTGAGATAGGCCTTGCCCTTCATGGCGGTTCGCACGGCCGCCATGAGCTCGCCCATTTCCGCGCCTTTCTCCACGATGCCGCGCACGCCGTCGCCCAGGATGGTGCGCAACAGGCCCGGGTTGCTCATGTTGGTGAGCACGACGATGGGCAGTTCCGGGTACCTGCGCCGTATCAGGCCGAGCATGGCCAGGCCGTCGGCCTGGCCGCCGCCGGGCATGGCGAAATCCGTGACCAGCGCATCACAGGGTGTTTCGGCTAAAGTCCGGAACAGTTCCTGAGGATTGCGTGCTTCGCCCGCCACCACCGCACCGCCCTGTTCGATCATCATGCGGCAGCCCAGCAGGACGATGGGGTGATCGTCGGCAATCACGATACGTAAGGTCATGCGTTGTCCTTCACGGCATAGGATGGGCCATGTTAAGGCGTTGGCTTGTTGGTTTCGCCCTGCTTGCAGCGGGCATCGTCGGCCCCGGTACGGCCAGGTCGGTCACGCTCACGCCCGAGCAGCGCGGCTGGCTGGACGGGCACAAGACCCTCACGGTCGGCATCTCCACGGAAAACCGCCTGCCCTACGAAGCGTACTGGAACGGACAACTGCAAGGGCTCGGCCCTGAATACCTCGGCGCGCTGGCCAACGCCCTCGGCGTGAACGTGCGCCCGAAACTCTACACCAACCGTCCCGCCCTGATGGCCGCCATGTGCCGCGGCGAGGTGGACCTGGCGATGAACGTCGCCATGACGCCGGAGCACACCCAGTGCATGGCGTTCACCCTGCCCTATGTGGACGTGGAGCCGGTGATCGTGGCGCCCAGGGACGACCTGCGCTACCACTACGACAACGCCCTGCCCCAGGCGCACATCGCCTACGAGGAAGGCGGGCGGACCGAGAACGGGGTCCGCCGGCGCATACCCAGCGCCGCCGGCATCCCGGTGGCGGACGTGGCCGCGGGCCTGCAGGAGGTGACGCAAGGCCGCGCGGACGTGTTCCTGGGCGACCCTTACGCGGTCGCGTCCGTGCTGCGGGGCCGGGGGGACAGCGGCCTTGGCATCTACGCGCAGAGCCTGATCGCCGCCGAGACCCTGCACTTCGCGGTGCCGCGCGACCGCCTGCCCCTGCTGGGCGCGCTGGACGCGGCGCTGGCGCAGATGCCGCCCAAGCAGAAACAGGCGATCCAGTCCCGCTGGCTGAACACCGCGGTGGACATGGGCAAGCACAGCAGCGCCCTGAACCTGACCCAGGAGGAGCGCCGCTGGCTCGCCTCGCTGCCCCCGCTGCGCGTGGGTTTCGACACGAGCTGGGCGCCCATCGCCTACGTGGACGCGAACGGGCGGCCCAGCGGCATCGCCTCGGATTATCTGGACCAGGTGGCCGATGCACTCGGCCTCCGCTTCACCTACGTGACCAGCACAAGCTGGAACGACACGCTCGAACTGGCGCGCAACGGCAAGGTGGACCTGATCGCGCCCCTCAACGCACGGCCCGACGCGCGCGACAACCTGATCCACACCCAGTCGTTCATCACCCTGCCGGACGTGATCGTGGTGGCGCAGAACCGCGCGCCGCCCCTGGCGATGGACGACCTGGCCGGCCAGCGGGTGGTCGTCTCCGACACCTCGGAGATCCCCGAGTCCATCAAGCGGCGCATGCGCGGCGCCAGCGTGACCCTGGCCGACAGCACGCAGCAGGCCCTGGCGATGGTGGCGGAGCACCAGGCGGACGCCTACATCGGCAACGCGGCGGTGGTGGACCTGCTGATCCGCGGCAGCTACGCCGGCTCGCTGAAGATCGCCGCACCGGCGCAGATCGTCAGCGAGCAGACCATCGGCGTCGGCCGCCCCTACGCACGCCTGGTGCCCTACATCAACCGCGCCCTCGCCAGCATTCCGGAAAAGGAGCGGCAGCGCATCCGCAGCACCTGGCTCTGGTCCGTCTACAACAGCGGGCTGTCGTGGCGCACGCTGTGGAAGACCGCCTTGTGGATCAGCCTGGGCGCCTTGATCGTGATCGGCGTGCTCCTGGCCGCCCACCTGCGCCTGCGCCGCGAGATCCGCCGGCGCGTGAACGTCGAACGCGAGCTGGCCGACCAGCTCAGCTTCCGCGAAGCCCTGATGGCGTCGATTCCCTTCCCCCTGATGGCCAAGGACAGCGAGAACCGCTACATCGCGGTGAACAAGGCCTACGAGCAGAGCTTCGGCCTGAAGCGCGAGGCGATGATCGGGCACACCACGCTGGAAATGGCCCAGTACGACGACGAGTGGAGCGTACGCTTCCACCGCCTGGGCGCGGAGGCCCTGCACACCGACAGCCCCTATCACTGCGAACTGCGCCTGCCGGACAACTCCGGCAGGACGCGCTCGTGGCTGTACTGGCTGCGCCCGTTCAAGCTGTCCACCGGGCGCACCGGCGGCCTCCTCGGCGTGATGGTGGACGTCAGCGACATCCGCGACGCCGAGCGGCGCGCCAGCGCGCTCGAACAGCGCCTCAAGCGCATCACCACCAACCTGCCCGCGGTGGTGTACGAATTGCGCCGCACCGCGGAGGGCGAGGTGAGTTTTCCCTACGTGGCCGGCAACACTCTGGGCATCTGGGGCATGACCCCGGAGGACATGGAGGCCGACGCCCTGGCGAGCCTGGCGCGCGTGCACCCGGACGACCGCACCCTCGTCCTGCAGACGGTCGAGGAATCGGCCCGCACCCGCGAGCCGTACTCGATCGTGTACCGCAGCATCGCCCACGACCGCGTGCGCTGGATCCGCGCCAAGGCCACGCCCTACGAGGAAGGCGGCGACGTGTTCTGGAGCGGCATGTGGTCGGACATCACCGAGTTGCGCGACCAGGCCGAGGCGCTGGCCGTCGCCAAGGAGGAAGCCGAGGCCGCGGCGGCCGCCAAGGCCAGCTTCCTCGCCACCATGAGCCACGAGATCCGCACGCCGATGAACGGCGTGCTCGGCCTGCTGGAACTGCTCGGCCAGGGCCCGCTGACGGCCGACCAGCAACGCATCCTGGGCATGATGGACGACTCGGCCCAGGCCTTGATGCAGATCCTCGACGACGTGCTGGATTTCTCCAAGATCGACGCCGGCCAGCTGATGCTCGCGCCGGTGCCGACCGACCTGCGCGCGCTGATCGACAACGTGCTGGGCGTCGCCTCCACCCTGGCGCACGAGAAAGGGCTGTACGTGCGCAACGTCGTCGACGCGGCGCTCGCGGCGGAGCTGATGGTCGATGGCGTGCGCCTGCGGCAGATCCTGTTCAACCTGCTCAGCAACGCCACCAAGTTCACCGAGGAAGGCGAGATCGGCGTGCGCCTGGAAGTGCTGCCCTCCGTGCCGGGCCGGCAAAACCTGCGCCTGACCGTGCACGACACCGGCATCGGCATGACGCCCGCGCAGCAGCGCCGGCTGTTCGAGCCCTTCGTGCAGGCGGACGCCAGCATCACCCGCCGCTTCGGCGGAACCGGCCTGGGCCTGACCATCTGCCAGCGGCTGGTGAACATGATGCACGGCATGCTGACCATGCAAAGCACGCCCGGCGCCGGCACGGCCATCGCCATCGAACTGGGCCTGCCGGTGCACCGCATGAGCCTTCCGGCGCCGCTGGAGGGCTACCGCGCCGTGCTGGAGCTTTCGAACAGGGACGCCGATGCGCTGGCCGGCATGCTGATCCCGCTCGGCGTGGCGCGGGAATACCGCCCCGGGCACGCCTCGCTGCGCTTCATCGACGAAATGGACAGTGAAACGATGCAGCGCGAAGGCACGCCGCCCACCGTCATCGTCACCGAAGAGCCCAGCCCGCTCGGCTACACGGTGGAGCCCGACGGCACCTGCATGCTGAGCCGCAACCCCCTGTCGTGGGCGGCGGTAGCCACCTGCTGCCGGCTGACGCTGGAACTCGACGCGCCGGCCGTGCCGGCCGCCCCGCCCCTGCCGGCGCGGCGCAGCGCGCAGCAGGGCCTGGTGCTGGTGGCCGAGGATCACCCCACCAACCGCGCGCTGCTGCACGAGCAGCTCGACCGCCTGGGCTACCGGCATCTGATCGTGAACGACGGCGTGGAGGCCCTGGAAGCGCTGGAGCGCGAAGCGGACTTCGCGCTGCTGATCACCGACTGCAACATGCCGCGCATGGACGGCTATACGCTCGCCACCGCCATCCGCGGCACCGAGGCGGCGGGCCGCCGCCTGCCCATCCTCGCGCTGACCGCCAGCGCCCTGCCCGACGAGGCCGAGCGCTGCGCCAAGGCCGGCATGGATGCCCTGGTCCTCAAGCCCACCAGCATGAGCACGCTGCACGAGGCGCTGCTCCGGTGGATGCCCGCCGGGGAACCGGAGGCGGCCGCGCCCGGCGGCGTGCCGTCGAAGGCCGCACTGTCGGCGGTCGAAGCCACGCTGGACCGGCTGTTCGGCAACGATGCCCGCCGCGCCGAGCTGATCGCCGGCTTCATCACCAGCACGCGGGACGACCTGGCCGCGATCGAGGGCGCCGTCCACCGCCGCGATGCGGCCGAGGCCGCGGCCGGCCTTCATCGCATCAGCGGCGCCATCAAGATCTTCGGGGCGGACGCCCTGGCCCGGCAGGGCGAGCAGCTACGGCTGGCGCTGCTCCAAGCCGGCCTGGCCGGACAGGACGCGGCGCTGGCGGACTTCCGGTCCGCCGTGCTGGCGCTGGCCGAGTCGCTGTGCGCCCCCGTGGGGCCCGTTTGAGCGTTCCTGTGCCCGGGGGCCGTTCAAGCCTGCGCGAACGGGAACGCCAGCACCTCGGCGATGGCGTCGGTGCCGGCCAGGCCCATCAGCAGGCGCTCCATGCCCAGCGCCACGCCGGCGCAGTCGGGCAGTGCGTCGAGCACGGCGAGCAGGGCCTCGTCCAGCGGCACCTCGCGCAGGCCGCGGGCGCGGCGCACGGCGTTGTCGCGCGTAAAGCGCGCGCGCTGCTCGGCCGCGTCGTTGAGCTCGTGGTAGCCGTTGGCGAGTTCGTAGGGGCCCAGGTACAGCTCGAAGCGCTCGGCCAGCGGCGGGTCGCCGGGGCGGATGCGCGCCAGCGCGCACTGGCTGGCCGGGTAGTCGTGGATCACCGTGATGCGATCGCGCGGGAAGTTCGGCTGCAGGCAATGGGTGAGCAGGAGGTCCAGCCAGTCGTCGCGGCCTAGGCCCTCGGGCCCGATGCCGTAGCCGGCCAGCGGCGCGCGCAGCGCCTCGGGCGGCGCGTGGATCGGGTCCAGGCCCAGCTCGTCCAGGAACAGCTGGCGATAGCTCTGCACCAGCACCTCGGCACGGCGCCCGTGCAGCGCGAGCGCGGCCTGCACCAGCTCGATGGCCTCGTGCATCAGGCGGCGGTGGTCCCAGCCCACGCGGTACCACTCGAGCATGCTGAACTCGGGGTTGTGGCGGCCGCCGGCCTCGCCGTTGCGGAACACCCGCCCCAGCTCGTAGCAGTCGCCCAGCCCGCCGGCCAGCAGGCGCTTGAGCGGGAACTCCGGCGAGGTGCGCAGCCAGCGCTCGCGCGCGCCGGCGTCCACGTGGCCGCTGAAGACGGTGCTGAAGCTCTCGATGTTGGGGTCGGTGTTGCCGGCGGCGGAGAGGATGGGCGTTTCCACTTCCAGCACGCCGCGCTCGGCGAAGAAGCCGCGCACCAGCGCATAGAGCCCGGCGCGCCGGCGCAGCGCCTCGTGCATGCCGGCCTGGTCCATCGCCGTTTCGTTCACGCCCTGCCCTCGTGCTCGGCCAGCAGCGCCAGCAGCTGCGCCTCCTCCCACACCGGCACGCCCAATTCCCGCGCCTTGTCGAGCTTGGAGCCGGCCGCCTCGCCGGCCACCACGAAGCTGGTCTTCTTCGACACCGAGCCGGCCACCTTGGCGCCCAGTGCCTCCAGCCGCGCCTTGGCCTCCTCGCGGGTCAGGCCGGCGAGCGTGCCGGTGAGCACGGCGGTCTGCCCGGCCAGTGGCGCGGCCTCCGCCGTGGCGCTGGCCGGGGTCGCGGCCAGCAGCCGCTGCATGGCGGCCTCGGCCTCGCGCAGCGCGGCCACGGCGGTGGGTTCGGCGAGATGCGCCTCGAGGCTGCCCGCGGCGGCCTGCGGCAGGCCCGCGGTGATCCAGTGCGCGGCGCCGCCGGCGAGCAGCCTGTCCAGCGTGGGGAAGTGCTGCGCAAGCAGCGCGGTGCGCTTGGGGCCGAGGTGGAGCACTTTGGCCGTGTCCAGCAGGGTGGCGAGGTTCAGGCGCTCGCGCAGGCGCGGGTCGGGGTCGGTCTCGTCGGCAAAGGCGATGCCGTCGGCGAGCAGCGCATCCACCACCTGCTGGTTGCCCTCCTGGGCGAAGAAGCCGGCGATGGAGGCGGCCACCTCGTCGCCGATGTCGGGCAGCACGCGCAAGATGGGCGCAGGCATGCTGCGCACGATTTCGAGCCGGCCGAGCCAGAGCGCCAGCGTCTTCGCCGTGCTCTCGCCGATGTGCATGATGCCGAGCGCGTAGAGGAAGCGCGCCAGCGTGGTGCGGCGGCTGGCATCGATGCCCTCGATCAGGTTCTCGGCCCACTTGGTGGCGATCTTGCCCTGCTTCACCGTCTCCGGCGTGGTGCCGTCGCGCTCGTCGGCGCGGCGCTTCATGGCGAGGAAATCCTCCAGCGTGAGCCGGTAGAGGTCGGCCGGCGTGTGCACGTAGCCGAAGTCCACCAGCGCGTCGACGAAGCGCGTGCCGACGCCTTCGATGTCCATCGCGCGGCGCGAGGCGAAATGCAGCAGGGCCTCCTTGCGCTGCGCCGCGCAGACCAGGCCGCCGGAGCAGCGCCAGGCCGCCTCGCCTTCCTCGCGCAGCAGCGCGGAGCCGCATACCGGGCACCGCGCCGGCATCTGCCACGGCATCGCGTGCGGCGGGCGCGACTCGGGCATCACCCGCACCACCTCGGGGATCACGTCGCCGGCGCGGCGCACGATCACCGTGTCGCCCACGCGCACGTCCAGCCGCGCGATCTGGTCGGCGTTGTGCAGGGTGGCGTTGGTGACGGTGACGCCCGCCACCTGCACCGGCGCCAGGCGCGCCACCGGCGTGGCCGCGCCGGTGCGGCCGATCTGGATCTCGATCGCCTCCACCGTGGTGGTCTGCTCCTGCGCCGGGTACTTGTGCGCGATGGCCCAGCGCGGCGCGCGCGCCACGAAGCCCATCTCGCGCTGGCCGGCGTAGTCGTCGAGCTTGTAGACCACGCCGTCGATGTCATAGGGCAGCGCGTCGCGGCGCGCGCCGACGCGGCGGTAGTAGGCGATCAGCCCCTCGAAACCCTTGGCCACGTCCACCTCGGCGGACACCGGGAAGCCCCACTCGCGCAGCCTGCGCAGCGTGGCCGAGTGCGTGGGCGGCAGCTCGCCGCCCTCCACCGCGCCCACCGCGTAGGCGAAGAAGCTCAGCCGCCGCCTGGCGGTGATCGCCGGGTCGAGCTGGCGCAGCGAGCCGGCCGCGCCGTTGCGCGGGTTGGCCAGCGGCTTCTCGCCGTGCGCGCGGGCCTGCGCGTTGAAGGCCTCGAAATCCTTGTGCAGCATGATCACCTCGCCACGCACCTCCAGCACCCGCGGCCAGCCTTCGCCGCGCAGGCGCAGCGGAATGGCGCGCACCGTGCGCAGGTTGGCGGTGACGTCCTCGCCGCTGGCGCCGTCGCCGCGGGTGGCGCCCTGCACGAAGGCGCCGTCCTCGTAGCGCAGGCTGATCGCCAGCCCGTCCAGCTTCGGTTCCACCGAGAACACCGGCGCGCGCCGGTCCAGCGTCTGCTCGATGCGTCGCTCGAACTCGGCCACCTCGCGGAAGCGCTCGCGGTCGTCCTCGCCCTCCTGCTCGAAGGCGTTGCTCAGCGAGAGCATGGGCACGGCGTGGCGCACCTCGGCAAAGCCGCCGGCGGCGCGGGCGCCGACGCGGCGGGTCGGCGAATCGGGCACGGCCAGCTCGGGATGCGCGGCCTCGATGGCCTCCAGCTCCCGCATCATCGCGTCGTAGGCGGCGTCGGTGATGTCCGGGTCGTCGAGGACGTAATAGCGGTAGTTGGCCTGGTCGAGCTGCGCGCGCAGCACGGCGGCGCGCGCTTCGGGGGATGCGGATGCGGAAGCCTGGTTCATCCGGAAAGTGTAGCGGCAGCCCCTGCCGCCGGGCGGCTCCCGGATTAAGCGGAACGAAAGGCAGCTGGCCTAGCGTTCGCCATCGGGGTGATAAAGGCGACCCGCTGTGGGGAGGGTCGGCCATGCGCACGCGACAGTGGCTGGCGGGTCTGGCGATGCTGGCGGCCACGGGCTCGGCCTGCGCCGGCGGCGGCCCGCTCGGCATCGATCACCGCCTGCATTACGACAACCGCGGCATCTGGGCGCGCCGCAACCAGCAGGCGCTGCTGTACGGTGCCATCGTGGCCGCCGGTGCCGGCGCGGTGGCGCTGGGCGACCAGGACGAGTTCGGCGACACCCTGTGGCGCTCGGTGGACGCCATGCTGGTGACCGGCGTGGGTACCACCGCGCTCAAATACGGCTTCCGCCGCGAACGCCCCTCGCAGACCGACGACCCCCCAACCGTTTCTTCAAGGGCCACGGCCAAAGCTTCCCCAGCGGCGAAGTCGCCACGCTGGCCGCGGCGGTGACGCCGGTGATCGTGCGCTACGGCGACGAGCACCCGGCCGTCTACGCGCTGGCCCTGCTGCCGGCCTACGACGCGGTGGCGCGCATGCCGGGATTGTTGTTTCGCCACGCAACGGTTCCTTCCCGTGCCGTCAGCCATGTCCCATCATCCATTTCGTACACTCGCGTCATCCCCTGGGTTGCGATGAGGCGGGTCACTTTCTTGTCGGATAAGACGTCCATATCGCTCTCCTGTTATCAATCAGCCATACGGGTTCGGATGCCCACGCTGCAATCGGTCCTCACCGGCTTGCACCCCTTGCCATTGGAACGGTGGCAGGCTTCCATCGCCCTGGACTGCGCCTGACTCTGGGCTTCAGGGTCCAGGCTGCCGCCGCCAAAGAAGTGCCCGGATTCGTCTCGGACCAATGCCATGCAGCCATCCCCCTGCTGCACGAGCACGGCGCAGTCTTTCTCATTGCAGTCAGCCTTCTGATTCGCCCACATCGCTTCCGGCGAACGGTCTCCATGGGCAAAAATGAACTTGCCGGTTCGCTGATTCGAAAGCAGGGTGTTGACATACTCTGGGACAGTCCAGCGAGCATCCAGGTCCGCAGCAAGGCCGCTGGCAGGCAGGGGCAGGCGCTCAATCTTCTGGTCGTAGCGCCCTTCCGATACGGTCAGCCGCGTTGCGGTGGTGACATGCCACGTACCCGCCTTGCGCACGAAATCGAGTGTGGAGGTTGAAGGCTTTTCCCCGCCATCCATCTGGTCGATGTGGATGTGACCGGGAGTGACCTTGAGATAATCGCCGTCGAAGGGGTCATCATGGAACTGGCTGCACTTTGAGCAGGCAATAAGCTTCTCGCTCGAAAAATCAGGGCGGAACTTTCCGTTTTTTTCCCCGAACACCACGAGGGTCCGGTGGCGAACCCCTGCCTTGTCGGGGACGGTATCGAACACCGCCGCTGCATCAGCGTCGGGTTGGCTGCCACTGGCGGTGTAGGCGAGAAGTGAGGTTCCGGACGGTGCGGCGACCTTGACCTCCGGCGGGACCTCTGATGATGGCGACGCCAGCGCGATGACTGGGACGGCGAGAAAGGCCAGGAGCACGCGGGCTGCTTCCACAGAATTCCTTTCTGTTGCTGTCGGAGCGGAGGTTTCAGTCTAGTGAAGTTGGCCTCGCACCAACTGCGAACCCGCTCACTCCGGCATCTCCGTCGGATGAGGGCGCTGCGTTCGCGCGGCGCACACACCGGCGCACTGCGGATGAAACGCGGCAGGCCTCGCGCCGCCGCATGCGCCTCGTATAACGGGCCATGCGGTTATCATGGCCGGCCCATGCCCAACGACAACGCCAGCCTTGCGCCCACCGGGGAGGACCTCGCCGCCGTCCCGGCGCCTGCCCCGCCCTACGGCGAGAGCCACCGCCGCCTGATCTGGCTGGTAGCCGCGGCGTTCTTCATGCAGGCGCTGGACTCCACCATCGTCAACACGGCGGTGCCAGCGATGGCCGAGGCGCTGGCGGTGACGCCGCTCAGCATGCGCAGTGCGCTGACCAGCTATGTGCTGACCCTGGCCATCCTGATCCCGGCCAGCCCGTGGCTGAGCGACCGCTTCGGCACCCGGCGCGTGTTCGGCGCGGCGATCGCGATATTCGGCATCGGCTCCCTGCTCTGCGGCATCGCGCAGACGCTGCCGCAGCTGGTGATGGCGCGGGTGATCCAGGGCATCGGCGGCGCAGTGCTGATGCCGTTGGGCCGCTACGTGGTGGTGCGCAGCTTCGACAAGCGCGAGTTCGTGCGCGTGATGGCCACTATCGCCACCTTCGGCCTGCTCGGCTCGGTGCTGGGCCCGCTGCTGGGCGGCGCGCTCACGCAGTTCACCAACTGGCGGCTGATCTTCCTCATCAATGTGCCGATGGTCGCCGTGGGCCTGTGGCTCAACCGGCTGCACATGCCCGATTACCGCCTGGAGCAGGCGCAGCGCTTCGACCTCGCCGGCTTCGTGCTGTTCGCGGCGGCCTCCGCCCTGCTGCTGGTGGCCGCCGAGCGCGCTGCCGACCCGGCCGTGGACTGGGCGCGCGTGGGCGGCTGCGCCGCGCTGGCGCTGCTCTCCGGCGCCGCCTACGTGTGGCACAGCCGGCGCACGGCCTACCCCGTGGCGGACCTCACCCTGTTGCGCGTGCGCAGCGTGTGGGTGGCGCTGGCCGGCAACCTGTTCACGCGGCTGGGCGTGTCGGGCATGTTCCTGCTGCTGGTGCTGTTCCTGCAGGTGGGCTGCGGCTGGCCGCCGCTGCTGGCCGGCCTGATGATGGTGCCGCAGGCGCTGGGCTCGATCAGCGCCAAGTGGCTGGTCAACCGGCTGCTGCAGCGCTTCGGCTACCGCCGGCTGCTGTTCGGCAACACCCTGATCGTGGCCGCGCTGCTGGCTTCCTTCGCCCTGTTCGGCCGCAGCACGCCGATGTGGGCGATCGCGCTGATGGTGTTCCTCTACGGCAGCTTCATGGGCATGCAGTACACGGCGATGAACGCCCTGGTGTACCAGGACCTCGACGTGCGCCACGCCTCGATGGCCTCGTCGATGGCCTCCACCATGCAGTACCTCTCCATGAGCTTCGGCATCGCGCTCTCCACCGTGCTGATGGAGGCGCTGCTGCAGGGCCATGCGCAGTCCGACTACGTGGTGGCGTTCCGCTGGACGGTGCTGCTGCTGGCCGCGATCACCGCACTGGCCAGCCGCGTCTTCAGCCGGCTGGGGCCGGAGCCGCCGGGGCAGCCGCTGGGGGCGGGCGCCGCCTGAGGGCACCACGGCCGAGCGTGTAGCATCGGCGCATCCCTTTCGGACGGCACCGCCCATGCATCATGCCAGCGACATCCTGCTGACCTTGTTCGTCGTCTTCCTCGCCGCGCAGATCGGCGGCGAGATCGCCCAGCGCCTGAAACTGCCCGGCGTGGTCGGCGAGATCGCCGCCGGCGCGGTGATCGGCCCTTCCGTGCTCGGCTGGATCACCCCCGCGCAGATCGCCGCCGGCACGCCGCTGGACGTGCTGGCCGAAATCGGCGTGGTGCTGCTGCTGTTCGCGGTGGGCCTGGAGACGCGGCTGGAGGACCTGAAGCGCGTGGGCCTCACGGCGTTCCTGGTCGGCATGTTCGGCGTGCTGGTGCCGTTCGGTCTGGGCGGCCTGTGGGCGCACGCCAACGGCTATGACTGGGGCAAGTCGCTGTTCATCGCCGCCGCCTTCGTCGCCACCTCGGCCGGCATCACCGCGCGCGTGCTGCAGGAGCTGGGCGCGCTGCAGCGGGTGGAGAGCAAGGTGATCCTGGGCGCGGCGGTGATCGACGACATCCTCGCCATGCTGCTGCTCGGCGTGGTGGCCTCGCTGCAGGCCGGCGACGGCTTCGACCCGGTACACCTGCTGCTGGTGCTGGCCGGCGCGGTGGGTTTCATCGCGGTGATCGGCCTGGGCGGCGCGCGCATGATGCGCTGGAACTCCACCTGGCTCGACCGCCCGCGCAACCCGCTCTCGCCGCTGCTGATCGTGCTGGCGCTGTGCCTGGGGCTGGCCTACGTCTCCACGCTGTTCGGGCTGGCCGCGATCATCGGTGCCTTCCTCGCCGGCATGATCGCCTCGGAGACGCGCCAGCAGCATCTGCTGGAGCAGCAGGTGCAGCCGCTGCTGGCCCTGCTCACGCCCTTCTTCTTCGTCATCACCGGCAGCAAGATCGACCTCGCCCAGCTCGGCAACGCCGAGGCGCTGCTGACGCTGGCCGTGGTTACCGCCATAGCCATCGTCTCCAAGCTGGTCGGCGGCTTTCTCGGCGCGCTGCCGCTGGGGCGCCGCGGCGCCCTCATCGTCGGCTTCGGCATGGTGCCGCGCGGCGAAGTGGGCGTGGTGATCGCCAGCCTCGGCCTCGCCGCCGGCGTGTTCAGCGACCGCACCTACGCCATCATCGTGGCGATGTCGCTGCTCACCGCGATGGTCACGCCGCCGGTGCTGGCCTGGCTGCTCAGGCGCTCGGCGTCGGCCGGCTGAGGCGCGCCGCCGCGGCCTTGCGCCACGACCCGAGCAGGTAGAGCGCGTTGAGCACGCTGACGCCGGCCACGGCCATCACGTAGTACGCCGGCGCCATCGCGCCCAGGCGCGCGGCGAGGTAGCCGATCAGCGGCGGCGTGATCGCCCCCGCCAGCGCATAGGCCAGGTTGTAGGACAGCGCCAGGCCGGAATAGCGGATGGCCGCCGGGAACGAGGCCACCATCACCGCCGGCACCACGCCCGCCACGCCCGCGCCGAAACCGGCCAGCGCGTACAGCGGCAGGAAGTGCGCGCCGCCGGCGGCGAGGTCCACGTACAGCGCGTACACCGCCGCTGCCAGCCCCGCCGACCACGCCAGTAGGGTGCGGCCGATGCCGAGGCGGTCGCTCGCCCAGCCGCTGGCGAAGCAGCCGGCGATCAGGCAGAACGCCGCCAGCACGTTGCCGCGGAAAGCCAGCTCGGCCGGCAGGTGGAACGCGCTCTGGATCAGCGTGGGCGTCATCAGGATCACCACCACGATGCCGGCGGTGAGGATCCAGGTGGCCAGCATCGAGGCGAGCACGCCACCGCCGTGGCGGGTCAGCACCAGCTTGATCGGCAGCTCGCCGGCCAGCTGGCGGTTGGCGCGCATCGCCGCGAACACCGGCGTCTCCTCCAGCCAGCGGCGCAGCCACACCGAGATGAAGCCGAACACGCCGCCCACCAGGAAGGGGATGCGCCAGGCGTGGTCGAGGATCTCCGCCGCGCTGAAGTACTGGTGGAGGCCGGCCGCCATCAGCGCGCCCATCAGCGTGCCGGCGTTGATGCCGCCGCTCAGGCTGCCCACTGCGAAGCCCATGCGCCCCGGCGGCGCGTGCTCGGCCACGAACACCCAGGCGCCAGGCATCTCGCCGCCGATCGCCAGGCCCTGCAGCATGCGCAGCAGCAGTAGCAGGATCGGCGCCAGCGCGCCGAGCTGGGCATAGGTCGGCAGCAGGCCGATGCAGAAGGTGGGCAGCGCCATCAGGAACACGCTCAGCGCGAACATGCGCTTGCGCCCGGTGCGGTCGCCGAAGTGCGCCATCACCACGCCGCCCAGCGGCCGCACCAGGTAGCCGGCGGCGAAGATGCCGAACACCTGCAGCTGCGCCAGCCAGGCCGGCATGTCGGCCGGAAAGAACAGCTGCCCGAGCACCTTGGTGAAGAACACGAACACGACGAAGTCGTAGAACTCCAGCGCACCGCCCAGCCCGGACAGGGTGAGGACGCGGGCGTCGTTGCGCGTGGCGACTGAAGAGGTCATGGATTACCGGCAGGATCGTTGGCGAAGTGCGCCACGATACCGCAAATGCTGCTCCGCAGCACGGACGGCTAAGCGGCCAGACGGCCAAACCG
This sequence comes from Frateuria defendens, assembly GCF_001182895.1. GTDB lineage: Bacteria > Pseudomonadota > Gammaproteobacteria > Xanthomonadales > Rhodanobacteraceae > Frateuria_B > Frateuria_B defendens. The sequence goes on along the minus strand of NZ_LFQR01000007.1, from coordinate 84,813 downwards.
GTGGCTGCACGGCAGGAACGGCGGCCGCCGCCGCCCTTTCCTGGCCCGCCGGACAGCGCCCATGCGGTGCGTGCCGGAACCTTGCGTGCGCCGGCGCCCGGATGCGCCGGCGAGGCGAAGAACGGCCCGGTTCCGTCGCCGGTCCCGGGCCCCGCCGTCTCGGCGCAAGAGGCGGACGCCCCGCACGGGACGCCCGGCCTTGGGGAGGGCGGCGGGACGGCAAGGCGCCCCGCCGCGCGCTTACTGCGGCGCCTTCAGCGGCGCGATGGTCTGGTCCAGCAGCGACCAGTAGGTGGTGGTGTACGGCACCATCTGCTCGGCGTAGTTCCACCAGAAGAAGCCGCCGACGAACTTCGGGTCGGTGAACGTGTTCACCATCGGGTAGTAGGCCTTGATCAGGCCCGATTGCACCGACCACGGCGCGGACAGGCTGGAGGTGCCGATCTCGCCGAAGCCCACCTCGGCGTTGGGGAAGAGGCTCTCCAGTGCCGCGAAGTCGCTGCCCCACGAGGGCGACAGCCCCGGGCAGTCCTGGTACGGGTAGTAGCTGAAGAAGGCGTAGTCCGTGCCCTGCCGGACGGTGGAGGAGAGGAAGCTGGTGGGCCAGGTCTTCCAGTAGTCCTGTGGCTTCTCCCAGCAGTTGGTGCCCTTGCTGTCGTCGTTGTAGTAGAGCGTGACGGCGGTCTTGCCGCCCACGCCCTTCACGATCGCATGGGCGGCCGCCACCATCTGGCCGATGGCCGCCTCCTCGGCGTTGACGGTGGTGCTGCCGCCGCTGGGATGCGGCCGCAGCCATTCGCCGTTGATCTCGTTGGCGATCTCCCAGATGTCGACCACGCCGTCGAGGCCGTACACCAGTTCCTTGGTGCGCGCCTTGTAGGCGTCGAGCGTGGTCGGAAAGTAGTCCGAGTCCAGGATCTCGCCCATCACGTAGGCGACCTGGTGCAGCTTGACCAGGTAGGGGTAGTACTCGCTGGCGCTCATGTCCGGGTCGAACACGACGCGCACGGTCGGCTTGTAGGGCAGCTTGGCGAGCGAGGTGACGATCGCATTGATGCGCGAGGGATCGTCGATGGTGACGCCGTAGATCGGCGCCTTGGGCGTGGCCGCCTGGGCCTTGGCATTTTGCGGGAGCGCGGCCGTGGCGGTGTAGAGGGCGGTGGCGACGGCGAGGGGTACGAGCAGGGTTCTTGCGGCGCTTGCGGTTTTTTTCATGACAAGGATTTCGTTTTCTTGGGCAATCCTGGCCCCGGTTGTGAGCGGTGGCGACAACACATCGGCCACGGCCCGGAACGGAAGCCCCGCAGGAAAAGTTGGCGGGACCGGGCTCGGGTCGTGCTCTCTCCGAGCACAAGGTGACGATCGTCCATAGAAACGCTTCCCGGCCCGCCGGCGTTGCGGACGGAACTGGGAACGGGGACGCCAATCAGCCAGCGGGAACGACGAGCAGTGGGCACCGGGCGCGAGGCCGAGCGTCCGTCGCCTCATCGTTCGACTCGCGCATGCCTGGCAGGCTGGGAGCCGACTGTTCACGGGGATCTAGGACGCGTGAAATGTCGCTGGCGATCGCAAGCTATCACGCTACCGTTAACTGAAAGCCAACCAAAAAATCAAGCCTTAGCAATGATTTAACGACGGCATGGGCGTTTTGTGCAAAGGCCGGGGTTGTTTGCCGAGCGCATGCTCCGCCGCTCATCGCCCCGCCCGGATGGGGTGGGATGGGATGGGCGCGTGCCGGCGACGCTTGGCCGGCTATTCGGCCGCACCGCCGGACGACAGACCCACCCGCCTGCCCGAGCTACCATCGGTACCTGCCTGGGGTTCCTGCATCCCGCCGGGGTCGGGTCGCATGCTCGAATTGATCGTCCATATCGAGGCGCAGCGGGACGAAGCGGCGCTGCTCCGTTTCGCGTTCGGCCTGGCGCGCCGGCATCGCGCCCATCTCACGGGCATCCGTATCGTGGCCCTGGACGCCATGCTGATCGCCCTGCCCGATGCCCTGACCGTGCTGGAGGACGAAGAGCGTATCGCCCGGTCGAGGCACGACTGGTGGCTGGAGCAATGCCGGCGCCACGGCGTGGAAGGCGACTGGGAGGTGCACCGTGGCTTCTATCCGAATGTCCTGGCGCGTCGGGCAAGCCTGTCGGACCTGATCCTCGGCTCGCTCTCCGCCCGCGATGCGAATGTCCTGCCCGGCCTGGGCCTGGGCCTGCTCGGCCGGACGATCGTCATCGACTCCGCGCCCTTGCTTCTGGTGCCCGATACCTGGGAGGGCGGCCACGGCGGCGTAGAGAAGATCGCGATCGCATGGAACGGATCGGCGGAAGCGGCCCGCGCGGTCCGGGCGGCGCTGCCGTTGCTGGCCGCGGCGAAAGAAATCGTGGTCCTGGATGGCGAACAACCTGCGCAGGCGGACGAACACCACCCCGCTCTGCCGCTGCGCGCCTGGCTGGCCCGGCAAGGTTTGGCATCGCAGTGGCTGCCGCTGGCCGCGGCCGGGGACAAGGGCGAGGCGATCCTCGCGAAGGCGGCCGAGGCGAAGGCCGACCTGCTCGTCATGGGAGCATGGGGGCACTCGCGCATGAGCGAGCTGCTGCTCGGCGGCGTTACCCGCTACGCCCTGCAGCATAGCCGCCTGCCGCTGCTGCTCGCCCATTGAGGCGTCCCGGTTCGTCGCCGGGCCGTGCCGGTGCGCGTTGGCCCATGCTGCGTGCCGCGCGGACGTGGCCAGGCCCGGGAGCCTGCCCCTCGCGGGGCCGGCGTTCAATCCAGCAGGATCGGCTCGTGCATGCCGGGCATGTGGGTGGCGATGCCGCGCTGGGCGAGGCATTGCGCCATCGCCTGCAGGCCCCGCTCGTACTCGCCATGGACCAGGAACACCTTGCGCCGCTGCTGCGGCCCGAGCCAGTCGAGCAGCGCCTGCTGGTCCGCATGGGCGGAGAAGCCGTTGATGGTCCACACCTGCGCGCGCACCCGGATGTCCTCGTTGAAGATGCGCACGTTGTCGGCGCCGTCGATGATGCGCCGTGCCAGCGTCCCCTCGGCGGCATAGCCCACGAACACCACGCTGCTGCGCTCGCGCCACAGGTTGTGCTTGAGGTGGTGGCGGATACGCCCGCCGTTGCACATGCCCGAGCCGGCCAGGATCACCGCGCCCCCTTCCACGCCGTTGATCGCCATCGATTCGGCCGTCTCCCGCGTCATGTGCAGGCCCGGCATCGCGAACGGGTCGCCGCGATGCAGCTCGTCGAGCAGCGCCTGGTCGAAGCACTCCGGATGGCGGCGGAAGATCTCGGTGGCCGAGATCGCCATCGGCGAATCGAGGAAGACCTGCACGTGCGGCGGGATGGCACCGTCGAGCATGCCGCGGTGCAGGTGGTAGAGCACCTCCTGCGCCCGCTCCAGCGCGAAGGTGGGCACGATCACGTTGCCGTGCCGCCCGACGGTTTCGCGCACGGCCTGGTGCAGCTCGGCGACGGAGTCGGGCAAGGAGCGGTGCCGGCGGTCGCCATACGTGGTTTCCATCACCACGTAGTCGGCCTCCGGCGCGGGCAGCGGATCGCGCAGGATCGGCCGCCCGGGGCTGCCCAGGTCGCCGGAGAACAGCACGCTGCGCCGCGTGCCGCCATCGTCCAGCTCGAGCAGGATGGAGGCCGAGCCGAGGATGTGGCCGGCGTCGAGGAAGCGCGCGCCGATGCCCTCGGCCACCGCCACCGGCTCGCCGTAGCGCACGTCGTCGTCGAAGAACTCGAAGGCATGGAAGGCATCGTCGAGCGTGTACAGCGGCTCGGCCGGCGCCTCGTCGCGGCGGCGCCCGATGCGTTGCTGGCGGCGGGCCTCCTCCTCCTGCAAACCCGCCGCGTCGACGAGCACCACCCGGGCCAGCTCGCGGGTCGCCGCGGTGGCGAGGATGCGGCCGCGGAACCCCTCGCGCACCAGCCGCGGGATGCGCCCGCAATGGTCGAGATGGGCATGCGTGAGCAGTAGGGCGTCGATGCCCGCCGGGTCGAAGCCGAACGGCCCGGCATTGGCCTGCTCCAGCTCGTGGCCGCCCTGGAACAGGCCACAGTCGATCAGCACGCTGCGGCCGCCGCAGCGGACCAGGTGGCACGAGCCGGTGACTTCCTTGGCCGCGCCGTGGCAACTGTAGACGATCATCGTTCGTCCCTTCGCCGGCCTGCACCGGCATGCATGAGGCCCGCCGCAGCCGGCGCGGCCGTCGCCTTGCCCACGGTCAGCCGGCCGAACGGCGCGTGCGTAGCACCGGCAGCGCCGCCGCGATGTCGGCGCTGAGATCGATCGCGGCGGCGGGACCGGGAATGGTGTTGCTGGTGACCACGTCGGCGACGCCGGCGCGCCGCAGGGCCGCCAGCGCGTCGTCGGCGAACACGCCGTGCACGGCGACGCACAGCGGCGGCGGCAACCCGGCCGCGCGCAGCTGCCCCACCGTTTCGAGCATGGTGTGGCCGCTGGCGATGAGATCGTCCAGCAGCACCGGCGTGCGGCTGCGCCAGGTGTGCAGCGCGGGCAGGTGGACGCGCACGGCCCGGTCGCCGTCGCGCTGCTTGCTGGCGATCAGTGCCGGCGCACCGGCCAGCACGGCGACCTGGCATGCCCACTGTTCGCTCTCCCCGTCGGGCCCCACGATCAGCGGCTGGCGCACGTTGGCGCGGACCCACTCCGCCAGCCGCGGTGCCGCATGGATCACCTCACCCTGCGGCAGGCCGGCGTCGGCCAGCGAGCGGTGGCGGTGCAGGTGCGGGTCCACCGTCAGCAGCCAGTCGAACGTCTGGCCGAGCAGCCGGCCGAAGATCCGCGAGGACACCGCCTCGCCGGCATGGAAGCGCGCATCCTGGCGCATGTAGGCCAGGTAGGGCGCGACCAGCCCGACCCGTGCCGCGCCCAGTTCGCGCAAGGTGTCCGCTGCCGCCAGCAGCGGCCACAGCTTCGGATCGGGCCGGTCGAGGGTGCAGACCAGGACCGCCTCCTCGCCCGGTGGCGGCGGCTCCAGCCGCACCAGCGATTCGCCATCGGGAAAGCGGTGCAGATCGAGCGCCCGCACCGGCAGGCCAGCGTGCCGGGCCAGCCGCCCGGTGAAATCCTCGTTGCCCGGCAGGGCGTAGAGCACGCGGTTCATGGCGGGACCACCTCGACGATGCGGGGATGACGCGAAACGTATTCCAGCGCGTAGGCCAGTTCGCCGCGGCTCTGCGCATGCACGGTGAACAGCGGCTGCCCGACGTCGACCCGGTCGCCCAGGCGTACGTCCAGGCTGAGCCCCGCCAGCGGCGCCAACGGTGCGCCGGCCAGCTTGGCCGTGCGCGAGAGCTGGCGGTTGTCGATGGCGGCCACGCGGCCGGCCAGCGTGCTGGCGACGGGGTATTGCTGCGCCGCCCTGCCCGGCTCGCGCAGGCCGCCCTGGGCCGCGCAGATCGCCTGGAACTGCGTCCACGCCCGGCCGCTGGCCAGCGTGCGGGCGGCCAGCAGGTACGCATCGGCCTCGTCGTGCAGCAGGCCGCCCTGCCGCAGCAGCGCCGCGGCCAGCAGCAAGGCGCGATCGCGCAAGTCCGCCGGCGCTTCGGGCCGGCACTGCAACACCGCCAGCACGTCGTGCGCTTCCAGCGCCGGGCCGATGCCGCGCCCGACCGGCTGGCCGCCATCGGTGAGCAGGGCCTGCAGCTGCAAGCCGAACCCCGCCGCCACACGCTGCAACAGCTGCGACAGCGACCGGCCCTGCTGCGCGTCGCGCACCTTGGCCGTGGGCCCCATCGGAATGTCGATCAGCACGTGGGTGGAGCCAGCGGCGATCTTCTTCGACAGCACCGAGGCCACCAGCTGGCCTTCGCTGTCGATGTCCAGCGCGCGCTCGACCCGGATCAGCACATCGTCGGCCGGGCTCAGGTTCATCGCCCCGCCCCATACGATGCAGCCGCCGGTGCGCTCGACCACGCTACGCATCTGGCCGAGATCCAGCTCGACCGGCGCCAGCACGGCCATGGTGTCGGCGGTGCCGGCCGGCGAGGTGATCGCGCGCGAGGAGGTCTTGGGCATCACCAGTCCGAGCGCGGTGACGATGGCCACCACGATCGGCGTGGTGCGGTTGCCGGCGAGGCCGCCGATGCAGTGCTTGTCGACCACGACCGGGTTCGGCCAGTGCAGGTGGTTGCCGCTGTCGACCATGGCCTCGGTGAGCGCCATGATCTCCTCGAAACTCAGGTGCCCGTCCGAGCAGGCGGTGATGAAGGCCGCCAGCTCCATGCCCGAGTAGCGGCGCGCGGCGACGTCGCGCATCACGGCGCGGATCTGCCCGCTCTCCAGCGCATGGCCGTAGATCTTGGCGCGCACATGGGCCAGCGACTCCACGCTCGGCGCGTGCGCGAACACCACGCGCTCGTCCGGGCCCGGCCGCAGCCGCAGCCACGCCGATTCGGACAGGCCGGCCTCGTCCGCCGCCAGCAGCTCGCCATGCACCACGTTGAGCATGGCCTCGATGCGCCGCTCGCCTATCCGCAGCTCGATCCGGCTGTGCGCGCTGAAGCCCTCGGCCCGGCAGATCGGCGAATCGCTGCGCAGGTACGCCACCAGCTCGTCGCCGGTGTCGATGCCGAGCCGGCGCAACCGGCTGCCCGGCAAGGCCAGGCGGGGAATCTCGGGAACCGCGGCGGCAGTGGATGGCGCAGGCATCGATGCAACACGTTCAGTGCTGCATCAACACGGGGAGGTTCGCATGCACCAGCACGTAGCGCGTGGCGCCGCCCAGCACCCGCTCGCGCAGGCGCGAGTGGCTGTAGGCCCCCATCACCAGCAGGTCGGCGCGCATGCGGCGGGCCTCCTCCAGCAAGGCGGCCCCGGCTGCCGCCCCATCGGCGTGGAAGGCATGCCGCTTTGCCGCGATGCCGTGCCGCTCCAGGTATTCGAACGGATCGAAATGCGGCAGGCCATCGTCGTCGTCGCCCGCGCCGGCGGTCATGCCGTCGAGCACGCCGACCTCCTTCGCCTCGGCCAGCATCGGCAGCGCCGCATGGACCGCGCGCGCGGCCTCCAGGCTGCCGTTCCAGCCCACGACGACGCGATTGAAGCGAGGCTCGGCCGCGTAGTCGGGCGGCAGGATCAGGCACGGCATGCGGCACCCCAGCAGCGCCTCGCCCAGCACGTCGAGCAGGTCGCCCGGTTCGACGATGTCGCGCTCGATCACCGCCAGGTCGTGCCAGGCGCACAGCTGCCGCAGGGTGGGCGCCAGGCCGGCTTGCGCCAACGTCCAGCTCGCATGGGCCACGCCGTGGCGCCGCGCGAAGCCGGCGAAGTCGGCCCTGGCCGGATCGGTCGCCGGTTCGGCGTGGGGCTCGTTGAGCAACGCCATCACGGTGGGCTCGGCATCCGCGCCGCGCAATGCCCGCAGCACCGGGTCGATGAAGCAGCCGGTCAGTGTGCCGCCCCAGTGCGCGGCCAGCTGCGCGCCGACCGTCGCGGACGCGCTCCACGGCGTGGTGGCGGTGACCAGGGCCAGCACGTCGCCGATGCGCGGCAGCAGCACCGGGGCGACCGGCAACGCCGACGGCGGGCGGCGCGAGATCCGTCCTGACGAGCTACGCATGGCTGCCTCCCCTCTACAGATCCAGGCTATGGATGACCTGGGTCGCGTCCTGCGGATCGCGGCGACAGCGAAAGCCCAGGAATTCGGCCAACTCGTGCATCGGCTCGTTGGCGGCGGCGTCGATCGAGAACATCTGGCGGAATCCGTTCTTGCGTGCCACGTTGATGAGATGGCGCATCAACGTCACGCCGAGGCCGCGATGCCGCCAGTCGTCGGCCACCGTTACCGCGCATTCGCAATGCAGGTGGTCGTCCGAGGCGCTGTAGCGGCTCACGCCCACCTCGCGCAATTCGCCGTTGTCGTGCACCAGCGCCACGAAGGCCATGTTCCAGCGGTAGTCGACTTTCATCAGCTGGTCGAGCAGCGCGGGGCTCGCCTCGCGGATCTCGCCCAGGAAACGGAAATGGCGCGCGTTCGCCGACAGCCTTTCGATGAAGCGCTTCTCGCGCTCGCGGTCCTCCTCGCGCAGCGGACGCACCAGCACGTGGCTGCCGTCGTTCAGCGTCTCGATCCAGTGGTCGCCCGACAGCAGGGGCGGGCTGGCATCGATGGGGGGGGAGCCGGTGGATGGGGTGGACATGGACGACCTCCCGCGGGTGGCGACGCGCTCGCCGCCGGCGCATGCCGACGGCCCTGTGGCCATTACTACGCCGAAACCGGCGCTTCCGCTTGACCCAGGTCAAACAGAATCGCTCCCGCCTGCCAGGCCAACGCTCAGCCCGTCTTGCTGCCATGCGAGGCGGGACTGCTGCACAGCGCGGCCAGCCGGTCGGGGCGAAGGATGCGCACCACTTTCCGGTTCACCTCGTGCAGCGCGCAGGCGCTGCAGCGCCTGCGCAGCTGGACCAGGTCGAGAACGACGGCGCCGGCCATCTTGGCATCACTCCAGCGGGTGCGATCAGCCCGTACGGATGCAGCCTACGATGGGCATCGTTACACCTTGCGCCACCCGGACATGCCGGGCACGCGGGCTCGAAACCATGCCGGCTCAGCGGTCGTCGAGACTGTGGTAGAGCTCCTCCTCCTGGGCGAAATGCAGCCCGAGCACGGTGTCCAGTCGCAGCAGGGTGCGCTGGATCTCCTCCAGCGAGGCAACGGTCACGCCGCCGGCGAGGTCGGCGACCATGCGCTGCAGGAGATGGATCAGCCTGAAGATCTCGCGGTGCGTATGGCTCATCGCGGCGAGCGGGTCCTCGCCATGCAGCCTGCGCGCGAGCTGCGGATACAGCTGCGCCTCGTCGGCCTGCTCGTGCGGCACGAGCTGCCGTTCGAGCCCCCGCAGCAATGCGTCCAGCTCGCTGCGCGCCTGCGCGGGCGGGTCGCTGGCAACCCGCTCGGCGGCGCGGCGCACCTGCTGCAGCACGGGCGCCAGCGCCGCATGCTCTTCGCGCAGGCGGTCGATGACGGCGCCGCCCAGCGCCGGCGGCGCCCGGCCGCCCAGCACGCGCAAGGCATTGGCGATCACGGCCACGTCGATCGCCTCCTGCAGCACCGCGCCGGCCAGCGCCGGCAGCAGGCCGGCCGCCGCCCACAGCATCGCCAGCAGCGACAGCCCCATCCCGGCCAGCACGCCCTGCACCGCGATGCGCCGTGCGCGGCGCGCGATGCACAGGGCCTCCGCGACGCGGTCCAGGCGATCGACCAGCAGCACGACGCCGGCCGCCTCGGACGAGGCGGACGCCCCCCGCGCGCCCAGCGCCACGCCCACGTCGGCCGCGGCCAGCGCCGGCGCGTCGTTGATGCCGTCGCCGATCATCATCGTGACGCCTTGGCGGCGACCCTCGGCGATCGCCGCCAGCTTGGCGGCCGGGGTGAGGCCGGCCCGCACCTCGTCCACGCCGGCGGCCACGCCGACCAACTGCGCCGCCTCGGCGCGGTCGCCGGTCAGCATCACGATCCGCCGGATGCCGGCCTGGCGCAGCCGCCGCAGGGCGCCGGGCGACTCCTGCCGGAGGCGGTCGTCGAACAGCACCGCGCCGGCCATGGCGCCATCGACGGCGACGAAGCTGCCGTCCAGCAGCTCGTGGTTCATGCGGCGCAGCATCGCACCGGACCACGGCTCCGCCGGCACCGCCGCCGCCACGTAGCCGTGTTCGCCCAGCCACACCTCGCGGCCGGCCACGGTGCCGCAAAGGCCGGCGCCCGCGCTCTCCCGCACCGCTTGCGGCGGCTCCAGCGGCGCCCGCTCGCGCGCGGCCTGGGCGATCGCCTGCGCCACCGGATGCGGCGAGGCCTGCGCCAGCGATCCGGCCAGGTGCAGCAGTTGCGCGGGCGCATACGTGCCCGCGCTCTCCACCGTGCGCACGCCGATCCTGCCCGCCGTCAGCGTGCCGGTCTTGTCGAGGAACAGCTGCTGCACGCGCGCCAGCGCCTCCAGCGTGGCGCCGTCCTTGACCAGGATGCCGCGGCGCGCGCAGCGCGAGATGCCGCCTACGATCGCCACCGGCACGGCCAGGATCAGCGGGCACGGCGTGGCGACCACCAGCACCGCCAGCACCCGCAACGGATCGCCACTGAGCAGCCACGCCACGCCGGCCACCGCCAGCGTGAGCGGGATCAGCGCCAGCGCGTAGCGGTCGGCCAGCCGCGCGGACGGCGCCCGCGACTGCCGCGCCGCCTCGGCCAGCTTCACGATGCCGGCATAGGTGCTTTGCGCGGCGGTCGCGGTGGCGCGCAGGTCGAACGGCGGGCCGGCGTTCACCCCGCCGCTGCGCACGGCATCGCCGGCGCCACGATTCACCGGCAACGGTTCGCCGGTGAGTGCCGCCTCGTCCAGCAGCGCCATCGCGTCGATCACCTCGCCATCGACCGGCAGCACGTCGCCCGTCCTCACCAGCAGGCGGTCGCCCGGACGCACCCGCTCCACCGCGACCTGTTCAAGGAGGCCGCCCCGGTAGCACCAGGCGAAGCGGGGGGCGCGGTCGATCAGCCGACGCAGCTCCCGCTCGGCGCGGCGCTCGGTATAGCGCTCAAGCGCGCGTCCCCCGGCCAGCATCAGGGCGATCACCGCCGCCACCAGCGCCTGGCCGAGCGACACCGCCCCCACGATCGCCAGCAGGGCGATCAGATCCACCCCCACCTGGCGGCGCCACAGCCGGGCCGCGCTTTCCGCCGCCAGCCAGGCCGCCAGCAGCAGGGCGCTGGCGTTCCAGGCCAGTCGAGCCGTTTCGGCGAGGCCCAGCCAGCGGGCCAGGCCGCCACCCGCCAGCGCCAGCAGCGTGATGCCCAGCAAGGCGGCGTCGAGCCATGCGCGCGGCGGTTTCAGTGGCACACCAGCACCGGCACGTCGCAGCCCAGCAGCACCTTGTGCGTCTCGCTGCCCAGCAGCAGCCGGCGCACGCCGGTGCGGCCGTGCGAGGCCATCACGATCAGGTCGCAGTGGTGCGCCGCCGCCGACGCGATGATGGCCTCGTGGGGGGCGTGGTCGAAGGCGTATTCGCCCTCGCAGGCCATGCCGGCGGCCTCGGCGCGCCGGCGCACCTCGTCCAGATAGGACTCGGCGCGGGCGATCGCCTCCTGTGTGTAGAGCGCCTCGGGCGCCTCGATCATCTCGACCTGGTAGGTGATGGCGACGAAGGGCTTGGCCACGTGGATGGCATAGAGCCGTGCACCGCACAGCTTCGCCAGCTTGATGCCCATGTCCACCGCCCGCAGGGACAGCTCGGAACCGTCGGTGGGAAGCAGGATGTGCTGGAACATGACGCCCTCCTCATGCCGCTCAGCGGCAGCTGTAGCCGCCATCGATGACCAGCTCGCTGCCGGTCACGAACTTCGACTCGTCCGAGGCGAGGTAGACCACGCCCCAGGCGATGTCGTCGGGTTCGCCCATGTGCCCCAACGGATGCAGCGCGCCGACCTCGCGGCGCAGCTGTTCCAGGTCGCCGCCGGTCGCGGCGAGGTGGTGCTCCACCATCGGCGTCCAGATGTAGCCGGGGTGGATCGAGTTCACCCGGATGCGGTCGGCGGCATAGAGCAGCGCGTCGGTCTTGCTCATCAGCCGCACCGCACCCTTGGAGGCGTGGTACGGCGGCACGTCCGGCGCGCCGACCAGGCCGTAGATCGAGGACAGGTTGATGATGCTGCCGCCGCCCGCGGCGCGCAGCGGGGCGATGGCGTGCTTGGTGCAGAAGAACACGCCCTTCACGTTCACCGCCTGCACGCGGTCCCACTCGGCCTCGGTGATCTCGTGGGTGGGCTTGTTGGCGCCGGCGATGCCGGCGTTGTTGACCAGCACGTCCAGCCGGCCGAAGGCGGCCAGCATGTCCGCCAGCAGGCGCTGCACCTCGGCCTCGACGGCGACGTCCGCGTGGAAGTAGCGCGCGCGGTCGCCAAACCGTTCCGCCAGCTGCCGCCCCGGCCCGTCGAGCACATCGGCCACCGCCACCCTCGCGCCCGCCTCCACCAGCCGGTTCACGCAGGCCGCGCCAATGCCCAGTGCGCCGCCTGTGACCAAGGCCACCTTGCCGTCGAGTCTGCTCATCGCCGTACCCTCCCAGCACGGCACCAGCTTGCGACGCCTCCGGCGCGGTCGTCTTGACGTCGATCAAGCGCCACGTCGGGGCATGGCGCGATGATGGAGCCCACGCCGCGGACGGGAGATTGCGATGCTCGATATGGTCGTCAACGTCGGCAAGGCGCGCGCCGACTCGCCCTTCATCCCCGGCGCGCTGGAGCTGGCCAGGCGCGAGCGGGCCTTCGTCACCGGGCTGCAGGTGGTGGCGGTGTACCCCTCGCTGCTGGGCCAGGCCGAAGTCGCCGCCCTGATCGCCGCCGAGGAGCGCGATGCGCGGATGCGCCAGGAATGGTGGCTCGAACTGTGCCGCAAGGCCGGCGTCGAGGGGGCCTGGGAAGTGCTGCGCGGCATCTACGTCACCTCGCTCGCCAAGCGCTCGCAGCTGGCGGACCTCCTGGTCTGCGAGCTGCCGGTACGTGCCCCCGAGGCGCCGGCGGGCTTCGACGAGTTGACTCGCGTGCTGTTCGCCGACACCTCGCCGATGCTGCTGGTGCCCGATACCTGGACCGGCACGCTGTCGGCGCAGCGCGTGCTGATCGCCTGGAACGGCAGCGGCGAGGCGGCGCGCGCGGCCAAGGCGGCGCTGCCGCTGCTGGAGCACGCCACCGCGGTGCGCGTGCTGGACGGCACCCGCGTCGCCCTGCCCGGCATCGGCCCGCCACCGCCACCGCTGCGCGAGTGGCTGGAGCGCCATGGCATCCGGGCGCAATGGCAGCACTTCGAGGCCGAGCGCGACACCGGCCGCGCCCTGCTGGCGGAAGCCCGGGGGATGCAGGCCGACCTGCTGGTGATGGGCGCCTGGGGACGCTCGCGGATGAGCGAGCTGATCCTCGGCGGCGCCACGCGCTGGATGCTCGACCACGCCTCGCTGCCGCTGCTGCTGACGCACTGACGCCCGTGCGGCAGCGGCCCCGTCCTCGCGCCGCGTTCACCCCAAAAGGACATCGCGTCCCGCCTTCGCCCCATAGTGTGGGGCGCTTTCCCAAGCCCTGCCGTGGAGCCCGCCATGCCCGAGCCCTTGTCCGAGGACCTCCTGCAACGCATGCACGCCTACTGGCGCGCGGCGAACTACCTCACCGTGGGCCAGATCTATCTGCAGGACAACCCGCTGCTGGAGGTGCCGCTGGAGCGGCGGCACATCAAGCCGCGCCTGCTCGGCCACTGGGGCACCACCTCGGGGCTGAACTTCCTCTACGTGCATCTCAACCGCCTGATCAAGGCGCACAACCTCGACATGATCTACGTGATCGGCCCGGGCCACGGCGGGCCCGGCCTGGTCGCGCATGCCTACCTGGAAGGCTCCTATACCGAGGTCTATCCCGATATCGAGCGCGACAGGAACGGTATGCGCCGGCTGTTCCGCCAGTTCTCCTGGCCCTACGGCATCCCCAGCCACGTGGCGCCGGAAACGCCCGGCTCCATCCACGAGGGCGGCGAGTTGGGCTACTCGCTGGCGCATGCCTACGGCGCGGCCTTCGACAACCCGGACCTGGTCGTGGCCTGCGTGGTGGGCGACGGCGAGGCGGAAACCGGCGCGCTCGCCACCAGCTGGCACTCCAACAAGTTCCTCAACCCCGCGCGCGACGGCGCGGTGCTGCCCATCCTGCACTTGAACGGCTACAAGATCGCCAACCCCACCCTGCTGGCGCGCATCCACCCGGACGAGTTGAACGAACTCTTCCGCGGCTACGGCTACGTTCCCATAGTGGTCGAGGGCGACGAGCCGCTGCGCATGCACCAGCAGCTGGCCGCGGCGCTGGACGCCGCGTTGGCGCGGATCCGCGAGATCCAGCACAACGCACGCGCGGCCTCCGCGAAGACGCCGCCGCCCCGCCCGCGCTGGCCGCTGATCGTGCTGCGCACGCCCAAGGGCTGGACCGGGCCGAAAGTGGTCGACGGCCTGCCGGTGGAAGGCACCTGGCGCGCGCACCAGGTGCCGATCAAGGACTTCGACGACCCGGCCCACGTCACACTGCTCGAAGACTGGCTGCAAAGCTACCGGCCGCGCGAGCTGTTCGACGGGGACGGACGCTTCCGCGCCGAGCTGGCCGAACTGGCGCCCACCGGCCTGCGGCGCATGGGCTGCAACCCGCACGCCAACGGCGGCGCGCTGCTCAAGCCGCTCACCCTGCCGCATTTCCGCGACCACGCCGTCGAGGTGCCGGCGCCGGGCGCCGCCGAGGCGGAGTCCACCCAGGTGCTGGGCACCTTCCTGCGCGAGGTGATGAAGCTCAACGCCGAGGCGCGCAACTTCCGCCTGTTCGGCCCCGACGAGACCGCCTCCAACCGCCTGCAGGACGTGTTCGCGGCCTCGCCCAAGACCTGGATGGCACAGATCGAGCCGGTGGACGTGAACCTCTCCCCGGACGGCCGGGTGATGGAGGTGCTCAGCGAGCACCTCTGCCAGGGCTGGCTGGAGGGTTACCTGCTCACCGGCCGCCACGGCCTGTTCTCCTGCTACGAGGCCTTCATCCACATCATCGACTCGATGTTCAACCAGCACGCGAAGTGGCTGAAGACCACCCGGCAGATTCCCTGGCGCGCGCCGATCGCCTCGCTCAACTACCTGCTCACCTCGCACGTGTGGCGGCAGGACCACAACGGTTTCTCGCACCAGGACCCGGGCTTCCTCGACCACGTCGCCAACAAGAAGGCTGGCGTGGTGCGCATCTACCTGCCGCCCGACGCCAACTGCCTGCTGTCGGTGGCCGACCACTGCCTGCGCAGCCGCCACTACGTCAACCTGATCGTGGCCGGCAAGCAGCCGGCCTGGCAGTGGCTGGACGTCGAATCGGCCGCCCGTCATTGCAGCGCCGGCGCGGGCACCTGGGCGTGGGCCGGCAACGAGGGCGGCGGCGAGCCGGACGTGGTGATGGCCTGCGCCGGCGACGTGCCCACGCTGGAAACGCTGGCCGCGGTGACGCTGCTGCGCGAATACGTGCCGGACCTGCGCATCCGCGTGGTCAACGTGGTCGACCTGATGGCATTGCAACCGCCGGGCGAGCACCCGCACGGCCTGAGCGACCACGACTTCGACGAACTCTTCACCCGCGACCGGCCGGTGATCTTCGCCTTCCACGGCTACCCCGGCCTGATCCACCGCCTGGCCTACCGCCGGCACAACCACGACAACTTCCACGTGCGCGGCTACAAGGAGGAAGGCACCACCACCACGCCGTTCGACATGGCGGTGATGAACAACCTCGACCGCTACCAGCTCGCGCTGGACGCCATCCTGCGCGTACCGCGGCTGGCCGGCCTGGCCCAGGTGGCCACCGACCGCTACTGGACCACCATGGAGCGCCACAAGCTGTACGTCAGCGAGCACGGGGAGGACTTGCCCGAGGTGCGCGACTGGCGCTGGACGCCATGGCCGGCGGCGCCATGACGCGGCAGCCGCGCGCCGTGCTGGCCCTCAACCTCGGCTCCTCCTCGCTGAAGTTCGCCCTGCACCGGACCGGCGAGCCCGGCCTGCCGGCGCTGCTCGCCGGCGAGGTCGAGGGGCTGGGCGGCGAGCAAGGCAGGTTGCGCGTGCGCGGCGCGCAGGGCGAGGCGCTACGGGACGAGGCCATGCCCGGCGCCGACGCGCAGGCGGTGATCGCCCGCCTGCGCCGCCTCATCGAGGAACGGGCGACCCCGCCGCCCGAGGCGATCGGCCACCGCCTCGTCCACGGCGGCCCCGAACTCTGCCGTGACGTGCGCCTCGACGCGGCCGTGCTGGCCCGGCTCGAACGCGCCGCCGCCTTCGCGCCGCTGCACGTGCCGGCCGCGCTGGCGGTTATCCGTGCCGCCGCGGAACACTTCCCCGGCCTGCCCCAGGTCGCCTGCCTGGACACCGGCTTCCACGCCGACCTGCCCACGGTGGCGCGCACCCTGCCGCTGGATCGCGCGCTGTACGAGGCAGGCGTGCGGCGCTACGGCTTCCACGGGCTCTCGTGCGCCTCCATCCTCGCCCAGTGGACGCAGGCCCTGCCCTCGCGGCTGGTGATCGCGCACCTGGGCAGCGGCGCCAGCGTGACGGCGGTGCGCGAGGGCCGCTCGGTGGACACCAGCATGGGCATGACGCCCTCGGGCGGCGTGATGATGGCCACGCGCTGCGGCGACCTCGACCCTGGCGTGCTGGCCTACCTCGCCCGCGAGAAGCACATGGATGCCGCCGCCATCGAGCAACTGGTCGACCACCGTTCCGGCCTGCTCGGCGTATCCGGGCTCAGTGGCGACATGCGCGCCCTGCGCCGGGCCGCCGCGTCGCACCCTTCCGCCCGGCTCGCCATCGACCTGTTCGTCCACACGCTGCGCAAGCAGATCGCGGCGATGATCGCCGTGCTCGGCGGCGTGGACGCCCTGGTGTTCACCGGCGGCATCGGCGAGCACGACGCCGACACGCGCGAGGCGGTCTGCGATGGCCTGGCGTGGGCCGGCGTCGTGCTCGATCCCGGGCGCAACCGCAACCGGGCCGACCCGGTGAGCACGGACGCCTCGCCCTGCCTGGTCCGCGTGCTGCCCGCGCAGGAGGAGCGCCAGATTTGCCGGCAGGTGTGGCAGAGCATGGCCTGAATCGGCCGCGGGCCTCCTCTCGAATAGGCGTGGAGACCGTGCGTGAGGAGAGCGCGCCCCTCTAGCTCATGGACATATAGACGTCCATACGAAAGCCATCCACGCCGCCCGCTCAGCCAGCCGCCGGCGGCTCCGGCCGGCGCGGCAGCCCCTCCATCAGCGGCTTGACCAGCTCCAGTGGCAACGGGAACACGATGGTGGAGGATTTGCCGCCGCTGGCCATGTCGGCCAGCGTCTGCAGGTAGCGCAGGCTCAGCGCCTGCGGCTGCTGCGACAGCAGCGCGGCGGCGTCGCGCAGCTTCTCGGCGGCCTGCAATTCGCCCTCGGCGTGGATCACCTTGGCGCGCCGCTCGCGCTCGGCCTCGGCCTGGCGGGCGATGGCACGCACCATGGTCTCGTTGAGGTCCACGTCCTTGATCTCGACGTTGGTGACCTTGATGCCCCACGGGTCGGTGGCCTCGTCCAGGATCTGCTGCAGGCTGCGGTTGATCGAGTCGCGCTGGGAGAGGATCTCGTCCAGCTCGTGCTGGCCGAGCACCGAGCGCAGCCGCGTCTGCGCCAGCTGCATGGTGGCCTGGTAGAAATCGGCCACCTGCAGGATCGACTTGTCCGCCTCCACCACGCGGAAATACACCACGGCGTTGACCCGCACCGACACGTTGTCGCGCGAGATCACGTCCTGCGGCGGCACATCCATCACCGTCACCCGCAGGTCCACCCGCGTCATCCGCTGCACCACCGGCACCAGCAGCACCAGCCCCGGCCCCTTGATGCCGGTATAGCGGCCGAGCGTGAGCACCACGCCGCGCTGGTACTCCGGCAGCACCTTGATCGCCATGAACAGCAGCGCGACGGCGAATACCACCAGTACACCGAGGAATCCGAACATGGCCATGTCTCCGGTCGTGTCGATCATGTGGGCTCCACCCATAGCAGCAGCCCTTCGCGGCGCAGCACGCGTACGCGCGCGCCGGCGGGCAAGGCCACGGCGCAGCGCACGCGCCATTCCTCGCCCTGGATGCGCGCCCAGGCTTCACCGTCCGCATTCAGTGGTTGCAGCAGCTCGCCGGTCACCTGTTGCATGGCGCTCTCGCCGGTGAAGCGCGGCGCGGTGCGCGCGCGCATCACCAGGCGCAGCAGCGCGCCGAGCACGATCATGGCGCTCACTGCGATGCCAGCGATCACGCCCAGGTTCACCGCGTAGCCGGGCACGCCCGTGCGGAACAGCATGATCGAGCCGACCACGAAGGCGATCACGCCGCCGATGCCCAACGCGCCCACGCTGGGCATGAATGCCTCGGCCAGCAGCAGCCCCACGCCCAGCGCCATCAGGGCCAGCCCGGCGTAGTTCACCGGCAGCAATTGCAAGGCGTACAGGCCGATCAGCAGGCAGATGCCGCCGACGATGCCGGGCAGGAAGGCGCCCGGGTGCAGCGCTTCCAGGATTAGCCCATAGATGCCGGCGAGCAGCAGCAAATAGGCCAGAGTGGGATTGGTGACGATGGCCAGGAAGCGCGTGCGCCAGTTCGGCGCGTAGTCGCGCAGCGGCAGGCCGGCGAGCGCGAGCGTCAGCGTGCGCTCGCCCAGGCGCACCGTGCGGCCGTCGGCCTGCGCCAGCAGCGCGGCGGTGTCGGCCGCCACGAAGTCGATCACGTGCTTGTCCGCCGCCTCGCCGGCGGTCAGCGTGGCGGCGCCGCGCACCGCCTGCTCCGCCCACGCCGCATTGCGCCCGCGCAGTTGCGCCAGGGAGCGCAGGTAGGCGATGGCGTCGTTGAGCACCTTGTTCTCCTCGGCGTTCTTCAGCGGCGTGTCGGCGGCCGGGGCGGCACTCTTCGACGAGGCGGGCTGTTCGTCCCCCAGCGGCGAGGGCATCGGTGTCTTGCCGCCGAACGACACCGGCGTGGCCGCGCCCAGGTGCGTGGCCGGCGCCATCGCCGCGAGGTGGCAGGCATAGAGGATGTAGGTGCCGGCAGAGGCGGCGCGCGCGCCGCCCGGCGCCACGTAGCCGAGCACCGGCACCTTCGCGGCGAGGATGTCGGCGATCACCAGGCGCATCGACTCGGCCAGGCCGCCCGGCGTGTCCATCTGCAGCACGATCGCGGCGGCGCCCTCGTCGGTCGCCCGCTGCATCGCATCGTCCACGTACTCGGCCGCCGCGGGGCCGATCGGCCCATCCAGCTCGATGCGGGCCACGAAGCCGCCGCGCGCCGGCGGCCCGGCCGCAAACGCCGCCATGCCGAGCAGCAGGATCGCCACGGCACTGCAGAGGACTCCACTCCACCGCCTCATGACGCGGCCTCCGGTGGGCCGGTGGGACGGCTCCACTGTGCGCCGATCTATGTTGAGGCTGCGTTAGATCGCCGCGCCTCGGCGGCCCGGCCGGCGGTGGAGGGCCGGTGGCCTTTCCACCTCCGGGGTCTGCACGGCCGCGACGGCCCCGGCCTCGCGTGCGGGGCAGCGGCCCGCCTGCTGCCCGGCGCGGCGAGGGCATGGCCGCTCTCGTTGGCCTTGGAACTGCCCGTGATCCTTCCGCCGGCGCGTCGGGCCGGCATGCAGGAGCGCGCCCTGCGCGCGGCGGCAACGCGGCGGCATCGGCGCCGTGCGGGTTTTCGCGCGCAAGGCGCGCTCCTGCAACGACGACATAGCCCTCGCAGGGGGGGCCGTCCACAGGCCCTTCGGCATGCGGAATAGGTTCGCGCGATGGGGTTGAACGAGGCGCAGCGCCTCGGCGCTGGCGGGCGCCGGGTCACGCGGTCAGAGGCAGGACACCGCCTCGTCGCGGTAATGCACGTCGTAGGTCTTCTTCTGCACTTCGTACAGCACCACCTGCGCGGCGCCGGCGTTGTTGGTGATCACCAGGCGCTCGGTGATCTTCGCCTTGCCGTCGTGGGCGTCGATGCGGGCGTCGCCGTCCTTGTTCGACACGCTCACGTCCTGCGTCAGCGCCGTCCACTTCGGCTGCACACACTGCACATAGGCCTCCACGCTCTTGGTGGACTGCGAGCTCAGGCGCGGCAGCTGGTCCGAAATACCCTTCCTGATCGAGCAGCCCGCCAGCAGCACGGCGGCGACGGCGATGGGAAGAATCAGCTTCATGGTTTCCATCCGGCATGGCGAAAAGCGAAGTGTACCCGGCTCCGGCAGGGCTTGGGGCGCCACGCCTACGGCAACCGGCGCACTCAGGGCTTGCGCGTGGTGGTGATGGCGGCGCCTTGCTGCAAGGTCAGCGTCACCGGCGTGCGGGCCGCGATCTCCAGCAGGCGACTCCACTGCTCCTCGCCCAGCGCCGCCGTGCTGCTCAGCTCGCGCGCGATGTAGGTGTTGCCCTCGCGGTCCTTGGACAGGGCCAGTTCCACCTGCAACTCGCCCAATTCCCAGCCCTTCTTCTCTGCGTACATGCGCAGGGTGATCGCGGTGCAGGCGCCGAGGCCGGCCAGCACGTAGTCGTAGGGCGCGGGGCCGGCGTCCTGGCCGCCGGCGGCGGCCGGCTCGTCCGCCACCAGCGCATGGCGGCCGGTGGCGATGTCGTGGCGGTAGTGCACGGCGGTGGAATGCACGCTGGCGTGGGCGATGGCGCGGGTAGCCGGTTTCATGGCGGGTCCTTGGGAGGTGTCAGTCGACAAGCGTGCTGGCGATGCGGATCTCGCCCGTCAGCACCTTGTGGATGGGGCAGGCATTGGCCACCTGCAACAGGCGCTCGCGCTGCTCGGCGCTCAGCGCCCCGTGCAGGGTGATGCGGCGGCTGATGGCGCTGGCGCCGCCGGCCGGCGGGCCGTCGGGGTTGAACTTCAGCTCCACCTCCACGCCGGCCAGCGGCCACTTCTTGCGCGCGGCGTACATCTCCAGCGTGATCGTGGTGCAGGCGCCGAGCGCCGACAGCAGCAGGCGGTGCGGCGACGGGCCAGCGTTGGCGGCCGGCGTATCCGGCGGCTCGTCGGCCAGCCACTGGTGGCCCAGGTCGTCGCTGAGGTCGACGGTATACGGCGTGCCGCGGCTGCTTGCCTTGACGGTGGGAATATCGCTCACGGTGCAGGCCTCCTGGAAATGGGTGGCACGATGCTATAGCAGCCGCGCGGCGCCGATCAGGCGGCACGGGAGAAACGCTGCGATCGCGGGGAGGGCACGCTGGCGGAGATCGCCCATGCGCCAGTGGCCGGATACGGGGCATGAGCAGCGAGGCGGACAGCACGTCCGGCGGGTGGATCACCCAGACGCGACGGATGGAGGCAAACTTCATCACGCTGCCCAACACACGACAGCCTCGCCACGGTTCCGTGCAAGGCCCATGGCGAAATATCCAGCCCGCACGAAGGCTTCGTGCGAGCCTGTGCTCAATCGGCCGCCCATGCCGGACGACCCGCCGCACTACAATCGCCCTTCCCCGCCGCCTGCCTCGCCGCCCGCCCCGCCGTGACCCAGCCCATCGCCAGCACCCTGCACCTGCCGCCCGGCCCGTGGGCCACGGTGCTCGACGGCCTGGCCGCGCACTTCCCCGCCATCGGCCGCGAGCAATGGCTGGACCGCATCGCGCGCGGCCGCGTGCTCGACGGCGCGGGCCAGCCCATCGCGCCGCATACGCCCTACCGCGAAGGCGCGCGCATCCGCTACTTCCGCGAAGTGGCCGACGAGCCGGAGATCCCGTTCGAGGCCACGGTGCTGCATGCCGACGCGCACCTGGTGGTGGCCGACAAGCCGCATTTCCTCCCGGTGACGCCGGCCGGCGGCTACGTGCGCGAAACCCTGCTGGCGCGACTCATCCGCCAGCTCGACAACCCGCAGTTGGTGCCGCTGCACCGCATCGACCGCGCCACCGCCGGCCTGGTGTTGTTCTCCGCCAACCCCGCCACGCGCGCCGCCTACCAGGCGCTGTTCCCCGAACGGCGCATCCGCAAGCGCTACGAGGCCCTGGCGCCGCCGCTGCCGCAGCAGGCGTTCCCGCTGGTGCGCCGCAGCCGCATCGAGCCGGGCGAGCCGTTCTTCCGCATGCGCGAAGCGCCCGGCGCGACCAACAGCGAAACCCGCCTCGACGTGATCGAGCGCGGCACTTCGCACTGGCGCTACGCCCTGCACCCGCACACCGGCCGCAAGCACCAGCTGCGCGTGCACATGGCGGCGCTGGGCGCCCCCATCCTCAACGATCCTTTCTACCCCTCGCTGCAAGACGAGGCGCCCGACGACTACGCCCGGCCGTTGAAACTACTGGCGCAGGAGCTGGCCTTCCTCGACCCCCTCACCGGCGAAGCCAGAACCTTCACCAGCCAGCTGGCGTTGTAGGAGCGCGCCTCGCGCGCGACCGCCCCAACCTCAGCCTCAGCCGAAACGCCAACGCCTCACTCGCCCTCGTCCGCCTGCTTCGGCTTGCGCCCCCGCTTGGGCTTGGCCTCCGCCGCCGCGATCAGCGACTGTAGGTAGGCAATGCCCTCCTCCTCCGGGAAAAAGGCCACCACGTCGGCAATGGTCAGCTTGTGGCGTTGCTTCAAGGCCAGGAACTCGGCCTTCGCGCCCTCCATGCGGATCTCTTCGGGCGTCTTGTCGGAGCGCTTGGCGATTTCCTTGTCGAGGGCGGCAAGCTCTTCCTGGAAGCGCCGGAATGGGTCATGAGGTAGGGCCATGGAATCAGATGAGCTCTTGGGCGACGCAGCCCCGGCCGCGTCCGGCTGGAACACGGGGCCGCAATGATCGGGATACGGATGCCTCGCTGCGCCGCGCTGTCCGCGCTGGGCCGGCACTCCAGCACGCATTCTGTGGGACTGGGCTGGGGGTTGCAATCCCGCTCACCCGATAGGCGGCCATCGACGCCGCAATGCCTCTTCATTCCTGGCCAGCGGCGAGCAAACAAGACACGGCGGCACGACGGGCGACGTCAAACCTAGCTATGATCAACCCTGGACTCTAAACCCGACCGCTACTGAAAGCGGGGAGGGTGTCGAACTTTCAGCAGCACTTGGGGGAGTGTATGAGCAGAAAGAACAAACGAAAGAAGAATACGAGCGCTAAACACGCGCAATACGCATCATCCGCCCAGAGCCAGACAAACTGGGGGCTTGTGGGTGCCATTATCACTGTCATAGGTATCGTTGTGGGCGCCGGAGTCACTTGGGCCACCACATCCTGGAGCCTAAGATCTGGTGGGTCCCTAAAATCTGCCGAAGTGGCACTAAAGTTTGGCAACGACCGGCTTGAACAAGACGAAACCTCTCAGGTTTTCGTTGCCGCAGGGTCGAAAATCAACATCAAGGACAAGATTCTCATCCCCGTACAGATGTCCTTGACGAATATGGGCGAAACCGTCCTCACGAACGTTCGCCTTACACTTGTCTATGACAAGCACGCTCAGTTCAAGATTGACAACATGAATAAGTATCTCGAGTCGAACGGCACCTTGATGCCGGGAGACATGGAGGAGGTAACGAACGCCAGTGGCAGTGACGGGCGTGTCTATACCAATTTCAATTTGACCAAACTGAACATCAAGGGCACGAAGTCGATTTCGTATGGCCTACAAGCCTACGAAGTCGACTCGAAGTCTGACACCTTCGCTTTTGGAGCCAATCAGATCGCACTGGAAGTACTAGTAGAAGCGGATGGCGTGCCTCGAAAGCATTTCCATCTGAACTATGACGTGTTGCCGGCAGATGGATGCGCAGGCCTGGACAGCATGTATAAGTTGCTTTACGCGAAACTTGGCTATCTCGAACACGCAAGGAAGTCCTATACGGACTACCTGGTTTGTGCGGACTATCGTTCGCTTGATACGCCGGATGGGCGATACTGGTTCCCGCTCGGGCAGATTCAGGCAAGCAAAGCGATCGTGGAAGCTCGCCGAGGCTCAACGCCAAGTCGGTAAAACATCAGCCTTACCGCAACGCTACGATACTCATCACTCCATCCTCTCAAAGTATGGAGCCTCCGAGAAAGCCGGGGCGGTTCATGGGTGATAGGCTGCGGCCGCAGCAGTGCAGAAAGTCAAAACCTTCACGTCAAAAGGTCTTCCAACCACCTACGGCTGAAATATATCCGTCCAAGTCGGCGTACGAAGGTGATCCGTGCCCGTGTATATCCGCGAGTCCGATGTCTGCGACGCTCCTCCAACGTGGTGATGAATTTTAGGGCGCAGTCCGTCCATAAGCATCTTGCCGTGAGCGTGTGCGAACGACACGGGTATTAGACCATTCGCAGGAAGGAAGCTATTGATCTGCGGCGGGTTGTCCGGCATTCCCGATCCTGCCCATTCAGGCTTTCCGCGCTTTCGCGGAACGTCATAGAGTGTCGAGCGAATCTGCTCGCGGGCAATCCGCGCAGCGTTGACCAGATCGTCGCGCCTAAGTTCAACGACATCTGTGATAGCAGCGTCAATCAGCTCGGGATCGATCTCTTGGAATACGGCCTTGAGATGAGCTGGTTGGGCAAACGAATGTTCTACGTCATTGAGCGGCGTAAAGACCTCTTCAACTCGTGCGACGCCATTGCGCTGTCGTTCGGCTACGGCGGTAGACAGCTCGAACTGCATTTCCTGTTCCGTCCGAAAGTCGCGATCCCGGTGAATGATGATTCGCGCATCTGGCCGCATGTCGGTAATTATGCTCGCCAGCAGCCTGGCCGCGGGAAGATTCCCGCAGCCGTTGTAAGAGAGGACAGCTAGGTTGTCCGGCGCTCCGTTAGCTTTTGCCAGTATGGTCACCGGCTTCGTCAGCTTGTCCTCTGTCATGAGGATCATCGGCCGCGCCGGATCGAACGCATCGGCACCGGCAGAGAGCGCGCCCAGCGCCATCAAAATTGGGATGGCTGGACGCTGGGCAACGTCAACCGGGACTTTCGCACCATCGCTCATCCAGACAACTGCCGCATTCGGGTCGTACATGAGGCGCTGGATCAGCTGAGGCGAGTGGCTTGCAAAGAGGATGCGTGTCTGCGTTAGGGCAGCTACCCCTTTGAGCGCTTCGTAAAGGCGTCCTTGGCTATCTGCATGTAAATGCGCGTCAGGTTCATCAAGAAGGAGGAGAGGCGGCGCATAAAAGCAGGTGTAGGCGATGATCTGGATGACCTGAAGCATCCCCGTTGAGGCCATATCGAGGGTGACACATACTCCCCCAAACTCAACTTCAACCTTGACATGCCTATCGTGCTGCGGGTTATGGTCAACGATAACCCGGCTGCCCGGATAGCAGCGATCTAGGAGTGTGGAAAACGTCTTCCAGCCACTGTCTGCGGGAAGAATAGCGATGTCCTTACCTCGGCGCCAAGCTGTCCTCGCCATCTCGTCCAAGTCACGAGTGAACAGGTGATCGAGCACGGTTCGGAGGTAGAGATTTGCGTCGCCGTGCATGACGGCGGCATCTATTGCACCCTTGGTTCGCCATTCTTCTCGCAGCGGGATGCCTGACAGGCCTGGAGTGAGTATCGAAAAGGGATGATCAAGGTCTGCGAGCGCCCCCGCTAAGTCATTATCGCCAGTACGAGTAATGGCGATGTTGGCATTCTTTCCGCGGTGGACCTCGATGGTCAGCTGCTTGTCAGTGTTCGCATCCAGATCCACGCCGCGATAGTCTATTGAAAAGCCAAGGCTTTGCGTTGCGGGTTCGCCGCGTCGCAAGTCGAGCAGTCGAGCAGTTGGTCTGAAGACGATTGAATCGTTCGCAACGGTACTCACGAAGTCGAAGGCTCCGTTCACCTTCCTTCCACGGAACGCGGATTGCAGAATTGACACGCCGAGCTGCGCCGCTTGGAGTGCACTGCTTTTGCCGCTGGTGTTACCACCCACAAGAGCAGTGATGGGCTGGAGATCGACTTCTAGCGTCTCGATACGTTTGAAGTTATTAATCGTAATCTTGTCCAACCGGAATCTCATGTTTTTCCTTTTCAGGAACAGCGAATTGCTCCAATCGTAGCTGGTATCCGCCACGCCCGCTGCTGTGACACCAAAGCCACGTCATGGCTGCTTCGCAACGGCCGACCGGATTCCCCCACTTGTTGCAGCCTGTGATACGGCAAGCGTAGACGCTGCAACCGTCTGAACAGGCGGAGGAAGCGTCGTGAAGAAGAATCGGGTGCAATTTCAGGCGGGCATGAGCTTGATGACCTTTCTTGATCGTTACGGTACCGAAGCGCAGTGCCGCGAAACGTGGCGAAGGCACGCTGGCCCGGTGAATTCCACTGCCCGGACTGTGGCCACACGGGGCACTGCCACCTCGCGCAGCGGGATGCGTACCAGTGCAACCGCTGCAAGCGCCAGGTATCGCTGACCAGCGGCACCCTGTTCGCACGGACCCGGCTGCCCCTGGCACATGGTTCCTGGCGATCTACCTGATGACCCAGCACAAGAACGTCATCTCGGCGCTGGCCCTGCGCCGGCAACTGGGTGTCGTACAACACAGCCTGGCCGCTCAAGCACAAGTTGAGGCAGGCCATGGTCAAACGTGACAGCGACCAGGCGCTGGGCGGGATCGTGCAGGTGGACGATGCCTACTGGGGTGGGGAACGCCACGGCGGCGGCACCGGGCGCGGCAGTCCCGGCAAGACGCCGTTTGTGGCGGCCGTGCAATGCAATCGGGAGGGTCATCCCATCGCCATGCGGATGGACGCGATACCGGGATTCCGCAAGACGGTACTGGCGTCGCGGGCGAGGCATCATCTGTGCCTGGCGCGGCGGTGGTGAGCGACGGGTTGAACGGCTTCCCGGCGTGCTTGAAGCGGACTGCACCCACGTCCCGCTGGTCACCGGCGGCGGCCCACCCAGCGAGGCCCCATCTTCTGGTGGGTCAATACGGTGTTGGGCAACATCAAGAACGCCCTGCATGGCACCTATCGCGTACGCCCCCCTGTCCTATAGCCTCGCAACCTTAGATGCGTGAGGTGGGGGAATCAGGATGTCTCTTGTCCCAAGGCTTCTGGTGATTTCGGTCCTACCCGTCTCACGGGCCTGCCAGGAAGGCAGTCGCTGGCGAGATGGGGCAAGGCGCAGGTAATTCAGGATGCGCATATTGGCTCATTTGTGGAGCGATATGTGGGGTGACGCGCCTGTCCTCAGGCAACAAAAAGCCCTAGAAATAGGGCTTTTTTGCCGTTTTGGCGGAGAGAGTGGGATTCGAACCCACGGTAGGCTTGCACCTACGGCAGTTTTCAAGACTGCTGCCTTAAACCACTCGGCCATCTCTCCGTGGTCTTTGCATATCCCCAAAGGCAGGCCGCGGGGCGGCGTGCGCGGGCCATGCTAGCAGGAATGCCCGGGCGCGCCGATGCGGCCGGGGTCAGGCGATGCTGTCCATGCCGCTCATGTACGGGCGCAGCACCTCGGGTACGGTGATCGAGCCGTCGGCGTTCTGGTAGTTCTCCATCACCGCGATGAGGGTGCGGCCGACGGCGAGGCCGGAGCCGTTCAAGGTGTGCACCAGCTCGGGCTTGTTGGTTTCGGGGTTGCGCACGCGGGCCTGCATGCGGCGGGCCTGGAAGTCTTCGCAGTTGGAGCAGCTGGAGATCTCGCGGTAGGTGGCCTGCGAGGGCAGCCACACTTCCAGGTCGTAGGTCTTGGCGGCGGCGAAGCCCATGTCGCCGGTGCACAGCAGCACCTTGCGGTACGGCAGGCCGAGCTTTTGCAGCACGGTTTCGGCGTGGCCCACCATTTCCTCCAGCTGGTCGTAGGAGTCGGCGGCGCGGGCAACTTGCACCATCTCCACCTTCTCGAACTGGTGCTGGCGGATCATGCCGCGCACGTCGCGGCCGTAGCTGCCGGCCTCGGCGCGGAAGCACGGCGTGTGCGCGGTGAGGCGCAGCGGCAGTGCGTCGGCGTCCTGGATGGTGTCGCGCACCAGGTTGGTGAGCGAGACCTCGGCGGTGGGGATGAGGTAGCGGCGCGCCTCGCCCACGGTGGTGGCGAAGAGGTCGTCCTCGAACTTGGGCAGCTGGCCGGTGCCCTGCATGGTCTCGGCGTTCACCAGCAGCGGCACGTTGCATTCCAGGTAGCCGTGCTCGCCGGTGTGCAGGTCGAGCATGAACTGGGCAAGCGCGCGGTGCAGGCGCGCCAGCTGGCCGCGCAGCACGGTGAAGCGCGCGCCGGAGAGCTTGGCGCCGGCCTCGCCGTCGAGCCAGCCGCGGTGCTCGCCGAGTTCCACGTGGTCCTTCACCGCGAATGCGAAATCGCGCGGCGTGCCCCAGCGCAGCACTTCCTGGTTCTCGCTCTCGTCCTGGCCCAGCGGTACGGAGGGGTGCGGCAGGTTCGGGATGCCCAGGGCCATGGCGGCGAGCTTGGCCTGCACCTCGGCCAGCGCCTGCTCGTTGGCCTTGAGCTTGTCGCCCAGGCCCGCGACCTCGGCCAGCAGCGGGGCCGCGTCCTCGCCCTTGGCCTTGGCCTGGCCGATCGCCTTGGAGCGGGTGTTGCGCAGGTTCTGCCATTCTTGCGTCTCGGTGGCCAGCCGCTTGCGCTCGCTTTCGAGCGCCTCGACGGCGGCGACGTCCAGGTCGTAGCCGCGGGTTTCCTTGAGGCGTGCGGCGGTTTCGGCCAGCCGCACGCGCAGCAGGGCGGGATCCAGCATGGGAGGCGTCCAGTGAAAGCGTGAGATCGGGATTATCGCCGCCCGCCGACGGGCGCTGCAACGCAACGCGGCCCGCCACCGCGTTGCGCCGTGCCGGCCTGCCGCGTCAGACCGCCCGCAGGCGCTCGCTGCGGCCCAGCCACCAGGCCATCGCCGCGCCGGCCAGCAGCCAGCCCACCAGTTCCTCCACCAGGGCCGCGACGGTGAAGTTGCCGGGGAAGCGGTACCAGGTCCAGTACGGCACCAGCAGGCTGAGCCAGGCGAACACCGCCGCCGCCGCCGAGATGGCCAGCCGCCGCCGGAAGCCGAACGCGGAGAGCGCCAGCACGAAGGCCAGCGCCAGCGCGGCCAGCGTGTCCGACAGCCACTGGTGGAACAGTTGCGGCCCCATCTTCGTCATGTCCCTGCCCTGGGGCGAATACACCACGAACGCATACGGCGAAGCTTCGGCCTTGGCGCCGTAGGCCTTTACCTTGGCCTCGTCGTGCATGCCCTCCGGCCCCAGCCACGGCAGGACGTAGACGCCCGCCTCGCCGCCCAGGCCCTCGCGCAGCACGGACAGCACCTTGTCCTCGTCCGCCGGCGCCCGCAGGCCGGTCTCGCCCAGCCCCAGCACCGTATGCGCCAGGGCGCCCCAGATGAACATCACGATGCCGCCGATCAGTGCAGCCACGATCACGCGCATGACACGTCCCTCCCCGTGTGGTGCGGCGAATCTATGCCTGCGGCGGCGGCAACGGCAAGGGCGGCCGCGGCATGGCGCCGCCGGCCGTGGCGGCGGCGCGGGGCGGCTTCAACCGCCGCCGTGGAGCATGGCCGCCATGCGCCGCACGCGGGCCGCGTCGGTGCGCGGCACTGCGGCGTCCAGGCCCGGCAGGAACGGCGCCGCGCCCTGCGCCGGCGAGCGGGCGGAGGCGTGGAATTCGCGCGCACCGGTGGCGGCGCGCAGCGGCCCCAGGTTGTGCTCGTCGATACCCGCGCCCGGCATCACCACCAGCCGTTCGCCGGCGCGGTACACCAGTTCGGCGATCAGCCCGGCGCCTTCGATCGCCGTGGCGCTGGCGCCCGAGGTGAGCACGCGGGCGCAGCCGAGCGCGGCGACGTCTTCCAGCGCGCACAGCGGGTCGCGGCTGACGTCGATGGCACGGTGGAAGGTGACGCTCAAGCTCCCGGCGGCCTCGATCAGCGCACGCATCGTTACCAGGTCCACCTCGCCGGACGGCGTGAGCGCGCCGACGACGATGCCGTCGCACTCCAGCCGCACGCACTGCTCGATGTCGCGGCGCATCGCCTCGATCTCCAGCGGGCTGTAGACGAAGTCGCCGGCGCGCGGCCGGATCAGCACGTGCAGCGGGATGCGCAGATGCTCACGCGCCAGCGCGATGCTGCCGAACGAGGGCGTCAGCCCGCCGTTGTCCAGCCCGCCGCACAGCTCCACCCGCATCGCCCCGCCCTCTTGCGCGGCCAGTGCCGAGGTCAGCGAATCGGCCGCGACTTCCAGGCCTGCCGGGGCGGCGCGCGGGGTCATGCCGGCGGCTCGTCGCGGTACAGGCTGGCGCCGGGCAGCAGGCGGTCCTGCCGGGCCGCATCGCATACGGCGTAGCTGAAACCCTGCTGGATCGCGAAGGCGCCGACCTCGCCGCGCTTGCTCATCGCCAGGAAGCCCACCTGCAGGCTGCGGGCGCGCTCGGGCTTGCGCCGCACGATGCGCATCACCACCTCGCGACAGGCTTCCGCCGGCGTGCGGCCCTGGCGCATCAGCTCGACCACGGCGAAGCTGCCCACGTTGCGGATCACCTCCTCGCCCACGCCGGTAGAGGTGGCGCCGCCGACCTCGTTGTCGACATAGAGGCCGGCGCCGATGATCGGGCTGTCGCCGACGCGCCCGTGCATCTTCCACGCCATGCCGCTGGTGGTGCAGGCGCCGGAGAGGTTGCCGTGCGCGTCCAGCGCCAGCATGCCGATGGTGTCGTGGTTGGCCGCGCCGCCCGGCCCGTGCGCCGCGCGGTAGGCGCGGTTCTCGATGTTGGCCTCGGGCGCGTAGTGCGATTGTTTCAGCCACTCGCGCCAGGCCTTCTCCGAGGCGGGCGTGAGCAGGTTGGTCTTCTCAAAGCCCTGCGCCAGCGCGAACTGCAGGGCGCCGTCGCCCACCAGCATCACGTGCGGCGTCTTCTCCATCACCCGGCGTGCCACCGACACCGCATGCACCACGTGCTCCATGGCGGCCACCGCGCCGCAGTTGCCCTGGTGATCCATGATGCAGGCGTCCAGCGTGACGCGGCCGTCGCGGTCCGGGTAGCCCCCCAGGCCTACGGTGGGGTTGTCCGGGGCGGCCTCGGGCACGCGCACGCCCGCTTCCACCGCATCCAGCGCCGCGCCGCCCGCGGCGAGCAGCACCTTCCACGCCGCCTGGTTGGCGGCCACGCCGAAATCCCAGGTGGAAATCACCCGCGCGCCGGGTGGTCTGGGCACCTCCACTCCCTCGGCCTGCGCCGGCCCGAGGCGCAGGCCCGAGGCGGCGGCGCCGAGCCCGGCGAGCTTGAGGAAGTCACGGCGGTCGACCACGAAAGTCTCCTTGGAAAGCCTGGGCGAAGCGGGCGATGGCGATCATCGTGCGCCGCGGCGCGACATGCACGCCGCTGCGCGCAACGCCGGCGCGGCGTCTGCGGGAGGCGCGGCGCGCGTGGCGAAGAGCCCAGGCGCCCTGCCGCCGCCGCAAGCCCTCGCCAGGTCGTCCCGCGCGCTCATTTGCGCCGCGCTTCCCGCCGCGCCTCGCGAAGGGCCTGCAGTTTCTCGCGCAGCTTCAGTTCCAGCCCGCGCTCCACCGGCTCGTAGAGCACCAGGCCGTCCAGCGCGTCGGGCAGGCATTGCTGGTCCAGCGCGATGCCGCCCTCGACGTCGTGGTCGTACTGGTAGCCCTTCTTGTAGCCGAGGTCCTTCATCAATTTGGTGGGCGCGTTGCGCAGGTGCATGGGCACCTCCAGCGTGCCGCTCTGGCCCACCACCGCGCGGGCCTGGTTGTAGGCCATGTAGGCGGCGTTGCTCTTGGGCGCCACGGCCAGCCAGATGGCGAGCTGCGCGAGGCCCAGCTCGCCCTCGGGGCTGCCCAGGCGCTCGTAGGTGTCCCAGGCGTCCAGCGCCATGCGCCAGGCGCGCGGCTCGGCCAGGCCGACGTCCTCCACCGCCATGCGCGT
Source organism: Frateuria defendens (assembly GCF_001182895.1). GTDB lineage: Bacteria > Pseudomonadota > Gammaproteobacteria > Xanthomonadales > Rhodanobacteraceae > Frateuria_B > Frateuria_B defendens. The sequence continues at coordinate 53,427 of NZ_LFQR01000007.1, read as the reverse complement.
GAGGCGCCGGGCGATGTAGAGCGGGTCGCAGCCGCCGTCGAGCATGCGGGCCAGCCAATACACCGCGGCGTCCGGGTCGGAGGAGCGCACGGATTTGTGCAGCGCCGAGATCTGGTCGTAGAACTGCTCGCCGCCCTTGTCGAAGCGGCGCGTGCGGTCGGCCAGCACCTGTTCCAGGGTGGCCTCGCCGATGTGGCCGCGCCCTTCGGTATCCTGCTCGGCCAGTTCGCCGGCGATCTCCAGCAGGGTGAGGCCGCGGCGCACGTCGCCGTCGGCAGCGCGGGCGATCAGGTGCAGGGCTTCGTCGCCCACCTCGAGCTTGAGGTTGCCGAGGCCGCGTTCGCGGTCGGCCAGCGCGCGCCGGAGCGCCGCCACGATGTCCTCCGCCGATACGGCCTCGAGCACGTGCACGCGGCAGCGCGAGAGCAGCGCCGAGTTCAGCTCGAAGGAAGGGTTCTCGGTGGTGGCGCCGATGAAGATGATCACGCCCTTCTCGATGTGCGGCAGGAAGGCATCCTGCTGCGCCTTGTTGAAGCGGTGCACCTCGTCCACGAACAGCACGGTGCGCCGCCCCTGGGCGAAGTTCGCCTCCGCCTCGGCCAGCGCCTTGCGCACCTCGGGCAGGCCCGAAAGCACGGCGGAGATGGCGCGGAAGTCGGCATCGGCATAGTGCGCCACCAGCAGCGCCAGCGTGGTCTTGCCGCAGCCCGGCGGCCCCCACAGCACCATCGAATGCACGCGCCCGGCTTCCAGCGCGCGGCGCAGCGCCTTGCCGGGCGCCAGCACGCGCTGCTGGCCGACGATCTCGTCCAGGGTGCGCGGCCGCATGCGCTCGGCCAGCGGCTTCAGGTCCTCGGGCTCGGCGAATAATTGGGGATGGGAGGAAGCCATGCGCCGATGATAGCTCGACGCCCGCGCATGCCTAAGCACCCCACGCATGAAACGCGACTGCGCTGTTGTAGGAGTGAGCCTTGCGCGCGACAAGACAGCGCAGCGGCAACGCTGCAGCATCGCGGTCGCGCGCAAGGCGCGCTCCTACATGGCGGGGCACGAAGTGGTGCCTCGGCCTGTCTTCGATCGCCGGCGCTAAGCCCCGTTGCCGGGCAGGCGGTAATGGCGGTAGACCGCGTAGCCCAGCCCCACCACGCCCGTGAGCACCGCCGGCACCAGCAGCACGCGCTCGCGCCACAGCGCGAAGCCCAGTGCGCCGGCCGCGGCGCCGGCGATGAAGTGCCCCGCCACCAGCAGGCAGACGTGGATGCGCAGCATGTCCACCTCCAGCCCGCGCAGGCGCTGGCCGAGGTAGATGCCGAGGTCGGTGAAGATGCCGGTGAGGTGGGTGGTGCGGAAGGTGGCGCCGCTGTAGGTGCTCACCATCGCGTTCTGCAGCCCACAGGCGGCGGAGGCGAAGTAGATGCCGAGGTCGCGGCCCTGGTGGATCAGCGGCGTGGCGAGGAACAGCGCCAGCGACTCGATCATCAGCACCACGCCGTAGCGGCGCCCGAGCTTGAGCGTGTGCTGCTGCACGATGAAGCCGCTCGTCACCGCCCCGGCCAGGAAGGCGCCGAGCGCCAGCACCCAGTGCAACGCCTCGCCGCCGTCGCCGCGGGCCAGGGCGATGCCGATCTCCGTGCTGGTGCCGGTCAGGTGGGTGATCGGCTGGTGGCGGAAGCACAGGTAGCCGACCGTGTTGATGCCGCCGGCGACGAAGGCCAGCAGGCCGCCGCCGATCCAGGCCCAGCGCGGCAGCTGGCGCAGCATGGCTAGGGCCTGCTCGGGCGCGGGCTGCCGGCAGGGCGCATGGGGCGGGCTTCCCCTAGTCCTTGATCGGCTGGGTGGTGATCACCGGCAGGTCGCCGATCACGTCGGCGCCCTTGGGCGGCACGAAGTTGAAGCTGGCCGGCGGGATCTCGATGTTGCGCTGCCAGCCGCTGAAGCGGATGTCGGTGACGGCGCCGAGCTGGTCGCGGAAGCGCATGCGGGCCAGGCCACTGGCGTCGAAGCCCAGGTCGGCGTAGTCGAACTGCGGGTCCTTGGCGGCGGAGGTGAGGCGCAGCCACACCAGGCCGTCGTGCTCGCCCTGCTCGCTCACCTTGAAGTCGCGGTCCATCTGCTTCAAGTCCGTGAGCACGGTGAGCGGGCTATGCGATTCCTCGGTGCTCTGCACGCGCACGGTGACTTGCTCCAGCTCCGGGTCGTACAGCCACACGCGGCTGCCGTCGGCCACGATGGTCTGCTTGTAGGGCGCCGTGGTTTCCCAGCGGAACTGCCGCGGCGCCTGCAGGGCCAGCGTGCCGGAGCTGGCCTTGGGCGGCTGGCCCTCGCCGCCGCTCAGGGCCTGCTGGAAGCGGCCGCTGAGCGAGTGCAGGTCCCTGGCGAAGGCGTTGAGCCGCGCCCGCGCCGGCCCGGCGGTCTGCGCGTGCGCGGAGAGGCCCAGTGCCAGCATGGCGGTGGCGAGAACGAGCAACAGACGCTTCATCGGATTCCCTGTGCGAAGGCGGGTCATGGCCCGCGCAGTGTGCGCGGCGCGGGCTTAATGGCGGCTAGTGTAAGCGCGCGGCGCGGCGCCGAGCATCCCTCCGCGCCGGTGAGCCGTGCGCCCGCCGCGTGCTAGTTTGACGGGCGGCGTACCTCACGCCTGCCCTCTTCGCGCCTGCCGCGACACGAGCCGCCTGCACGGCGGCGACAGGGCTTTCCATCCACCGATCCGGACCCGCATCCCAGCAATGAGCTTACCTTCCGACAACCGTCCCGAAATCTGGCTGATCCGCCATGGCGAAACCGCGTGGAGCCTGTCCGGCCAGCACACCGGCCGCACCGACATCCCGCTGACCGACAACGGCCGCCGCCAGGCCGAGGCGCTCAAGCCGCTGCTGGAACGCCAGCCCTTCGACCTGGTGCTGTGCAGCCCGCTCGGCCGCGCCCGGGAGACCTGCCGCCTGGCGGGGCTGGGCGACCGCGCCGAGCTGGAGCCGCGCCTGCTGGAGTGGAACTACGGCATCTACGAGGGCCGCAAGACGCTGGACATCCGCAAGGAGACGCCCGGCTGGTCGGTGTGGAGCTCCCCGATCCCCCAGGGCGAGGACGCCGCCACGATCCAGGCGCGCGCCGAATCCTTGATCGAGCGCCTGCTGGGAACGCGCGGCCGCATCGCGCTGTTCGCCCACGCGCACATCCTGCGCGTGCTGGCCAGCTGCTGGATCGCGGGTTCCGCGCAGATGGGCGCGCACCTGGTGCTGGGCACCGCTTCGGTGAGCAAGCTGGGCTTCGACCGCGAGAACCGCGCGATCCTGCAGTGGAACGCGATCCACCACTGAGCGGGCGCGCCTCTCGCCGCGGCCCGTCGTGGCCGCGGCGAGAGGCGCAGCATGAAGCGCACCGGCCATGCCGCCATAGTTATTGACTGATCTATCCTTAACTGCCAGCATGACGCCATGGCACGCCCACGCAACTTCGACCGGGACCAGGTCCTCGACACCGCCATCCATGTCTTCCGCGAACATGGCTTCGAGGGCACCTCGACGGAGGAACTCGTGGCGGCGATGGGCATTGGCCGGCAAAGCCTGTACGGCGCCTTCGGCGACAAGCGCTCGCTCTATCTCGAAGCGCTGCGGCGCTACAGCGCCCACAGCGTGGCGGACCTGATCGGCGCGGGGCGCGGCAGCGGCTCGCCGCTGCAGGCGATCGAGGCGATGCTGCGCTATTTCACCGAGCACCATGCCAGGGCCGAAACCGCCGCCTGCCTGGGCGTCGGGGCCATCTGCGAATTCGGTACCGCGGACGCGCAGGTCCGCCAGATCACCCACGAAAGCGGGCTGGTGCTCGGCCGTTTCCTCGAACGCACCCTCGGCGAGGCACAGGCGCTCGGCGAGATCGACGCCGCGCTGGACATCAAGGCGTCGGCGCGCTTCATCGCCACCACGCTGATGGGCATGAAGGTGGCCGCGCGCGGCGGCGCCAGTGCCGGCGAACTGCGCGGCATCGCCGAGCTGGCCTTGCGCAGCCTGGCCCGCTGAGCGCCGTCCGGCGCTTTTTATTTACCCTTTTATTGAACGATCAGTCAAATAAGGAGAAAGCAACATGCAACGCTTCATCGACAAGGTGGTGGTGATTACCGGCGGCAGCTCCGGCATCGGCCTGGCCGCAGCCCGGCAGTTCGCCGCCGAGGGCGCCCATGTCTACATCGCGGGCCGACGCACCGCGGAGCTGGACGAGGCCGTGGCGGCTATCGGCGACCGCGCCACCGCCGTGCAGGCCGACGTCGCCAGGATCGACGACCTGCAACGCCTCTACCGGACCGTGCAGGCGGCCCACGGCCGCGTCGACGTGGTGTTCGCCAACGCCGGCCTGGTCGTCAACGGCATGCTGGAGGATCTGACCGACGAGCAGTACCAGCGGCAGTTCGACGTCAACGTCAAAGGCGTGCTGTTCACCGTGCAGCTGGCACTGCCGCTGATGGGGCCCGGGGGCACGGTGGTGCTCAACGGCTCCATCGCCGGCATCAAGGCTTTTCCGGCCAGCAGCCTGTACAGCGCCTCGAAGGCGGCGGTGCGCTCGTTCGCCCGCTCGTGGACGCTGGATCTCAAGGGGCGCGGCATCCGCGTCAACGTGGTCAGCCCCGGCCCCACCGAGACGAACGTGCTGCAGGCCAGCGGCTATACGGCCGAACAGGTCAGCCAGGCCAAGGACCACCTGGCGCAGGCCATTCCGCTGGGGCGCATGGCGCAGGCCGACGAGGTGGCCCGCGGCGTGCTGTTCCTCGCCAGCGAGGACAGCAGCTTCATGGCGGGCGGCGAGCTGTTCATCGACGGCGGCATCGCCCAGGTCTGACGCGGGACACATCGGCGGCGCGGCGGCCAGGGCGATGCCCCCTGCCCCGCGCCGTCGTCATTTCGGCGGCGGCGGGGCCAACACCTCGCGGTTGCCGTTGTGCTGGGGCGCGCTGACCACGCCGTCCTGCTCCATCTGCTCGATCAGCCGCGCGGCGCGGTTGTAGCCGATGCGCAGGTGGCGCTGCACGCCCGAGATCGAGGCGCGGCGCGTCTGGGTGACGATGGCCACGGCCTTGTCGTAGAGCTGCGTATCGCCGTCGCCGCCTTCCTCGCCGTCCTGCGGCAGGCCCGAGTCGTTGATGAACTTGCCGTCGGCGGTGGCCTGCACCTCCTCCAGCACGCCCTCGATGTACTGCGGCGCGCCCTGGGCCTTGAGCCAGTTGACCACGTTGTGCACCTCGTGGTCGTCCACGAAGGCGCCGTGCACGCGGTCGGGCGTGGCGGTGCCGGGCGGCAGGTAGAGCATGTCGCCGTGGCCGAGCAAGGTCTCCGCGCCCGACTGGTCGAGGATGGTGCGCGAGTCGATCTTGCTGGACACCTGGAAGGCGATGCGGGTGGGGATGTTGGCCTTGATCAGGCCGGTGATCACGTCCACCGACGGGCGCTGCGTGGCCAGCACCAGATGCACACCGGCGGCGCGCGCCTTCTGCGCCAGGCGGGCGATGAGTTCTTCCACCTTCTTGCCGACGATCATCATCATGTCGGCGAACTCGTCGATGATCACCACGATGTAGGGCAAGGGCTCCAGCGGCTCGGCGGCGAGGTTGGGCATCTCGGGGCTGGGGCGGAACAGCGGGTCCAGCAACGGCTGGCCAGCGTTCTCCGCGTCGCGCACCTTCTTGTTGAAGCCGGCGAGGTTCCTCACGCCCACCGCGGCCATCAGCTTGTAGCGGCGCTCCATCTCGGCCACGCACCAGCGCAGCGCGTTGGCGGCCTCCTTCATGTCGGTGACCACCGGCGCCAGCAGGTGCGGGATGCCCTCGTACACCGAAAGCTCCAGCATCTTCGGGTCGATCATGATCATCCGCACGTCTTTCGGGCTGGCCTTGTAGAGCAGCGAAAGCACCATGGCGTTCACCGCCACCGACTTGCCCGAGCCGGTGGTGCCGGCCACCAGCAGGTGCGGCATCTTGGCCAGGTCCGCCACCGTGGGGCGGCCGCCGATGTCCTTGCCGAGCGCGAGGGTGAGCGGGGACTTCATCTGGTCGTACTTGTCCGATCGCAGGATCTCGGAGAGGTAGACGATCTGCTTCTTGGCGTTGGGGATCTCCAGGCCGATCACGTTCTTGCCCGGGATCACGTCCACCACGCGCACGCTCACCACCGAGAGGCCGCGCGCGATGTCCTTGTCGAGGCTGGACACCTGCGAGCCGCGCACGCCGGCGGCGGGCTCCAGCTCGAAGCGGGTGATGACGGGGCCGGGGTAGACGCCCACCACCTTGGCCTCGATGCGGAAGTCCTTGAGCTTCAACTCCACCTGGCGCGAGAGCACCTCCAGCGTCTCTTCCGAATAGCCCGGGCCCTGCTCCGGCGCCTCGTCCAGTAGCGACAGCGGCGGCAGCTCGCCCGGCTGCGAGGCGCCGGTGAACAGCGGGATCTGCGTCTCCACCTTGGCCCGCTCGCTCTTGGCCACCGGCGCCGCCGGGGCCTCGATGCGCACCGGCTCGCGCTTGGCCTGGCGCACCGCCTCGGATTTCTTGACCACCTCGCGCTCGGCGCGCGCCTGCTGCGCCTTGAGCGCTTCGGGCGCCTGCCGCAGCTTGCCGCGCAGCCAGGCGGCCAGCCACAGCACGCCCATGCCGGTCCAGTCCATCACCTTGAACCAGGACAGGCCGGTGGCCAGGGTCACCGCGACCAGGAAGATCGCCAGCAGCAGCAGCGGCGCGCCGGTATCGCCGAAGGCGTGCAGCACGCCGTGGCCCACCCACTGCCCCACGATGCCGCCCACGCCCTGCGGCAGCACCGGGGTGCGGTTGAACTCAAGGTACAGCAGCGCCGGCGCGGTGATGAAGAAGAACACGAAGCCGATCAGCCGCAGCGACGGCTCCCACGGCTGCACGCTGCGCTCGCCGCGCTGGCGCAGCACCTGCACGCCGAGCAGGATCAAGAGCAGCGGGAAGCAGTACGACACCAGCCCGAAGATGTAGCGCAGCAGGTTGGCAATGTTGGCCCCCACCGCGCCGCCGAAGTTGCGCACGTGGTCGGTGGCGCCGGCATGGCCCCAGCTCGGGTCCTGGTCGTTGTAGCTGAACAGGCACACCAGCAGGTACAGGGCCAGCGGCAGCAGCAGCAGCGCGCCGGCTTCGCGCAGCCGGCGCTTGAGCTCCTCGCTCAGCCCCGGCTTGGCCTTATCGTTCTTGACGTTCGCGCTGCGCGCCACCAATCGCTCTTCCTCGGGATGTCGTGTGGACGTGACTTTAAACTACGGCGCGCAGGCGCGGGGCCCGGCCCGCGTCCGGCCCACAGCCCTGCTTCAGCCGCCTTCCGGCACGCCAGGCGCCGATGCGCGGGGCGGGCCGCGGCCTCGTCGCCCGCCGCGGCGCCTTGAATCGCGTGGCGGGGTTCCCCATTCTTGCGGTTCAGCCGTTCACCGCGCCGCGATGCGGAAACTTCCGCGGCACGGGGCGAGAAGCCGCCCGAGTCGCCAGTAAACCCAAGGATTATAGACATGAGCACCCCCAAGCACAGCCGACTGCTGATCCTCGGCTCCGGCCCTGCCGGCTACACCGCCGCGGTGTATGCGGCCCGCGCCAACCTCAAGCCGACGCTGATCACCGGCCTGCAGCAAGGCGGCCAGCTGATGACCACCACCGACGTGGACAACTGGCCGGGCGACGAGAAGGGCGTGCAGGGTCCGGAGCTGATGCAGCGCATGGCCGAGCATGCCGAGCGCTTCAACACCGAGATGGTGTTCGACCACATCCACAGCGCCGACCTCTCGCAGCGGCCGTTCAAGCTCAAGGGCGACTCGGGCGAATACACCGCCGACGCGCTGATCATCACCACCGGCGCCACCGCCAAGTACCTCGGCATCGCCAGCGAGGAGCGCTACAAGGGCAAGGGCGTGTCCGCCTGCGCCACCTGCGACGGCTTCTTCTTCCGCGAGCAGGACGTGGTGGTGATCGGCGGCGGCAACACCGCGGTGGAAGAGGCGCTCTACCTCGCCAACATCTGCCGCAAGGTGTACCTGGTGCACCGGCGCGACAAGCTGCGCGCGGAGAAGATCCTGCAGGACAAGCTGTTCGAGAAGGAAGCGGCCGGCAAGATCGAGCTGGTGTGGAACCACGGCGTGGACGAGGTGCTGGGCGACGAGCAGGGCGTCACCGGCGTGCGCGTGAAGGACGTCGACAGCGGCGCCACCCGCGACATCGCGGCCACCGGCTTCTTCGTCGCCATCGGCCACACGCCCAACACCGGCATCTTCGAGGGCCAGCTGGAGATGAAGAACGGCTACATCACGATCCGCAGCGGCCTCGAGGGTCTCGCCACCATGACCTCGGTGCCCGGCGTGTTCGCCGCCGGCGACGTGGCCGACCAGGTCTACCGCCAGGCCGTGACCTCGGCCGGCTTCGGCTGCATGGCGGCGCTGGACGCGGAGCGCTGGCTGGACCAGCAGCCCAAGGCCGCCTGAGCCACGGGAGGGCGGCCCGGCCGCTCTCCTCTATAGTTATGCGCCGCATGCGTCCATGCGGCGCGGTAGTAGGATGACTCGAAGTCGTTCCCACGCATCGCTTGAGGCCAGTCCAGCGCGTGATCGAGGCCCGTTTCCATCCCCGGATCGAAGACATCCCCGCCTCCGACTGGGATGCGCTGCGGGCCGACGGCAACCCTTTCCTCGCCCATGCCTTCCTGCACGCGCTGGAGCGCAGCGGCTCTATCCGTCCCGACTGGGGCTGGCAGCCGCACCATCTGGGCCTGTACGAGCGGGGCCGGCTGATCGCCGCGGCGCCGCTCTACCTCAAGGGCAACTCGCACGGCGAGTTCGTGTTCGACTGGAGCTGGGCCAGCGCGTGGGAGCGCGCCGGCGGCGAGTACTACCCCAAGCTGCTCAACGCGGTGCCCTATTCGCCCGTGCCGGGGCCGCGCCTGCTCGCCGGCCGCGACGTACGCACGCCGCTGCTGCAACGGGCGCTGGCGGAGGCGATGCGCGGGGAGGCCGAGCGGCTCGGCCTGTCCTCGGTGCACGCCAACTTCCTGCTGCCGGACGAGGCGGAAGCCTTCGACGACGACTGGCTGGCGCGCTCGGACGTACAGTTCCACTGGCACAACCGCGGCTACCGCGATTTCGACGACTTTCTCGCCGCGCTCAACCACAAGAAGCGCAAGAACATCCGCCACGAGCGCAGGCAGGTCGCCGCCAGCGGCCTCGCGCTGGAATGGCGCGCGGGCCGCACGCTCTCGCTGGAGGAGTGGCGCCGCGTGCATGCGCTCTATGCCGCCACCTTTGACGCCAAGGGCAACCACGCCGCGCTCACCGCCGCCTTCTTCACCCGCCTGGGCACGCTGGGCGAGGCGGCGCAGGTGGCGCTGGCGCGCGAGGACAGCGGGCGCATCGTGGCGATGGCCCTGTTCCTGCGCGGCGGCGAGGCGCTGTACGGGCGCTACTGGGGCGCCGAGGCGGAAGTGCCCGGCCTGCACTTCGAGCTGTGCTACTACCGCGGCATCGACTACGCCATCGCCGAGGGGCTGCAACGCTTCGAGCCGGGCGCGCAGGGCGAGCACAAGCTGGCGCGCGGCTTCCTGCCGACGCGCACGCATTCGCGCCACTACCTGGTGGACGAACGTTTCCGCCAGGCGGTGCGCGATGCGCTGGCCCGCGAGGCCGTGGCGGTCGACGAGTACGCGGAGGACCTCGCCGCGCACAGCCCCTATGCGGTCGCCGGGCGATGATCCGCCTCGCCCTGCTCGACGACGACGCGCCGGAGCGCTTTCCCGATCCCGAGCAGGCGCTGGACGATCCCAACGGCCTGCTCGCCTTCGGCGGCGACCTCTCGCCGCGCCGGCTGCTGGCTGCCTACCGGCGCGGCATCTTCCCGTGGTTCGGCGAGCACGAGCCGCTGCTGTGGTGGTCGCCCGACCCGCGCTGCGTGTTCCGCACTGACCGCCTGCGCCCCAACCGCAGCCTGCGCCGCCGGCTGGCCGGCAAGCCCTGGTCGATCACCGTGGACCGCGCCTTCCGCGCGGTGGTGGAGGCCTGCGCCGCGCCGCGGCCGGGCCAGGCTGGCACCTGGATCGTGCCGTCGATGCTGGAGGCCTACGCCGCCCTGCACGAGCTCGGCCACGCGCACAGCGTGGAGGTGTGGGACGGCACGCGCCTGGTCGGCGGCATCTATGGCGTCGCGGTCGGCCGGCTGTTTTGCGGCGAGTCGATGTTCAGCCACGAGAGCGGCGGCTCGAAGCTCGCGCTCTGCGCGCTGGCCGCCCTGCTGCGCCGCTGGGGCTTCCCGCTGATCGACGCCCAGGTAAGCAACCCGCACCTGCTGATGCTGGGCGCCGAAGAAGTGCCGCGCCGCGCCTTCCTCGACGAGGCCGTGCGGCTGGCCGCCGCATCGTCCGACGCGGCGGGCTGGCGCGGCGTGCCGGCGATGGCGCTGGCGGACCTGCTGCGGGAGACGTGAGTCAGTCCGGCGCGCCGAACGCGAGCGTCTTCAGCTCCGTGTAATGGGCCAGGAACAGCGCCACGGCCTGGGGGTCGAACTGGCTGCCCACGCCGTCGCGCAGGTAGGCCAGCGCGCGGCGCTCCGTCCACGGCATCTTGTAGGGGCGCCGGGAGACCAGCGAATCCCATACGTCCACCACGCTGAGCAGGCGCGCCCCCATCGGGATCGCGTGGCCGCGGAGCCCGCGTGGATAGCCGCTGCCGTCCCAGCGCTCGTGGTGGCAATAGGCGATATCGGTGAAGTCGCGCAGAGCGTCGATCTGCAGCAGCAGCTCGCGGCCGAGTTCCGGATGCCGGCGCATCTGGGCCAGCTCCTCCGCGTCCAGCCGGCCGGGCTTCATCAGGATGTGGTCGGGGACGGCGATCTTGCCGACGTCGTGCAGCACCGCGCCGATGCGGATGCGTTCGAGCTCCTGCGCCTGCACGCCGGCCCGGCGCGCCAGCCCCACCGTCACCCGCGCCACGCGGTCGGTATGCAGCAAGGTGTCGCGGTGGCGCGCGCCGAGGGTCGTCCGTAGTGCCAGCAGGGCCTGCTCCGCGGGTGAATCCGCGGACGCGAAGCGCGGGGCCTCGCCCTGCCGGGCCCGGGCGAGACGGCGCGCGTGGCGGGCGGCCAGCGCGTACAGCAGCGCGCCGGTGAACAGCACGAACAGCCAGCCCTTCACGCTGTGCGCGATCGACAGGGCATCGGCGTCGAGCAGCGACCTGTCCAGCAGGCGGTCGGACAGCCCGATCCACAGTGCGGCGACGACCACGTAGGCGAGCGCGATGCGTCCCGGCGACCCGAACGTCATGGCTGCCCCTGCCGGCCTGCCGCCGCATCCCTTCTTTGCACCGCTCACCTCTCCGCTCGACTCGCTACCGTACCTCGCCGGCACCGGCATGCGCCGGCGCGGCCGACAGGGTAGCGCCCCCCGCCCCGCGCCTCCAGGCGGTTTTTGTCACGCCCCGCGGCTGGCGTAGTGCGCGTCGATGTAGCCCTCGACGATGCCCACGAACTCGCTGGCGATGTTGTCGCCGCGCAGGGTCATCGCCTTCTCGCCGTCGATGAACACCGGCGCCGAGGGCGCCTCGCCGTTGCCCGGCAGCGAGATGCCGATGTTGGCGTGCTTGGATTCGCCCGGACCGTTCACCACGCAGCCCATCACGGCCAGGGTCATGTTCTCCACGCCGTCGTATTTCACCCGCCACTCGGGCATCTTGGCGCGCACGTGCTCCTGCACGGTCTTGGCCAGCTCCTGGAAGAAGGTGCTGGTGGTGCGCCCGCAGCCGGGGCACGCGGTGACCATCGGCGTGAAGGCGCGCAGGCCCATGGTCTGCAGCAGCTCCTGCGCCACCACCACCTCGCCGGTGCGCGGCTGGCCGGGCTCGGGCGTGAGCGAGATGCGGATGGTGTCGCCCAGCCCTTCCTGCAGCAGCACCGCCAGCGCGGCGGACGAGGCGACGATGCCCTTGGAACCCATGCCGGCCTCGGTGAGCCCCAGGTGCAGTGCGTAGTCGCAGCGCTCGCCGAGGTCGCGGTACACCGCGATCAGCTCCTGCACGCCGGAGACCTTGCACGAGAGGATGATGCGCTCGCGCGGCAGGCCCAGTGCCTCGGCGCGCGCGGCCGAATCCAGCGCCGAGCGGATCAGCGCCTCGCGCGCCACGTGCGAGGCGTCCCACGGCTCGGCGCGGCGGGCGTTCTCGTCCATCAGCGCGGCCACCATGCTCTGGTCCAGCGAGCCCCAGTTGGCGCCGATGCGCACCGGCTTGCCGTATTCGAGGGCCTTCTCGATGATGGCCGCGAACTGGCTGTCCTTCTTCTTGCCGAAGCCGACGTTGCCGGGGTTGATGCGGTACTTGGCCAGCGCCTCGGCGCAGGCGGGCTCGGCTTCCAGCAGCTGGTGGCCGTTGTAGTGGAAGTCGCCGATGATCGGCACCTCCACGCCCATCATGTCCAGGCGCTCGCGGATGCGCGGCACCGCGGCGGCGGCGGCCGGCGTGTTCACCGTGATGCGCACCAACTCGGAGCCGGCGCGGGCCAGCTCGGCGATCTGCCTGGCCGTGCCGGCGGGGTCCTCGGTGTCGGTGTTGGTCATCGACTGCACCACCACCGGGGCGCCGCCGCCGACCTGCACCTTGCCGATGCGCACGCCGACGCTCGCGCGCCGGAGCGCCGGCTCGGCCGGCCGCGGGGAGGGAGAGGAGATGTCGTTCATGGCAGGGGTCGATCGAAGAGAAGGCGCGCCGAGGGCCGCCGCAGCTATCTAGGATACCCGACCCCGCATGTCGGCGCCCCTTGCGCGCGACATGCCTGCATGCGCCGCGGTCGCGCGCGAGGCGCGCTCCTTACACGGCGCGGCGCAACGCCGCCTGCAGCAGGCGGCGCTGCAGGCGCTCGGCGAGGTTGCCGGGCGCGGCGAGCGCCATGCGATCCAGCGCCTCCGCCTCGCCGTCCCGCTCGGCGCCGGGCCGGTACAGCGCGCGCAGCAGGGTGAGGCGGCCGCGCCAGTGCGAGGCGGAGGTCTTGAGCCATTCCAGCGCCGGCAGCAGGCGCTGCTCCACGGCGGTGAAGTCGCTACCCAGCGGGAAGTCCGGCAGCCGCCCTTCGTCGCGCAATGGGCGCAGCGCCTCGCGCAAATATTCGGGGCGATGGCGGCGCCAGGCCTCGGGAATGGCGAAGCCCGGCGCCAGCTTGCCGTGCGCCTTGGCCTCGGCCGCCAGCGCGTCGAGGAAGCGCGCGTCGCAGATCGCGAGCATCGCCTCGATGCACTCGCTGTCGCTCTTGCCGCGCAGGTCGGCCACGCCGTATTCCGTCACCACCAGGTCGCGCAGATGGCGCGGGATGGTGACGTGGCCGTAGCTCCAGCGGATGTTGGTGTGCGTGGCGCCGCCCGCCTCGCGGGTGGCGCGCAGCATCAGCACCGAGCGCCCGTCCGGCAGCTCGTGGGCCATCGCCACGAAGTTGTACTGGCCGCCCACTCCGCTCACCACCTGCCCGTCTTCCAGGCCGTCGGATACCGCCGCGCCGAGCAGGGTCGCCATCATGCAGGTGTTGAAGAAGCGCGCGCCGCGCCGCTGCAGCGCGGCCAGCGCCTGGTGGTCGCCGTAGAGCTGGTTGACGTTGGACACCGGGCCCATGTCGATGGCGTCGGGATCGGTCGCCTCGGTGGCGGCGATCCACTCGTAGAGCTCGCGCGAGCCGAGGAAGAAGGCGCCGCGCAGGTAGTGCCCGCCCGGCGTGTCCGGATGCAGCCGGCCCTCGGCGGCGGCGCGTTCCAGCGCCAGGTTGTCCCAGCTGCGCCGCTTGAGGATGCCGGCGCGGGCCAGGTGCACGAAGCCGTCCATCACCATTTCGCTGGCGCCGTAGAGGCCAACCCGGAAAGGGTCGAGGCCGCCCAGGCGCCCGGCCAGCGCACGAGTGCGCCCTTCCCCGTCCAGCGCTTCCAGCCCACGGCGCCAGGCCGCGTTGTCCTGCTGGCGCAGGCCGAGCGCGTGCACCAGCGCGTCCGACAGCGCGCCGATGCCGACCTGCAGGCAGCCGCCGTCGCGCACCAGCGCGCTGGCATGCAGGCCCAGCGCATGCTCGGCCAGGCGCACCGGCTGGCGCGGCACGGCGAACAGGCGCGGGGACTGCGAGGGCGCGAGCTCGACGTCGAAGAAATCCGCCGCCACCTCGGCGTGGCCGGTGAGGTAGGGCAGCGCCGGATGCACCACCGCCACGCACAGCGGCCGGGCCTGGCCGGCGCGCTTCGACTCTTCGAGGAAATCCAGCGTGAGGTCGGGGTTGCACGAGAGGCTGTAGCGCACGCCCGCGGCCGTCTCGCGGCGCGCCACCAGCTGTACCAGCAGATTGATGCCTTGCCCGGCGAGGTCGCGCGCCACGTGGGTGTAGTTCTGGCTGATGTAGTCGCGCTGGGCGCGGGCCGCATGCAGCAGCGCGCCGGATTGCAGATAAAACTCGTGCACCGCCACGTTGCCGGGCAGCGCGTTGCGCTGCTGGTCCACGGCGTATTCGGGGTCCTCGGCCTCGCTGCCGAAATGGCGGTCGAGGAAGGGTTGCAGGAAGCGCGCCTCCAGCCCCGGGCGTGGGCGCGGCCGCACCAGCGACAGCGCGGTGTAGAGCGTCAGCGAGCGCGTCGCGTCCGCGGCGGTGAGGTAGTAGAGCGCGTTGAGCAAGCCGTGCGGCTTGCCCAGCCCGAGCGGCGCGGCCACGCGCAGGTGGGACCCCAGCTTCTCGGCGAGGTAGCGCGCGCAGTCGTCGGCGGAAGTGAAGCGTGGCTGGGCGCTCATGCCCCCGATCATCGCAGAAGCCCTGCGCGACGTGCATCCGCCGCGGCTGCCGCAGGCGGGCTCGGGCACGCGCAGGCCGCGGCCAGGCTCTACACTCCCTCGCATGCACCCCGCCCCGTTCAATCCGCGCACACATAGCCGCCTGCTCGCCGAGCGGGCGCTGGTGCGCGCGGCCGGTGCGCCGCTGATCGGCGGCAATGCGGCGCAGCTGCTGATCGACGCCGCCGCCCACTTCGAGGCCTGGCTCGCGGCGATCCGCGGCGCCACGCGGCGGGTGCTGCTGGAGAACTACATCATCCGCGACGACGAGGTCGGCCGCGCTTTCCGCGACGCGCTCGCCGAACGCGCCGCGGCCGGCGTGCGGGTGGCGGTGATCGGCGACTGGATGGGCTGCCTCGGCCAGTCCGGCCGCGCCTTCTGGCGCCCGCTGCGCGCGGCCGGCGGCGAGGTGCGGGTGTTCAACCCGCCGCAGCTCGGCCGGCCCTTCGGCTGGATCAGCCGCGACCACCGCAAGCTGCTGGTGGTCGACGGCAAGCTGGGCTTTCTCTCCGGCGTCTGCCTCAGCGCCAAATGGCTGGGCGACCCCAAACGCCACGTGCCGCCGTGGCGCGACACCGGCGTGGGCCTGCGCGGCCCGGCGGTGGCCGAGCTGGAACACGCCTTCGCCCAGAGTTGGGCCGCCTGCGGCACGCCGCTGCCGGCCTTCGACGCGGCGCCGCCCGCCGCGGCCGGCGAGGTGGCGCTGCGGGTGATCGCCACGCAGCCCTCGAGCGCCGGCATGTACCGCCTGGACCAGACCATCGCGACCATGGCGCGCAAGACGCTGTGGCTCACCGACGCCTATTTCGTCGGCGTGGCGCCCTACGTGCAGGCGCTGGCCGCCGCCGCACGCGACGGTGTGGACGTGCGCCTGCTGGTGCCGGGCAGCAGCGACATCCCGCTGGTGGCCGGCTTCTCGCGCTCGGGCTACCGGCCGCTGCTCAAGGCCGGCATCCGCGTGTTCGAGTGGAACGGCTCGATGCTGCACGCCAAGACGGCGGTGGCCGACGGGCAGTGGGCGCGGGTGGGTTCCTCCAACCTCAACATCGCCAGCTGGCTGAACAACTACGAGATCGACGTGGCGATCGAGGATGCCGGCTTCGCCTCCGGCCTCGCCGCGCAATACGAGCGCGACCTCGGCAACGCCACCGAGATCGTGCTGGCACCGCGGCGACGGCATCCGCAGCGCGAGCGCGTGCAGCGCAGCGCGGCGCGCCCGCCCCGCTTCCATCCCATCGGCGGCAGTTCCAGCCGCGCCGCGGCCGGTGCGCTGCGCCTGGCCAACACCGTGGGCGCCGCGCTCACCGACCGCCGCGTGCTCGGCGACACCGAGACCGGCCCGCTGCTGACCGGCACGCTGGTGCTGGCCGCGCTCGCGGCGATCGCCATCCTGTGGCCGGCGGTGCTGGCCTGGCCGCTGGCCGTGCTGTGCGCGTGGTTCGCGCTCAACCTCGGCATCCGCACCTGGCGGCTGCGGCGCCGGCGACGTGCCCGGGCGGCGTCGGAGCAGGCCGCCGACTGACCCACCGCGCCGCTCGCGCGGCCGGTGTCCCGCGTGGCCGCTTACCCACAGCCCGACGATCGCCGGACGATCGGCATGCGAAGCAGGCTCAGCCCTTGTAGACGCGCGGTACCCGCTTGAGATGGCATAGCAGCTCGTAGGCGCTGGTGCCGCAATGCGTGGCCAGCGCGGCCACGTCCACCTCGTCGCCCCACAGCTGCACACGGCTGCCGAGCCCGGCCTCGGGGTGGTCGGTGAGGTCCACCGTCAGCATGTCCATCGAGACGCGGCCGATCAGCCGGCCGGGACGGCCGTCGATGCTCACCGGCGTGCCGTCCGGCGCCTGCTGCGGATAGCCGTCGGCATAGCCGAAGGCCACCACGCCCACCCGCGTGGGCCGCGCGGTGACGAAGCGCCCGCCGTAGCCCACCGGCTCGCCGGCGCCCAGCTCGCGCACGCTGATGATCTTCGACTCCGCAGCCATCACCGGCCGCAGGCGCTGTGCCTGGGGCTGGGTGCGGTCGAACGGCGTGGCGCCGTAGAGCATCAGGCCGGGACGCACCCAGTCGCTGCACAGCTGCGGCCAGCCCAGCAGCGCGGGCGAGTTGCACAGGCTGCTCTCGGCCGGCAGCCCGGCCGCGGCCTGCGCGAACACCGCGCCCTGCTCGGCGCTGCGCGGGCTGTCCAGTTCGTCCGCGCGGGCGAAATGAGTCATCAGCACCACCTTGTCCACCTGCGGCACGGCGCTCAGGCGGGCGAAGGCGGCGGCGTAGTCGCGCGGGTCGAAGCCCAGCCGGTGCATGCCCGAGTCGAGCTTGAGCCAGCATTGCAGCGGGCGCTCAAGCGCCGCCCGCTCGATGGCTTCGAGCTGCCACCACGAGGCCACCGCGGTCCACAGGCCGTGGGCCTGGATCAGCGCCAGCTCGTCGGCCTCGAAGAAGCCTTCGAGCAGCAGGATCGGTGCCTCGATGCCGGCCCGGCGCAGTTCCAGCGCCTCCTCGATGCAGGCCACCGCGAAGCCGTCGGCCTCGCCTTCCAGCGCCCGAGCGCAGGCTACCGCGCCGTGGCCGTAGGCATCGGCCTTGACCACCGCCAACGCCTTGCCGCCGTCCAGTTCGCGCGCCAGGCAGTAGTTGTGGCGCAGGGCATCGAGGTCGATCAGGGCACGGGCAGGACGCATGGCGGAGAGGTATGGCAATGAGGGTTTCAAAGAGTGTCCGGGCAAGGCGCCCGGCGCATGGCCGGGCCATGACGCGATCAGGGCAGCGCGGCGACCACCGACATCTCGACCAGGATCTCCGGCTCGCACAGCCTGGCCTCGACCGTGGCGCGCGCGGGCGTGCTGCCGGCCGGCAGCCACTGGTCCCACACCTTGTTCATGCCCTCGAAATGGGCGTCGATGTCCTTGAGGTAGACGGTGACGGAGAGGATGCGCGCGGCCTCGGTGCCGGCCTCGGCCAGCAGCTGCTCGATCGCGGCCAGGGTTTCGCGGGTCTGCTGCTCGATGCCGCCGTCGAGGTTCTCGGCCACCTGGCCGGCCAGGTAGACGACGCCGCGGTGGATCACGATCTGGCTGTAGCGGGCATCGCTGTGCAGGCGTTGGATGGTCATGGCTTTCCTCGTGTTGCGGTTGGTGCGGGTGAAGCGTTTTCAGCCGTAGCGCGACAGGTCCAGGCCCTCGCCGCTGATGTCGGGCTTGCGCCCGGCCATCACGTCGGCGAGGTAGCGGCCCGAGCCGCAGGCCATGGTCCAGCCCAGCGTGCCGTGGCCGGTGTTGAGGTAGAGGCCCTCGAGCGGCGCGGCGCCGAGCACCGGCGTGCCGTCCGGCGTGGCCGGGCGCAGGCCGCACCAGAAGCTGGCCTGCGCCAGGTCGCCGCCGCGCGGGTAGAGGTCGCCCACCACCTTGTCGAGCGTGGCACGCCGGCGCGCCGGCAGCGAGAGATCGAAGCCGGCCACCTCGGCCATGCCGCCCACGCGGATGCGCCGGTCGAAGCGGGTGATCGCCACCTTGTAGGTCTCGTCCAGGATGGTCGAGGTCGGCGCCATCGCCGGATCGGTGATCGGCAGGGTCAGCGAGTAACCCTTGAGCGGGTACACCGGCAGGCGGATGCCGTGCGGCTTGAGCAGCAGCGGCGAGTAGCTGCCCAGCGCCACCACGTAGCGGTCGGCGGTTTCCAGCTTGCCGTCGATCCACGCGCCGCTTACCGCGCCGCCGTCCACCTGCAGGCGCTCGATGCGCCGGCCGTACTCGAAGCGCACGCCACGTTCGGCGGCCATCGCGGCGAGGCGGGTGGTGAACAGCTGGCAGTCGCCGGTCTGGTCGTTGGGCAGGCGCAGCGCGCCGGCCAGGGTGTCGATCACGCCGGCCAGCGCGGGCTCCACGCGCACGATGCCGGCGCGGTCCAGCAGCTCGTAGGGCACGCCCGACTCCTCGAGCACGGCGATGTCCTTGGCCGCGGCGTCGAGCTGTTGCTGGGTGCGGAAGAGCTGGGTGGTGCCGAGCTGGCGGCCTTCGTAGTCGATGCCGGTTTCCGCGCGCAGCGCGTCCAGGCAATCGCGGCTGTACTCGGACAGGCGCACCATGCGCTCCTTGTTCACCGCGTAGCGCTCGGCGGTGCACTGGCCGAGCATCTGCGCCAGCCAGCGGTACTGTTCGAGGTTCAAGGTTGGCTTGATCGCCAGCGGCGCATGACGCTGGAACAGCCACTTGACCGCCTTCAGCGGCACGCCCGGCGCCGCCCACGGCGAGGCGTAGCCGGGCGAGATCTGGCCGGCGTTGGCGTAGCTCGTCTCCAGCGCCGGGCCGGACTCGCGGTCCACCACGGTCACCTCGAAGCCGGCCTGTGCCAGATACCAGGCACTGCTCACGCCCACCACGCCACTGCCCAGCACCAGGACCCGCATCACCTCGATTCCCCCGAAAGAGTATTTACCCGCCACCGTTGCCGGTGCCGCATGTTTTATCGAGTATATGGTGACAAGTATGGTTTTTAGGCCCGATATACCATCAAATTTCAGGCAAAAACACCAATGCACATCCGTTTCACGGGAGCTTTTGCATGGCCACGCCCAACCGTCGCCGCGAACTCGACAAGATCGACCGCCACATCCTGCGCATCCTGCAACAGGAAGGCCGCATCGCCATGACCGAACTCGGCGAGCGCGTGGGCCTCTCCACCACCCCCTGCACCGAGCGCGTGCGCCGCCTCGAGCGCGAAGGGGTGATCACCGGCTACTACGCAAGGCTGGACCCGCAATACGTCAAGGCGAGCCTGCTGGTATTCGTGGAGATCAGCCTCGCCTACAAGTCCGGCGACATCTTCGAGGAATTCCGCCGCGCCGCCCTGCGCCTGCCCAACGTGCTGGAATGCCACCTGGTGTCGGGCGACTTCGACTACCTCATCAAGGCCCGCATCTCCGAGATGGCCTCCTACCGCAAGCTGCTCGGCAGCACCCTGCTCACCCTGCCGCACGTGCGCGAGTCCAAGAGCTACATCGTGATGGAGGAGGTGAAGGAGACGTTGAGCCTGCCGATTGCCGATTGAGGGCCGGGCTCATGGCCCGCGCCGCGGGGCAGCCCTGGCCTGCATGGATGGCCGGCCCCTCCCGAGGGACTCAAGGGCCGGACATCACCATCGAGACGACCTGCCTGACCCAGCGCGCCGGCCGCCGATCCGAAGGCACGACAAGCCGCCACGGGCCGTCCCCCGAAGGCAGCGCCTGCCCATTCTCCCGATCCACCAGGAAAACCTGCTTGTTGCCCAGCGTGGGATCGAGTTCCGCCAGGGAAAACACGACCCGATATCCGTCCGCCGCCGACACGGCGACGGTGGCGCCGAGGTGCTTGCCTCGCAGCGACTCGACAGGCTCCACCCCGGCTGCGCGGAGCACGGCGAGCAGGTCGTAGCCCTCGTAGCTCGCCGTCTTGCCGTGGGACGTAGCGGTCACGGATCGCTTTTGCAGCGGCGCCAACGCGTTGTCGGTCAGCTGGACCTTGGCGCCACTTGCAAGGGTGACCGTCGGCGCAGCAGCGCATAGGTGCCCACATGCAACCAGGAGAGCCATGGCGACGAGAAGACGAAGGGACATGTACATGGGCGCTGATGCCAAAGTTAGGGTGACGCGCATCGGCGCGACCGCTTGTTGAAGGATCGGAGCGTGGACAAGCCTCGCGGCATTGATCGAAGTTGCCGCGAGCCACGCAACTATGCCAGCTGCGAAGACCTGCGGATACGGACGCCCTCCTTCATGCGGTGGACCGTCTCGCCCGCCAGAGAATCCGCCTTCGAAAAACCTCGCAAGCGAATGTTCTGCCAATGGTTCGCGCCCGGGCTTGCGTGCTAGTCTGACCGACTCATGCACGCTCCCGACGACGCCCCGCCCCGCCATGTCCTCACGCCCAGCACGCTCAACCGGCTGGTGCGCGACCTGCTGGAGGATGCGCTGCCGCTGGTGTGGATCGAGGGCGAGCTGTCCAACGTGGCGCGGCCCGCGTCCGGGCACCTCTACTTCACCCTGAAGGACAGCGGCGCGCAGGTGCGCTGCGCGATGTTCAAGCCCAAGAGCACCTGGCTGCGCTTTCGCCCGGTGGACGGCATGCACGTGCTGGTGCGTGCGCGGGTGGGGCTGTACGAGCCGCGCGGCGAGTTCCAGCTGGTGGCCGAGCACATGGAGGAAGCCGGCGAAGGCGCCCTCCAGCGCGCCTTCGAACAGCTCAAGGCCCGGCTCGACGCCGAGGGCCTGTTCGACCCCGCCCGCAAGCGCCCCCTGCCCCGCCATGCGCGACGCATCGGCGTGATCACCTCCGCCACCGGCGCGGCCGTCCGCGACGTCTTGAGCGTGATGGCGCGGCGCTGGCCGCTGGCCGATGTGGAAGTACTGCCGGTGCCGGTGCAGGGCCGTGAGGCGCCGCCGGCGATCGCGGCGACGCTGCGGCGCGCCTCCGCCAGCGGCCGCTACGACGTGTTGCTGCTCACCCGCGGCGGCGGCTCGCTGGAAGACCTGATGGCCTTCAACGACGAGGCCGTGGCGCGCGCCATCCACGCCAGCGCGGTGCCGGTGGTGAGCGCGGTGGGCCACGAGATCGACTTCTCCATCGCCGACTTCGTGGCCGACCTGCGCGCGCCGACGCCCTCCGCCGCGGCCGAGCTGCTGGTGCCCGACGCGCAGGCGGTGAGTCGCCACCTTCGCCAGCTGGAAAGCCGGCTGCGCCTGCTGTTCGAGCGGCGCCGGCAGGCGCAGGGCCAGCGGCTGGATCACCTGTTCGCCCGCCTGCAGGCGCAGCGCCCGCAGGCGCGGCTGCAGCGCGACCGCGAGCGGCTCGCCCATCTCGAACGCCGCCTGCGCGCCATCGCCCTCGAGCAGCTGAAGGCGCGCAGCCTGCGGCTCGAACGCGCGCAGGCCCGCCTGCTCGCGCGGCAGCCCGGCCTGCGCCTCGCCGGCCTGCGCCAGCACCTCGTGGCGCTGGAACGGCGCCTGCAACAGGCCATGCTGCACCGCCTGGAACGCCAGCGGCACGCGCTCGACCGCAGTGGCCGCGCGCTGCACGCGATCAGCCCGCTGGCCACGCTGGAGCGCGGCTACGCCATCGTGTTCGACAGCCAGGGCAAGGTGCTGCGCTCGGCGCAGCACGTGCCGGCCGGCACCCCGCTGCGCGCGCGTCTCGCCGACGGCGAGCTGTCCTTGCGCGTCACCGACGACGAATAGGCCGCGGCCTTCGCCGTTGCGTGCCGGCTCTCGGCGCGCGCGTGCTCTCACGGCACCTGAACACGCCCGGCCGCATGCTCGCCGGTCGCTACCGAACGCGCTGCCGCGATGCCTTCGCCACCGCGTCGGATCGACCAGGAGCGATCCATGCTGAAGCAGAGCTACCCCTACTACCTCGCCAACAAGGCGCACACCGCGAAAGCGCAGCTGGATGTGCGCGACAAGTACAGCGGCCGCCTCGCCGCGCGCGTGGCGGTGCCCGATGCGCGCGCGGTGGAGAAAGCCCTCGCCGCCGCTGTGGCGGCCGTCGGGCCCATGCGTGCGCTCAAGCCCTGGGCGCGCCAGCGCGTGCTGCAACACTGCGCCGCGCGCTTCGAGGAACGCCGTGACGAACTGGCCAAGGCGCTGTGCATCGAGGCCGGCAAGCCGATCAAGGACGCGGCCGGCGAAGTCACCCGACTGATCGAGACCTTCCGCATCGCCGCCGAGGAAGCCGTGCGCGTCAACGGCGAGACGCTGAACCTGGAGATCGCGCCGCGGCTGGACGGCTACCGCGGCTACACCCGGCGCGTGCCGCTCGGCCCGGTGGCCTTCATCACGCCGTTCAACTTCCCGCTCAACCTGGTGGCGCACAAGGTGGCGCCGGCGATCGCCGCCGGCTGCCCGTTCGTGCTGAAACCGTCCGAGAAGACGCCCATCGGCGCGCTGATCATCGGCGAGGTGCTGGCCGAGACCGACCTGCCCCGCGGCGCCTTCTCCATCCTGCCGGTGGATGGCGAGCACGCCGCGCCGCTGGTGGAGGACGAGCGCCTGAAGCTGCTCTCCTTTACCGGCGGCCAGGTCGGCTGGACGCTCAAGGCCAAGGCGGGCCGCAAGAAGGTCACGCTGGAGCTGGGCGGCAACGCGGCCTGCATCGTCGACGCCGACCAGGCGCCGCAGCTCGACCGGGTGATCGAGCGGCTGGTGTTCGGCGCCTTCTACCAGTCCGGCCAGAGCTGCATCAGCGTGCAGCGCATCTACGCGCACGCCGCGCTCTACGACGAACTCAAGAAGCGGCTGGTCGCGCGCGTGAAACAGCTCAAGGCCGGCGATCCGAAGAAGAAGGAAACCTTCCTCGGGCCGATGATCGACGAGGCCGCCGCCGAGCGCCTGCACGGCTGGATCGGCGAAGCGCGCCAGGCCGGCGCCCGCCTGCTCTGCGGCGGCGGGCGAAAAGGCAACATGCTGGAAGCCACGCTGATGGAAGAGGTGCCGCGCGAAGCGAAGCTCAACCGGCAGGAGGCGTTCGGCCCGTTCGCCCTGCTCGCCCCCTTCGAGACCCTCGACGAGGCGTTCGCGCAGGTCAACGATTCGGACTACGGCCTGCAGGCGGGGTTCTTCACCGACAGCCTGGGCCACGCGATGCGCGCCTGGGACGAGCTGGAGCAAGGCGGCGTGATCGTCAACGACGTGCCCAGCTTCCGCGTGGACAACATGCCCTACGGCGGCAGCAAGCGCTCCGGCCTCGGCCGCGAAGGCGTGCGCTACGCCATCGAGGACATGACCGAGCTGCGGCTGCTGGTGGTGTACGACGTCTAGCCGCCGTGCCCTCCATGCCTGGAACGGCCCCGCCTGCAGGAGCGCGCCTTGCGCGCGACGCTCTAGCAGAACGCGGAACGGTGCGGCCTTAGCGCGAGGTGGCGGTCGCGCGCCAAGCGCGCTCCTGCACCCGGCAATCGGCCGCTCTCAGGCCACCGCATCGCCCGCCAGCCGCAGCCGGCTCACGTCGCGCAGCGGCGGCGCGCCGAACTGGCGGCTGTATTCGCGGCTGAACTGCGAGGGGCTTTCGTAGCCGACGCGGTGCGCGGCGGTGGCGACGTCGCACTCGCCGCCCAGCAGCAGGCGGCGCGCCTCCTGCAGGCGCAGCTGCTTCTGGTATTGCAGCGGACTCATCGCGGTGATCGCGCGGAAATGGTGATGCAGCGAGGACGGCCCCATGTTGACGCGCCCGGCCAGCTCCTCGATGCGCAGCGGCTCGTTGTAATGCCGGCGCAGCCATTCCACCGCCCGCGCGATCTGGTGGCTCTGGCTGCTCGAGGTCGCGATCTGCGCCAGCCGTGCGCCCTGCTCGCCGGTCAGCAGGCGGTAGATCAGTTCGCGCTCGATCAGCGGCCCCAGCACGGCGAGGTCGCGCGGCGCGTCGAGCAGACGCACGAGGCGCAGCAGCGGATCGAGCAGGTCGCCCTCCAGCGGGCTCATCGCGATGCCGCGCACGCTGGCCGAGGCGGCGGCGGGCGGCGGCAAGGCATCCGGCAGCAATTCGTGGATGCGCTGCAGGTCGAAGCGGTAGGTCAGGCACAGGCAAGGCTCGGCCCGGCTGGCGCGCAGCACCTGTGCGGACACCGGCACGTCCACCGAGGTCAGCAGGTAACTCCCCGGCTCGTACAGGAAGGCCTCCGGCCCCAGCAGGATCTGCTTGGCGCCCTTCAGCATCACGCCCAGGCCCGGCTCGTACAGGGTGCAGATGGGCACGCTGGGCGAGTCGGCGCGGAA
This sequence comes from Frateuria defendens, assembly GCF_001182895.1. Lineage (GTDB taxonomy): Bacteria > Pseudomonadota > Gammaproteobacteria > Xanthomonadales > Rhodanobacteraceae > Frateuria_B > Frateuria_B defendens. The sequence goes on along the minus strand of NZ_LFQR01000007.1, from coordinate 28,883 downwards.
GCAGCTCAGCGCGCCCCAGGCCGTGGAGTGGCTGCCCTCCGTCGGCGCCAATCGTTCAATCAGGGCTGTCAATTCCTCGCGGCGCCGTGTAAGGCGGGAGGGGTCGCCGTCTCGGAATGGCTTGTGTTCCATGGCTTTTTGCTCGTTCTCGATACGGCAAGCTTGCCTATTCCTGCGCCGCCTGGCGAGCCCCGCTCGGCGGCTTTGCAGGATCGGGCAATGATCCCGCAGGATCCGGCTACCGGCGTTCGACAGGCGCCGCCCATACTGACAGCCGTTCGTTCCTCCCCCTGACCGAAGGAGCCTCCATGGCCATCGCCACCCACGGTTACGCCGCCCAGTCCGCCGCTTCGCCGCTCGCCCCGCACCGCTTCGAGCGCCGCGATCCGCTGCCGGACGACGTGGTGATCGACATCCTCTACTGCGGCGTCTGCCACTCCGACCTGCACACCGCCCGCAACGAGTGGAAGAACACCCTCTACCCCTGCGTGCCCGGCCACGAGATCGTGGGTACCGTGTCCGCCGTCGGCGACAAGGTGACCAAGTTCAAGGTGGGCGACACCGTGGGCGTCGGCTGCATGGTGGACAGCTGCCAGCACTGCGCCTCCTGCGACGAGGGGCTGGAGCAGTACTGCGAGAACGGCTTCACCGGCACCTATAACGGCCCCGTGTTCGGCGGCGAGAACACTTTCGGCGGCTACTCCGACAAGATCGTGGTGAAGCAGGACTTCGTGCTGCGCGTCTCCCACCAGAGCAACCTCGCCGCGGTGGCGCCGCTGCTGTGCGCCGGCATCACCACCTGGTCGCCGCTGCGCCACTGGGGCGCCGGCCCGGGCAAGAAGGTGGGCATCGTGGGCCTGGGCGGCCTGGGCCACATGGGCGTGAAGCTGGCCAGCGCGCTCGGCGCCCACGTGGTGCTGTTCACCACCTCGCCCGGCAAGGAGGCCGACGCCAAGCGCCTGGGTGCGCACGAGGTGGTGGTGTCGAAGGACCCGGCCCAGATGGCCGCGCACGCCGGCAGCCTCGACCTCATCGTCAACACGGTGGCCGCGCAGCACGACCTGGACCCGTTCCTCAACCTGCTCAAGCGCGACGGCACCATGTGCCTGGTCGGCGCGCCGGAATACCCGCATCCGTCGCCCACCGTGTTCAACCTGATCTTCAAGCGCCGCTCGCTGGCCGGCTCGCTGATCGGCGGCATCGCCGAGACGCAGGAGATGCTGGATTTCTGCGCCGAGCACGACATCGTCAGCGACATCGAGACGATCGACATGGCGCAGATCAACGAGGCCTACGAGCGCATGCTCAAGAGCGACGTGCGCTACCGCTTCGTGGTGGACATCGCCTCGCTCAAGCAGGCCGCCTGAGCGGTTAGCGTTCAACCGGAGGCGTCGCCAGCGGCGGCGCCTTCGGCGCGTTCAGGCCCCGCCAGCCGTAGTAGCGGTAGCGCAGCAGGCCGATGTATTCATGCAACGCCGCGTCGGCCAGGGAGAAGTTCCAGCCCAGCGGGAGCGGCGAATACAGCGCTTTCACGTAGTCGCCGTGCACCGGCTGCGGCACGACGCCGAAATGGGCGAAGTACAGCAGGCTGCGGCGCAGGTGAATGGCCGAACTGACCAGCACGATGCGCTGCGGCGCATAGGCCGCCAGCAGCGGCCGGCTGAACTGCGCGTTCTGCCAGGTGCTGGTGCTGCGCGGCTCCAGCAGCAAATCGTGCCCAGGCACGCCCAGCGCGCGCAGCGCTCCGGCATAGACGACCGCCTCGGCGACGTGGTGGCCTTGCGCATCGCCGCCGCTCAGCAGCAGCTTGCAGTCGCCCCCGCTGTGCTTGCAGTCCCGGTACAGCACCGCCGCGCGCAGCAGGCGGCCCTGCATGAAGAAGGCCGGCTCCATCTCGCCGCCCGCCCGCACCGTGCCGGCGCCGAGCACGACGATGGCGTTGCGCGCCGCCCAGACTGGCGGTATGTCGCGGGCATAGGGCACCTGCAGGCTCTCCGCCAGCCAGTTCGCACCGGGGCCGCAGCCGATGCCGAACAGGCCCAGCGCGGCGAGGATCGCCGGCACGGGGGCCGCGGCGCGCAGGCGGCGCCAGCGCGCCAGCACCAGCGCGGCAACGGCCAGCAGCAGGATCACGAACAAGGTCATGGCGCACGTCCGGTGAGCGAGGGCAACGGTGGATGGTCGCCGATGCCTGCGGCGATCGCCAGCGCAGGCGACGGCCGCCGCGATTCGCCTTCGCCCACGCCGGCTCCACGGCGGCAAACCGGAACGACTCCGGGCGCGGAACCTACGGCGCGGGAGCATCGTTTCCACCGGGAAACACATCAATCACCGGGCGGCCATTGGAAAGCGCCCCTTGCGCGCCCACTCTAGCGCCACCGCTCAACGAGGTGCCGGATCATGTTCCGGAACGGATCACTGAAACTCGCTCTCTTCCTGCTGCTGGCGCTGGGCGCCGCGGCCCCCGCCGCGCACGCCGGCGACGACGATTACGTGCGGCTCGACGTGCCGCAGCTGCAGCAGGCGGTGACGTTCTTCCACGAGGTCATGGGCTGCGAGCCGCTCGAGGCCGGCCCTGCCGGCTCGGCGCTGCTGGAGTGCGCGCACGGCATGGTGCTCGAACTGGCCGAGACCGCCGCCGCGAACGGCGACGAAACCGGCGGGCGCGTCCGCTTCCGCACCGACGACGCCCGTTCGATGGCGGCCTGGCTGCGCAGCCGCCACCTGATGGCGATCGAGCATTCGCGGCCGGCGACGCCGGGCCGGGTGGTCACGGTCGACTTCCTCACGCCCTGGGGCCTGCCGCTGGAAGTGGTCGGCTACGACAGCACACCGGCACGCGAGTCCGCCGGGCAGCTGGCCGCGCAGTAGTAACACGCCGCACAACGTCGCGCGGGCACAGCCTCGCGCAGGGCCGGCAGCCGCCGCGCCGCATCCGCGGCACTCGCCGCGACGGCAAGCGTCGCATCGTCCGAATCCCGCCACCGTTCTCACCCTTCACGGCGTAGGCTTGCGACACTGGCGTCACGGCATGCCGCGCCCCGGCGCATCACCCGATGTGCAAGGGTGCGACAGACCTGCTTCGGGGGAGGAAGCGGATCATGACCACGCTGGTTTTCGTGCATGGCTGGAGCGTCACCAGCACTGCCACCTATGGCCGCATGCCGCAGGCGCTGCAACAGCGCGCGGCCGCCGCCGGCCTGCCGATCGAGCTGCGCGACCTGTGGCTCTCCGAATACGTGAGCTTCGACGACCGCGTGACCATGGGCGACCTGGTGCGCGCCTTCGACCACGCCCTGCGCGACCTGCACCTCACCGACGCCAGCTTCGCCTGCATCACCCACTCCACCGGCGGCCCGCTGGTGCGCGAGTGGCTGCGCGCACAGCGCGACCGGCCCGGCCGCTACAGCACCATCCGGCTCAGCCACCTGGTGATGCTGGCGCCAGCCAACTTCGGCTCGGCGCTGGCCCAGCTCGGCAAAGGCATGCTGGGCCGCTTCAAGGCCTGGTTCGACGGCGTGGAGCCGGGCGAGCGCATCCTCGACTGGCTCGAACTGGGCAGCCCCGAGTCGCTCTCGCTCAACCTCGACCACATCCACGGCGACGATCCCGCCCGGCATGGCCAGTACCTGTTCGTGCTCGCCGGCGACCGCCCGGACCGCAAGCTGTACGACCACCTCAACAGCTACACCGGCGAGGACGGCTCCGACGGCGTGGTGCGCATCGCCGCCGCCAACCTCAACGCCAGCCATGCGGTGCTGGCCGCCCCACAAAGCGCCGCCGCGGCGGACACGCTGGCGCTCAACCTGATGCGCGCGCCGCGCAGCGCCTTCAAGCTCGTTGCCAGCGCGGCGCACTCGGGCGAGCAGCACGGCATCCTGGCCAGCGCGGCGGCGGCCACGGTGGAGACGATCCTGCGCTGCCTCGCGGTGCGCAGCGCCGGCGACTACACCGCGCTGTGCGATGCCTTCGCGGCGGAGAACGCCGAGCGCGACGCGGGCAAGGTGGAGCTGGAGCCGGCCGGCCCGTTCGCGCCGCGCGTGCACATCCACGACCCGCGCAGCCTGCTGATCGTGCGGCTCGCCGACGAGGCGGGCGAACCGCTGCGGGGCGCCGGCTTCCTGCTCACCGCCGGCGCCGCGGCCGATCCCGACCTGATGCCGCAGGGCTTCCTGCTCGACCGCCAGGCCAACGCGCGCAGCGCGGCCACTATTTCGCTGTTCCTCAACCGGGCCCTGCTGGCCGGCGACGCCCGCGTGCCCGACCCGCGCAACACGCGCAAGACGCTGCGCGCCGCCGCGGCCGACCACCGCCCCTACGGGGCCCGCGTGCAGCCCGGCGACCTCGGCGGCCTGGTGCACCACGGGCTGGCCGACAGCGCGGCCGGCGAAGACCTCATCGCCCTGTTCGGCCCGCACGAGACCACCGTGCTCGACGTGGTGCTGCCGCGCAAGGTCCACGAAGGCGTATTCCGCCTGACACGCCAGCTGGCGCCGGAAGACTTCAGCCGGCCGCAGCCGGGGGCGGTCGTCCCGTAGCCGCCGCCCACGGTGGCGCTTGCGGCCGCGCTGGCCCATCATCAGGCCTCGCGCTGACCATGCCTTGGAATCCGCTCGCCTGCTCATGTCGATGACCGACTCCTCCCTGCCCGCCGTCACGGCCGACGAGGACCTGCCCGCCTTCATCGCGGCGCACCGCCGGCTGTTCGTGCTCACCGGCGCCGGTTGCAGCACGGACTCGGGCATTCCCGACTACCGCGACGCCAACGGCGAATGGAAGCGCGCGCAGCCGGTGACCTACCAGGCCTTCATGGGCGACGCGCACACGCGCCGCCGCTACTGGGCGCGCAGCCTGGTGGGCTGGCGCCGCTTCGGCCGCGCCGAGCCCAACGCCACCCACCGCGCGCTGCATCGCCTCGAGGAGCTGGGCAAGGTCGAGCTGCTGCTGACGCAGAACGTGGACGGCCTGCACCAGCGCGCCGGCAACCGCCGCGTGGTGGACCTGCACGGCCGGCTGGACCAGGTGCGCTGCATGGCCTGCGAGCGCCGCCTGCCGCGCGCCGCCCTGCAGGACGAACTGCTGCGCCTCAACCCCGCCTGGGCGGCGCTCGACGCCGCCGATGCGCCGGACGGCGACGCCGACCTGGACGGCCACGACTTCGAGCGCTTCGCCGTGCCGCCCTGCCCGCACTGCGGTGGCCTCCTGAAACCGGACGTGGTGTTCTTCGGCGAGAACGTGCCGCGCGAGCGCGTGGGCGAGGCCATGCGGGCGCTGGACGCCGCCGACGCCATGCTGGTGGTCGGCTCCTCGCTGATGGTGTTCTCCGGCTACCGCTTCGCGCACGCCGCGTCCCGCGCCGGCAAGCCGGTCGCCGCGGTCAACCTCGGCCGCACCCGCGCCGACCCGCTGCTCAGCCTCAAGCTCGAACGGCGCTGCGACGAGGCCCTCGCCTTCCTGCTTTGAGGGAAGGCCTTGCAGGACGGGAGCGCGCCGCGCGCGCGAAAAACCTGCACAGGGCGAGGCGGCCGCGCGTCACCGTCGCGCGCAAGACGCGCTCCTGCACGGCAGCAGGATCGCCGGCGCGCGCCGAGCGCTAGCGCCGCGCGCGGAAAAACTCGCGCAGCATCGTCGAGGCTTCCTCCGCCAGCAGGCCGCCCTGCACCGCGATGCGGTGGTTGTGGTGCTCGGAGATCAGGGTGTCGAACACGCTGCCGGCCGCGCCTGTCTTGGGGTCGGTCGCGGCGTACACCACGCGGGCCACGCGCGCGTGCACCAGCGCCATCGCGCACATCGCGCAGGGCTCCAGCGTCACGTACAGCGTGGCGCCGACCAGGCGATGGTTGGCGAGCTTCTCGCCGGCGGCGCGCATCGCCATCACCTCGGCGTGCGCGGTGGGGTCGTTGAGAGTGATGTTGCGGTTCCAGCCCAGCCCGACGATCTCGCCGTCCAGCACCAGCACTGCGCCCACCGGCACCTCGTTCTCGGCATCGCGCGCATGCGCCGCCAGTTGCAGCGCATGCCGCATGTACCGTTCGTCGTCGGCCGAGAACGCGGCCGCCGGGGACATTTCTTCGCTCATCTCGACGCACATGTGGAAAAGCCGGCGCAGCCCGGTGGCCGTCGCGAGTGGTTCGCCGGGAGCGGCGCGCCACCCATGATGATCCCCTCGGATGCCGCCGGCATACGGACCGCCAAGGATACCGAGCCGGCCCACTCCGCGTCACGGCGCATTGCCCGGCTCGCTCGTCGCGCGCGCGCTGAGAGCCTGTTCATGATCTTGTCGCTGACGGGCTGGGGCCATGGAGCGTGTCCTGCGGCAAGCAAGAGAAAGTAACTCGCTCATCGGCCGATGAGCGAGACACCGGCCCAAAGGGCCGGCCAGACCGCGACCCTGCGAGAAGCGCTCTCGGGTGCTCTTCATCTTTGGTCTACTCTCTCGCGGGCGCCGGCAAGAGGACGAAACACCAGCCAACGGCCAGCCAGCCTGCGATCGGGCTTCAACAACACAACACGCCTTCCCTCGCTGACACCATCCGGGAGATCGCGAACAGGCTCTAAGGCTGCGGCGAATCCGCCGAGCGCGCACGGCGATGCTCCGCGTGCGCGGCGCGCCAGACGGCGCGGGCGGCGTCCGCATTCATCGCCATGATGCCGAGGCCGACGACGAGGTCGGGCCAGACCGAGAGCGTGGCCGCGGTGACGCCGCCGGCCGCGATGATGGCGAGGTTGGCGTAGGCGTCGTTGCGCGCCGACAGGAAGGCGGCCCGGGTCAGGCTGCCGCGATGGCGCCGGTAGCGGACGAGGATCAGCGCGCAAGCGAGGTTGACGGCCAGCGCGCCCAGGCCGGTCAGGCCCAGCGGCAGCGGCGCCGGCGGCAGCGGCGCGTGCAGCTTGTTCCAGATCGACCACAGCGTGGCCAGCGCCGGCACCAGCAGGATGCCGGCCAGCGCCATGCCGACCCGTGCCCGCGCCTTCAGGCTCCAGCCCAGCGCGAGCAGGATCAGCAGGTTGACCGAGGTGTCCTCCAGGAAATCGACGCTGTCGGCGAACAGCGACACCGAGCCGATCGCCAGCGCCACCGAGAACTCGACGCCGAAGTAGCCCAGGTTGAGCAGGGCCACCACCAGCACGGTGCGGCGCAGGCCAACGGGGGTGTTCGGGCCGGCCGCTGCGCGCATGGCTGCTCTCCGGATCAGGACATGACGCCCAAGCATACGATTTCTGCCGGCGGCGACGGCGTGCGCCCCAGGGCGCGGCGTTCCGCCAACCGGTCCAGCGCTGTCGCCGATGCGCGCATGCCGCGCCGCACGACCGACGGGGCGCGGCGCTCAGCCGGCGCATGCGATACGATCGCTGCCCCGCCCTCCCGTGCTGGATGCCCCCGGTATCCGTCCCCGTCCCGACCGATGAGCGACACCCTGTCCACCCTGGCCGAACCCTGCCGGCACCAGGAAGAGATCAAGAAGAGCCGCTTCCTCGCCCTGGCCGCGCCGGTGGAGACGCCCGAGCAGGCGCTGGCCTTCGTGCGGGAAGCGAGCGACAGCGCCGCCACCCACAACTGCTGGGCCTACCGTATCGGCCAGGACTACCGCTTCAACGACGACGGCGAGCCGGGCGGCACCGCCGGCCGGCCGATCCTGCAGGCGATCGAAGGCCAGGGCATCGACCAGGCGGTGGTGCTGGTCACGCGCTGGTTCGGCGGCGTGAAGCTGGGCGCCGGCGGGCTGGTGCGCGCCTACGGCGGCACCGCGGCCGAATGCCTGCGCCGCGCCGCGCGGCGGCCGATCGTGCCGATGGCGCGGCTCGGCGTGCACTGCGATTTCGGCGAACTGGCCCTGCTCAAGGCGCGCCTCAAGGAGTTCGACGCCCATATCGAGCGCGAGGACTTCGACGCCGAGGGCGCCACCCTCGCGCTGCGGCTGCCCGCACGGCACGCGGCGGAGGCCGAGGCGCGCATCGTCGATCTCAGCCGCGGCCGCAGCGTGGCGAGGCGGCTGGACCTGGACGACTGACGACGGGCAAGGCGAAAAACCCGCCCGGCGGGCCGGCGTCCGCGATGTCCGCCTGACGTGCCAGCCGCCCCGACACCGCCGTTTCGACGCTCCGGCCCGCTCCCCCCGACGCCCCGCCGGCGGCGCGCGAGGCCGCCGAGGGATCGTGGCCGCCCGCCGTTCCACGCTATCCTCCCGCGTCGGCGCGCGAAGACGCGCCACGCGGGGCGCCATGCGTGGCGCGGGGAACCCCTCATCGGAAGGCAGACGTGAACGACAAAGCATTGCGCGCGACGGATTCGCGCACCGAACTCACTTTCCGCGGCCTGGTCATCGGCGTCGTGATCACCCTGGTTTTCACCGCCGCCAACGTGTTCTTCGGCCTCAAGGCCGGCCTCACCTTCGCCACCTCGATCCCTGCCGCGGTGATCTCGATGGCGCTGCTGCGTGGCTTCAAGGACTCCACCATCCAGGAAAACAACATCGTGCAGACGATCGCCTCGGCGGCCGGCACGCTGTCCTCGATCATCTTCGTGCTGCCCGGCATGATCATGATCGGCTGGTGGACCGGCTTCCCGTTCTGGATCTCCTTCGCCGTGTGCGCGCTGGGCGGCATCCTCGGCGTGATGTATTCCATCCCGCTGCGCCGCGCGCTGGTGACCACCTCCGACCTGCCCTATCCGGAAGGCGTGGCCTGCGCCGAGGTGCTCAAGGTGGGCAGCGGTGGCGACGACGCCGGCAGCGAGACCGGGGAAAGCCGCGCCGGCCTGCTGGCGGTGATCTGGGGCTCGGTGGTGTCCGCGCTGTTCGCGGTGGTGGTGGCGACGCAGGTGTTCGCCAGCGACGTGGTGAAGTATTTCCGCGTCGGCGACAAGGGCGCGGTGAGCGGCTTCGACTTCAACCTCTCCTTCGCGCTGTTCGCCATCGGCCACCTGGTGGGCCTGTCGGTGGGCATCGCCATGCTGGTGGGCGCGGTGATCGGCTGGGGCTGGGGCGTGCCGCACTACTCGCTGCTGGCGGGCGACCTCGGCAGCGCGGCCTCCGACCTGGCCCTGTCGACCTGGAGCCACAAGGTACGCTTCGTCGGTGCCGGCGCGATCGGCGTGTCGGCGATCTGGACGCTGGCCAAGCTGGTCAAGCCGGTGATCAGCGGCCTCGCCTCGGCGATGGCCGCCTCGCGCGTGCGCAAGGCCGGCCAGGCCGCGTCCCTGCCGCGCACCGAGCGCGACATCCCGATCGGCATCGTCGGCCTGGTCACCCTGGCCTGCTTCGTGCCGATCGCCTGGCTGCTCGGCTATTTCGGCTCGATCAGCGGCCTGGGCGATCGCGTCGCCGTGCTCGCCATCGGCGGCGTGACCTTCGTGGTGCTGATGGGCTTCTTCGTCTCCACCGTGTGCGGCTACATGGCCGGCCTGATCGGCTCCTCCAACAGCCCGCTGTCGGGCGTGGGCATCTTGGTGGTGATCTGCGCGGCCCTGCTGCTGGTGGCGGGCGTGAAGCCCTACCTGCCGCCGGAGACCGGCAAGGCGCTGGTGGCGTTCTCGCTGTTCGTCACCGCGGTGGTGTTCACCGTGGCGGCCATCGCCAACAACAACCTGCAGGACTTGAAGACCGGCCAGCTGGTGGACGCCACGCCGTGGCGCCAGCAGGTGGCGCTGGTGATCGGCGTGATCGCCGGCGCGGCAGTGATCCCGCCGGTGCTGGACCTGCTCAACCGCGCCTACGGCTTCGCCGGCGTACCGGGCGCCGGCCCCGCCGCCCTGCCCGCGCCGCAGGCGGGCCTGATCTCGGCGCTGGCGCAGGGCGTGATCCAGGGCAACATCGACTGGAGCCTGATCCAGGTGGGCGCCTGCATCGGCGTGGGCATCATCGTGCTGGACGCGCTGCTGGGGCGTTTCACGCGCGCCATGCGCATCCCGCCGCTGGCCGTGGGCCTGGGCATCTACCTGCCCACCACCAGCACGCTGATGGTGGTGGTCGGCTCCATCGTCGGCTGGTTCTACGACCGCCGCGCCGGGCGGGGGGCGAGGCCCGAGGCCACCAAGCAGCTCGGCGTGCTGCTCGCCTCGGGCCTGATCGTGGGCGAGAGCGTGATCGGCGTGGTGATCGCCGCGCTGGTGGCCTTCTCCGGCAAGAGCGCGCCGCTGGCACTGGTCGGGCCCGGCTTTGCCGAGGCGGCGATCTGGATCGGCGGCATCGCCTTCGCCGCGGTGATCGCCGTGCTCTACCGCTGGGCGGCGAAGACGGGCCACGCGGGCGGCTGACCGCCGAGCGCCCGGCCGGGCGGCGGCGGCGCGCATCGCGGCCGCTGCCGCTGCCGCAGGGCCGCCCCGCCACCGCGTGCGCAAGGGACGCCGAAACGGACACCGCGCTGGGCCCGGCCATGGGCCGCGTCCGCGGCGCGCGGCGGTTGAACCGCCGCGCGCCATCCCAATCTCTGCAGAGTTACCCCAATCATCCGATCATGAGCGAATCCGCCGCACCGCAGCGCCGCATCGGCGCCCTCCGCCACCTGTGGCCGTTCCTCAAGCCGCACCGCACCCTGGCCGTGGGCTGGCTGGTGTTCCTCGCCATCTCCTCCGCCGCCACCCTGGTGCTGCCGGCGGCGGTACGGCACATGATCGACCAGGGCTTCCGCAACTCCAGCGTCGCGGCGATCAACGCCAGCTTCCTCGGCCTGTTCGCGGTGGCGCTGGTGCTCGCCTTCGCCACCGCCGCGCGCTACTACTGCATCACCCTGCTCGGCGAACGGGCGCTGGCGGACCTGCGCGCCAGACTCTACGCCCACGTGATCCGCCTCGATGTCGGCTTCTTCGAGCGCAGCCGCGTGGGCGAGCTGATCTCGCGCCTGGGCAGCGACACGGAAGTGGTGCAGGCGCTGGTCGGCTCCGGCATCTCGGTGGCGCTGCGCAGCGTGGTGATGCTGCTCGGCGCCACGGCGATGATGATCTGGACCAGCCCGCGCCTGGCGGGCCTCACCGCGCTGGTGATCCCGGCCGTGGTGCTGCCGATCCTGATCTTCGGCCGCCGCGTGCAGAAGCTCTCGCGCGCCAGCCAGGACCGCCTGGCCGACGCCGCGGCGATCGCCAACGAAACGCTCAACGCCGCGCCGGCGGTGAAGGCCTACGCGCGCGAGGACATCGAGAGCACCCGCTACGGCCGCGCCATCGCCAACGCGCTGGCCACCGCGCGCCGGCGCATCGCCACGCGCGGCACGCTCACCGCCATCGTCATCACGCTGTTCTTCGGCGCCATCACCCTGGTGCTGTGGGCCGGCGCGCGCGACGTGCTGGAAGGCTCGCTGGACGCCGGCGTGCTGGCGCAGTTCGTGGTGTACGCGATCCTCTCGGCCGGCTCGCTGATGGGGCTGTCGGAAGTGTGGGGCGACGTGCTGCGCGCGGCCGGCGCGATGGAGCGTATCGGCGAGCTGTTCGCCGAGCGCGCCGCGATCACCGACCCGCCGCAGCCCGTGCCGCTGCCGCGCCCGGTGCACGGCGCGCTGCGCTTCGAGCACGTCGCCTTCCATTACCCGACCCGGCCGGATGCGCCGGCACTGGCCGACTTCGACCTGGACATCCGCCCCGGCGAGACGGTGGCCCTGGTCGGCCCTTCCGGCGCCGGCAAGAGCACCGTGCTGGCACTGCTGCTGCGCTTCTACGACCCGCAGCGCGGCCGCATCACGCTGGACGGCGTGGACCTGCGCGCGCTCACCCTGCCGGAGCTGCGCGGTGCCATCGCGCTGGTGCCGCAGGAGACGGCGATCTTCGCCGGTACCGCCGCCGACAACATCCGCTTCGGCCGCCAGGATGCCGACGACGCGGATGTGCACGCCGCCGCCCGGGCGGCCGAGGCCAACGACTTTATCCGCGCGCTGGACGCGGGCTACGACTCCGAGCTTGGCGAGCGCGGCGTGCGCCTCTCCGGCGGCCAGCGCCAGCGCATCGCCATCGCCCGCGCGATCCTGCGCGACGCGCCGCTGCTGCTGCTCGACGAGGCCACCTCGGCGCTCGACGCGCAGTCGGAGGCCGCCATCCAGCAGGCGCTGGAGCGGCTGGAAAAGGGCCGCACCACGCTGGTCATCGCCCACCGCCTCGCCACCGTGCAGCGCGCCGACCGCATCGTGGTGATGGACGGCGGCCGCATCGTGGCGCAGGGCACGCACGACTCGCTGCTCGCCGAGGGCGGGCTCTACGCGGAGCTGGCGCGCCTGCAGTTCGTGGCCTGACCGGCCCTTCGCCCGGCCGGGCATCGCCCAAAAGAAAACCCCGCCAAGGCGGGGTTTTCCCAGTGCGACTACGAAGAAGCCCGGGCGATCAGCCCGCGATCTCGACGCCAGAGGCCTGGGCGCCCTTCGGGCCCTGGGTGACCTCGAACTTCACACGCTGACCTTCCTGCAGGCTGCGAAAGCCCTTGGAGTTGATCGCGGAGAAGTGCACGAACACATCCTCCCCACCGTCTTCGGGCGCGATGAAGCCGAAACCCTTGGCGTCGTTGAACCACTTGACCGTACCGAAACGCATTGCGTGAACCTCTGAATCATGGAATTGGATGCACCAAGGCCCCGGGCCGACCCCGTACTCTCCTTGGTCCGCCTCCCTGGCACGGGGGAGAGTATCAGCATGTTCACGGGTAAAGCGCAATATGAAAAACCGGGTAATGCGCGACGACCGACGATTTAGGCCTGCGCCTCGAGCAAAGCCGCCACGATCCGCGGCACTTCGGCGGTGGCGGCGGCCAGGTGGGCGAAGATTTCCTCGATGCTGATTTCCGCCTCGTCGCCGCAGCCGGCGGCGAAGTTGGCGACCAGGGCCAGGCAGGCGTAGTCGAGGTCGAGCTCGCGCGCGAGCACCGCCTCGGGCATGCCGGTCATGCCGACCAGGTCGCAGCCGTCGCGCTTCATGCGGGCGATCTCCGCGCGGGTCTCCAGCCGCGGCCCCTGGGTGGCGCCGTAGCAGCCGCCGTCCAGTGCCTTCACGCCCGCCCTGGCCGCCGCGTCCAGCAACGCGCGGCGCAGCGCGGCGGTGTAGGGCTCGCTGAAGTCGATGTGCTTCACCTCGGCGCCTTCCACGTCGCAGAAGCTGGTGTAGCGGCCGTGGGTGTAGTCGATGACCTGGTCCGGCACCACCACGGTGCGCGGGCCCATGTCGTCGCGGATGCCGCCCACCGCGTTGACGCCGATCACCCGCCGCGCGCCCAGGCTGTGCAACGCCCAGACGTTGGCGCGGTAATTGACGCGATGCGGCGGCACCGTGTGCCCCTCGCCATGGCGGGCGAGGAAGGCCACCCGGCAGCCGGCGAAGTCGCCGAGCACCACGTCGCCCGAGGCCGGCCCGTAGGGCGTCTGCACGCGCTGGCGCGCGGCGTTTTCGAGGCCGGGGAATTTGTACAGCCCGCTGCCGCCGATGACGGCCAGGTCGATAGTCACGTCGTGTCGTTCCGTTCGAGGGGTAATCAGCGCACGCCCGCCTGCAGCAGGGCGACGTAGCTCTTCAAATGGCGCGCCAGCGCCTCGCGCGTGCGCTCGTCCACCAGCTTGCCGTCGAGGATCTTGGTATGTGCCTGGAACACCAGCACCTCGCTCTGCGGCTCGGCCGCGGCGCCGGCGCGGCGCAGCACCTGGCGCAGCTGGTCCTGCGCGCGCACGGTGCCGGTGATGCCGGGGCTGGCGCCGACGATGCAGATGCGCCGCCCCGCCAGCACCGATGCCGGCCGGCCGAGGCCGGGGCGCGAGGCCCAGTCGATCGCGTTCTTCAGCACGCCGGTGATGCCGCCGTTGTACTCGGGCGAGGCCAGCAGCACGCCGTCGGCCTCCTCGATGGCCTGCTTGAGCGCGGCCACCGGGGCCGGGTCGCCCTGCTCTTCCACGTCCTGGTCGAACAGCGGCAGGCCATGCAGGTCGTGGATGGCGATGCTCACGCCTTCCGGCGCCAGCTCCTGCGCCGCGTGCAGCAGCGCGGTGTTGAACGAGGCCCGGCGCAGGCTGCCGGAGATGCCGAGGATCTTCATGCGCGATTCCCGTGGGGCGAGGCAGACACGTACCGGGCCGCCTCTTACGCGGCCCGGCTTCGAGGGCTTATTTCAGCGCGTAGATCGCCGGCAGGTTGCGGCCCTGCTCGTGGTAGTCCATGCCGTAGCCGTACACGTAGCGGTCGGGCAGGTCCACGCCGTTGAAGTCGGCGTCGATGCCTTCGGCCAGACGGTCGTGGCGCTTGCGGCACAGGGTGACGATCAGCACCCGGCGCGCGCCGCGGCGCAGGCAGTCCTCGCGCACGGCCTTGAGCGTGTGGCCTTCGTCGAGAATGTCGTCCACCAGCAGCACGGTGCGCCCGGCCAGCTCCGCCTGCGGCTCGCGCAGCCAGTGCAGCTCGCTGCCGGTGGTGGCGCCGCGGTAGCGGGTGGCGTGCACGTAGTCGAACTCGACGTCGGTGCGCAGCGACAGCGCCAGCTGGCCGGCGAAGATCAGCGCCCCGTGCATCACGGTGAGGAACACCGCGCGCTCGCCGTCCAGCGCCGCGTCGATGCGGCGGCCCATGTCGGCGACCACCGTGTCCAGCTCGGCGCGGTCGAACAACACGTCCGACTGGGCCAGCGCTTCGGTCAACGAAGGAAGTTGTGTACTGCTCATGCTTGGTCCTTGATGGCATCGAGTGCCGTGATGCGTGCGATGAAACGGTCGCGCTGCGGGTTGTCCTCGAGCCCCTCCCAGGTGGAGCCGATGGCACCGCGCAGCGCGGCCACGCGGTCGGCGCCGCCGGCTTCGAGGCCGGGCGGCAGCGCGGCGATGGCCTCGGCCACCACCTCGGGGAAACAGGCCAGCACCAGGTCGCAGCCGGCCGCCAGGTGCGCTTGCACGCGCGCGGCCACGCCGCCGGCGCTGCCGGCCGCCGCCATGCTGATGTCGTCGCTGACGACAACGCCCCGGAAGCCCAGTTCGCCGCGCAGGATGTCCTCGATCCACACCCGCGAGTAGCCGGCCGGCCGCGCGTCCACGGCAGGATAGACCACATGGGCCATCATCACCGCCTCGGCATGGGCCGCCAGCGCCTCGGCAAATGGCCGCAGGTCGGCCTCGCGGATCACGGCCAGCGGGCGTGGATCGATCGCCTGGCTGGTATGGGTGTCGGCCGCCACCGAGCCGTGGCCGGGGAAGTGCTTGAGCACCGCCGCCATGCCGCCCAGGTGCATGCCGCGCACGTAGGCCTGCACCAGTTCGCCGGCAATGGCGGGGTCGGCGTGGAAGGCGCGCGGGCCGATCGCCGCGCTGCCGCGCGCCAGGTCGGCCACCGGCGCGAAGCTGAAATCGATGCCGCTGGCGCGCAGCTCGCTCGCCATGATCCAGGCGTGTTCCTCGGCGAGGCGGATCGCGTTCTCCGCGTCGCGCTCGTAGACGGCGCCGATCGCCGCCAGGGCGGGCAGCCGGGTGAAGCCCTCGCGGAAGCGCTGCACCGGGCCGCCTTCCTGGTCCACTGCCACCAGCATGTCCTCGCCGCCGGCGTCGCGGATGGCGTCGACCAGGGCCATCAGCTGGGCACGGTCGGCGAAGTTGCGCGCGAACAGGATCGCGCCGGCCACGCCCGGCGCGCGCAGCCAGGCGCGCTCGTGCTCGGCGAGTTCCAGCCCGGCCAGGCCGATCAGCAG
Source organism: Frateuria defendens (assembly GCF_001182895.1). Classification (GTDB taxonomy): domain Bacteria; phylum Pseudomonadota; class Gammaproteobacteria; order Xanthomonadales; family Rhodanobacteraceae; genus Frateuria_B; species Frateuria_B defendens. Next base: position 13,254 of record NZ_LFQR01000007.1, on the reverse strand, counting down.
CATCAGGCGCCCTCCTTCCCGGCGTCGTCGGCGAGGCGCTCCGCCCCGCTCCACGCCGCGTAAGGATGCGCGATCAGGTTGACGTTGTAGTAGCGCGCCAGCGCGCTCACCTCGCGACCCAGCCAGGCCGGCCGCGGGAACGGCGCGTCGGCCGCCGGCAGCTCGATCTCGGCCACCACCAGGCCGGCGTTGGCGCCGAGGAACTCGTCGATCTCGAACAGCGCGCCGTCCACGCGCACGTGGTGGCGCACCTTTTCCAGCACGCCGTCGCACAGCGCGGCCAGCATCGCCTGCGCGTCGTCCAGCGGCAGCGGCACCTCGTACTCCGCGCGCTCCACGCCGAGCTGCGCCGACTTGATGTTGAGCCAGGCCGCCTCGCCCGCCACGCGCACGCGCACCGAGGCGCGCGCATGGCCGGCGGCGAGCGCCGCCGCGCCCACCAGGTAGCCCTGCGCCATCGGCTCGCTGTGTTCCACCGCGTCGCGCCAGCTCTCGCCGGCGAGGAGGAACTTCCGTTCGATCTCTATGCCCATGGTTCTCCGCGCGGCGCTCGCGCTGCCTGGATGTTGACGTGCATGCCCGAAGTCCCCGCTACCGTTCGAACAGCGCGATGGATTCGACGTGTGCGGTATGCGGGAACATGTCCATCACCCCCGCCGACACCAGCCGGAAGCCGTGCTGGTGTACTAGGATGCCGGCATCGCGCGCCAGCGAGGCCGGGTGGCAGGAGACGTAGACGATGCGCCGGGTCTGCTTGTGCGGCAGGTAGGCCAGCACCTGGTCGGCGCCGGCGCGCGGCGGGTCGAGCAACAGCTTGTCCCACGGCTCGCGCGCCCAGTTCGCCTGGCGCTGGTCCTCGAACAGGTTGGCGACGTGGAAGCGCGCATTGGCGAGGCCGTTGCGCTGCGCGTTCTCGCCCGCGCGCGCCACCAGGCCGTGCTCGCCCTCCACCCCCGCCACCTCGGCCACGCGGCGGGCGATCGGCAGGGTGAAGTTGCCCAGGCCGCAGAAGAGGTCGAGCACGCGGTCGGTGGGCTGCGGGTCGAGCAGTTCCAGCGTGCGCGCCATCATGCGGCGGTTGAGGCCGGCGTTGACCTGCACGAAGTCCAGCGGCTGGAACTCCAGTTCCACCTCATCCACGCCCTCGCCCGCCGACAGCCGGAAGGCCAGCCGCGGCGCCTCCGGCCACAGCGGATGCACGCTGCTCACGCCGCCGGGCTGCAGGTAGATGGCAAAGCCGTGCTCCCGGCCGAAGGCGGCCAGCGCGGCGCTGTCGCGCTCGCTCAGGGGCTGCAGGTGGCGGAACACCAGCGCGAAGGTGTCGTCGCCGGCGGCGAACTCGACCTGCGGGATGTCCGCCGCCGCATCCATGGCTGAGATCAGCTCGGCCAGCAGGCCGATCTTCGGCCCCAGCGCCGGGTGCACCACGTGGCAGTGCCGGATGTCGGCGACGAAGCGCGGGTTGCTTTCCTCGCGGAAGCCCACCAGCACGCGGCCCTTCTTCGCCACCGCGCGTACCGACAGGCGACCCTTGCGGCGGTAGCCCCAGGGCTCGTCGACCAGCGGCGGCAGCCAGCTTTCGGGCTCCACCTTGCCGATACGCGCGAAGTTGTCGGCCAGCACGCGCTGCTTGGCCTCGATCTGCGCCGTCGCGTCCATGTGCTGCAGCGCGCAGCCGCCGCAGGTGCCGAAGTGCTCGCAGCGCGGCTCGACGCGGTGCGGCGAGCGGCTCAGCAATTCCACCACCTCGGCCTCGTCGAAGCTGCGGTGGCGCTTGCGCAGGCTCGCCCGCACCGTTTCGCCCTGCAGGGCGCCGCTGACGAACACGGCCTTGCCGTCGATGCGCGCGACGCCGCGGCCGTCGTGGCTGAGGTCGGTGATGGTGGCTTCGAATGCTTTCATGCGACTCGCAAAACGGATGCGCCCGGATCGGGCGACCCGGGCGCAGAGGTAAACGGGTGACCGGCGCGGCTTATTTCTGCGTCCAGCGTCCGGAAGCGTCCTGATAATACCAGCCGGCGTGCGCCCGCTCGATCCATCCCTGCGCGAAGGTGCTGCGGATCTGTGCCTCCCACTCCGGATGGCCGTTGGCGTTGGCCACCTCGCGGTACAGCGCGCTGCGGTCGCGGTTCTCGTCGGCCACCGCGGCGCCGGCCTGGGCGCGGCTGGCGAGCGGCACCTTGCCGGCGTCGTGCACGGCCACCAGGCCGTCGCGGGTGAAGCCCACCGCGCCGCTGTCCAGCAGGGGCTTGAGCACGTCCTGGAAGCGCTGGCGCATGCGGCCGTGGATGGCCTCGGTGGCGGCGGTCTGGATGCGGATGTCGGGCGTCTCGGCGGCCTGCGCCGCCGGCACCAGCAGGTCGAGCAGCATCGCGGCCGGGTTCGGCCCGCCGCCGTTCTTCTTCGCCGCCGGCGGCGCCGGCTTGGCGGCCTTGTCGGCGTCCTGGTCGATCACGGTGCCGATGAACTGGTCGGCGGCCTTCTGCGCCGCGGCCTCGGGAAAGTAGACGTTGATGGTGACGCAGCCGGCCAGCATCGCGGCCAGCGTGAACAGCACCACGAGCAATGGCTTGCGCATACGCGGACTCCTTTCGTGACGGGTGGGCGCCGGCGGCGGTCGGCGCTCAGCGCACCTCCGGCGCCGCCCCTTCCGTGGCCGCCTTGAGCCGGCGCACCACGGTGGGCCAGTCCACTTCGCGCTGGTGGCCGATCACCTGCAGGTGCGGCAAGCCGCTGCCCTCGACGATAGTGTAGCCGTCCCCATCGCCCTGTAGACCGCTCATGTGGCATACCGCCCCCTGCAGCACGCAGTTGAGGCCGATGCGCCGGTAGCCGAAGGTCTTGAACATGCGCAGCACGGCGCCCTGCAGGCCGCCGGCGATGCCGCCCCCGCCCACGCTGGTGAGGTTGTTCACCGCCCGCTGGCTGATCCGCCCGCCGCCGCCGGCGAGCAGCCGGGCGTCGAAGGCGACCGGGTTCCAGTCGACCAGCCGCAGCGCGCCCACCGAGCCGTCCAGCCGCCCGGTGATGCTGCCGAAGTCGAACACGCTGGTGATCGCGCCCAGGTCGAGCTGGCGCAGGCTGAGGTCGCCGGCCAGCACCGGGCTCGACCCGAACGGCTGCTGCAGCGAGAGCCGGGTGATGTCGACGAAGCCGTCGAAGACGTTGACCGAAAGCCCGCCGTCCAGCTCCAGGCGATCGTCCGCCCAGCGCAAGGCCGGTACCGCGCCACCCACCGTGCCCGGGAACGGCGGCCAGCCCATCGCCTTGCTGAAGGCGCCCATGTCGACGCCGGTGACGGCCAGTGAGGCGGTCAGGCGGTCGCCCTTGGCGGCGGCCGGCTGCCACTTGAGGTCGTTCAGGTGCAGGCGCCCGCCGAGCACCGCCACCTCCACCGGCCGCTGCAGGTCCAGCCGGCCGTTGCGGCTCTGCCAGCGCGACTGCGCCCCGCTGTGCTCGATACGGTAGAGCCGCAGCCGCTGCCAGGCCAGGCCGGTGGCCGGCCGCTCGCCGCGCGCCGACCAGTCCAGCCCGCCGCGCAGGCCCTGCACCGCCAGGTGGCCGTCGCCAGCGGCGAGGTCGAGGTCGTCGGTGTTGAAGGCGAAGCTGTGCGGGCCGTCGGCGCGCAGGTCGATGCCGCCTTCGACGGTGCCGCGGATGCGCAGGTCGCGCAGGCCGAGCGTGGCCAGCCAGCCGCGGCCATAGCGCTCGTAGGCGGCGGGGAAGCCGGCGTGGAAGTGGTCCAGGCGCAGCTTGGCGAGGTCGCCGCGGGCATCGAAGGCCAGCGCGCCGTCCAGTTGCAGCGCGTCGGCGTCGCTCACCCGCAGGCGGTCCAGTTCCAGCGCGCCGCCCTTGGCGCCGGCGCTCAGGCCGAGCTGCACCGGATGGTTGGGCAGCCGGGCGTAGAGCGGCCCCAGCAGCAGTTCGCCGCCCTGCAGCAGGGCATCCGAATCGATGCGCGCCCCCTCGCCGGTGGTGTCGATGTCCAGCCGCCCGCTGCCGCTCAGGCCCTGCCCGGCCAGCTTGCCGTTGGGCGTGTCGAACCCGACGCCGTGCAGGGTGAAGTCGCCGGAGGACTGCACGCCGTCCTCGCTGGTGTCCAGCGCCAGCTTCGCGTCGAGCCGGCCGCCGGTGGCGCGCCCGGACCACAGCGTGCCCAGCAGCCCCTGCAGCCAGCCGGCCGGCAGGCTCTGCAGGCTGATCTGGGCATGGCTGGGCTGGTCCAGCGGGATGGCCACGCTCGCGGTGGCCTTGTCCTGGTCGAGGTCCAGCTGCAGGGTGTTGGCCGACTCGTCCACCGCCAGGCTGAGGTGCGTGTTGCCCAGCGCCCCGCCCGGCGCGTTCTTCAGCTGCACGACGCCATCGAGCAGCCAGCGCAGGTCGGCGTCGCGCTGCAGCGTGCCGTCCAGGCCGAGCGCCAGCCGCCGCCAGCCCATCGCCGGCACGTCGGCCTTGCCGGCGCGCAGCCGCAGGCGCAGGCCGCCCTGGCCGTCGTCGCCGACTTGGAGGTTCACGTCCTGCAGGCGCACGCCCGGCACCTCGACGACCTTGGCCGTCAGCTGGATATCGGCGCGTGCCGGCATGATCGGCAGCAGGCCGAGCAGCAGACCCAGGCAAAGCAGCGGGAGACTTGATGTAGAGCGCATGTCCGGCCATTCTGCCAAATTCGGCTGAACGACATGGACCCACGTCATGCCAGCGCCCTCCTCCAGCGACGTCTTCGCGGCCGGAGCCGCCGCGGCACTGCGCGTACTGGTGGCCGACGACGACCCGGCCAGCCGGCGCTTTCTCGGCGATGCGCTGCGCCACCTCGGCCTCGCGGCCGAGACCTGCGCCGACGGCGGCGCCGCACTGGCCCTGGCCCGCGGCGAGCGCTTCGACCTGCTGCTGCTCGACCGCCGCATGCCCGGTGGCGGCGCCCGCGAGGTGCTGGGCCGCCTGCGCGGCGACGATGCCGCGGCCTCGACCGCCAGCCTCGCCATGGCGACCAGCGCGGAGTGCTCGCAGGCCGAGCGCCGCGCACTGCTCGAGGCCGGCTTCAGCGAGGTGCTGCTCAAGCCCTGCACGGTGGACGACCTGCGCTACGTGGTCGCCCTGGTCCGTCCCGAGGGGCGGCCGCACGCGGCGCTGCTCGACGATGAGGCGGCACTGGCCAGCAGCGGCGACCTCGCCACCCTGCACGCCCTGCGCGGCCTGCTGCGCGAGGAACTGGCCACGCTGCACCGCGAGCTGGACCGGCTCGGCGACGATGCCACCGGCTTCGCCGAACGATTGCACCGGCTGCGCTCCGCCTGCGGCTTCTGCGGCGCCGACGCGCTGGCCGTGCAGGCGATGCGTCTGCAACGCCAGTTGGCGCGCGGCATGGAGGACGACGGCTGCCTGCCGCGCTTCCGCCAGACGCTGCTGGCTACGCTGCAAGCGCTGGGCGCGCCGGAATAGCGCTCAGCGGCGCGTCATCGCCCCGGCCAGCACGCGCCACGCGCGCAGCTCGCCGCCGCCGAGGTAGAAGCGGATCACCTCGCGCATCGTCATCCGCAGCGCGGCCAGGCCCTGCGTGCTGGGGCGCCGGTCTTCGGCCAGTGCAAGCAGGTCTTCGCCGCGCAGGGCGTGGCCGCGGCCGGGTGGGCAGCGCACCGGGCCGCGCTCGACTTCGTAGCGGTACCAGCCCGCCGTATCCAGCGGCTCGCCGCTGTCCGCCTCGGCATCCAGTTGCAGGCCATAGCCGAGCTGTTCCAGCAGGTCGCGCTCGAAACGGCGCAGCGACCAGCCGAGCTCGGCGGTTTCCACCAGGCGCGGCAGCGTGCGCGCATAGGCGTCGAACAGGCCCGGGTACGGGTCCTGGCGGCCGGTCAGGCGCACCACCAGTTCGTTGAGGTAGAGCCCGGCCAGCCCGGCGTCGCCAGTCAGCCGCAGCGGCGCGCCGCTGCTTTCCGCGGCCACCAGGGTGGCCAGCTCGCCGCGCAGCAGGAGATCCAGCGCCAGCGGCTGGAACGGCTCCAGCTGCGAGCGCGGCGTGCGCGCGCGTTCGCGGCGCACGCCGCGCGCGACCACGCCGAGGCGACCCTGGTCGCGGGTCAGGCATTCGAGCAGCAGCGAGGTCTCGCGGTAGGGCCGCGCGTGGAGGACGTAGGCGGGCTGCTGGTCGAGGCGCATGGCGCTGCAAGGCAGGGAATGGGGAATCGGGATTGGGGAATGTGAAGAGCATGGGGCGCGCGCAGCAGGCGCGAGCGCCCTTCACCCTTCCCCTCAATCCGTATAGCCGAACCGCTTGAGCGCCGTCTCGTCGTCCACCCAGCCCTCGCGCACCTTCACCCACAGCTTGAGGAAGACCTTGCGCTCGAAGGTCTTCTCCATGATGCGCCGGGCCGAGGTGCCGATGGCCTTGAGCTGGGCGCCGCCCTGCCCGATCACGATCGCCTTCTGGCCGTCGCGCTCGACCCAGATCACGGCATGGATCTCGGCCACGCCGTCGGGGCGGTCGCTGAACTGCTCGATCTCCACCGTGGTGGCGTAGGGCAGCTCCTGGTCGAGGCGCAGCATCAACTGCTCGCGCACCATCTCGGCGGCGAGGAAGCGCTCGCTGCGGTCGGTGACCTCGTCCTCGCCGAACACCGGCGGCTGCACCGGCAGGCGCGCCAGGATGTCCCGCTCCAGCTGCTCCAGGCCCTTGCGCTTGAGCGCGCTGACGTAGTGCACCGCCTCGAAGGCGTGGGTGGCGGAAAGCTCGGCCACGAACGGCAGCAGGGCCGCCTTGTCCTTGGCCAGGTCGACCTTGTTGATCGCCAGCAGGCGCGGCACCTTCTGCTCGTCGAGCGCGGCGTACAGCGCCTCGTCCTCGTCGGTCCAGCGGCCGGCCTCGATCACCTGCACGGCCAGGTCCACCTCGCCGATCGCCGCGCGCGCGGCGCGGTTGAGGCTGCGGTTCATCGCCCGCTTGGCGCCGCGGTGCAGGCCGGGCGTGTCCACGTAGAGGATCTGCCCCGCCTCGCTGGTGGCGATGCCGAGGATGCGGTGGCGCGTGGTCTGCGGCCGCGGGCTGACGATGGACAGGCGAAAGCCGATCAGCGCGTTGAGCAGGGTGGACTTGCCCACGTTGGGGCGGCCGGCCAGCGCCACCAGGCCGCAGCGGAAATCCTCGCGCGGCAGCGCGGCGGCGTCGGCGCCGGTTTCGAGTTCGTCATTCATGCAAGCGATTCTTGGGGTCAGGGTGACAGCATGGCGCGACGGCCGCGCGGACGCCAGCGGGGCGTCGCGTCGGGGTTGTCGCGCCGGATCGGGGTCCTAGCGCGGCAGGACCGCCAGCTGGGCCAGCACGCTCTCGGCCGCGTCCTGCTCGGCCGCGCGGCGGCTGGGGCCGCTGGCCTCCGCCTGGAGCGTGGCCGGCTCGGCGATCACGCAGACCACTTCGAAGACCTTGGCGTGGTCCTCGCCGTGGCTGGCCTTCAGCTCGTAGCTCGGCAGCGGCAGGCCGCGGCCCTGCAGCCATTCCTGCAGGCGCGTCTTGGCGTCCTTGGAGGACTGCGGCAGGGCCGCCACGCGCGCCTCGAACAGGCCGCGCACCGTCCCGCGGCAGGCGTCGAAGCCGCCGTCCAGGTAGACCGCGGCGACCAGCGCCTCGAAGGCGTCGGCGAGGATGGAATCGCGGCGGAAGCCGCCGCTCTTGAGCTCGCCGGGACCGAGCTTCAACTCCTCGCCCAGCTCCAGCTCGCGGGCGATCACCGCCAGCGCCTGGCCGTTCACCAGCTGCGCGCGCAGGCGCGAGAGCTCGCCCTCGCTGGCCCGCGGATGGGCCTCGTAGAGCATCTCGGCGACCACCGCGCCGAGCAGCGCATCGCCCAGGAACTCCAGCCGCTCGTTGTTCGGCTTGCCGATGCTGCGGTGGGTCAGCGCGAGCTCGGCCAGCGCGGGGTCGCGGAAACGGTAGTCCAGCTTCAAGGGATCACTGGCCCACGTTGCCCTGCAGCGGCACGCTCTTCTCGAAGTGCAGCAGGAAGGAAATGTTGTACATGAAGGGGATCACCTTGTCGTAGGACACCTGCAGCACCGCCGCGTTGTTGGCGCGCGAGAGGGTGATGTCCTTGGGCCGGATGGTGGCGTCGTCGACGTACTGGAAGTCCATCTTGCGCAGCAGGTCGGCGCGGATGGTCTCGAGCGACTGGCCTTCGATGCTGCCGCTGGCCACCTGGTTCATCGCCTTGGTCACGCCCATGTATTCGGTGTACGCCGGCACCAGCTTCATCGCCATGTAGCCGAAGAAGCCCACGACCAACAGGATGAACAGGAACCCGATCAGGGTAATGCCCGTCTGCTTCGATTTCATAGTCCCCTCGCTATGCCGCGCTCGCGCGACGCCACTCTCCGCCTGCTACCACCGGCGCCGCCGCGGCGGCGCCCCTGCGGATTCTGCCTGCGATGCGGCGCGCGGTCACGTGCGCCGCATCGCAGTCGGCTCAATGGATGAGCGTGCCGATCCGCTTGAGGCTGTAGAAGTTAAGCCAGATCAGGAAGGCCTTGCCGGCCAGGTTCTGCTCCGGCAGGCAGCCCCACCAGCGGCTGTCGGTGCTGTTGTAGCGGTTGTCGCCCATCACGATGTAACAGCCCGACGGCACCTTGGAGGGCACCTTGGCGTTGGGCAGCGGGAACGGCGTGCTGTAGGCCGACATGCGCGCGGTGAGGTGGTTGACCACCTGGCCGTCCTCACGGATCAGGTGCTCGTTCCACACGGTGGCGCCGTAGTCGATCATCAGCTTGGACTCGTCGCGCCGCGGATCGCCTTCGTACGGCCCCACCTCGTCCGCCTGCACCGGCTTGCCGTTGATCAGCAGCTCGTCGCCGTGCGACTCGATGGTGTCGCCCGGCAGGCCGATCACGCGCTTGATCCAGTTCTGGTTCGGCACCGGCGCGTGCGGGTCCATGCAGCTCTGGTCGCCGCTGCGCACCAGCTTGCCGCCGTCCTCGCACCAGTAGCCCGGGAAGCGGAACACCACCACGTCGCCGCGCTTGGGTTCGCCAAGATCGAGGAACTTGTTGTTGAAGGCCGGCAGGCGCAGGCCGTAGGCGAACTTGTTGACCAGGATGAAATCACCCACGTCCAGCGTGGGCATCATCGAGCCGGACGGGATGCGGAACGGCTCGGCCACGAAGGAGCGCAGCACCAGCACCACCAGCACCACCGGGAACAGCGAGCGCGCCCAGTCCACCGGCGCCGGGTCGCGGTATTCCTTGCCCTCGGCGTCGAGCCGCGCCTTGCGCTTCTTGTACAGCAGCAGGCGATCGAGGCCCCACACCACGCCGAACAGCACGGTGAGGCCAAGCAGAATCGCCGAGAAATCGAATTCCATGCCTTGCTCCTATCGAAGGGCGGGGAACGGGAAGCGGGGCACGGTGAACAGGAGCCGGGCGATCCGCCTCGCGCCGCCTGTTTCCCGTGCCACGCTCCCCGTTCCCCGCTCCACTTATTTATCCGTCCGCAACACCGCCAGGAAGGCCTCCTGCGGGATCTCCACCCGACCCACCTGCTTCATGCGCTTCTTGCCTTCCTTCTGCTTCTCCAAGAGCTTCTTCTTGCGGCTCACGTCGCCGCCGTAGCATTTGGCCAGCACGTTCTTCCTCAATGCTTTCACCGTGGAGCGGGCGATGATCTGCGCGCCGACGGCGGCCTGGATCGCCACGTCGAACTGCTGGCGCGGGATCAGGTCCTTCATGCGCTCGACCAGGTCGCGGCCACGGCGGTCGGCATGACTGCGGTGCACGATCAGCGAGAGCGCGTCCACGCGGTCGCCGTTGATCAGCACGTCCACGCGCACGAACGGGCCGGCGTCGAAGCGCTCGAAGCTGTAGTCCATCGAGGCGTAGCCGCGCGAGACCGATTTCAGCTTGTCGAAGAAGTCCAGCACCACCTCGGCCAGCGGCAGCTCGTAGCTGATCTGCACCTGCGTGGCCATGTATTGGATGCCGCGCTGCACGCCGCGCTTCTCCTCGCACAGCGTGATCACGTTGCCGATGTAGTCCGGCGGCGTGAGGATGTTGGCGACGATGATCGGCTCGCGGATCTCCTGCACCTGCGGCGAAGCCGGCAGCTTGGCCGGGTTGTCCAGGGCCACCACCTCACCGTCGGTCTTTAAGATCTCGTAGACCACGGTGGGCGCAGTGGTGACCAGGTCGAGGTCGTACTCGCGCTCCAGGCGCTCCTGCACGATCTCCATGTGTAGCATGCCGAGAAAGCCGCAGCGAAAGCCGAAGCCCATCGCCTCGGAGGATTCGGGCTCGAAGAACAGCGCCGCGTCGTTCAGGCGCAGCTTGTCCAGCGCCTCGCGCAGCGCCGGGTAGTCGTCGGCGGAGACCGGGAACAGGCCGGCGAACACGCGCGGCTGCATGGTCTGGAAGCCCGGCAGCGGATGCTCGGCGGGCTTGCCCGCGTGGGTCAGGGTGTCACCGACCGGCGCGCCGTGCACGTCCTTGATCGAGGCGTTGATCCAGCCCACCTCGCCGGCGCCGAGTTTCTCCAGCTTCTTGCGCTTGGGCGTGAACACACCGACGTCGCCCACCTCGTGGGTGCGGCCGGTGGACATCACCAGCAGCTTCTCGCCGGGGCGGATCTCGCCCTGCATCACGCGCACCAGCGACACCACGCCGAGGTAGTTGTCGAACCAGGAGTCGATGATCAGCGCCTGCAGGCGGTCGGTGTCGCGGACCTTGGGCGGCGGGATGCGGGCGACGATGGCCTCCAGCACCTCGACCACGTTCTGCCCGGTCTTGGCGCTGACCGCCACCGCGTCGGAGGCGTCGATGCCGATCACCGCCTCGATCTCGCCCTTCACCTTCTCCGGGTCGGCAGTGGGCAGGTCGATCTTGTTGAGCACCGGCACCACTTCCAGCCCCATCTCCACCGCCGTGTAGCAGTTGGCCACCGACTGCGCCTCCACGCCCTGGGCGGCGTCCACCACCAGCAGCGCGCCCTCGCAGGCGGCCAGCGAGCGGGACACCTCGTAGGAGAAGTCCACGTGGCCGGGCGTGTCGATGAAGTTGAGCTGGTAGGTCTTGCCGTCGCGCGCCTTGTACGGCAGCGAGACGGACTGCGCCTTGATGGTGATGCCGCGCTCGCGCTCGATGGGATTGTTGTCGAGCACCTGCGCTTCCATCTCGCGCTCGGTCAGGCCGCCGCAGATCTGGATGATGCGGTCCGCCAGCGTGGATTTGCCGTGGTCGATGTGGGCGATGATCGAGAAGTTGCGAATCAGTTCCATGGCATGCGCAGGTCGTGTTGCTGCCGCGAAGGCAGCGTATCGCCGGGATGGCGACACGAACCCTGCATTATCGCATGGAAACGCCGCGTCATCGCGGCCGCCGGCATGCGTGGCCGTATCGTGCCGGCGGCCGCCGTTGCGTTGCGGGCCACCGGCACGGCCGGGCTCACTTGCCCGGCACGGTCAGGCCGATGAACTGGCTCTGGTCGCCGCGGCGCACCAGCAGCAGCACGGTGCTGCCCGGCTTCACGCCGCGGGTGGCGGCCTCGAAGTCGGCCACGCTGCCGATGCGCTTTTGGCCCACCATCAGGATCACGTCGCCCGGCTGCAGGCCCTGGCGCGCCGCCACCTGGCCGGTGATGCGGCCGATCACCACGCCCTCGCCGGCCTTGAGGCCGAGCTGCTGGCGCGTGTCGGCGTCGATCGCCTCGACCGCGAAGCCCAGCGCGGAGGCACCGCCCTTGGCCGGCGCCGGCTGGCTGCCGCCGCCGGCTTTCTTGTCGCGCGGCGCCTCGCCCACGGTGACCTCCACGGTCTGGCGCTTGCCGTCGCGCAGGATCGCCACCGGCACCTTGGTGCCCGGCTTGGTCAGGCCGACCAGCGGCGGCAGGTCGCCGGGCTGGCCGATCGACTGGCCGTTGTAGGAAAGGATGATGTCGCCGGCCCGCAGGCCCGCCTTGTCGGCCGCGCTCCCCGCGTCGACCCTGGCGACGACGGCGCCGTTGCCGTCGCGCAGGCCGAAGCCCTTGGCCACGTCGTCGGTCAGTGCCTGCACCTGCACGCCCAGCTGGCCGCGCGTGACGTAGCCGTGCGCCTTGATCTGCTGCACCGCGTTCATCGCCACGTCGATCGGGATCGAGAATGCCACGCCGAGGTAGCCGCCGGTGTTGGAATAGATCTGCGAGTTGACGCCGACCACCCGGCCCTGCAGGTCGAACAGCGGGCCGCCGGAATTGCCGCGGTTGATCGGCACGTCGGTCTGGATGAAGGAGGTGTAGGGCTGGTCGCCGCTGCCGAGGTTGCGGCCCACCGCGCTCACGATGCCCTGGGTCACCGTGTAATCGAAGCCGAACGGCGAGCCGATCGCCAGCACCCACTGGCCGGGCTTGAGCGTGCGCGAATCGCCGAGGCTCACCGCCGGCAGGTTGCCCGCGTCCACCTTGAGCAGGGCAATGTCGTACTGCGAATCGCTGCCCACCACCTTGGCGGTCAGCGTGCGGCGGTCCTGCAGGCGCACGGTCACCTCGTCCGCGTCGTCCACCACATGGTTGTTGGTGAGAATGTAGCCGTCACCGGAAATGATGAAGCCCGAGCCGAGCGAGGTGCGCTGCTGGTCTTCCGGCGAAGGCGGCGCCGGCATGCCGAAGAAGCGGCGGAAGAATTCCTCCTGCGGATCGTCGGGCGTGTCGTCCTGCGTGGTCGCCGCGCGGCTGGCACGCTTGCCGCTGTACTTGGCCTCCACGTGCACGACGGCCGGCGCGTTCTTCTGCACGATGCCGGTGAAGTCCGGCAGCGTGGCGGCGGCAGGCGCCGTCTGCGCCTGGACGCCGCCGGCCAGGGCCAGGCCAACCAGCATGCCGGCGGCGAGCGAGCGCAGTTTCGGACGGGTCATGGGTGTTCTCCTTGTGCGATGGCGCTGACACGCGCCGGCCCGCGATCGAGACGCGGGCCGGCGAAGACAAAACGGGGGAAAGGCACCGCGGCAGCCTCACGCGGCACCGGGTTACTGGCCGGCAGCGGCCTGGCGCGGCGGCTGGCGCACGGCCGCCCGCGGCGCGTCGATCAGCAGCAGGTAGCTGCCGTCGTTGCCGGGCGCGTAAGGCCGGTGCAACTGGTAGGCCGAGAGCGGAGGCGCGCTGTTGCCTTCGCCCAGCGTGGCGGACGCCCGCTGGCTGTAGCGCGACGCGCTGTTGCCGCCCAGCAGTAGCCAGGACGGCACCGCCGCGGGCGAGGCGCCCTGCTCCGCCGGCGCCGCGGCCGCCACCGACTCGGCGGCCGCGCGCTCGCC
>NZ_LFQR01000069.1 GCF_001182895.1 Frateuria defendens | reverse complement strand
AAAAGCCCGAAGGGTGGCTCGCAGGGATGCGAGCCAGTTTTTCGCCAGGGCAGGATGCCCTGTCGAAAAAACCCGCCAGCCCCTCGCGGACCTTCCGGGCAGGATGCCCGGAAGGCGCGCCCTCGGGGTGTCTTTTCTCTTGGTTACTTCTCTTTGGACAAGCAAAGAGAAGTAACTCGCCCTCCGGCAGGAGGGCGAAACCCCGGCCCAAAGGGCCGGCCAGACCGCCTCTCCGCAAGACGCGCCCTCGGGTGTGTCTTTCTCCTTGGGAACGCATTGGCAAAGCCCGTCATCGGCAGCCGAGCGAAACACCGGCCAACCGCGACAACGCCCGCCGGCAACGTCAGCGGCCAGCCCCCGCCCCACACCCGCTAGACTATGCCGTTTGCAATGGCGGCACTGTGGCCGCCGCGGGAGTGGCAGTCGGGTGGAGCAACCAGCAGGGGCCAGTACGGGAACGGGGCCGGTGCGGTCGGGGCTGGCGGCGCAGGCGCGTCGCTGGGTCGGGCCGGTGTTGTCGGTGTTCCTGCTGTGCCTGGCGCTGTGGACGCTGTACCGGCTGGTGAGCGAGGTGAGCTACCGCGAGGTGCGCGGCTACTTCCACGACCTCGACGGCGGCCAGATCCTGCTCGCCGTGGCGCTCACGGCGCTGGGCTACGGGGTGATGACCCTGTACGACCGCTTCGGCCTGGCCTCGATCGGCAAGCGCATGCCGTACCGGCAGGTGGGTCTGGTGGCCTTCGTGAGCTACGCCTTCAGCAACACCATGGGCATGGCGCTGCTGGTCTCCGGCTCCATCCGCTACCGCTTCTACACGCAGGCGGGCCTCACGCCCGCGGAAATCGCCAGGGTGGTGCTGTATTGCACGGTGGCCTTCTGGCTAGGCCTGTGTGCCCTGGCCGGCGTGGCGCTGCTGCTGGTGCCGGTGCCGCCGGGGCTGCCGCTGGCCAGCGGGGGCGTGCCGCTGGGCGTGCTGCTGACCCTGCTGCCGCTGCTGTGGGTGGCCGGGCGGCGCCTGTGGCCTCGGCCGGTGCGGCTGTGGCGCTGGCGGTGGAGCCTGCCGGAGCCCAGGCAGGCGGCGCGGCAGGTGCTGGTCGGCGCGCTGGACTGGGGCCTGGCCGCCGGCGTGCTCTACGTGTTGATGCCGGAGGCGATCTCCGGCGGCTTCGGGCATTTCCTGGTGATCTTCGCGCTGGCGCAGATGGCCGGCCTGATCAGCCACGTGCCCGGCGGCCTGGGCGTGTTCGAGACGGTGATGCTGGCCGGCTTCGGCGCCGGCGTGCACGCGGAGCTGGCTGGGCCGGTGCTCGGCTCGCTGGCGGCCTTCCGCATCATCTACTACCTGCTGCCGCTGTGTGTGGCGACCGTGCTGGTGGTGGGGCGCGAGGCGCAGGGGCTGCGCCGGCGCGTGATGCCGCCGTGGTTCACCGCGCTGCTGCCGCCGTTCTTCGCCGGGCTCACCCTGGTGTGCGGCGCGGTGCTGCTGTTCTCCGGCGCCACGCTGGGGCTGCCGGGGCGCATGGAGATCCTGCGCGACGTGCTGCCGCTGCCGGTGCTGGAGGTCTCGCACTTCATGGCCAGCGTGATCGGCATGCTGCTGCTGATCCTGGCGCGCGGCCTGCAGCGCCGGCTGGACGCGGCCTACATGCTGACCCTGGTGTTGCTGGTGGCCGGGGCGGTGTTCTCGCTGCTCAAGGGCATCGACTACGAGGAAGCCGCGCTGCTCACCCTGCTGGCGCTCGCGCTGGCGCCGGCGCACCGGCACTTCTACCGGCGCGCCTCGCTGTTCGACACCAGCTTTTCGGTGGGCTGGATCGCCGCCATCGTGGCCGTGCTGGTGTGCGCGGGCTGGCTGGTGATGTTCAGCTACAAGCACGTGGAGTACGGCAGCAACCTGTGGTGGGAGTTCAGCTTCCGCCACGGCGGCGCGCCGCGCGCCCTGCGCGCGCTGGTGGGCGCGGCGGCGGTGGGCTTGCTGTTCGCGCTGACGCAGCTGATCCGCACCGCGCGCCCGCGCCACACGCTGCCGTCCGCGGCCGAGCTTGACCAGGCGCTGCCGCTGGTCAAGCGCTTCCCTTCCACCCAGGCGCACCTCGCGCTGATGGGCGACAAGACCCTGCTGTTCGACAGCCACCGGCGCGCCTTCGTGATGTACGACATCGAAGGGCGCAGCTGGGTGTCGATGGGCGACCCGGTGGGCGAGGACGAGGCGGCCCGCCGCGAGCTGGTGTGGAGCTTCCGCGAACTGTCCGAGCGCGCCGGCGGCTGGCCGGTGTTCTACCAGGTGCGCCCGCAGGACCTGGACCTCTACCTCGAAGTGGGCATGCGCCTGCTCAAGGTGGGTGAGGAGGCGCGCGTGCCGCTGGCCGGCTTCAACCTCGACGGCAAGTCCAAGAAGGTGCTGCGCAACACGGTGAACAAGCTGGTGCGCGAGGGCCTGCGGCTGGAGATCGTGCCGGCCGAGCGGGTGCCGGCGCTGCTGCCGCGGCTGGCCGCCGTCTCCGACGCCTGGCTGGCCGACAAGAAGGTGCGCGAGAAGCGCTTCTCGCTCGGCGCCTTCGAGCCCGGGTACCTGGCCCGCACGCCGGTGGCGGTGGCGTGGCAGGGCGAGGAGCCGGTGGCCTTCGCCAACCTGTTCCTCAACGAGACGAAAGAGGAAGCCTCGGTGGACCTCATGCGCCACCTGCCCGACGGCCCCGCCGGCATCATGGATTACCTCTTCATCGAGCTGATGCAGTGGGCCAAGGCCGAGGGCTACCGCTGGTTCAATCTCGGCATGGCGCCGCTCTCGGGCCTGCAGAACCGGCGCCTGGCGCCGTGGTGGATGCGCTTCGGCGCGATGGTGTTCGGCCGCGGCGAGCGCTTCTACAACTTCCGCGGGCTGTATCGGTACAAAGACAAGTTCGACCCGGAATGGGAGTCGCGCTACCTCGCGGTGCCCGCCGGCGTCTCGCTGCCGGTGGTGCTGGCCAACCTCGCCAGCCTGATCGCCGGCGGCCTCGGAGGAGTGGTGCGTCGATGAAGTGGATCGTGCGGGTGCTGGGCTGGGGGCTGGCCGCGGTGGTGCTGCTGGCGATAGGCGGCGTGCTGGCGTTCTCCAAGCCCTGGCGCCGCCCGCCCGGCATGGCGCAGACGGCCAGCGTGCTGCCGGTGCCGCCGGGCGTGGCGCCGCCGCCCGGGCAGGGCGACATCCTCACCGTGTTCATGTCCGGCGACGGCGGCTGGCGCGACCTCGACCAGCAGCTGGGCCGGCACATCAACGCGCACGGCATCCCGGTGGTGGGCATCAGCGCGCTGGAGTACTACTGGCACGGCGGCTCCGCCGAGCGCACCGCGCGCGAGCTGGACGCGCTGATCGACGCCAACCTCGCCAGCCAGCACAAGCAGCGCCTGTGGCTGATCGGCTTCTCCTTCGGCGCCGACATCCTGCCCACCGTGATCGAGCGCCTGAAGCCCGGGAACCGCGCCCGCATCGCCCAGCTGGTGCTGCTCTCGCCCTCCACCGACCTCAACTTCGAGATCGAACTGGAGGGCTACATGCAGCAGCGCCTGGGCTGGCTGCAATCGCTGCTGAAGTCGATCCAGGAACGCATCAAGCCCGTGCCCCACTACCCGGCCCGCCCGCCGCTGCTCGCGCTGGACGGCCATCCGCCGGTGGCCTGCTACTACGGCGAGGAAGAAGCCGACGACAGCATCTGCGCCGAGCCGGGGCTGCCGGCGTGGATCGCGGTGCACCGCATGGAGGGGGATCACCACATGGGTGGGGACTACGACGTGCTGGCGCGCGAGATGATCGCGGGCATACCGGCGGGGCAGGCTGGCGCGGCGTCGCCGCAGCCGTAACGAACTGCCCGATCTCTGTCGCCGCCGGGAGCGCCTCGGTCATTCGCTCCTGGGGCCGGCAGGGGCTTGGGCGCTGCGGCCGGTCGCGGCGCCACCCGGCCGGCGGATGGCCCTGAGCTTGCCGCTGTTGCCGCCGCCGCAGAAGAAGCGGTCGCCGCCGTCGGATTCGAGGCCCGATACGCCGACGCCGGGCGGCATTTCCAGCCTTTCCAGCACCTCGCCGGTGGCGGGGTCGATGTGCCGCACTTCGCTCTCCTCGCCCTCCCAGGTGCCGTGCCACAGTTCGCCCTCCACCCAGCTGACGCCGGTGACGAAGCGGTTGGATTCGAGGGTGCGTAGTACCGCGCCGGTCTCCGGGTCGATCTGGTGGATCTTCCGCTCCCGATACTGGCCGACCCACAGCGTGCCCTCGGCCCAGGCCAGCCCCGAATCGCCGCCGTCGCCCGGTGCCGGGATCGTGGCGAGCACGCGGCCGGGGTTTCATGTCCAGACTCTCCTCGTCAGGGGATGGGGCGCATCCTAGTCGCCCGGCAGGGCCAGGGGGAGCAACAAGGTCGTCGCGAATCCCGGCACGGGCGGGCTGGTCCAGCGGCGGGCCCGCCCGCGTCCGAACGACTGCACCTTGCCCATCGCGGCGAGCGCGTCGAGCGCCCGCTGCGTGGTGCGCTGGCTGGTGCCGAGCGCGAGGGCCAGCGCCGAGCTCGACCACGACTCGCCGTCGGCGAGGAGGGCGAGCGCCGCGGCGTGCTTGGCGTCGACGGGCGGGGCCAGCACGACCACGGCGCGCGCGCGGGCCGGCGCCAGCGCAAAGCCCGCCCGGGTCGCGTTCACCGCGGCGAAGGGGGCCAGCGCCGCGCGCAGCCGCCCGATCTCGACCCGCAGCCGCGCGCGGTGCGAGTCGTCGGGATGCCGGGTGCGGAAGGCCCGGGCGATGAGCGCCTCGCGCGGCGCGTCCGCGGGCCACGCCTCGCCCAGTGCGCGGGCGAGCGCGAACAGCACCGGGCGCCTGGCGAGCGGGACCGTGGCGCCGGCCACGCGCACGAGGTGGCGGCAGGCGTCCACGACGAGCGCGCCCGACGCCAGCAGCGCTTCGACGTCTTCCAGCCGCAGCAACCGTTCCTCGCCGCCGGCGATCAGGCGCGCGGCGGGCGCGTCCAGCGCCAGGGTCGCGTGCTCGACTTCGGCGGCCAGCGCGGGGATGCCCGACTGCTGCGCGGCGCGTGCCGCGCGGGCCAGCGCCGCGCGCGCCACGCGCGTGCGCAGGCGGCGCATGGCGATGCCCGCGGCCGCCAGCTCGTGCACGGCCCGCAACGCGGGCGGCAGCGATGCCGAGTCGAGCGCGGCGAGCAACTGCTCGGCCTGGTCGAGGCGCCCGATCAGCAGGAGGCGCCTGACTTCGAGGTAGCGCGCCTGCGCGGCATTGGCGCGGTCGCCGTGCGCTTCGAGCCGCGCCCGCGCGGCGTCGAGCGACTTCGCGGGCCAGCCCAGCTCGCGCGAGACCAGCGCGATCTCCGCCTCGGCCACCACGCAGCGCGCGCGGGCCACGGCTTCCCGCGGGCCGAAGGCGCGCGCCGCCCGGCGCAGCAGCGCCTTGGCCCGGTCGAGGTCGCCGAGCTGCGCCATCGCGATGCCCCGCAGCGCCAGCGCCGGGGCGTCCTCGCGCAGGGCCACGCGGTTCAGCGCGCCGAGCGGATCGCCCGCCGCGAGCGCCCGCGCCGCGGCCGTGATCAACGAGTCCACGGGAATCCCGCCACACTTGTCACTCCCGGCCTCCGGGGCCCGCTGCCTAGTCTAGACCACGACCCGGCACCGCCTGCGCATCGCGGACAGGCGGGCAGGGCTTTCCCCAGGAGGCGACGACGATGGCAACGCATACGATCGGCACACGCGAAGCATGGCTGGCCGCACGGCTCGCACTGCTCGACGCGGAGAAGGCGCACACCCGGCGCGGCGACGACCTGGCGCGGCAGCGCCAGGCGCTGCCGTGGGTGCGGGTGGACAAGGCCTACCGGTTCGACACCGACGAAGGCCCGGCCTCGCTGGCGGAGCTTTTCCGGGGGCGCTCGCAGCTCCTGGTCTATCACTTCATGTACGGGCCCGACTACAAGGCGGGCTGCCCCTCCTGCTCGGCCATCGCGGACGGCTTCGACGGCTTCGCCGTGCACCTGGCCCACCACGACGTGATGCTGTGGGCGGTGTCGCGGGCGCCGCTCGCCACGTTGCAGGGCTACCAGCGGCGGATGGGCTGGCGGTTTCCGTGGGCGTCCTCGCACGGCGGCGAGTTCAACTACGACTTCAACGTCGCCTTCACCGAGGCGCAGCAGCGCGGGGGCGAGGTGGAATACAACTACCGCCGAGGCGGCCACGCGATGGACGTGGTGCCGGCGCCCGAGCCGGTGGTGCAGTTCGCGCGGACCTGCGGCACCGACGCCCAGACCTACGCGCGCGACCGGCCGGGCCTGAGCGCCTTCGTGCTGGAGGACGGTGAGGTCTACCACAGCTACTCCACCTACGCGCGTGGGCTGGACGGCCTCTGGGGCATGTACCAGTGGCTCGACCGCGCGCCGAAGGGGCGCAACGAGGCGGGCGTCTGGTGGCGCCGCCACGACGAGTACGGCCAGGCTTGAGCCGCCTGCCATGGACGCGGTCGCGGACGAACGGCGAGGGGCGCGGCGCATGGCATCCGGGCTGGCTACGGCGCGCGGCTTGCTCGGCATCCCGGCGCTGCTCTTCGCCGCCAGCGCGGCGCTGACGATTCATCAGTGCATCGCCATGTCGGCGATGGGCGGCATGCCGATGCCCGGCGGCTGGACCATGTCGATGGCCTGGATGCGGATGGGCGGGCAGGGCTGGCCCGGCAGCGCGGCGTCGTTCCTCGGCATGTGGGTGGTGATGATGGTGGCGATGATGCTGCCGTCGCTGGTCCCCGTGCTGGGGCGCTATCGCCGGGCCGTGGGCGATGCCGGCGGCCTGCGCGGCGGTTCGCTGGCCGCGCTGGCCGGCGTGGGCTACTTCGTCGTGTGGACGGCGCTCGGCCTGGCAGTGTTTCCGTTGGGCGCGGCGCTGGCGGCCGCCGCGATGCGGTGGCCGGCGCTGTCGCGCACCGTGCCCTTCGCGGCCGGCGCGGTGGTGATGGGCGCGGGCGCGATGCAGTTCACCGCTTGGAAGCGACGGCAGCTGGCCCGCTGCCGGATCGCGCCGGCATGCGGCCATGCGCAGCCGGCGGGCATCGTCTCGGCCTGCCGCGATGGACTGCGCCTGGGCTTCCACTGCTGCGTCTGCTGCACCGGCATGACGGCGATCCTGCTGGTGACCGGGGTGATGGACCTGTGGGTGATGGCCGCCGCCACGGTGGCCATCACCGCCGAGCGCCTTGCGCCAGCCGCTGGCAAGGTCGCAGGGGGAGTCGGAATCCTTGCTGTCGCGACAGGCGCGATCATGCTGGTGCGGGCCGCGAGCGGGTAGGTTGGAGCTTCGCGAAGCGGAGCTGGATGGAATCGAAGCGCTTCTCGTGATCCGGTCGGCCATTGGCCGGGGGACACACCCGGCGGCCGGTGCGAGTAGCTTCGTCTTTCTACCAGCGATCCCCTAACGCAAACTCGGTGCCTACGAGACAAACGGCCATCTGCCGCGCGCTGACACGGCGATCGTGCAGGCGACGAGGATGCTCAGCCAGCCACCATCATTGTTTGCACGCCCAAGGGATGGGTGCTGTAGAGCCATCTGCGCTAATTTCCCCGAACCGGCCTGGTTTCAACGGTGATGGCAAGGGGACGTCATGAAAAGAATCGGGCTGCTTGCCTACCAGGACATGCAATCGCTCGACCTGATCGGTCCACTGGACGTATTCGGCACGGTCAATAGCTCGACCGCGAGCGAGCCACCTTATCAATTGCACATCGTTGGCCTGGATGCCGATCCTGTTCGCGCTGAAAACGGCCTCATCGTCACGCCCACCTGCACGCTCTACGACGCGCCGCCGTTCGACACCATGCTGATACCCGGCGGAGTCGGCAGTCGCCTCTTCAATGCCGATGCACGGCTGCTTGCGTGGCTGCGCGATCGTGCCGCCACGACACGTCGTGTGGTCAGTGTATGCACAGGCATCTACATACTCGCGGCGACTGGCTTGCTCGACGGCCGCCGCGTCACTACCCACTGGCGTTATGCCGCCGACGTGGCTCGCCGCTATTCGGCGCTGAACATTCAACCGGATCACTTGTTCGTGCGCGACGGCTGCTTTGCTACGTCTGGCGGGTTGACTGCGGGCATGGACCTTGCGCTCGCCCTGGTTGAGGAAGATCTCGGCGCCGCCACCGCGTTGTCGGCGGCACGCGACCTGGTCATGTACATGAAGCGCCCCGGCAATCAGGCGCAGTTCTCCGCACCGCTGGTCGCACAAAGCCAGGGCACGGGACGCATGGCCGGTCTGCTCGAATGGCTGCTCGATCATCTTGCGGAAACGCTGACCGTTGAACGCATGGCCGAACGTGTAGCGATGAGCCCACGTAATTTCCGTCGCGTGTTCGCCGCCACGTTTGACACCACGCCGGCACGTTTCGTTGAACGACTGCGATTAGAACAAGCCTGTCTGCGGCTGACCGCCAAGCATGCTTCCATCGAATGCATCGCCGGTGCGGTCGGATTCAACAGCGTGGACGCTTTCCGGCGTGCATTCCGCAACCGCTACGACGCCACTCCCGGCGAATATCGACAACGCTTCGGGCAGTGAGGCGCTTGGCCGGAACTGTCGGCTATTTGGCCGCTTCCCTACTCAGCGCGCTGCTAGCATCCCGGGCTTGCAGCTGGCATGGCGGTATCCGTCAGCCGCGCAACGGCATATGCCGCCATGCCCTCGATTCCGTGGAGCGACAAGGATGAATAAATGAAGTGGAGTCTTGCCTTTTTCCTCTTGGTTGCATCGACCGCTGCAGGAGCTGTGGTCACCCGGGCGGACGTCGATAATGCCAAATATCGAGTCCCGGCTTCGGAATTTCCCGCACTGGTTGACATGCCTGGCGAGGGACATGGCGTCCTGATTGCACCTCGATGGGTGCTGACCGCAGCGCACGCGGCGCCAATGCAGGGTATGGAGGGCGACGTATCCATCGGCGGTGTGGCGCGAAAGGTCAAGCGTGTCATCACGTATCCCGGTTACAGGAAATTGCCCGACCAGCTGGTCAAGGACTTCCTGGCATCCAAGGATCCATCCAAGGTGTACGCATTTCTCGCCTTGTCTGACGACATTGCGCTTATCGAGCTTGCGTCGCCAGTAGCTGGTGTAACTCCCGTTCCTCTCTATCGCGGGTACAAAGAGGTGGGAATGACTGCAGAGCTTGTAGGCAAGGGAGCCACGGGCAATGGTGCCGAAGGCCAAGTTCCCCACGACCCGCATCGCACTGTCTTGCGCCGTGCCTCCAACGTCATTGTGGGTGCCGACGCGCGCTATGTTTGGTATCGGTTTGACCCGCCGCCATCCGCCCTGCCGCTTGAAGGCATCACGGGGAGCGGCGACAGTGGCGGTCCCTTGCTCATCGGGGATGGAAGTTCAAGGCAACTCGTCGGCTTGGCTTCATGGAGCAAATATCCACCGGGCCATCCGTTTTGGACCCAATATGCACTGGGCCGCCCATTCGTGGAGGGCCTCTACGGCGAAATCGTGTACGCCGTTCGCATCTCAAGCTACATCCAATGGATAGAAGGCGTGATATCAGCGCCCGCGGGCATCCCTACTCAAGGTTTGCCGGCGGAGGCTGACAGCTCAATCCAGCGAACGCGTTAAGCGCGCCGCCGATCGCGGGCGCCGACGCAGCAGGCCTTCCCGCGTCGGCACCGATAGGCAGATCGCCAACAGGCACTCAACCCCGCCGCATCCCCGCCATCACCGCCGCCAGCTCCCTCACCGCCGCCTCCGACGCCGCACGGTCCGGCGTGGTGTCGGCGTTGTTGAAGTCGCCGGTGTCGTCGAGCACCTGCACCAGCAGGCCGTCGCTGCGCGGGACCATGCTGACGTGCCGGGTGCGCAGGCCGTAGGTGACCTCGGGCTGAGGGATCAGGCGGGCGGTCTGGCCGCGCACGGGGACGATGGAGTCGTCGTTGAAGAGGGCCTTGGCGCCGTAGCCGGTGGCGTTGATCAGGGTGTGCTCGGGCAGTTTGAGCAGCTCGCGCGGATGGCTGAACTCGCGCACCTCGATCTTGCCGCCGGCGGCGAGGAAGTCGGCCATCAGCATGCGCGCGTAGGTGCTGATGTTGAACATGAGGGTGGCGTAGCGGCGCACGTAGGGCTGGGCGAACGGGTGGCTGCCGGGCGGCAGGTCCACCGGATGCGGCAGCAGCTCCGGCACGCGGTCCTGGAACTGGCCGTACTCGGGCTCGCCGGGGATGGCCGCGTGCCCATGGCCCATCGGCGCGTCGGCGAGCGCATAGCCGTCGATCCACTCGATCGGCCGCCCCGGCACGCCGAGCAGGCTCTGGTACGTGGCGTGGGAGATGCGCGCCATTTCCTCCCAGCGCACGGCGAGGGCGGGGGCGTGGGCGGCGTCGCAGAGGCGCGAGTCGGGCGTCCACAGGCCGGAGGCGCGCATGGAATAGACGTCCGGCGGCAGCGCCTTGGCGTAGATGCGTACCGCGAGGCCCGCGCGCTGGGCGAGGATCGCCGAGGTGAGGCCGATGGCGCCGCAGCCGATCACGCCGATCGCGCGCGCGCCGGTGGCCTGCGCCATGCGCACGGCCAGCGTGCCCGAGCCCCACGACAGCGACCAGCCGCTGCCGCCGTGGCCGTAGTTATGCACCAGGGTCTTGTGGCCGAGCTTCTCGGTCTCGATGCGCGGGCCGGCGGCGCGGAAGGGGCGGGTGCACACGTACACGCCGGTGATGCGGTCCGCCTGCGCCCTGACCGGCGCGAGTTCGGCGACGTCCGGCCGTATCCGCACGGCGGGCGGCGGCACGGTGGCCGGCACGGCGCTGGCGGATGTGACGGGCTGCCTGGTACAGGACGCGACGGCGGCGGTCGAAGCCACGGCCAGCGTCGCGCCGGCCTGGCGCAGGAATTGACGTCGCTGCACGGACAAGCTCCCCGAATGATTGGAACGGCGGCCCGCTCCCCCACGGATCGAGCGCACGCCCTTAGGTCTTTATCCAATCGACCTGCGGAAAGCAATGGCGGTTTTGACGCAGTGAGCGCGCGGTCGCGCGCCGGTGCGGGAGGCGCGGGCGATGTCCGCGCTGCGGCCGGCGTCGATCGCGCTCGCCCGCCGGTTTTCAGCGCTCGATGCGGTAGTTGAGGCTCGCCCGGCTGAAGTTGGTGGCGCTCTGCGCCTCGAAGTTCCAGCGGCGGCTCAGGCGGTAGCGCAGGGTCACCACCTGGCCGGGCTCGAACAGGCCCACGCCGTAGCTCAAGTAGAGGCGCGGCGAGAGGTACTTGCCCACGGTGAAGGCGGAGGTGCCCAGCGCGTCGTTGCTGCTGACGCCGATCTCGTCCACGCCGATGCGCGAGCCGATGCTCTTGGCCAGCAGGTTGCCGGCGGCCGAGCCCAGCGCCTGCGCGGCGGCACTCACCATCTGGCCCTCGCCGCTGTTCACCTGCGAGAGCGGGCTGCCGGTGATCAGGTAGGCGAGCGCGTCGGACTGCTCCATCACCGGATTGGAGAACACCGTGAGCACCGGCCGCTCCGCGGTGCCGGAAACCAGCAGGCCCACCTGCTGCCCTTCGTCGATGGTGGCGTTGGGGTTGAGTTTGCGCACCGCGCGGATGCTGAGGCCGGGGTTGTCGATCGGCGTGCTGGCGAACAGCAGCTGGCCGCGCTCGATGTGCAGGTTCTGGCCGTAGGCCTTGTAGGTGCCGTCCACCGCGATCTGGCCCTGGCCGGTGGTGGCGCGGCCGGGCTGCTCGATCACCGTGAGCGTGCCGCCCAGGTGGCCGTCCAGGCCGAAGCCGACCAGGTGGGTATGGCGGCCGAGATCGACCTTCACCTGGGCGCGGATCGGCAGCGAGGCGGCCGCCTGTTCCTGCTGCGGCGCGTCCATCACCACCACGTCGGGCGAGGCCTGGGTGGCGTTGTTGCCGGGCAGTTTCTCCACGTTGACGTCGGCGCTGTCCAGCGCCACCGAGCCGCCCACGTCGATGCCGCTGCCGCCTTGCTTGACCACCAGGTCCGGCGAGACCACCACCTTGGCGGCGGGGATGTCCACCGCGGTGAAGCGGCTGCCCTGGATGGCGAGCGAGCTGGTCGCGCCTTCGCCGAGGCCGGCGGTGCCGTTCACCGCGAGCTGGCCCTGGCCGGACTGCACGCTGCCCTGGATGCGGAACTCCCGCGCGTCGGCGGTGGCGACGGTGAGCCGGCCCTGGTCGAGCTTGAGCCCGGCGGCGGGCACCTCGGCGGCGAAGCCGGACACCGCGGCCTGGCCGGTCACCGCCGGCTGCGCCAGCGTGCCTTGGATGCGGAACTGGCCCTGCAGGTCGCCCTTGACGTTGGCGACCTCGGCGGTGAACAGCTCGATGAAGGCGAGGCTGTTGAGGCGCAGCGAAAGCTGGCCGTCCAGCGCCTGCTGCGCGCCGTTGAGCGCGAGCTGGCCATCGAGGCTGCCGCCGTCGGAGAGGGCGGCGCGCACGGTGGCGTGCTGGCGGCTGGGGCTTAAGTCGGCATCGAGCGCGAGGTCGCGGTAGCCGAGCAGCGGGCGATCGGGGTGCTCGACGTAGGTGACGCTGCCGCTGGCCGAGCGGATCGAGGTGGCTCCGCTCAGGGCGCCGGCGGCGTTGCGGCGCAGGCTGCCGCTGCCTTCCAGCGTGCCTTCGGCGCGCACGGGCATGCTGGCGGGGCCGGCCGCGCTGGCGAGCAGCGCCAGCGGCAGCTGGTGCAGGCGGTAGCTGGCGTCGAGGTTGCCGGCCTTGTCCTGCCTGGCGGCGGCGCACAGCAGCGGCTCGCCGGCGGTGAGGCACAGTTCGGACAGGCTCATCGCGCCGTCGGCGTAGCTGAGCTGCGATGGTTTTTGCAGGCGCCAGCGCGGCAGGTTCTGCACGTCGAGGTTCAGGGTGGAGAGCGTGCCGCTCCACGCCTGGCCCTTGAGTGCGCCGGTGAGCGCCAGCTCGGCGGACAGCGGCGTGCCGCGCGCGTCGAGGCTCAGGCGATGGCTGGCGGCGGTGCCCTGGCCGCGCAGCGCGAGGCGCTGGAAGGCGAGGCCGCCGGCTTCCACCGCGCCGGCTTCGAGGTCGAGCTTGCCGCCGGGGTGGCTGACGTCGGGCACGTCCGCGGTGAGGCCGAGGCGGCCGACCTTCTGCCCCTGGTAGGCGAGCGCGCTGCCCTGCAGGCGGCCGTTGACGGCGAGCGCCGGCCACAGGCCGCCCACGCGGAATTGGCCGTCCAGACGGCCGGCGGCGTCGGGCAGCCAGTCGGCCAGCGAGGCGATGGCGAGGGTGAGCGCGATGTCGTTGCGCGCGCCGGGCTTGCCGGCGAGCTGCACGCGGCTGCCGCCGGAGGCGAGTGCCAGCTGGCCGTCGAGCACGCGCGCGGGCGTGAGGTGCAGGCGGCCGCGGCCGTCGAGCTTGCGTCCGCGCAGGCTGCCGCCGAGCTGCCTGAGTTCCAGCGTGGCGTCGGGGCCCTGCTGCGGCAGGCGGCCTTCGGTGTGCAGGGCGAGATCCAGCGCGCCGTTCCAGCCGGCGAGCAGCTGGCCGGGGTCGAGCCGGCTGGCCTTGGCGTCGAGTTGCCAGCCGAGCTCGGGTTGCAGGGCGAGCGTGCCCTGTGCGGTCAGGCCGCCTTGCGGCTGCTTGAGTTCGAGCGTGTGCAGGGCGATCTGCTGCGGGGTGCCGTCGAGGTTCAGCACCAGCTTGGCGAGGCGCCCGGGCGGGCCGAGGTCCACGTCGCCCTCGGCGTGGAAGCGCTCGGCGCTGCCGCGCGCGGTCAGGCTGCCCTGGCTGGCCAGATCCTGGCCGGCGAGTTCGGGCGGCAGCCGGAGGTCCTTCCAGGCGACTGCGAGATCGCCCTGCACCGGCTGCGCGGCGAGCTGCACGGTGCCGTGTGCGGACAGCGTGCCCCGTACCTGCGGCGAGGTAAGTTCGAGCCGGTCCAGGGTGAGCGTCTTGCCGTCGTCGCTGAGGCGTGCGGCGAGGGGCTTGAGTTGCAGCGGGTAGGCGTTGAGGTCGAGCCGGCCTTCGAGCGTGCCGCCGTGGCGGTCGCCGCGGCCCTGCAGGGCCGCGCCCAGCGCGGTGAGCGCGCTGTCGCCGAGCAGCGGCTTGGGGTCGAAGCGCGGCGCGTCGAGCTTGGCTTGCCAGGCGTAGTCGCCGCCCTGGGCGAGGTCCAGTTGCAGCTGCGCGGGCGTGGGCAGGGTGAGCTTGAGGTCGGCGTGCGCCTGCCGGCCGTCGCTGTGCGCCGCGAGTTCGCCGGCGTAGTCCACGCCGGCGATGGTCCAGGCGAAACCGGCCTTGCCGTCGCCGCGGTAGCCGCGGCGGATGCCCAGCGTGCCGGCGAGGTCGGCGTGGCCGTCCGGCGCGCGCAGGGCCAGCTGCTTCACCTCGATGCCGGCGCGCGTCCAGCTGCCGGCGAGGTCGAGGCGGTCGGAGGCGAACAGCGGCTGGCCGTCCTGGCGGATCGCCACGGCGCCGACGCGCACGCGGTCCAGCACCAGCGCCACCGGCGGCTCCAGCGAGAAGCCGCCTTCGCCGGGCGGCGTCTCGGGCGGGCTCTTGGGCAGGGCGACCTCGACGCCGTCCACGTCGAGGTCGAGCACGTGCAAGCGTCGGGCGAGCAGCGGCCAGGCGCGCAGGTCGAGGTGCGCGCGGGCGACCTTCGCCACGGTGCCGTGGCCGTCGTCGTAGCGCAGGCCGGCGAGGTCGAGCGGGCCGACCAGCCGCCCCTGCGCCTGTTGCACGGACAGCGCGCCGTCGGTGAAACCCTGTGCGCGATCGAGCGCGAAGCGCAGGCCGCCGGCGGTGCCGAGCAGCCACCACAGGCCCGCCGCCAGCACCAGCAGCAGGACGGCGAGGGCGATGGCGATGCGCTTGAGCCACTTCATCGGGATGCTCCGGCCTGGCTTGTGGCGGCACGCGTCCGCACCTTGTTTCCTCTCCCCGACGGGGCACGCGGGGAGGCGCCATGGATGGCGCCGGCTTTGAGGAGCAAGGAGAGGACCGAGGTGAGGGGCGGGTGCTTGCGGCAAGGCTCGCTCGAAGCGGCGTTTTCGCAGCGTGCTCCCTCACCCCAACCCGCTCTCCGGGGAGAAGGAGCCGATCGCGGCGAGCGTGCGGCGCTCGCTCTGCCTGCGCTCCCCGCAAGCACGAAAGCGGCATGGTCCGTGGCAGTCCTCACAGGTCCGGCCCGATCACCAGGTGCAGCTGGATACCGTGGTTCTCCCGGCTGCTCACCGGCGTGCCGATGTCCACGCGGATCATGCCCACCGGCGAGAGCCAGCGCAGGCCCAGGCCGGCGCCGATCTTCGGGCGGTAGTCGGTGCCGTCGTAGGCGTTGCCGGCGTCGACGAAGGCGGCCATGCCCCACTCGCGGGTGAAGTAGTGCTCCACCTCGGTGCTGCCGACCAGCAGGTTCTTGCCGCCGATCACGCGGTCATAGCTGTTGCGCGGGCCCAGCGACTGGTAGCCGTAGCCGCGCACCGAGCGGTCGCCGCCGGCGAAGAAGCGCAGCTGCGGGGGCAGGGCGGAGAAGTCGGTGGTCCAGGTCATGCCGGCGCTGCCGCGCAGGATCAGGCGGTCGCGGCGGGTGAAGGCGCGGATCCATTTGACGTCGGCCTGCCACTGGCTGAAGCGCGCGTCGGAGAGCAGGGTGCCGGCGGTGCTGCGCGCGTACACGTTCACCGACCAGCCGCGGCGCACGAAGCTGGGGTTGTCGGCCTGCTTGCGCGACAGCGAGGCCTCGGCGTACAGCAGCGTGCTGCGGCCGCGCTCGATGCCCAGCGTGCTGTTCGGGTCGCCGCCCTTCTCGCCCACGGTGAAGGTGCCCGAGAGCGCGTGCAGGCCGAGCGTGCGCGTCCAGCCGTGCCACAGCCGCGTCTCGTTGCCCACCAGTTCCAGCGTGCGCGACTTGGAGGTGTCGGTGTTGGCGTCGCGGAAGTTGGCGCCGAAGTTGAAGGCGCGCTGGTCGGGGCCGGGCATGGGGATGGAGTACAGCGTGGACAGCGTCTTCAGCCGCTGCGCCAGCACGATCTCGTTCTTCCACTTGTGGCCGCGGCGGTTGACCCAGCGCCGGTCCAGCCCGGCGCGCGCGCCGACGCCGGTGTCGGTGCCGATGAAGGGGCCGGCGGTGTAGATGCTGCGCTTGGCGGGCGCGAGCTGCACGGTGATGTCGACCACGCCGTTCTTGGCCCCCTCCGCGTCGGGCAGCACGTTCACCGCGGAGAAGTAGTCGGCGCCGTTGAGCGATTGCTGCAGGGCCAGCAACTGGCCCTGCTCGAAATAGTCGCCGGACTTGAACGGCACGTAGCGGTCGAGGAAGCCCTCGTTGAACTGCGAGCCCTCGAAATGCACGGCGCCGAAGCGGTAGCGCCGGCCGGTTTCCCAGGCCAGGTGCACCGCGGCGCTGCGCCCGGCGCGGTTCACCTCGACCCGGTGCGTGACCATGCGGGCGTCGAGGTAGCCGCTGGCGGTGAGCTGGGCGGCGAGGGCGTCGCGCGCGGCCTCGTACTGGCCGTGGTCGAGCGGCTGGCCCTTGAGGCGCTCGACGGCGCGCTCGGCGCGGCGGATCGGCGCGATCTTCATCGCCGCCTCGTCCAGCTTCACGTCCACCGCCGTCACCTGCACCGGCGGGCCGGGGGTCACGTGCAGGACCACGCGCCAGTCCTTGCCGGCCGGCTCCAGCTCGCCCCGCACGCTCGCCTCGTAGTAACCGTAGGGTTGCAGCGCGGCCTTGGCCTCCGCGTCCGCGCGCTCGTACAGGCGGCGCACCTGCGCCTCGCTGACCTCGCGCGCGGCGTACTGGGAGAGCCCCACGCCCGACACCACCGCGCCCTTGAGCCGGTCGTCCACGCCATCGACCACCAGTTGCACGCCCGCGCGGGCCAGCAGTGGTGCGAGCAGCAGGGGGAGCGCAACGCCTAAACGGAGCAGACTCGGGCGTCGATGGCAGCGGCGCATGCGCAGGTTCCGTCCTCTTTGGGTGCCGGGACTTCGAGTCCCCGCAGCTTAGCCAAACACCGTCCGCGGCGGGTGAAAGGCCGCGGACGGCCCGATCAGCCCGCCTTGTCGCCCGAGCGGTGCGCGATCCACGCGCCGGCCATGGCCGACACGTAGGGGATCGACTGCGCCGCCAGGATGATGATCCACAGCGTGCCCTCGACGTAGTGCGTGCCGTAGTGCATCGCCATGCCGACCACGCACAAGAGCAGCGCCAGCGCCATCAGCACTTCCTCGCGCACCGGGGCGAAGGCGGCGAAGTTGCTGCCGCCCAGGCGCCGGCTCTTGGCGGTGACCACGAAGGCGGTCTTCTTGCGCGTGAGGCCGTGCAGGATGCCGCGCGCGATGGCGTGCGAGAGGCCCATGCTGGCCAGCGAGGCCATCAGGGTGTCGTACCAGCCGCAGGGCACGCGGGCGCGGTAGAGCACGATACCGAAGATCGCCTTGGCGAAGAAGAAGCCGATCACCGGGATCAGGAACAGCTGCATGGGCAGGCTGAACACCTGCGGCAGGCCGATCATGCCGGCGGTCCAGTAGATCGCCATCAGGGTAAAGATGAGATGCAGCGCGTCGGCGAACCAGCTGAACCAGCCGGTGAGGAAGTGGAAGCGCTGGCCGGCCGAGAGCGGGCCGCGGCGCACCATCCAGTCCCAGCGGCCCTTCAAGATCTGCATGGCGCCGAAGGCCCAGCGGTAGCGCTGGCTCTTGTACGCCTTGAAGTCGGCCGGGGTGAGGCCCTTGCCCATCAGCTCGTCCACGTATACCAGCTCGTAGCCGGCGTGCATCAGGCGCAGGCCCAGCTCGGCGTCCTCGCAGATGGTCCATTCGGACCAGCCGCCGGTGCCTTCCAGCGCCGAGCGGCGCACCATGGTCATGGTGCCGTGCTGGATGATGGCGTTGCGCTCGTTGCGGTGGTGCATGCCGATGCGGAAGAAGCCGTCGTACTCCCACGCGGTCATGCGGCGGAAGCGGTTGTTCTCGAAGTCGCGGTGCGCCTGCGGGCACTGCACCACGGCCACCTTCGGGTCGTGGAAGTAGCCGGTGAGGGCGGCGAGCCAGTCCTTGCGCACCACGTAGTCGGCGTCGATCACCGCCACCGCGTCGGCGCGCGGGTCGGTCTCCTTCAGGCCGAAGTTGAGCGCGCCGGCCTTGTAGCCGGGCCACGGCTCCAGGTGGAAGAAGCGGAAGCGCGGGCCGAGCTGCTCGCAGTAGGCCTGCACCGGCTTCCACACGTCCGGGTCTTTGGTGTTGTTGTCCAGCACCAGCACTTCGTAGTTCTCGTACTCGAGCGCGGCCAGCGAGTCGAGGGTGATCATCACCATCTCGGGCGGCTCGTTGTGGCAGGCGAGGTGGATCGACACGAACGGCTGCCGGCCCGGCGGGTCCGGCTGCAGCAGGCCGGCGTGGCGCACCCATTGGCGGCGCCACAGCACCTCGGTGAACTCGAAGCCGTTGATCAGCAGGATGGCGAGGATGGCGATCTGGGCCGGGAACAAGAGGACCAGCATGGTCCAGTCGATCCAGTCCAGGTAGAAGTTGAACGGCAGCGTGGCCGACCACACCACCAGGCCGCAGGCGAGCTGGATCAGCGCCGCCATGAAGAGGAGGCCCATCAGCCTGAAGCGGCTGAAGCGGCGGCTGAACCAGATCATCGGCCCCAGCGCCAGCAGGCTCGCCGCCAGCGCCTTCCACGGCCAGCCGGTGTCTTCCGTCACCGGGCCGGTGAAGGGGAACTTGGGCTGGCGGTCGGCGTTGAACATGCCCCAGTAGGCGCCGGTGCGGCCTTCGCCCAGGTTCTCCTTCCACGGCTGGTCGAAGGCTTCCAGCAGGTAGTAGTCGATGTGCTGGGCCTTGGCCGCGTTGAGCCACTCGCGGATGAAGATGGCCTCGTTGGACACCGACGGGTCGGCGTACTCGTGGCGGTCGCCGTTGGACGGCCAGCCGATCTCGCCCACCACGATGTGCTTGGCCGGGTAGTGCTGGCGGATGTTGTCGTAGGCGCCGAGCGCCGCGCCCAGCGCGTCGCCGCGCACCACGCCGTTCCAGAACGGGAACAGGTGGATGGTGATGAAGTCCACGTGCTGCGCGAGCTCGGGGTACTTCAGCCAGATGTAGTCCGGCTCGGCGATCGACACTGGCTGGTGTACCTGGGCGCGCACGCGGTCCAGGTAGGCGATCATCTGCTCGACCTTCAGGTCGTTGCGGAACAGCACCTCGTTGCCCACGACTACCCGGTCGATGGTGTCCGGGTAGCGCCGCGCCAGCGCGATCAGCCCTTCCAGCTCGCGTTCGTTGTTGTTCAGGCGCGTGTCGATGTTGGCGCCGGCCATCACCTTCAGCCCTTCCTTCTGGGCCAGGCGGATGGTCTGCGGGTTCTCCAGCGTGGAGTAGGTGCGGATGCGGCCGGTGTACTTGCGCAGCAGCTTCAGATCGCCGTCGATCTCCTCGTCCCTGGGGAAGTCCCGATTCAGCGGATTCTGGTAGCGCTGGAACAGCGACACGGAGAAGCCGTTGATCTGGCCGTGCCAGTCCTCCGGTCCGTGCGGCCGGTTGCTCCACCACCACAGGGCGATGTTCATGGCGGCCACGATCAAGGCGATCAGGGTGGCTGCAAGCAGCGGATGTCGGCTTCCTGGCGTAGCGGATGTAACGCTCAAAACAATCCCCGTGGCGACCCCTTCGCAGGGGATAAAAGCTCTGCGAGCTTACCGAAAGGCGGCTGGGGGGCTCAATGTGGAGGGGGAGGGGCGGTCAGGTTGAGGTCAGGGGGTGAGGGCGGGAGGGGTTTTTCCGGGGTTGTTTCGGGGCGGGGATGGCTTGGGTCCGGGGTGTCTGCGGCGGGGCGCTTTTCCTTGGCTGTCGGCTTGCGCCACGAGGTTGGCTTCGCCGTGATGTTGCCGGTTCGTCATTTCGCGGGTTTTCAATGGCGAGTGGTTGGGCAGGCTGAAAGGCTTCATGTCATCTTGCCGGCCTTCGGCCGGCGTTTCGCTCATCTGCCGATGA
>NZ_LFQR01000068.1 GCF_001182895.1 Frateuria defendens | reverse complement strand
TTAAGTTGAGAGCATTGGGAAGGGAGGGGGACGGCGATTCAAGGGTAATCGATTGGTTTTGGGCAAGAATTTGGGCATGAACGACCAGTGCAGCTCGATAAATTTCCTACTATTCAACAAATTGACTTTTTTATCGGGCATCCCCTTGCACCAATCAAGGGTTCCGGCTTTCCGGAACCAAACCAAAAGAACCCGCGCCATGCGGGTTCTTTTGTGTCCGGACTTTGCGCGGGGCAGGAGTGCGTGCCGGCAGCGGCCGGAACTCGCTGGGGAAGGGCTGCGGCCGGCGCGTTACGGATGAATGCCGGCGAATATCTCAAGGAGGATGCCATGCCGACGGAGCGTACTGCCGCTCAGCTGCTTGCCGAACTGGTCGAGACCCGGATGGAGCGGGACCGGTTCAGGCTGGAGAACGAACTGTTGAGGGGCCAGTTGCTGCGCCATGCAAGCGGGGTGCTCCAGCTGCGCGAGGTGGCGCGCCGGGTGAAGGGATCGGCCATGTCGAGCGGTGTGTCGGACGACGATTGAGTGCCATGGCGCAGCTTGCGTCTTAAAGGCGCAGGCCACGCGAGCCGTGCGCGGCCGCGTCAGGCGAATCCGATGCGCAGGTCGGCGCTGCCCGATCGGATGCCACGGCGGTTTGCCCGGCCTTCCCATGCCTTGAGCCGGGTCGCATCCGGCTCAAGACGAACGCCCCTATTTGGCTTGCATTGCCCGCCGGTCGCCGCGTAATTTGTGCCCTTCGACCCAGGGAGGGCAGGGCAATGATCGACGTCGTGTTGGTGGACGACCACGAGCTGGTGCGCACCGGCTTCAGGATGATCCTGCAGCAGCAGCCGGATATCCGCATCCGCGGCGAGGCCGGCACGGCGGAGGAGGGGTTGCGGCTCATCCGCATGCTGTCGCCGCACATCGCGCTGGTGGACGTGCACATGCCCGGCATGAGCGGCATCGAGCTGACCGAGCGCGTGTGCCGCGCCAAGATGGACACGAACGTGGTGGTGGTCACGGTGGTGGACGACGCGCGCTTCCCCAAGCGCCTGCTCGACGCCGGCGCGCTCGGCTACCTGACCAAGGGCTGCTCGGCGACGGAGCTGGTCGCGGCGGTGAGGCAGGTGGCCGCCGGGCGGCGCTACCTGGCGCCGGCGGTGGCGCAGCAGCTGGCGCTGGCCACGCTCGACGGCACCAGTTCGCCGTTCGACATGCTGTCCAGCCGCGAGCTGGAGGTGGCGATGATGCTGGTGCGCGGCAAGCCGCTGACCACCATCGGCGAGCAGCTCAGCCTGAGCCCCAAGACGGTGTCCACCTACAAGCAGCGCCTGATGGAGAAGCTGCAGGTGGAGCACGTGATCGGGCTGGCCCACCTGATGAACGTGCACGGCCTGATCGACGCGCCGAACCCGCAGTTGAGCGGCTGACCGCGCCGCGCCTCGCGCACGAAAAAAGCCGGACGGATGTCCGGCTTTTTTCGTTGTGGCGGCGGCTGGACGTCAGGCCTGGCCGGAATCCCGTGCCGGACGCTTGGGCTCTTCCTCCTCGTCCTGGGCAGCCGGCACCGGCGCGTGCGCCAGCAGGTCGCCCTGGGTGGGCAGGTTCACCACGGGCGCCGCCGTGACGGGCACCACGACCGCTTCGCTTTCAACCGCCTTTTCGGCTTCAGCCGTCTTGGCGGGCTCGTCGGCCTCCAGCGGTGCGACCTCGGCAATCAGCGGCAGCGACTGCGGCTCGAGAGCCGGCTCGGCAGCAGCCGGTTCGACAGCGGCTTCGGCGACGGCGGGCTGGCTCGCGAGCGGCTCCGGCTCAGAAGGCGCGGACACTTCCACCACCTTGGTTTCCGCGATGGCGGCAGGCGCCGAGACCGGGGCGGCCACGGCTTCCGTCACGACGTCCGCGATCTCCACGCTAGCGGCGATCTCGACGGCGGCCACTGTCGCCTTGACCTGGTCGGTCGGTTCCGACTGTGCCGGGATGGGCGGCAGCGGCGGCAGATTGAAGGCGCCGGGCGCCGGCGCGGCTTCCATCACGACGGGATGTTCCTCGGCCACCGGCTTGGGCTCGACGGCGGCGTGCGCCGCCTCGGCCTTGGGCGCCGGGGCAACGGAGGCGGCGACAGGCGCCGGGGCGGCTTCGGTGCGGGCTTCGTCCGAAGGCCGCGCGTCACCGCCGTCGTGCTCCTCGTCGTCCAGCTCTTCCAGGCGCTCGTTGCTCAGGGGAGTGTCGGCGGCGACGCCCTCATCGTGGCGGCGACGACGGCGGCCGCCGCGACGGCCGCGGCGACGGCGCGTGGCGTTGCCTTCGCCTTCCGTCTTGGCTTCGGCGTTCGGCGCCTGCTCGGCGGCGATGTCCGCCGGCAGCTTCACTGTTTCCTCGACGGCCGCGGCCGCCTCGACCGGGGCGACTGCCACCGGCGGACGTTCGGGCTGCGCCGCGCGCGGCGGACGCGGTTCCTGCTTGGCGGCCGGCTTGGGCTCGGCCGGCACGCCCGGCGCGATGGGTTCCCGCACGGGCTTGGCCGGCTGCTGCGGCGCCTGGCGCTCGGCCTTGGCGGGGCTCGGCGCCGGCCGAGCCTGCTCGTTGCCGCGCTGGCGGTTGCCGCCACGCTGCGCGCCCTGCTGCTGGCTGCCGCTCTTCGCCGAAGGCTGCTGCTGTTCACGGCGCTGCGGCTTGCCGCCGGACGCCTGCTGGCCGCCGCGTGGACGCTCGTCGCGGCGCGGCTGGCGCGGCTGCGCCACGGCCGGCTCGGCCTTGGGGCGGGACTGGGTCGGTGCCGCGGTCGGCTGGCCACGGAACCAGCCGAACAGGCGCGACAGGATATTGCCCTGTGCGGTCGGCGCGGCCGCAGCCGTGGCCGGCTGGCGCGCAGGAGCGGGAGCGAGGCTGGGCGCGGGCGCCGGAGCGGGCGCTTCCACGCGCACCGGCGCCGGCGTGGCCGGCACGATGCCGCTGACGGCCGGCTGCTCGCCGCTGCCCAGCAGCTGGCCCATCTTCGGCACCGGCGTGGCTTCCACCGCGGTGAGGCGCTCGTAGCTGGGCTTGCTGTGCTCGCCCATGTCCGCCTCGCGGATGCGCTGGATCTCGATGTGCGGCGTCTGCAGCTTGCGGTCGGCCACGATCACCACGTGCGCCTTGTGGCGCATCTCGATCTCGACCACGCTGGCGCGCTTCTCGTTGAGCAGGTAGTTGGCCACCGTCGGCGGCGCCTGCACCAGCACCTGGCCGGTGTTGTCCTTCATCGCGTGCTCTTCGACCAGGCGCAGGGTCGACAGCGCCAGCGATTCCACGCTGCGGATGTGGCCGTGGCCGTCGCAGCGCGGACACACGATCTGGGTGGCCTCGCCCAGCGAGGGGCGCAGGCGCTGGCGCGACATCTCCAGCAGGCCGAAGCGCGAGATGCGGCCCACCTGCACGCGGGCGCGGTCGAGCTTCAGCGCCTCCTTGAGCTTCTCCTCGACCTCGCGCTGGTGGCGCGTGCTTTCCATGTCGATGAAGTCGATCACGATCAGGCCGCCGGCGTCGCGGATGCGCAACTGGCGGGCGATCTCCACGGCCGCCTCGCAGTTGGTGTTGAAGGCGGTTTCCTCGATGTCGCTGCCCTTGGTGGCCTTGGCCGAGTTGATGTCGATCGAGGTCAGCGCCTCGGTCGGGTCGATCACGATCGAGCCGCCGGAAGGCAGGCGCACCTGGCGGTCGAACGCGCTCTCGATCTGGGTCTCGATCTGGAAGCGCGAGAACAGCGGGGTGTCGTCCTTGTACAGCTTGAGCTTGCGCAGGGCGTTGGGCATCACCTGCTGCACGAACTCGCGGGCGTCGTTGTAGAGCGACTCCTCGTCGATCAGGATCTCGCCGATGTCGTTGCGCAGGTAGTCGCGCAGGGCGCGGATGAAGAGCTTCGATTCCTGGTAGATCAGGAACGGCGCCTTCTTGGCCTCGGCGGCCTGGGAGATGGCCTTCCACAGCTGCAGCAGATAGTCGAGGTCCCACTGCAGCTCTTCGGCGTCGCGGCCCATGCCGGCGGTGCGCACGATCAGGCCCATTTCCTCGGGCACGTTGAGGTGCTCGAGCGCCTCCTTGAGCGCGGCGCGGTCCTCGCCCTCGATCCGGCGCGAGACGCCGCCGGCCTTCGGGTTGTTGGGCATCAGCACCATGTAGCGGCCGGCCAGGCTGATGTAGGTGGTGAGTGCGGCGCCCTTGTTGCCGCGCTCCTCCTTCTCCACCTGCACGACCACTTCCAGGCCTTCCTTGAGCAGCTCGCGGATGCCGGCCTTGTTCGGGTCGGTGCCCGGCATGAAGTACTCGCGGGCGATTTCCTTCAGCGGCAGGAAGCCGTGACGCTCGGCACCGTAGTCGACGAAGCAGGCTTCCAGGGACGGTTCGACGCGGGTGATCCGGCCCTTGTAGATGTTGGCCTTCTTCTGTTCGCGGGAGGGGATCTCGATGTCGAGATCGTAGAGGGACTGGCCATCGACGATAGCCACACGCAACTCTTCACGCTGAGTTGCGTTGATCAACATGCGTTTCATTGTAGGTCCTCGGCTTGGCCGCGCGTCGCGCGCCGCGGTGGCGCCTAAAGGGGCGGCCTGCCGGGGATCGCGCCGCTGCGGTGAAGCGGCAAAAACGGCATCGTTCCCGATGCACGGTGATTCGTGGCATGCGCTGCAACCGGCGTCCGCGCCGTCTTAAGCACCGGACAAGCGGCAACCCGAACCGTTACGATGAAAGGGAGCAGCGACCGGCTGCCGGGAAAGGCCACCGGCGCAATCCTCGCCGGCGTCACGGTCGGGCGCCCGGATCCACAGCAGGCTGCGAAGGTCGGGCGTAGCGCCCGTCGAGTATCTCCTCTCATCAGGTTTTTTTCAATGCGGACCGCAACTTCCCCCGACCAACCTCACGGGGTGCGTCAACTCGAGATCGGCCCGGAGCGGGACGGCCAGCGCATCGACAATGCCCTGGTGACCCTGCTCAAGGGGGTGCCCAAGAGCATGATCTACCGGCTGCTGCGCACCGGGCAGGTGCGGGTGAACGGCAAGCGCGCCAAGCCGGACACCCGTCTCGCGGCCGGCGATATGCTGCGCATCCCGCCGGTGCGGGTGGCCGAGCGGCCGGCCGAGCAGGGGCCGGCGTCGGGGCTGGTGGCCCAGGTGGCCGAGGCGGTGATCTTCGAGGACAAGCACTTCCTGGTGATCGACAAGCCGGCCGGCATCGCCAGCCACGGCGGCAGCGGGGTGAGCCACGGCGCGATCGAGCTGCTGCGCGCGGCCCGGCCGAGCGAGCATCTGGAACTGGTCCACCGCCTCGACCGCGACACCAGCGGCGTGCTGGTGTTCGCCCGCACCCGTGCCGGGCTGACCGGGCTGCAGGCGGCGATCCGGGCCGGGCAGGTCACCAAGCAGTACCTGTGTCTGATGGTCGGCCATCCGCCCAAGGCGCGCTTCGACGTCAACGCGCCGCTGGAGAAATCCGTGCTCCAGGGCGGAGAACGCATGGTAAGAGTGTCCGATAAGGGCAAGCCATCGCTCACTTTTTTTCGCGAGATGGAGCAGTACCCCGGGGCCCGCCTGATGCAGGCCACGCTGGGCACGGGGCGTACCCACCAGATCCGCGTCCATGCCGCGCACATCGGCCACCCGCTGGCCGGCGACCCCAAGTACGGCGACCGCGAGGCCAACAAGCGCTTCAAGGCATTGGGCCTGCAGCGGCTGTTCCTGCACGCCTCGCACATGGGGTTCGAGCTGGACGGGCGCGTCTACGCCTTCTCCGCGCCAATGCCGGACGACTTGAAGAACTTCCTGGATACGCTTGTTTAGAAAAGGAAAATTCTAGAGGAAAAAGCGCGCACTGACTTCCATCGAGCGCAACAGCGCCGAGCCCGCCAGCCCGGACTCGACCAGCAGGGCGCACGCAGCGTGCGCCATGGCCACCGGCAGCAGGCCGGGCCAGCGCCGGAAGCCCCAGGCCCACCACAGCTCGGCGACCAGGCAGAGCTGCATCAGCATGCCGTTGGGCGTATGCAGCAGGGCGAACAGCACGGCGGTCGGCACGATCGCCCAGGACGGCCGGGGCAGGACGGATTCCAGCCGCCGCATCAGCACCGCCAGCAGCAGCCACTGCTGCAGCGCGGCCCAGCCGAGATAGGTCAGCGCGTGGCGGGCCGGCACCGGGACGAAGGCGTGCCCCCACAGGCCGACCAGCGCCAGGGCGGCCGGCACCAGCGCCAACGACCAGGCCCAGGCCGGCCACGGCGCCGACCCGTGCCAATCCCGCGGGCGCCGACGCCACTCGGCCCAGGCCGCGTACAGCAACGCAGCGACGAAAGCCATGGTGGCAGGTGGGGCTGGATGGCCCCCCCATTGCAGGCCGGCGATCAGCCAGAGCGCGCCGGCGGCGATGGCGAGGATTTCGAGCCAGGTGCCGGGCGCCCCGGCCGGTTTCCATCGGGCGAGTGCCAGCAGCGCGAGCAGGTAGGCGGCGCAGACCGTCCACGCCGGCCAGCCGGCGGCGCGCGCTTCCGCTTGGGGATGAATGGCTGCGTCGGCCGGAGCGACCAGCGCGGCCGGCCGGTAAAGGCGGGCGCGGTCACGCAGGGCGAGCTGGTCTTCGGCCGACGCTCCCGCGGGCAGGCGGAACAACGGCACGGCGGGCAAGTGGCCGGTGGTCGCGGCCAGGTCGATCCGGGCCAGGCCTGTCGGCAGACCGGGCGGCACGCTGATGCCGTCCGTCGTGCCCACGGCTGGCCCTAGCGCCGCGCTGTCGGCGTGCAAGGCCGCCGCCAGCAGGCGCAGGCTGCGACCGGGCGGCAGCGTGAGGCGCAGGCGCAGCATCCAGGCATGGGGGGGCAGCGCGCAGTCGCCGTCGGCGGACCGCCAGGCCAACCGGCGCAGGTCGATCCTCTGCCGCGCGGTTCCCGGCCGCAACGGGCCCACGGCGGCGAGGCAGGGCGGCTCCGTGCTGCCGGCTTGCCAGATCAGCTCGAGCGCAGCCGGTGTCTCGGCCACCATGTCGAGGTCGAGCCACGGCCAATGGGCAAGGTCCAGGCCTTGCGCGATCGGCAGGCCCAATTCGAACGGCGAGCCGTCCAGGCTGACGGCGCGGATGCCGCCCGCGTCGCGGACCAGCTTCGCCTGGCCGAAGGCCCGGCCCGCGACGAAGTCGTCGGGCTGCCGCGGTTGCCATTGCCAGAGCGGCTGGCCGGCTTGCAGCTGCGCCAGCTCCTGCCCGGCTTCGGCCAGCAGGTGTGCCGCCGTGAGGCGGGCGGCCCCCACGCGCAGGGCCAGCAGGGCGAGGACGAGCGCCAGGGCCAGGCCGGCGACCGGCGCCAGGCGGCGCAAAAAAGGAAACGTCACCGTCAACGCGCGAGCAGGGCCTCGACGCGCGCCGCGCAGATGAAATCGTTGAGCGAGAGCCCGCCGACGTCGTGCGTCGACCACGCCAGCCGGCAATGCCCGTAGCCGGCCTTAAGGTCCGGATGGTGGTCTTCGCGATTGGCCATGAAGCCGACGGCGTTGATGAAGCCCAGCGTGTGGTGGAAGTCGGAAAAGCGGAAATTCTTCACGATGGCCTTGCCGTCGACGGCGAGCTGCCAGCCGGGCAGCTGCTGCAGCAGTTCGTCGATCCTGGCCGCATCCAGGGCGTGTTCCTTGCCCTTGCGCGGCTGGCAATGCTGGGAGGCGAGGGAAGGCGGGCTCATGGGTGGCTCCACGGGATCGGTAAAGAAGGCGAAGCGTCGAAGCTGGCCGCGGAAATGTCAAAGCCAGCGCGGCCGATGAAAGAGGACTAAAATGGTGCTGTATCGCCCCGACACCGACGGCGGGGCAGCTTCCGGCAAAGGTCACAGCATGATCGAGATTTCCGAACGGGCGCAGCAGCACTTCCGCCGCCTGCTCACACAACAGGGCATCGACGGGCTGGGCATCCGCCTGCGCGTCACGCACGCCGGCACGCCCGCGGCCAACTGCGAGCTCGAGTTCTGCGAGCCGGCCGAGCTCGACGGCAGCGAGTGGACGATCGAGTGCGAGGGCTTCGAGTTCCACGTCGAGGGCGCCAGCGCGCCGTGGCTCGACGGCGCCCAGATCGACTTCGAGCCCAACGCGACGGGCGGCCAGCTCAACATCCGCGCGCCGAAGATCAAGGGCGAGATGCCCGCCGCGGAGGCCGGCATGATCGAGCGCGTGCGCTATGTGCTCGATGCCGAGATCAATCCCCGGCTGGCCTCCCATGGCGGGCGCATCAGCCTGCTCGAGGTCGATGCCGAGGGCGTGGTGGTGCTGCAGTTCGGCGGCGGCTGCCACGGCTGCGGCATGGTGGACGTGACGCTCAAGCAGGGTGTGGAGCGGACGCTGCGCGAGCGCGTGCCGGAGATCACCGCGGTGCGCGACGCCACCGACCATGCCGGCGGCACCCAACCCTACTACAGCCGCAAGGAAGGGCATTCGGCGCTGAGCTGAGGCGCCTCCGGAAACGCGAAGGCCCGCCGTCGAGGCGGGCCTTCGCGCATCAAGGCCGGCGAGTGGGCCTATTTGTCGCCCTGGACATGCCCGTGCAAGGTGTCGACCTTGCCCGGCAGGCTGGCGAAGTAGGCGGCCACGTCCTCGATGTCCTGGTCGGACAGCGAGGCGGCGAAGCCCTTCATGATCGGGTTGGCGCGGCGGCCGTCCTTGTATTCGTGCAGCGTCTGCTGCAGGTACAGGTTGTACTGGCCGGCCAACCGCGGGTACTGCGGATCGACCGCGTTGCCGTCGGCGCCGTGGCAGGCGAAGCAGGCGGCCGCCTTGGTCTTGCCGTTCTCGATGTCGCCGGCGGCGAACAGCGGGGCGGCCGCCAGCGCCAGCGCGGCGCCGCACGAAAGCAGGGGTAGCGCTCGTTTCATCGCGGAAGTCCTCGCGGCTTACTTGGCGATGCTGGAAAGGTAGGCGGCGATGTCGGCGATGTCCTTGTCGGACAGGCTCTCCGCCTGGGCGTTCATGGTCGGGTGCTTGCGCTCGCCGGTCTTGTAGCCGTGCAGGGCGGCGGTGATGTACTGCGCGTTCTGCCCGGCGATCTTGGGCACCGGGTAGCTCGGGTAGACGTTCTCGTAGCCGACCACGCCGTGGCAGCCGTTGCAGGTGTAGACCAGCTTGCGCCCCGCCGCCTTGTCGCCCTCGGCATGCGCCCCGCCGGCCACGGCCAGCGCTGCGGCGGCGATCAGGCCCAGCCATTGCAGTCGTGCCATCGAGATGCTCCCCACGCTCAGGTTCGATACGGGACGCAAAGCTCGCGCAGTATAGGGGCGGGATTCGAGCCGGAACAACAGCGGCCGGCCCGCGCCGCGCGCGTTCTTTAGAACAGGCTCTTGAGGATGTGGATGCCGGCGCTGTATTCGCCCACGATGGTGCCCAGGCTCACCAGCAGGAAGTTGAGCAGGGTGCGCGCCACGCGGTTCTTCCACCAGCCGCTCCAGTGCGAGACGTCGTCGCGCAGCCGCTCGAAGTCGGCCACGCGCGGCTTGCGCACCCAGGCCTCGGCCATCGCGCTGATGCCGCCGGAGGGAATGCCGGGGCGGAACGGCTTGATCGGCGCCGCCACGAAGGCGGCCAGCAGGCTCAAGGGGTGCGCGCCGGCGATCAGGCCGCCCAGCACGGCGAAGCCGCCGGTGAACAGCACCCAGTCGCGCAGCGCCTGGGCGCCCAGCGCGGTGTTGCGATGGAAGGCCAGCGCGATGGCGCCGAACACCAGCAGCACCAGGCCCAGCGCCACCCACTTGGGCCAGCGCGCCTTGGGCGGATCCTGCGCCAGCTCGGCGGTGGTCGCGGCCGGGTCGTCCTGCTGGGTGTGCAGGTGCTCGACCAGCCCCTTGAGGTGGCCGGCGCCGATCACCACC
Organism: Frateuria defendens; assembly: GCF_001182895.1. Lineage (GTDB taxonomy): Bacteria > Pseudomonadota > Gammaproteobacteria > Xanthomonadales > Rhodanobacteraceae > Frateuria_B > Frateuria_B defendens. The sequence goes on along the minus strand of NZ_LFQR01000068.1, from coordinate 25,094 downwards.
AGCACGCGGCGCTTCGCTACGGTCGTCGTGCGCGCGGCGTCCTCGCGCAGGCGCGCGGCCATGTAGGCGTCGCGCTCGGCGATCAGGCTGCGGTAGAGCGGCTGCGAGCCGTTGGCGAATTCGCTGAAGGCGCTCTCGAGCAGGTCGCCCTGCTTGAGCTTCTCGATCTCCGCCTCCTCCACCGCCTCGCGCTCGAACACGCTGGCCAGCAGGCCGCCGAGCAGGCCGAAGCGCTGCCAGAAGCCCACGCTGCGCCAGGCGCGGCGTAGCGTGGTGCCGACCTCGCGGTCGACCAGCCACACCGGCAGGCCGCGCCGCTCGGCGCCGTCCATCGCCGCCTTCATCTCGGCGCCGGGCTGGATGCCGTACTGCGCCGCCAGGCGCTGCTGGAAGGAGGACAGCACCAGGCTCGCCGCCACCATGCCGACCTTGCCCTGGCGGATCACCTGGAACAGGTCGGTCTGGCGCAGTGCGTCGGGATCGCGCATGGCCTGCGCGCGGCTCGGGCACAGCTCCACCGCCACGGCATCGAAAGGCTCGCGCGCCAGCAGCGCCTCGACCGCCTCCACGCTGGCCCGCGACACGTGCGCGGTGCCGAGCACGACGTATTCCACCCCGTCGCGCTCGATGCGTTCGAGCGGCTGCTCGCGGAGCACGTCGGGCTGGATGTCGGCGAGATCGGGCAGGCTCATGCGGCGCTCATCGGGATGGATATGAAAAGTTGCATGGGGTTGCCCCGCAGGCGATGCAAGCGCAAGGCAGGCGGGCCAGTGTGCCTGCCGTCACGCCTCAATCGCGGAAACGCTTGAGCAGGTCGTGGTAGGCGTCGATGCGGCGGTCGCGCAGGAACGGCCAGATGCGCCGCACGTGCTCGCTGCGCGCCATGTCGATCTCGGCCAGCAGCAGTTCGCGCGCATCGGTGCCGGCGCGGGCCAGGAACTCGCCCTGCGGGCCGGCCACGAAGCTGGTGCCCCAGAACTGGATGCCGCTGCCGACGTTGGACGGGTCGGCCTCGTAGCCGGTGCGGTTGCAGGCCAGCAGTGGCAGGCCGTTGGCCACCGCGTGGCCGCGCTGCACGGTCACCCAGGCCTCGCGCTGGCGGTCCTTCTCCTCCTGCGCGTCGTTCGGATCCCAGCCGATGGCGGTGGGATAGAGCAGGAGATCCGCGCCGGCCAGCGCCATCAGGCGCGCGGCCTCCGGGTACCACTGGTCCCAGCACACCAGCACGCCGAGGCGGCCCACCGAGGTGTCGATGGGATCGAAGCCGAGGTCGCCGGGCGTGAAGTAGAACTTCTCGTAGAACGCCGGATCGTCCGGGATGTGCATCTTGCGGTACTTGCCCGCGATCGCGGCCGAGCGGTCGAACACCACGGCGGTGTTGTGGTAGAGCCCGGTGGCGCGCTTCTCGAACAGCGAGGCGACCACCACGAGCTTGAGTTCCTCGGCCAGCTTGCCGAGGCGCTCGGTGCTCGGGCCGGGGATGGCCTCGGCGAGGTCGAACTCGTCCACCGACTCGTGCTGGCAGAAGTAGGGGCCGTTGTGCAGTTCCTGCAGCAGCACCAGCTCGGCGCCGGCTGCGGCGGCTTCGCGCAGGCCGGCTTCGATGGCGTCGAGGTTGGCGTCGCGGCTGCCGCGGTGGGTTTCCTGCAGCAGGGCGACCTTGAGGGTCTTGCGGGTCATGGGCGTCGGGTCTTGCAAGGGATGGCGTTCATGGTAGCAGGCGGTGTCCTGGCGGCAGCGGGATCATCGCGTGCGGCGAGGGCCTGCGCCGGAGAGGCCAGGCCTCGTGATATGGCGGCCGGCGGGCCCGCACACAAGCGCTTCGCCACGGGGTGCGTCGTTGTCGCCACGGCGCACGCCGGCGTGGCGTCGGCGTGCGCCGCGGAGGGCCGCGTGTGCCACTTGGTCACGGGCGGCGCACCATCGTCCGGCTTCATGGGTAACCCCCGGGCTACCGGGAAATCGAGAAGCGGTCCTCGCGGTCCGGCCAGCGCCGCAGATCAGGCCAGCCCCGCCGGCAGCTGCATGGTGATGCAGTGCAGGCTGCCGTTCTGCCAGATCAGCGGGCGGCAGGGCACCTGCACCACCTCGCGCCCCGGATGCGCGGCGGCGATGACGCGCGCGGCTTCGTCGTCCGCCGCATCGCCGTAGGCCGGCAGCAGCACCGCGCCGTTGACGATCAGGTAGTTCGCGTACGAGGCGGCGAGACGGCGGCCCTCGTCGATCACCGGCCGGGCCCAGGGCAGCGGGTGCAGGGCATACGGACGTCCATCCGCCGTGCGCAGCGCGGCCAGCTCGGCGGCCATCGCCTGCAGTTCGGCGTGGTGCGTGTCGCCGGCGTCGTCGCAGGCCTGAAACACGATGGCGTCGCCGGGCGCGAAGCGGGCCAGGGTGTCGATGTGGGCGTCGGTGTCGTCGCCTTCGAGGTAGCCGTGGTCCAGCCACAGCACGCGCCCGGCGTGCAGGCCCTCGCGCAGTATCGCGGTCATGGCCTCGCGCGACTGCTCGGGATGGCGCTGGGCCAGGCACTTCCAGGTGGTGAGGATGGTGCCCTCGCCGTCGCTCTCGATGCCGCCGCCTTCCAGCGCCCAGTCGATGCGCTTGTGCGCGGCGGTGCCGAACACGCCGGCCTCGACCAGGCCGGTCACCAGCGCATCGTCCTGCTCGGCGCCGAACTTGCCGCCCCAGCCGGTGAAGCGGAAGTCGGTGAGCTGGAAGCGGCCGGCGGCGTCCTTGAGCGTGATCGGGCCGGAGTCGCGCAGCCAGGTGTCGTCGTAGGGCAGCTCGACGAAGCGGATGCGGGCGAGGTCGGCGCCCGCTTCGCGCAGCAGCGCCTCGGCATGACCGCGCACGGCGGCGTCCGCGGCGACCACGATCAGCGGCTGGAAGCGCGTCACCGCGGCGGCCAGCGCCACGTAGGTGGTCTCGACCTCGGCCAGGCGCTCGGCCCAGTCGGTGCCGGCGTGCGGCCAGGCGATCAGCACCGCGGCCTGCGGTTCCCATTCGGCCGGCAGGCGCAGGGTGGAGTCGTCGGTCATGGGGTGTCTCACTCGTGCGTCGGAGGCGCCGCCAGGGCGGGCGCAAAGACGCCAAGTGTACGACGAGTGGGCCCGCTGCCGCGCCCGCGCCGGCGGCCGGGCTCAGTTCACCGTAGCAGGGTGGGTGTTGTTGCCGGCCGGCGTGTTGAGCACGGCGTGGATCACGTGGCTGTGCTCGAAGTACACGATGAAGGTCGGGTATTCCCAGCGGTTGATCGGCGGGTGCCTGCGGCTGTCGCCGCCGCGCGGGGAGAGCTTGCGCTGCGGCGTGCCGTAGCGCTGCTCGACCTGGGCCATGCTGAGGCCGCGGGCGGGCAGGTTGAGGCCGCGCTCCTGCTGCACGCGCTGGATCAGCAGACCGTCGCCGGCGCGGGCGGCCGGCGGCGCGGCGAGGCCGGCGGCGGCCAGCAGGGCGAGCGCCGGCAGGCTGCGTACGAAGGTGTTCATGGCTTGGCTCTCCCCCTCAAGGCATTGCCGCGCCGTTGTAGCAGAAGCGCGATGCGCCCGCCATCGGGCGCTGCGACGACTGCGATGGGGTCGGCACTCCCGCAGGCGGCTATCATGCGCGACCGAACCCCGCTCGAATCGCCCCCGATGATTTCGTTCCGCCATTTCGCCCTGCGCCGCGGCAGCCGACTGCTGCTTTCCGACATCGACCTGGTGATCCAGGACGGCTGGCGGCTGGGCGTGATCGGGCGCAACGGCTGCGGCAAGTCCAGCCTGTTCGCCGCCCTGCAGGGCCGGCTGGAGGCCGACGCCGGCGAACTGGAGCTGCCGGCCAGGCTGCGCCTGGCCTCGGTGGCGCAGGAGACGCCGGCGCTGCCCGACGCCGCGATCGACTACGTGCTGGGCGGCGACGAGGTGCTGGCCGCGGCGATCCGCGACGAAGCCGCTGCCGCCGCGCGCGGCGACAGCGAGGCGATGGCCGCCGCGCACCACCGCATCGAGGAGCTCAACGGCTACGACGCCCGCGCCCGCGCCGGCCGCCTGCTGCACGGCCTGGGCTTCGCGCCGGCGACGCACGAGCGCGCGGTGAAGGATTTCTCCGGCGGCTGGCGCGTGCGGCTCAACCTCGCCCGCGCCCTGATGGCACCCTCCGAACTGCTGCTGCTCGACGAGCCCACCAACCACTTGGACCTCGACGCCGTGCTGTGGCTGGAGGAATGGCTGCGCCGCTACCCGGGCACGCTGCTGGTGATCTCGCACGACCGCGAGTTCCTCGACGCGGTCACCTCGCACACCTTGCACCTCAACGAGGGCAAGGCGCGCCTGTACACCGGCAACTACAGCGCTTTCGAACTGTTGCGCGCCGAGCAGCTGCGCCAGCAGCAGATCGCGCACGAGCGCGAGCAGGCCGAGCGCGCGCACCTGCAGAGCTTCATCGACCGCTTCAAGGCCAAGGCCAGCAAGGCCAAGCAGGCACAGTCGCGCATGAAGCGGCTGGAGAAGCTGGCCGGCACCGAGGCGGTGCGCGCGGAGCGTGCGTTCCGTTTCGAGTTCGCGGCGCCGGAGCGGCTGCCGGCGTCGATGCTGCAGCTGGAGGACGTGGCGGCCGGTTATCCCGGCAACTCGCACGATCCCGACGCATTGCTCCCTCTCCCCGACGTGGCGCAGGACGTCGTCATCCTCGCGGACGTCCGTTTTCGCCTCGAAGCGGGCGAGCGCATCGGCCTGCTCGGGCCCAACGGCGCCGGCAAGTCCACCCTGGTGAAGACGCTGGTGGGCGAACTCGCGCCGCTGGCCGGCGAGCGCAAGGCGCACAAGGATCTCAAGATCGGCTACTTCGCCCAGCACACGGTGGAGAGCCTGCGCGAAGGCGCGAGCCCGTTCGAGCACCTGCAGGACAAGGCGCCCGGCGTGGCCGCGCAGGCGCTGCGCGATTTCCTGGGCGGCTGGAACTTCGCCGGCGACCGTGCCTTCGAATCCATCGACGGCTTCTCCGGCGGCGAGCGCGCGCGCCTGGCGCTGGCGCTGATCGCCTGGGACAAGCCCAACCTGCTGCTGCTCGACGAGCCCACCAACCACCTCGACCTCGACATGCGCGAGGCGCTGGCCGACGCGCTGGCCGACTTCGACGGCGCCCTGGTGCTGGTCTCGCACGACCGCCACCTGCTCGGCATGGTCAGCGACAGTTTCTGGCGCGTGGCGGACGGGCGCGTCGAACCTTTCGACGGCGACCTCGACGACTACGCGCGCTGGCTGCGCTCGCGCGGCGCCGCGGCCAAGAAGGGCGCGGAGAGCGAGACGGCGCCGGCCGCGGCCACCGTCTCCGCCGCCGACCGCCGCCGCGCCGCGGCGGCCCAGCGCGAGAGCGAGAAAGCCTCGCGCAGCCGGGTGAAGAAGATCGAGACGCGCGTGGCCGCCATCGACCAGCAGCTCGGCACGCTGGAAACGAGGCTCGCCGACCCGGACACCTACAACGGCGCCACCGCCGAACTGATGAAGCTCGGCCAGCAGCAGGCCGAACTGCGTCGCGAGAAGGAAACGCTCGAGGCCGAGTGGCTCGAACTCTACGAGCAGCTGGAAGCCTGAGCGTGGCCGGGACCTCCGCCCATCCGCTGGAACTGTGGCTGCCGGCGCTGCAGCGCTTCGACCCCGCCCATCCGCTGCAACGCCTGCTGGCGCGCGCCGACCGTTTCGAAGACGGCCCGCAGGGCTATCTCGAAGGCCTGGGCGGTTTTTTCCGCTGCGACGTGCAGCCGCTGCCGGCCGCGGCATTGACCCGCGAACTGGCTCGCGGCGATGCGGCCGACGCGCTGTGGCTGAGCGCCGATCCGGCCTGGGTGCAGCCGGAGATGAACGGCGCGCGCCTGCTCGCCAGCGGCCGGCTCGGCCTGAGCGAAGAAGAGGCCGAGGCGCTGGCCGCGCCGCTGCGCCCGCTGTTCGGCGACGCCGGCATGCAGTTGGAACTCACCACGCCCGACCGCTGGCATCTGCGCCTGTCGCCGGGCAGCCCCTTGCCGCCCTTCGCGGCGCCGGAGCAGGCGCTGGGTGAGCATCTGCTGCAACACCTGCCGCACGGACCGGGAGGGCGCCGCTGGCGCCTGCTGCTCACCGAGGCGCAGGTGCTGCTGCACCAGCATCCGCTCAATGCCGAGCGGCGCGCGCGCGGCCAGCCGCCGGTCAACAGCCTGTGGCTGTGGGGCGGCGGGCGGCTGCCGCATCGCGTGGGCAGCACGCTGGCCGGCGTGGTCGGCGACGATCCGCTGCTGTGCGCCTTGGCCGCGCATGCGGGCCTGCCGCAGCAGGCCCGCGATCTCGCGCAGCTGGCGCAGACGCCGGTCGGCTGGCTGGTCGACCTGCAGGACCTGACGGCGGCCGACATCGAACGCGACGCCTGGCCGGCGATCGAGGCCCGCCGCCGCCGCGACGCGCTGCGCTTCCACTTCGCCAGCGGCGAGCGCTATCTGCACCGGCCCTGGCACCGCTGGCGCGCGTGGCGCGGAGGCCGGGCATGAGCGCCCTGCAGCTGCGCCGACGCGTGCCGCAAGGCGTGCCGAGCGGCTGGGGCGAGGCGGTGCACCCGGTGCTGCAGCAGGTCTATGCGGCGCGCGGCGTGCTCGGCCCCGCCGACGCCGAGCATCGCCTGCAACGGCTGCTGTCGCCCGCGACGCTGGGCGGCATGGACGCGGCCGTGGCGCTGCTGGCCGCGGCGATCGGCGAGGACTGGCACATCGTGGTCGCTGGCGACTACGACTGCGACGGCGCCACCGGCACCGCCGTCGCCGTGCGCGGCCTGCGCCTGCTCGGCGCGCGGCGGGTGGACTACGCCATCCCCAACCGCTTCGTGCACGGCTACGGCCTGAGCCCGGCGCTGGTCGCCTCGCTCGACCCCACGCCGCAGCTGATCGTCACCGTGGACAACGGCGTGGCCAGCCTCGCCGGCGTGGCGGCGGCGAAGGCGCGCGGCATCCGCGTGCTGGTCACCGACCACCATCTGCCCGGCGAGCAATTGCCGGATGCGGATGCGATGGTGAATCCCAACCTCGCCGGCGATGGTTTTCCGAGCAAGGCGCTGGCGGGCGTCGGCGTGATGTTTTATCTGTTGCTGGCACTGAGGGCGCGGCTGTACCCCGAGGACCGCAGCGCCGGTGGCCGTAGCCGTCCCGACCTGGCGGCGCTGCTCGACCTCGTCGCGCTCGGCACCGTGGCCGACCTGGTGCCGCTCGACTTCAACAACCGCGTGCTGGTGGAAGCGGGTTTGAAACGTATCCGCGCCGGCCGCGCCTGCGCCGGCGTCACCGCGCTGGTGGAAACGAGCCAGCGCAGCCTCGCCACGCTCTGCGCCAGCGACCTTGGCTATGCGGTGGGGCCGCGCCTCAACGCGGCGGGCCGGCTGGAGGACATGCGGCTGGGTGTGGAGTGCCTGCTCACCGACGACCCCGCGCTGGCGCGCCGCTACGCCGAGCAGCTCAGCGCGATCAATCAGGAGCGCCGCGACTTGCAGGCCGCGATGGTGGCCGAGGCCGAGGTGATGGTGGGCATGGCCAGCCACACCGACGCGGTGGGCGTGGCGCTGTTCGAGCCCTCCTGGCATGCGGGCGTGGTCGGCCTGGTGGCCTCGAAGCTGAAGGAGCGGCTGCATCGCCCGGTGATCGCTTTTGCGCCAGCGGGCCCCCTTGAAGCGTGCGGCGACGGATCGCCGCTTTTTGACTCTCGCGCGCAGGATGCGCGCGCAAGCGATGTCGAATTGCGCGGCTCGGCGCGGTCGATTCCCGGCTTCCACATCCGCGATGCGCTGGCCGCGATCGACGCGCGCCATCCCGGCCTGATCCAGCGCTTCGGCGGCCATGCGATGGCCGCGGGCCTGAGCCTTAAGGCCGCCGACTACCCGCGCTTCGCCGCCGCCTTCGATGCGGTGGCGCGCGAGATGATCGAGGCCGAGCGCCTGCAGGCCTTGCTCTACACCGACGGCGAACTGCCGCCCGGCGCCCTGTCGCTGGAGCTGGCGCGCCAGCTGCGCTACGGCGGGCCGTGGGGGCAGGGCTTCCCCGAACCGGTGTTCGACAACCTGTTCGACTGCGCCGGCTGGCGCCCGATGGGCGGCCGCCATTGGCGGCTCAACCTGCGCGACCCGCGCGACGGCGCGATGCACGACGCGGTGATGTTCAACGTCGCCGCCGAGGCCCCGCCGCCGCGCCTGCGCGCCGCCTACGAGCTGACCATCAACGACTGGCAGGGCAGGGAGAGCCCGCGCCTGCTGCTGCGGCACATCGAGCCGGCGTGAGTGCCGGCCCCATGCAGGAGCGCGCCTTGCGCGCGGCAGGCGGCGCGGCGGCGAAGCCGTGACGCCTCGGTCGCGCGCAAGGCGCGCTCCTCATGCGGCAAGCTTCTGCTCCGGCGCAGGCGGCCTTCACGCCACGCCGCTTGCCTCCCATCGCCGAAGGCGGTTCGATGGAGCCTCCATCGCAGCGGGAGTCCGCCATGATCGAGCAGCTCACCGACCTTCCGCCCGGCGTGCTGGGTTTCCGTGCGAGCGGGCAGGTCTCCGCCGCCGACTACGAGAACGTGCTGGTGCCCGACATCGAGGCGGCGTTCGCGCTCAACCGCAAGCTGCGCGTGCTGTTCCAGCTCGGCGAGGATTTTTCCGGTTTCGACGCCGGCGCCATGTGGGACGACACCAAGCTCGGTTTCCGCCACCTCACCGGCTGGGAACGTACGGCTCTGGTCACCGACGTGGGGTGGGTGCGCGCCGTGGCGCGCATGTTCGGCTTTGCGGTGCCGGGCGAGTTCCGGCTGTTCCGCAACGCCGAGCTGGAGCCTGCCAAGCAGTGGGTCGGCGGCCTCTGATGTGCGGTGGTGCGGGCTCCTGTCCATACGCGCACGCCATCGACAGGTCGATGCCGCGGCGGTGGCGCCGCCTGCGGCGGATCAGGCCACGCCCTGCGACAGTCGAGCGGCTTGCATCGATCCACGGCTTATGCTTTAGTCCAAGCCTATGAGCCTTTCCGCCGCCAGCCACAGTCTGCTTTCCGCCGCCTTCGCGGCGGATGCGCGCCTGGCCGCGAAGCGCCTCAATAACAACAACGCCAATACCAATACCCGCAACGACGGGTGGGCCGGCGTGTAGACGAGAAAAGTCTCCAGCATCACGCAAAAGGGCCCGCCAAGTGCGGGCCCTTTCGTTTTTGGACCTCCAGCAAGCCCCGACTGACCCCAAGGAACCACCAGACCATGTGCGCCATCTTCGGAATGTTCGACCTTCAGCCCGGCGACGACTTCGCCGCCCTGCGCCGGCTCTCGCTGGAGCTTTCCGCCCGCCAGCGCCATCGCGGCCCCGACTGGAGCGGCGTGTTCGTCGACGCCGGCACGATCCTGGTGCACGAGCGCCTGGCCATCGTCGACCCCACCAGCGGTTCGCAGCCGCTGCGTTCGCGCGACGGCGCGCTGGCGCTGGCGGTGAACGGCGAGATCTACAACCACCGCGAGCTGCGCGCCGAGAGCGGCTACGACTTCACCACCGGCTCGGACTGCGAGGTGATCAACGCGCTCTACCGCGAGCACGGCGCCGCCTTCGTGCACCGGCTCAACGGTATCTTCGCCTTCGCGCTGTGGGACGGCGAGGCGCAGCGCTACCTGATCGCCCGCGACCCGATCGGCGTGTGCCCGCTGTACTGGGGCCACGACGCCCAGGGCCGCCTGCTGGTGGCCTCGGAGATGAAGTCGCTGGTGGGCGAGTGCGCGGATGTGGCGCCGTTCCCGCCCGGCCACGTCTACGACAGCGCCAGCGGCGAGCTGCGCCGCTACTACGAGAAGCCCTGGCGCGACTACGCCCACACCCGCGGCCATGAAGTCGGCCCGCAGCCGCTGCGACAGGCGTTCGAGCAGGCCGTGCACCGCCAGATGATGACCGACGTGCCCTACGGCGTGCTGCTCTCCGGCGGCCTGGATTCCTCGCTGGTGGCCGCCTGCGCGGCGAAGTTCGCCCGCGAGCGGGTCGAGGACGACGACAAGAGCGAGGCCTGGTGGCCGCGCCTGCACTCCTTCGCCATCGGCCTGGAAGGCTCGCCCGACCTCGCCGCCGCGCAGGTGGCCGCCGACGCGCTGGGCACCGTGCACCACGGCTTCGTCTACACCTTCGCCGAAGGCCTGGACGCGCTGCCGGAGGTGATCCGCCACATCGAGACCTACGACGTCACCACCATCCGCGCCTCCACGCCGATGTACCTGCTGGCGCGCCGGATCAAGGCGATGGGCGTGAAGATGGTGCTCTCGGGCGAGGGCTCGGACGAGGTCTTCGGCGGCTACCTCTATTTCCACAAGGCGCCTTCGGTCGAGGCCTTCCACGAGGAGACGGTGCGCAAGCTCGACGCGCTGCACAGCTACGACTGCCTGCGCGCCAACAAGTCGATGATGGCCTGGGGCGTGGAGGCGCGCGTGCCCTTCCTCGACCTGGAGTTCCTCGACGTGGCGATGGGCATGGACGCGAAGCAGAAGATGGCCGGCGGCGGCCGCATCGAGAAGGCCGCGCTGCGCGAGGCCTTCCAGGACGCGCTGCCCGATTCGATCCTGTGGCGGCAGAAGGAGCAGTTCAGCGACGGCGTGGGCTACGGCTGGATCGACGGCCTCAAGGCGCATGCCGAGCAGATGGTGAGCGACCGCGAGTTCGCCGCCGCCGCCGCGCGCTTCCCGGTCAACACGCCGGCCACCAAGGAGGCCTACCTCTACCGCAGCATCTTCGAGAAGTTCTTCCCCGGCGAGGCCTGCGCCAACACGGTGCCGGGTGGCAAGTCGATCGCCTGTTCCTCGCCGGCGGCGCTGGCGTGGGATCCGGCCTTCGCGGCCGCGGCGGACCCTTCCGGCCGCGCGGTGCGCGGCGTGCATGCCCAGGCGCTCGCATAACGCGAGCGGGATGGGGGCCGGAGTGGCGCGTTCCGGCCAGGCTTCGCCCGGAGTCGCCATCGCCCGGCGCGGCTTTGCCGCGCCGGGCGTTCCGTGTCGGCCGCATCGGGCGGCGTGTGTCGCAGAGTTCGGCGGGCGTTGCATCTGGAGCGGACACTTTCCACCCCTTGTCGGGGACCCTTCGACTACATATCCGAGACCAACGCCAGCCTGGTGGCCAACCTGGTCGACGTGTACCGTCGCTGCGCGTGCAGCCGGCGAAGGACGTGTCGGTGAGCGTGGGCTACGTCGGCCTGTGACGCGCCAGCCGCCGGGACGCCATCTACGGCGACGGGCTGTCGGTGCTGGCACGCGGTTCCGCCTCAGGGGTGCACCGTATCGGTGCCTCCAAGCGCATGGCGGTGGACTGGCGGCTCAATCCATCGCTGCTGCTACGCTTGGATTTCACCCATTTCACCCACGGCGCCTTCGCCGGGGCCAGCGGGCTGGCTTCCAGCACCTACGCGGTGGCAACCGTGGACGTGCGTTTCTGATCGCGGCCCGGCCGCTCTAGGCAGGTGTTTTCGCGCCGGGGCGATGATGCGTTCGACGCGGGAACGAACACCGCCTGGCTCGCGGGCGAGCGCTGCGCCACGCGCAGGCACATCCCTGCGCGTGGCACGGTGAGGCGGCGGTGCACGTGGATGCCCGTCGCTCTCGTCATGGCATCGCCGGTACCGCTTCGCTACGGTACCGCCGCTCGTGCCACTCGCGCAGCAGCCGACCGTTGTCGAGCACGGCCAGGCGCTGGCGGTCGTCCAGCTGCGCCACGCCCTGCTGCAGGGCCTTGAGGCGCCGCTCGCGGCTGCGTTGCTGCAGCGGCGTGTCGCGGTGGAAGCTCGGCGCGGCCTCGGTCAGCAGCGGCAGCACCACGGGGTCCTCCAGCGCCTCGGCGAAGGCCGACATCCTGGCCGGTTGACGGGTGTAGCGCCGGGTGGCGCGCAGCTCGACGGGCGCGTGGATCTCCTCCGGGATCAGGAACAGCCCCTGCCGCTTGCAGGCGCGGCCGAGCGATAGGCGGCTGGAATACACTGACACCGGCACGGCGAGCAGCAGCGAGCCGATGATCGGCGACATCCAGGCCAGCAGCGTGGGGTTGAGCAGGTACACCGCCACGCCCCAAGCGGCCGCGAACAGGGTCTGCACGCCGTGGCGGCGAATCGCCTCGCCCCAGGTCGTCTGGCTGTCCTCGCGGGGCGGCGACTTCCACACCACCTTCCAGCCGAGGAAGGCGGCATTGACGAACTTGGTGTGGAACATCATGCGCACCGGCGCCAGCAGCATGGAGAACAGCACCTCCAGCAGCATGCTAACGGTCAGCAGGATCGCTCCGCCGTAGCCGCGGCTGCGGCGTGGCCACAGCCGCACCACCGCCAGCAACTTGGGCAGGAACAGCAGCAGACTGGTGGCGGCGAACAGCGCCAGGGCGCGGTCGGGGTGCCACTGCGGCCAGGTCGGCACCAGCTGATGCGGCTGGGTGAAGTAGGTCACCGGCAGCAGCGTCTGCACTGCCAGCAGCGCGGTGGACAGCATCAGGAAGGTGAACCACAGCGGCGCCGACATGTAGGACATCATGCCGGTGAGGAACACCACGCGGTGCACCGGGTGCAGCCCGCGCACGAAGAACAGCCGAAAGTTCATCAGGTTGCCCTGGCACCAGCGGCGATCACGCTTGAGCTCGTCTAGCAGGTTGGGCGGCAGTTCCTCGTAGCTGCCGGGCAGGTCGTAGGCGATCCACACGGCCCAGCCGGCGCGGCGCATCAGCGCCGCCTCGACGAAATCGTGCGAGAGGATCTCGCCCGAGAGGCTGCCGCGCCCCGGCAGCGGCGCCAGCGCGCAATGACGCATGAAGGGCGCCAGCCGGATGATCGCGTTGTGCCCCCAGTAGTGCGATTCGCCCAGCTGCCAGAAGTGCAGCCCGGCGGTGAACAGCGGGCCGTATACGCGGGTGGCGAACTGCTGCACGCGGGCGTAGAAGGTGTCGCGGCCGATCGCCCGCGGCGGGCTCTGGATGATGCCGGCGCCAGGGTGGTACTCCATCATCCGCACCAGCGACACCAGGCTCTGCCCGGTCATCACGCTGTCGGCGTCCAGCACCACCATGTAGCGGTAGTTGGCGCCCCAGCGGCGACAGAAGTCGTCGATGTTGCCGCTCTTGCGCTTCACACGGCGGCGCCGGCGGCGGTAGAAGATCCGCCCCTCGCCGCCGACCGCGTCGACCAGCGCGCGCCAGGCGCACAGCTCGGCGGTGGCGATGTCCGGGTCGGCGCTGTCGCTCAGGATGTACAGGTCGAAGTGATCCTGCTCGCCGGTGCGCTGCACCGACTCGTAGGTGGCGCGCAGCCCGGCGAAGACGCGCGCCACGTCCTCGTTGGCGATCGGCATCACCAGGGCGGTGCGGCCGTCGCGCGGCAGCGGCGTGGCGGCGGTCTGCGCGGACGGCGGCGCGGCCGAGACGCTGTAGCGGTCGTGGCCGCGGAGCAGCAGCAGGAAGCCGGCGATGGCCGTCCAGAAGCCCACCGAGACCCAGGCGAACAGCAGCACGAAGAACGCCAGCACCACCACTTCCAGCCAGTGCCCGCCGTGGTAGGGCAGGGTCTGCACCATGAACACGGTGGCCAGCGCGCTCTGCGCGATCACCATCAGCAGCAGGATGCCGCGCCGCCATAGGCCGGCGCGGCGCCAGTTGCCCTGCGTGTCCGGCGGGATGACGTCGTGCCGGGCCGCGTGAGCCTGGCGCAGCCTGGCGCTGAACGGGCGGCGCAGCGCCTGCCAGGCGCGGGCCAGCGGATTGGTGGTCCACGGCTCGGCCAGCAGGGTGCTGCGGCGGATCGGCGGGACGGGACGTCCGGCGGTGGCGAGGACGGGTGTGGTGTTGGGGCTGGCAGTCATCGGGGCGCTCACAGGGCCGGCGTGGCGGGCAGCAGGTAGCTCCAGGTCTCGCTCAGGGTGGTGCTGCCGCTGTGCAGGTAGGCGCGCAGCTCCTTGGGCCCCTTGTCGCTGTCGCTATCGTTGGCCTTGGGCCGGAACCGCAGCGCGAGACGATAACCGCCTACTGCATCGTTGCGGGTGACCTCGGTATGGACGATCTGCAGGTGCGGATCGGCCTCCACCACGGCCTCGACCGGCGGCGCGCCCTCGGGGACCCCGTCGAGCGCCTTGCCGGCGAAGTCGATCACGAACTCCTGGCTGCCGTCGGGCTTGCGGATCAGGTCCGCCTGCTTGACGGTGCCCATGCTGAAGCGGGTCTGGCTCACGTGGGCCACGTTTTGCGGCAGCGTCTGCTCGGTGTTCTCCCAGTGCACGCTGTACTCGTAGTCCAGCGGCTGCAGCGGCTTGGGCGGTTGCGCCGGCACCCAATAGGCGACGATGTTGTCGTTGGTCTCGTCCGGCGTGGGGATTTCCACCAGCTCCACCTTGCCCTTGCCCCAGCGGCCCTTGGGCTCGACCCAGCCGCTGGGGCGCAGGTCGTAGCGGTCGAACAGATCCTGGTAGTCGGCAAAGTCGTGCGAGCGCTGCATCAGGCCGAAACCCTTGGGGTCGGTCAGCGCGAACGAGCTCACCGTCAGCGCCTTGGGGTCGACCAACGGCCGCCAGATCCAGCGGTCTTCGCCGGTATGGATCGACAGGCCCTCGGAGTCGTGCAGGGCTGGGCGGAAGTTGATGATCGGCGAGGGTTGGTTGGGACCGAACAGGAACATGCCGGTGAGCGGCGCCAGGCCCAGCTTGCCGACGTTCTCACGCAGAAACACGCGCGCCTTCACGTCGGTCACCGTGGTCACCCCCGGGTGTACGGTGAAGCGGTAGGCGCCGGTCACCCGCGGCGAGTCCATCAGCGCGTACACCACCAGCTGCTGGGCGTTGTGGGCCGGGCGCTCGACCCAGAACTCGACGAACTGCGGAAATTCCTCGCCCGAGGGCAGCGCGGTGTCCACCGCCAGCCCGCGCGTGGACAGGCCAAAGCGCTGGCCCTTGCCGATGGCGCGCAGGTAGCTCGCGCCCTGGAAGACCAGGATCTGGTCGTAACGGTCGCGGGCGTTGATCGGCGCCTGCACGCGCAGTCCGGCAAACTGGAGGTTCTTGAGGTCGTCCGGATCGAACTTGTTGCTGCCGTAGTCGAAGCCCGACGGGTCGAATTTCACGTCATGGACGCCGCCCGTCCCGACGATGTGGATCTTCACCGGGATGTTGTACTGCTGCATGCCCTCGTGGAAGAAGGTCAGCTCGTAGGGCAGGCGCTCGCCGTGCCACAGCGCGCGGTCCTCCTTGTACTGGATCTGCGCGTACTGCTCGAACTTGAGGTCGGCCAGCGCGCCGGGCAGCGAGACGTTGGGCGAATGGTAGGACGACTTGGCGAGCGCCTGCGCCTTCGCGGCCACGGCATCGAAGCCGAGCGGTGAAGCGGCCTGGGCCCCTGTGCTGGCCGCCAAGATCAGCAGCGCCAGGGCTGCTTGGCCCAGCCGGCGTACCCGGCGCGGGGCGGGGTGGGCGGCGGCAAGCCGGTTCGTCTCAAATCTCATGCGCACTCACTCAGTTGGTTGCGAAGGCCAAATTGGTCGAGGCGAGGCGCATGGCGCCCCGCTACACGTTTATGCTGCAAGTGCACAACAGGATGGCGATATTTCGTTAGAGCGCCATTAAGAAGCTGAAGCGCCATTCAGCTAAGGCCTTTTCGGCCGGGCCGGGAGGGGCGCTGCGGCACCGCCGCAGGTGGCGCAGGCTGCCGCGTCCTGCCGTCGTGCGGGGGCGCCTCTGCTATGCTTGGCGGCCTTTTTCGCAAACCGTCAACCATGATCGAGACCAATCCGATCCATGCGCAGATCGCGGACCTCAAGGCCCGCGTCGAGTCGCTTAGGGGGTATCTTTGACTACGCCACCAAGCGTGAGCGCCTGGAAGAAGTAAACCGCGAGCTGGAAAGCCCCACCGTCTGGGACGACCCCGCCCGCGCCCAGGAGCTGGGCCGCGAACGCGCCCGCCTGGACACCATCGTCAGCGGCATCGACACGCTCACCGGCGGCCTGGACGATGCCGGCGAGCTGCTCGACATGGCCGCCGCCGACGGCGACGAGGACACCGTGCAGTCCGTGCTGGGCGACGTTGCCAAGCTCGAGGCCCAGGTGGGCAAGCTGGAATTCCAGCGCATGTTCTCCGGCAAGATGGACGCCACCAATGCCTTCGTGGACATCCAGGCCGGCGCCGGCGGCACCGAGGCGCAGGACTGGGCCGAGATGCTGCTGCGCATGTACCTGCGCTGGGCCGAGTCGCGTGGCTGGAAGACCGAGCTGCTGGAAGTCTCCGGCGGCGACGTGGCCGGCATCAAGTCCGCCACCTTCCGCGTCGAGGGCGACTACGCCTACGGCTGGCTGAAGACCGAGATCGGCGTGCACCGCCTGGTGCGCAAGAGCCCGTTCGACTCGGACAACCGCCGCCACACCAGCTTCACCTCGGTGTTCGTCTCGCCCGAGGTGGACGACGACATCGACATCGAGATCAACCCGGCCGACCTCAGGACCGACGTGTACCGCTCCTCCGGCGCCGGCGGCCAGCACGTCAACAAGACCGAGTCGGCGGTGCGCATCACCCATGTGCCCACCAACACCGTGGTGGCCTGCCAGACCGAGCGCAGCCAGCATGCCAACCGCGACCGCGCGATGAAGATGCTGAAGGCCAAGCTGTACGAGCTGGAGATCCAGAAGCGCAACGCCGAGAAGGACGCGCTGGAGGCCACCAAGTCCGACATCGGCTGGGGCAGCCAGATCCGCAACTACGTGCTCGACCAGAGCCGCATCAAGGACCTGCGCACCGGCATCGAGCGCACCGACACCCAGAAGGTGCTGGACGGCGACCTGGACGAGTTCGTCGAGGGCAGCCTGAAATCGGGCCTCGACGCCGGCGCCAAGCGCGCCGACGCCTGAGCCGCCGGCGCGCAGCATTCGCCCGACCACCGACACGAGGCCATGGCATGAACGGCAAGAAGACCCTCTCCCTCCTGATCGCCTGCGCGGCGCTCGCATTCGGCCAGGCCTCGATGGCCCAGCAGGCCTCCACCGGCCAGGCCATCAAGGACGACGCGAAGGCCGCGGGCAAGGGCGTCGGCGACGGTGCCCGCGACGTGGGCCACGCCACCAAGCACGTCGCCAAGTCGATCGGGCACGGCGCGAAGGAAGCCGGCGTGGGCATCGGCCATGGCGCGAAAAAAGCGGGCCAGGGCATCGGCCACGGCGCGCGCGAGGGCTGGGACGCGACCAAGCACGCGGTCAAGCAGGTGTTCAAGGGCGGCGATTGAGGCCGCCGCCGCGCTTCCCGCGCCGTTTGGCCATCCATCCGCAAATGTAACGACAGAGGCGTGCGCCGACCGGTGCGAGCGCCGGCAGCATTGGAATTCCCATGAGTGAACCGACCACCGATACCCCGCCCATCGACGAGAACAAGCTGATCGCCGAGCGCCGCGAGAAGCTCAAGGCGCTGCGCGGGCAGGGCATCGCGTTCCCGAACGACTTCAAGGTCGACAGCTTCGCCGGCGACCTCAAGGCCGAGTTCGCCGATGCCGGGCGCTGGAGCGCCGAGGCCGTCGAGCAGGCCGCGCGCCGGGTGAAGGTGGCCGGCCGCATCGTGCTCAAGCGCGTGCAGGGCAAGGTCAGCTTCGTGCAGATGCAGGACGTGAGCGGCCGCATCCAGCTGTTCATCCACCAGGGCACGGTGGGCGAGGCGACCTACGAGGCCTTCAAGGGCTGGGACGCGGGCGACATCGTGGGCGCCGAGGGCGTGCTGATGCGCACCAAGACCGGCGAGCTGTCGGTCAAGGTCCAGACGCTGCGCCTGCTGACCAAGAGCCTGCGCCCGCTGCCGGACAAGTGGCACGGCCTGGCCGACGTGGAGCAGCGCTACCGCCAGCGCTACGTGGACCTGATCGTCACCGAGGAGGCGCGCCGCACCTTCGCGCTGCGCTCGAAGATCATCGGCTTCATCCGCAAGTGGCTGGAGGCCGAGCCGCGCCGCTTCATGGAGGTGGAGACGCCGATGATGCAGATCATCCCCGGCGGCGCCACGGCCAAGCCCTTCGTCACCCACCACAACGCGCTGGACATCGACCTGTACCTGCGCGTGGCGCCGGAGCTGTACCTGAAGCGCCTGGTGGTGGGCGGCTTCGACCGCGTGTACGAGATCAACCGCAACTTCCGCAACGAGGGCGTGTCCACCCGGCACAACCCCGAGTTCACCATGCTGGAGCTGTACCAGGCCTACGCCACCTACAACGAGATCATGGACCTCACCGAAAGCGTGATCCGCGAGGCGGCGCAGCAGGTGATCGGCACCTCCGCGCTCACCTGGGAAGGCGCGGACATCGACGTCGGCCCGGCCTTCCGCCGCTGGACGATGGAAGACGCCGTGCTCGAGCACAACCCCGGGATCAAGCGCGAGGAACTGCGCGACCGCGAGGCGATGGCCGCGCACGCGGCGCGCTTGGGGCTCCAGGTCAAGCCGGGCTACGGCTGGGGCAAGCTGCTGCTGGAGGTGTTCGAGAAGACGGTGGAGCACACGCTGATCCAGCCCACCTTCATCACCCAGCACCCGGTGGAAGTCTCGCCGCTGGCGCGCGAGAACGACCAGGACCCCGGCATCACCGACCGCTTCGAGCTGTTCATCAACGGCAAGGAGATCGCCAACGGCTTCTCCGAGTTGAACGACCCGGAAGACCAGGCCGCGCGCTTCAAGGCGCAGGTGGACGCCAAGGACGCGGGCGACGACGAGGCCATGCACTTCGACGCCGACTACATCCGCGCGCTGGAAGTGGGCCTGCCGCCCACCGGCGGCCTCGGCATCGGCATCGACCGCCTGGTGATGCTGCTCACCGACTCCGCTTCGATCCGCGACGTGCTGCTGTTCCCGTACATGCGGCCGGAGGCCTGAGCACCGGCCGGCAAAAACCGTGGAGCGCGCCATGCGCGCGACAAGCCGACGCAGCGGCGACGCTGCCACGCTTCGGTCGCGCGCGAGCGCGCTCCTGCAAGTTCGGGTACGCCTGCGACAGGTGCGTAAGCCGGTTCTGAGTGGGCCGGTCTGCTCAGCGGCTCGCGCAGGCCAGGCGCCGGCGCAGCAGCGCCGCCTGCAACACGCTCACGCTGCCGGAGCCGGCCCAATACAGGCCGAGTCCCGCCGCCAGGTGCCAGACCATGAAGAACGACACCAGCACAGGCAGCCATTGCAGCAGGGTCTTGGCTTGCGCCGACATGGCTGGGTTGAGCGCGATCGCCGCATAGCCGAGCAGCGCCACCGCCAGCGCCAGCCACAGGTCCGGGCGCGCCAGCTTCATCCACAGGAACGAGCCGGCGCCGCCCAGGCCCTGGCGGATCGCGGCATAGACGCCGGCGCCCAGGGGCGCCTGCACCAGCGCCGCGAGCAGCCCGCCGCCCAGGCCCGTGGTGATGCCGTGCCGGCGATAGAGGGCCTGCGTGGCCGCGAGGTAGGCGGCGGGGTCCTTGGCGTGCCGTTCGCGCAGCCGTTCCAGTTCGGGTTGCAGCGCCTGCATGGCGCGCTGCCGGTGCCAGCCCTGTTCGGCGGCTTTCAGCGTCACCGGCAACAGGGCCAGCCGCACCAGTATCGCCAGCGCGATCACGGCCAGGCCGTAGCTGCCGTCCAGCCATTGCGCGAGCTGCCCGAGCAGCGCGGCGATGCCGTCCACGAAGCTGGTCCATGCCTGCATGAGCTTCCCCTTCCTTTTCCTTGAGGCGGAAACCTGAAGATGGGCCTCGCGGCGCGGCGCTTCAAGCGGGCCTGCCTGCGGCGCGGTCGGCTAAACTCCCAGGACTGTCTTTACCGAAGAGTGGCCTCCCATGTGGTTTGCGATCATCGCCCAGGATCATCCCGGTTCGCTGGACAAGCGCCTGTCGGCGCGCGGCGAGCACCTCGCGCGGCTCCATGCCTTGCAGGACGCCGGCCGGCTGCTGCTGGCCGGGCCGTTCCCGGCGATCGAATCCGAAGACCCGGGCCCGGCCGGCTTCAGCGGCAGCCTGATCGTGGCCGAGTTCGCCTCGCAGGCCGAGGCCGAGACCTGGGCGAAGGCCGACCCCTTCGTGGCGGCCGGCGTCTATGCGGGCGTGCAGGTGAAGCCGTTCCGCAAGACGCTGCCGTGAGCGCGGCGATGGTGGAGGAAATCCGCCGGCGCCTCGCCGGGGCACTGGCGCCGGCCGAGCTGGAGGTGCTCGACGAAGGACACCTGCACGCCGGTCACGCCAACGCCGGCAAGGGGCATTACCGCGTGCGCATCGTCAGCGCCGCCTTCGCCGGCCAGCTGCCGCTCAAGCGGCACCGGCTGGTGTATGCCGCGCTGGACGGCCTGATGGACCGCGGCATCCACGCCCTGGCCATCGAGGCCAAGGCGCCCTCCGAATAAAAACAAGACGTTGGCCGGTATTCCCCCGCATGTCCCCGCCGCTACGCGCATTGCGGTGCCGGCCCGCGTTTGGCACAGTGGCGCGTCGCCGGCCGCGGCGGCCATCCATCCCGATCCGCTGGTGACGCCCGCATGCGCCTGACCACCATCAAACTCGCCGGATTCAAGTCGTTCGTGGATCCGACCACGCTGCACCTGCCGACCAACATGACCGGCGTGGTGGGCCCCAACGGCTGCGGCAAGTCCAACATCATCGACGCCATCCGCTGGGTGATGGGCGAGAGCGCGGCCAGCCGCCTGCGCGGCGATTCGCTCACCGACGTGATCTTTTCCGGCTCCAGCGCGCGCAAGCCGGTGGGGCAGGCCACGGTGGAGCTGATCTTCGACAACGCCGACCACGTGATCCAGGGCGAGTACGCGCAGTACAACGAGATCTCGGTGAAGCGCCAGGTCACGCGCGACGGGCAGTCGGCCTATTTCCTCAACGGCACGCGCTGCCGCCGGCGCGACATCACCGATCTCTTCCTCGGCACCGGCCTCGGGCCGCGCAGCTACTCGATCATCGAGCAGGGCATGATCAGCCAGATCATCGAGGCGCACCCGGAAGAGCTGCGCACGCACCTGGAGGAAGCGGCCGGCATCTCCAAGTACAAGGAGCGCCGCAAGGAGACCGAGAGCCGCATCAAGTCCACCCGCGAGAACCTCGACCGCGTGCGCGACGTGCGCGACGAGGTGGACAAGCAGCTCGAGCACCTCAACCGCCAGGCCCGCGCCGCCGAGCGCTGGAAGGCGCTGAAGGAAGAACAGACGCGCAAGGAGGCAGAGCTGCGCGCGCTCGAATACCGCAGCCTGAAGAGCCAGCACGACGGCGAGGGCGCCGGGCTTTCCGCGGCCGAGGTGGCGATCGAGAAAAAACTCGCCGAGCAGCGCCAGGCCGAGGCCCAGCTGGAGAGCGTGCGCGAGCGCCACGCCGAGGCCAGCGAGCACCTCAACGCCGTGCAGGCGGAGGTGTACAAGGTCGGCGCCGAGATCGCCCGGGTGGAGCAGCAGGTGCGCTTCAACCGCGAAACGGCCGAGCGCCTGCAGCGCGCCCAGGCCGAGGCCGAGGCCGAGCACGGGCAGCTCGCCGCGCACATCGCCGGCGACCGCGAGCAGATCGAGACGCTGCGCCTGGCGCTGGCCGAGGGCGAGCCCAGACTCGAAGCCCTGCAACAGATGCAGGACGACACCGCCGAGACCCAGCGCAGCACCGAGACCCGGCTGGCCGACTGGCAGCAGCGCTGGGACGCCTACACGCGCACCGCCGGCGAGGCGAGCCGTGCGGCCGAGGTGGAGCGCACCAAGATCGCCTACCTCGATCGCCAGGCGCTGGACTTTTCCCGCCGCCGCGAAACGCTGGAAACCGAACAGCAGGCCACCGACGTGGCCGCGCTCGACGCCGCCGCCGAGCAGCTGGAAACCGAGCACGAGACGCAGCGCGAGCGCCTCGAAACCTTGGGCGGCCTGCTCGACCAGCACAAGCTCGGCCACGAGAAGGTGCTGGACGAGGAACGCCAGGTGCAGTCCTCGCTCAACGAGGCGCGCCAGCAGTTGCAGACCGCACGCGGCCGCCTGGCCTCGCTGGAAGCCCTGCAGCACGCCGCGCTCGGCCAGGAGGAGAGCGCCGCCAGCGGCTGGCTGGCGCGGCTGGGCCTGGACAGGGCGCGCCGCCTCGGCGAGGCCTTGCAGGTCGAGGCCGGCTGGGAGACCGCGGTGGAGACGGTGCTGTCCGGCTTCATCGACAGCGTGCTGGTCGACGGCGCGCACGCGCTGGCGGGCGAGTTTGGCAAGGTCGAGAACGCCGACGTCGCGTTGCTCGACGCCGCCGACGGCGGCGCCAACACCGCCGGCACGCTGGCCGCGCACGTGCGCGGCCCGGCCGCGGCGATCGCCCTCCTCAACCACGTGCTGACCGCGCAGACGCTGGAAGAGGCGCATCGCCGCGTCGGCGGCCTGTCCGCGCTGGCGCCGTACCAGTCGGTGATCACCCCGCAGGGCGAATGGCTCGGCCCCGGCTGGGCGCGCGTGCGCCGGGCGCAGGGCAGCCAGGTGGGCGTGCTGGCGCGCGAGCGCGAGATCCGCCTGCTCGGCGAGCAGGTCGCCGCGCTGGAGGCGCGCATCGAGGAGGCCGGCGCCGAGCTCGACGCCCTGCGCACCCGCAAGTTCGAGGCCGAGCGCGCGCGCGACGACGCCCAGCGCGAGCTGTACAACGCGCACCGCCGCCAGTCCGAGCTGGCCGGCCAGTTGCAGAGCCACCGCGGCAAGGTGGAAACGGCGCGCGCCCGCGCCGAGAAGGTGGCGGGCGAGCTCGGCGAGCTGATCGGCCAGGCCGACGAGCTGCAGACGCAGACGCGCGAGGCGCGCGCGCGGCTGGACGAGTCCGTGCACCGCATGGGCGACCTGGAAGACGAGCGCCGCGAATTGGAGAACGAGCGCCGCGCACTGCTGGAAGCGCGCGAAGAGGCGCGCATGAATGCGCGCGAGGCGGCCGACCAGTCGCATGCGCTGGCACTGTCGATGGAATCCAAGCGTTCCTCGCTGGCCTCGCTGGAGCAGTCGCTGGCGCGCATGGACAGCCAGCTGCGCCAGATCGAGGCGCGGCGCGGCGAGATCGGCGAGCAGCTCGCCGCCGGCACCGACCCCATCGCGGAGCTGGAAGCGGAGCGGCAGGCCTACCTCGACCAGCGCCTGCTGGTGGACAAGCAACTGGTGGAGGCGCGCCGCGCACTGGAGGATTGCGACATCGCCTTCCGCCAGCTGGAGCAGCAGCGCCAGCTCGCCGAGCAGGAGCTGGCCGGGCTGCGCGAGAGCGTGTCCGAGAAGCGCCTTGCCGCGCAGGCGCTGGAGTTGCGCGCGCAGCAACTGGCCGAGGCCATCGCCGCCTCCGGCCTCGACCTCGAACCGTTGCTGGCCGAACTGGCCGAGGACGCCGACGCCGGGCAGTGGCGCCAGCAGCTCGCCGAGCTGGGCCAGAAGATCGTGCGCCTGGAGCCGGTGAACCTCGCCGCGATCCAGGAATACGCCGAGCAGAACGAGCGCAAGACCTACCTCGACAACCAGCTCGCCGACCTCGCGGGCGCGATGGAGACGCTGGAGAACGCGATCAAGAAGATCGACCGCGAAACGCGCCAGCGCTTCAAGGAAACCTTCGACCGCGTCAACGCCGGCGTGCAGGAGCTGTTCCCGCGCCTGTTCGGCGGCGGCCACGCCTACCTCGAACTCACCGGCGACGACCTGCTCGACACGGGCGTGGCGATCATGGCGCGCCCGCCGGGCAAGCGCGTGTCCAACATCTCGCTGCTCTCCGGCGGCGAGAAGGCGCTCACCGCGGTGTCGCTGGTGTTCTCCATCTTCCAGTTGAACCCGGCGCCGTTCTGCCTGCTCGACGAGGTGGACGCGCCGCTGGACGAGGCCAACGTGGGCCGCTTCTCCAACATGGTGAAGGAGATGAGCGAGAAGGTGCAGTTCATCTTCGTCAGCCACAACAAGGCCACCATGGAAGCGGCCAGCCAGCTCTGCGGCGTGACCATGCGCGAGCCCGGCGTGTCGCGCCTGGTTCAGGTCGACCTAGCCGAAGCGGCTAAACTTGCCGGCGCTGCCTGAGGACCCATCGCCATGACATCTACCGTGGTGCCCGCATTCGTCTGGAACCCCATGGTCGGCGTTCCGCTGCTGATCGTGGGCGTGATCGTGATCGGCCTGATCTGGCTGTTCGGCGAGCCGAAGAAGGCGCAGGGCCGGCGCCGGCTCACGCCCTCCGCCGGCGAACGGCGCGAGCCGCGCCTGGATGGGCAGGGCGGCGAGCCCGACGGCCTCGACGAGCTAGAATTGACCGAGCGTCCGCTCGCCGGCGACCCGCTGCTTGGCGAGCCGCCGCCGCGGCAGGGCGAGCTCGACGTCGGCCTGCGCGAGGAGCTGGAAAAGCTCGGCGCGATGCTGGGCAAGGGCCGCTCCGGCGCGGACCTGCCCAAGCCGAGCGGCCACGCGGCCTCGATCGTCGAGGCGCTGCGCACGCCTTCGCAGCCCGACCCCGCCGTCGCGCCGACGGCAGCCCCCGCGGCCGCCGAGCCACCGGCCGCCTCCGCGCCCGGCGCCCCGGCCCCCGTGCCGGCGCCCGCGCCCGTGCCGAAAGCGCCGCCGCACTCGGATGTTGGCCGGCGCCCCGCGCAGCTGCCGGTGGAGCGCATCGTGAGCCTGTTCGTGGTGGCGCGCGAAGGCAGCCACTTCAACGGTGCCGACCTGGTGGTGGCGGCAGAGAAGGCCGGCCTCGAATACGGCGCCATGGGCATCTACCACCGCCTGGTGGACGGCAAGCGCGAGCAGGGTCCGATCTTCAGCGTGGCCAACATGCTCAAGCCCGGCAACTTCGACCTCGCCCGCCTCGACGGCCTGCGCACGCAGGGCCTGAGCTTCTTCATGACCCTGCCGGGCCCGTTGTCCGCGCTGGACGCCTGGGACGCCATGCTGCCCACCGCGCAGCGGCTCGCCGAGTTGCTGGACGGGCAGGTGCTGGACGAGGAGCGCAACGCGCTCGGCCGCCAGCGCATCGCCCACATCCGCGACGAGCTGCGCGGCTGGGATCGTCAGCGCGAAGGCGAGGAGATCCACTTCGGGCGTTGAGGGTTCGCCCTGAGAGCCTGTTCGCGATCTCCCTGTTGGTGTCCGCGAGGGGGCGTGCTGTGTTGTTGGCCCCATCGCCGGCTGGCCGGCCTTTGGCCGGTGTTTCGCCCTCCTGCCGGAG
>NZ_LFQR01000067.1 GCF_001182895.1 Frateuria defendens | reverse complement strand
CGATTGTCTTTGGCTACGCGGCCCCACTTCCCTGCCTGTCCTGGAAGGTGAGGCTCAAGCAGCGCCCAGTCCTTGTCCGAGAGATCGTGGCGTCGATGGGCTGGAGTCATTCAATTAGCGTCGCGGTTTGGAGATTGGTAGATTAGACCATATCTCATGACGACACTATCTAGGGCACCGCACCTTGCGGGTACATCCGCGCTGAAAAGCAAAGGCGCCCAATGGGCGCCTTTGCTTGGGACAATATCGCATCAGTCCTTTTTTGAACTCTCCGTGTTGACGGTGAGCCCGGACGTATCGACGCTCTTCACGCCCTTCACCGCCTTGGCGACCTTCTCGGCCTTGGTCTTTTCGCGTTCGCTGGCGACGGTGCCGGACAGCTTCACCATGCCGTCGGAGGTGTCGACGTTGATGTCGGTGGCGTGGATGCCCTTGGTGGTGGCGAATTCGGATTTCACCTTGGTGGTGATCCAGGCGTCGGCGGCCTTGTCGGGGACGGTCTGGTTCTCGGTCTGCGCCCGCGCACTGGATTCCTGCGCGGCCGCCTGGGCCAGCGGCATGCCTGCCAGCGCGGCGGCAGCCAGGGCCGTGGCCAGCAGGGACCTGCGGAACATGGGATGGGTACGCATGGCATCTCTCCTTGGGGAGCCTTGGGGAGGCGGGCGCCGTCTTGGCGCCGCCCCCGCATGGAAGCAGCCCGGGGGTGAATGCGGCGTGGTGCGGCGGAGTGCGGTTCATCGCCGGCTCGCGATTGCGCACGACGCGCGAGGGCGAGGTTAGTTTCGCGTTCCGGAGGCCGTGCGCGCGCTGGGGCGCGCACGGCCGCGGCGACGGCGGTTACTTCAGTTCGGTCTGGCTGGTGACCACCAGGCCGTGCTGGTCGACGTGGGCTTCGCCGCCGAGGGACTGGATGCGTGCGGCCTGGGCGCGCAGGGTGTCGAAGCGGGCCTTGAGGCGGGCCTGGGCGGCGGCGGCTTCCTTGTCGGCATCGTCCGTGGCCTTGTCGCCGCCCTGGTCCGCGTCGTCGTCCTTGCCGAGGGCGGCGGTGGCGGCGACGATGGCGTCGGTGCGCTGCTGCAGCAGGGTGACCCAGTCGAGGTACATGCCGCCGTCGAGGTGCGCGCGCAGCAGCCGGCCGGCGTCGCCGCCGGGGGCCTTGAGCATGTCGGCCAGCTTGGCGTCCTGGCCCGGGCCGACGCCGAGGGCGAGCGCCTTGGCGCCCATCGCCATCCACGCCGGCTGGTCGATTACGGCCTTCATGTCGTCCGGCAGCGGCACCGGCTTGCCGTCGGGCGCGAGTTTGAGCTTGGCCAGGGCGGTGTTCATCATCTGCCCCATGGCGAACAGGCCGGCGGGGTTGCTGGTGCCGAGCAGCAGGCGGCCGGAGACCGCGGGCAGGCGGCCGTCCTTGCCGGGCTGCAGGCTGTCCAGCGCCACATGCACGCCGAGCAGGTCGCCGAAGGGCGGGATCGCCGCCTTCTGCGCCAGGGCGCCGAGGCGCGCGAAGGTGTCGTTGAGGTCGAGCAGCAGCGGGCAGCCGAAGGGCCTGGCGGCGACGGCTTCGGCCTGGGCGGACCAGAAGCTGCGCAGCGGCGCCACCGGCAGCGCGAGGCTGAGGTCGAACGGCGCCTGGGCCGGCGTATCGCCCAGGCCCGGCAACTCGACCTTGAGGCCGGCGAAGGCCTGGGTGATGTCGGGCGCCAGCGCCACGTCCCAGCGCAGGTCCTGGTGCCTGGCGTCCAGCCGCGTGTAGCCGAAGCTGGTGGAGGGCACGCGGCCGGCGATGCGCACGGCGTCGTCGCGGCAGGCGGGCGGGATCTGCAGCTGGTTGGCCACCGGCTCGCCGGTCTTGGCCGACTCGGCCTCGGCGCGTGCCTTGACCAGCGCGCCGACCAGCGGGTCGCCGCCGTCGGCGAGCAGCGGCAGCGCGCGGGTGAAGTCGACCGCGCCGACGACCCACTTGCGGTAGTCCTTGGCCTTGGCGAGCTGCTCCAGGCGGCCCTCGTCCTGCAGGCTCCTGGCCGGGCGGTCCAGGCCGAGCGCCTGGCGCAGCAGCGGCGCGGGCGCGTCCGCAGGCAGCACCGCGGCCACCGCCTGCTTGCCGGCCACGGCCAGGATCAGCTGCGTGCCGGTGCCGGCGGAGACGTGGCGGCGATAGCTCTGGCCGCCGATGGCGGCGGTGTCGAGCTTCTTGCCGTAGGCGCTCTCGAGCCGGCCGACGAAGGCTTCGAAGGTGCGCGCGTCGGTCAGTTCGAAGCGCAGCACCGGCGCGAGGCCCAGGCCGTAGAGGGCGGAGTAGCCCTTGATGTCCAGGCCCGCGCTCTGCGCGAAGCTCTCGATGGTCTTGCCGTCCAGTTCGGCGGCCACGGCACGTAGCAGGCGCGCGCCGTCCGGGTCGCGGGCCGCGAGGTCGTCGGCGGCGTGGCGCAGGTCGTCCAGCTGGCCGGGCAGCTGGGCGTCGGCGGGGGCGAGCAGGGCGCGGCGGGTGGCGTCGTCGAGCACGTCGAGGTTGGCGACCACGTAGGGCGTGTCGGCCGGCACGAAGGCCAGCGGCGCGTCCTTGTCCTTGTGGCCGCAGGCCGCCAGCAGCGCGCCGGCCAAGGCCAGCGCGAGGGTGCGCGTCGTCGATCGCATGGTGATCCCCGGTGAGTGCTTCTTGCGGCACGCATTATGCCGCGCGCCGCGTACGTATGGCGTCATGGCCTGGCGGCCGGTGGGTGGGCTGGAAATCATGGTGGCGATACGTCCCTGTGCTGGCCGAAGGGGCGGTACAGGCGCTGTCCCGGGCGCCGGTCGGTGAGGCATCCTAACGCGCCGCCGCGCGGGCGGCGGCCGGCGATGGGGCGCGCAGGCGCCCCGCCGCGCTCAGCGGCCCATCACTTCCGCCAGCACCGCCATGCGCACGAACACGCCGTTGCCGACCTGCTCGAGGATGCGCGACTGCGCGCCGTCGGCCACCTCGGAGGCGATCTCGATACCGCGGTTGATCGGGCCCGGGTGCATCACCAGGCAGCCCTTGGCCGCGGTGGCGAGGCGCCGCGCGTCCAGGCCATAGTGCTGGAAGTAGGCCGCCTCGTCGGGCAGCTCCACCACCGCCATGCGCTCCTTCTGCAGGCGCAGCATGATCGCCACGTCGGCGCCCGCGATGGCGGCGTCGAAGTCGTGGTAGAGGCGGCAGCGCGGGAATTCCTCCTGCGCCGGCATCAGCTCGGCCGGGCCGCACAGGCGGACTTCCTTGGCGCCTAGCGCGGTCAGCATGTGCACGTCCGAGCGCGCCACGCGCGAGTGCTTGACGTCGCCGCAGATGGTCACCACCAGGTTCTCGAAGTCCGGCCGGTGCTGGCGGATGGTGAGCGCGTCGAGCAGGCCCTGGGTGGGGTGGGCGCGGTTGCCGTCGCCGGCGTTGATCACCGCCACGCCGCTCATCGCGTGGCGCACCAGCTCCTCCGGCGTGCCCGATTGCTTGTGGCGCACGATGATCGCGTCCAGGTGCATCGCCTCCAGCGTGTGCAGGGTGTCGAACAGCTCCTCGCCCTTGGTGGTGGAGGAGAAGCCGATGTCGAAGTTGATCACGTCGGCGCCGAGGCGGCGGGCGGCCAGCTCGAAGGAGGTGCGCGTGCGCGTGGACGGCTCGAAGAACAGGTTGAGGATGGTGCGCCCGGCCAGCAGGTCGAGCTTGCGCGTGCCGTAGGCGCAGGCATCGCGCATGGTGATGGCGCGGTCGAGCAGGCGCTCGATGCAGGCGCCGTTGAGGTGTTCGAGCGAGGTGAGGTGGCGCAGGCGTTGGATCATGGAGGTCGGCGGCGGAAGGGAGGAAGGGTCAGGCGGCGGGCGGCGCGGCGGCGCCGGGATCGGTGAGCCAGCGTTCGAGGATCACGGCGGCGGCGGTGGCGTCGATGCGCGCGGCGTCGCGGCGCTTGCGCAGGCCGGCGGCGCGGGCGTGGGCGAAGCGGCGGGCGGCCTCCTGCGAGCTGTGGCGCTCGTCCACCAGCACCACCGGCAGGCCGTAGCGGTGGCGCAGCCGCTCGGCGAAGCGGCGGGCCAGGCGGCTGGCCGGCTGCTCGGCGCCGTCGAGGGTGAGCGGCAGGCCGACGACCAGGGTGGCCGGCTGCCATTCGGCGCGCAGCGCGTCCAGTTGCGCCCAGTCGGGCTCGCCCTCGCGCACCGGCACGGCGGCCAGCGCGCTCGCCGCGGCGGTGAGCGGATTGCCGACGGCGACGCCGATCACCTTGCTGCCGACGTCGAAGCCGAAGGCATGATTCATCGGCGGTGCTCAGGCGTGGCCGGCATAGCCGGGCAGCTGCAGTGGATCGACGCCGACCAGCGCGGCGGCCGCGCTCCAGCGTTCCTCCAGCGGCGTCTGGAATACCACCCGCTCGCTGGCCTCGGCGGTGAGCCAGGCGTTTTCCTTCAGTTCCTGCTCCAGCTGGCCGGCGCTCCAGCCGGCGTAGCCGAGCACCATCAGCGCCTGCTGCGGGCCCTCGCCGGCGGCGATGGCAACCAGGATGTCGCGCGAGGTGGTCACCGACCACTGTTCGTTGATGCGGTAGCTCGATTCCCAGTGGCCGGCTTCGCGATGCAGCACGAAGCCGCGCTCCTGCTGCACCGGGCCACCGATCAGCACCGGCAAGTCGGCGGTGTCCGGGTCGTTGCAGGCGAGCTTCATCTGCGCCAGCACGTCGCCCAGGCGGTATTCGGAGAGGCGGTTGATCAGCAGGCCCACCGCGCCGTCCTCGTCGTGCTGGCACAGGAAGGCGACGCCGCGCGAGAAGGGCGGCTCGGTCAGGTTGGGCATGGCGATCAGGAACTGACCGGCAAGGCTCGGAGGGTGGGCGACGCTCATGCGGCGCATTGTAAGCAATGCGGAGCGGCGGCGCCCGTGCCGTGCCCGCGTGACGGGCGCGTCAACGGTTGCGCAGCACGTTGCCGGGGAGGAACTGCCAGGTGCGGGTGATGTGCAGCTCGTCGATGTGCTCGGCACCGGGGATCGGCGGGAACGGCGCGGCCAGGCGCACGATCTGCATCGCCGCCTTGTCCAGCAGCGGCTGGCCGGAACTGCGGTTGACGTCGATGGCCTTGACGCTGCCGTCGCGGGCGAGGGTGACGGTGAGCTCGAGTTCGCCGTGCAGATTGCGCTGTCGCGCTTCCTCGGGATAGTTGAGATTGCCCACGCGCTCGACCCGGTCGACCCAGCCGCGCATGTAGGCGGCGTAGGCGTATTCCTTGGTGTTGGCGGAGATGAACTTCTTCTTCGGTCGCTTGGCGTAGGCCTCGGTGCGGTGGCGCAGCTCCGCCGCGAGCTGGGCCATCTCCTGCTGGCGGCGCAGTTCCTCCGCGGTGGGCGGGTCCTGCGGGTCGCGCGGGCGCTGGTCGGTGTCGCTGGCGACGCTGAAGTCGCTGCGGCCGCGGGTGGTGACCCGGCGCGCGTCGGTGGCCTCCTGCGGCCGCGGCGCGGCGGCCTCGACCGGCTGCGGCGCGGTGCCGGGCACGGGCCGGGGCAGGGCGCCGGAGAACGGCTGCGAGGGGCGCTCGGCATGGTCGCGGTCGCCGCCGCCCTGGTTGCTGGCCTGGGCGAGGAAGTCGGCCTTGTCCGGCGCCTGGCGGTTGGCCACGTCGACCAGGGTCACGTCCAGCGTGGGCAGGCTGGGTGGGGATTTCACGAAATGGAAGGTGATGCCCAGCAGCAGCACGCCGTGCAGCAGCAGCGAGAACAGCAGGGTGGCGCCGATCGGGTCGGGGCTGCCGGGGCGGCGGGCGGCGGCGTTCACGTCAGCGCGGGCTCCGCTTCGAGCGCGTCGAACAGGGTGCCGGCGATGTTGAGCCCGAACTGCGCGTCCAGCTCGCGCGCGCAGGTGGGCGAGGTGACGTTGATCTCGGTGAGGTAGTCGCCGATCACATCCAGTCCCACGAAGCGCAGCCCGCGCCGGCGCAGCTCCGGGCCCACCTGGGCGGCGATCCAGCGGTCGCGCTCGCTGAGCGGCACGCCTTCGCCGCGGCCGCCGGCGGCGAGGTTGCCGCGGAACTCGTCGCCCTGCGGGATGCGCGCCAGCGCGTAGGGCACCGGCTCGCCGTCGATCAGCAGGATGCGCTTGTCGCCGGCGCTGATCTGCGGGATGAACTTCTGCGCCACGGTGAACTGCCGGCCCTCGCCGTGCGGGCCGCCGGCCAGCAGCGTCTCCAGCATGGAGTTGAGGTTCTTGTCGCCGGCCTTGACGTGGAAGATGCCGCGACCGCCCATGCCGTCCAGCGGCTTGAGCACCGCCTGGCCGTGCTCGGCCACGAAGCGGCGCAGCTCGGCCGGGTCGCGCGCCACCAGAGTCGGCGCCATGCAGTGCGGGAAGTGCAGGGCGAACACCTTCTCGTTGCAGTCGCGCAGCGCGCGCGGGTCGTTCACCACCTGCACGCCGCCGCGCTGGGCGGCTTCCAGCACCATGGTGTCGTAGATGAACTGGGCGTCCACCGGCGGGTCCTTGCGCATCAGTACCACGTCCAGCTCGCGCAGGTCGCGCCAGGCCGGCGTGCCGAGCGTGTACCAGCCGGACGGGTCGTCCTTCACCGCCAGCGGCGCCAGCCGCGCCCATGGCGCGCCGTCGCGCAGCGCCAGGTCGCCCTGCTCCATGTAGAACAGGGCGTAGCCGCGCCGCTGCGCTTCCAGCAGCATGGCGAAGGTGGTGTCCTTGGCGATCTTGATGGCGCCGATGGGATCCATCAGCACGGCGACCGAACGGGTCATCGGGTTCTCCGTAGTGGGTGCGGCGGTGCCGGCGTCCGGCCGCCTGGGCAAGATGGGGATGTTCGCCGAGCGCCAGGCCGGCGGCAAGCGCGGCGAAGGCGTGTGCGGCTTCGCGTTAATGCCGTCACGGCACGGCCATATCGGCGATTCGGCTTGACGTGCCGCGGGCCAGGCGGTAAACAGCAGCGCTTGAGCGTGTTTCTATACGCGGGCGTCTGCAAGACCCAATCATTCGCTGTAATGGCATGTCGGGTGGACAGTCGCGGGTGTCCGGCATGCGTCGCCTGAGCCTCAGGGCGGGCCGCAGGGGGAAAGTAATTTTGAACATGCATACCAATGGCCTGACCGGCCTGAAGGTCATGGTGATCGACGACTCCAAGACCATCCGGCGCACCGCCGAGACCTTGCTGAAGAAGGAAGGTTGCGAGGTGCTCACCGCCGTCGACGGTTTCGAGGCGCTGGCGGTGATCTCCGACCAGAGACCCTCGGTGATCTTCGTGGACATCATGATGCCGCGCCTGGACGGCTACCAGACCTGCGCGCTGATCAAGAACAACCCGCAGTTCCGCGGTACGCCGGTGATCATGCTGAGTTCCAAGGACGGCCTGTTCGACAAGGCGCGCGGGCGCATCGTGGGCGCCGAGCAATACCTCACCAAGCCCTTCACGCGCGACGAGCTGCTCGGCGCGATCCATCGTCACGTCAGCACGGTCTGAGCCGGCAACGGCCGTTTTTCAGGGGGAACCGTGGCAAGAATTCTCATCATCGACGACTCGCCGACCGACGTGCGCGTGTTCACCACGCTGCTGGAGAGGGCCGGCTTCCAGGTCGATGCGGTGCACACCGCCGAGGAAGGCATCGAGCGCGTGCGCAGCGCGCACCCCGACCTGGTGATCATGGACGTGATCATGCCCGGCATGAACGGCTTCCAGGCCACCCGCACGCTCACCCGCGACCCGGCCACGGCGGCGGTGCCCATCGTCATCATCACCACCAAGTCGATGGAGACCGACCGCGTGTGGGGCCTGCGCCAGGGCGCACGCGCCTTCATCACCAAGCCGGTGAACGAGCGCGAGCTGCTGGCCTGCATCAACGACCTGCTGCCGAGCGCCGCATGAACGCAACCGCCGAGAGCCCGTATGAAATCCTGGCCCGCTACGAGCGGCTGTCGCTCGCGCATGCCTCCGACGTGCAGGAGCGGCTGGACGCGCCGGGCCTGTGGCGCGGCATCGGCTACCGCGTCGGCGCGCGGCTGTTCGTCAGCGGCATCGACGAGATCAACGAACTGCTCGCCGTGCCGGCGATGGCGCCGGTGCCGGGCACCCGCCCGTGGCTGCTCGGCGTGGCCAACGTGCGCGGTAACCTGGTGCCGGTGATCGACCTGGCGCGCTTCCTGTTCGGCGAGCGCACCCAGGCGGCCGAGCGCACCCGCCTGCTGGT
The DNA here is from genome assembly GCF_001182895.1 of Frateuria defendens. Lineage (GTDB taxonomy): Bacteria > Pseudomonadota > Gammaproteobacteria > Xanthomonadales > Rhodanobacteraceae > Frateuria_B > Frateuria_B defendens. The sequence goes on along the minus strand of NZ_LFQR01000067.1, from coordinate 8,866 downwards.
GGTGCGCCAGGGCGGCGGCAGCGTGGCGCTGCTGGTGGACGAGGTGTTCGGCCAGCGCACCGTGGACGGGCAGCAGCGGCAGGAAGCCGAGCACGAGGACGACCCGCGCCTGACGCGCTTCGTCGAGTCCCGCGTGCGGGTGGGCGAGCAGCAGCTGGCGCTGTTGAGCATGGGGCGACTGGTACGCGCGCCGGACTTCCGCCAGGCCGCGGCCTGACGGGACGGCGCGGACGGATGGGGCCGGCGGCGCGCAGCGTCGCCGGAAAAAAACGGGCGGCGGACGACATGCCTCCGCGGTCGAATGGCGGCTGGCAGTGCAGCAAACGGATGAGGTGTAAAAGATGAGCACTACAGGGGGCGTCGGCAAAGAGCGGGGCTATACAGGCCTCATCGTCTTGCTGCTGTTGGCGATTGGTTTCGCCGCAGTGGACTTCTTTCTGCTCAACCAGAAGAACGGCGAAGACCGCCAGGCCATCGCGCTGACCACGCAGGTGCAGGTGCTCTCGCAGCAGACCGCCAAGTACGCGCTGGAGGCAGCCGGCGGCAACGTCGACTCCTTCAAGGAACTGGAGAGCACCCGCAACGCCATCGACTCGGCGGTGCAGCACCTCTCCAAGGGCGACCCCAAGGGCGGTATGCAGCCCTACGCGGACAACAACGCCTCGCCCACCGGCCGCGCGGTGACCGCGCTGGTCAACGCCTGGGTGCAGCTGGACGGCGACATCCGCAAGATCCTCTCCAACCAGGGCGTGGTGCTCGATTCGGCCGCGCGCGCCAACACCATCTCCCAGCAGGTGCCGCAGCTCAACTCCAGCATGGAGCAGGTGGTGAACATCCTGCAGCAGCGCAACGGCAGCGCCGAGCAGATGCTCGGCTCCTCGCGCCAGATGCTGCTGGCCGACCGCATCATCCGCCGCGTGCAGGAGGTGCTGCAGGGCGGCGACGGCGCGCAGGCGGCGGCCGACGGCCTGGCCCGCGACGCGCAGCTCTACGGCACCGTGCTCAACGGCCTCACCGTGGGCGACAACGCCTCCGGCGTGAAGGCGATGAACGACGCCAACGCGCGCAAGATCCTCGGCGACATGGGCACCCTCTGGAACGGCCTGGACGACCCGCTGGGCAAGCTGGTGGCCGCCGCCGGCAACCTCGCCGACGTCAAGCACGCCGGCAACCAGACCTCGCTGGACTCGCAGAACGTGCTGCTGCGCGCCAACGAGCTGGCCGAGCAGATCGGCCGGCTGCCGATCCGCCGCCTGTTCCCCAACATCGGCTGGGGCCTCCTGGCCGCGATCGGCGCGGTGGCCTTCGCGCTGCTGCTGGTGATCCAGCTGGTGCGCGACCAGCGCCGCCGCTTCCAGGATTCGGCCGAGCTCAACCAGCGCAACCAGGAGGCGATCATGCGCCTGCTGGACGAGATGGGCTCGCTCGCCGAGGGCGACCTGACGGTGAAGACCACGGTGACGGAGGACATCACCGGCGCCATCGCCGACTCGGTGAACTACGCCATCGACGAGTTGCGCACCCTGGTGACCACCATCAACGAGACCTCCGAGCAGGTCTCCTCCTCGGCGCAGGAGACGCAGACCACCGCGCGCAACCTCGCCGACGCCGCCCAGCACCAGGCGCAGCAGATCGGTTCGGCCACGGTGGCGATCAACCAGATCGCCAGCCTGATGGACGGCGTGTCGAAGGACTCCGCCGAATCGGCCGACGTGGCCGAGCGCTCGGTGAAGATCGCCTCGCGCGGCGCCGAGGTGGTGCGCGAGACGATCTCCGGCATGGACTCCATCCGCGACCAGATCCAGGAGACCTCCAAGCGCATCAAGCGGCTGGGCGAATCCTCGCAGGAGATCGGCTCGATCGTGGAGCTAATCAACGACATCGCCGAGCAGACCAACATCCTCGCGCTCAACGCGGCCATCCAGGCGGCCTCGGCCGGCGAGGCGGGCCGCGGCTTCGCGGTGGTGGCGGACGAAGTGCAGCGCCTCGCCGAGCGCTCGGCGAGCGCCACGAAGCGTATCGAGACGCTGGTGCAGACGATTCAGTCGGACACCAACGAGGCGGTGCACTCGATGGAGCAGACCACCACCGAGGTGGTGGCGGGCGCCCGCCTGGCCGAGGACGCCGGCAGCGCGCTGGGCGACATCGAGCGCGTGTCGCACGACCTCTCCGCGCTGATCCAGAACATCTCGGTGGCGGCGCGCGAGCAGTCGGCGGCGGCCACCGACATCTCGCAGTCGATGAACGCGATCCAGCAGATCACCTCGCAGACCTCGCAGGGCGCGAGCCAGACGGCCGAGTCGATCGGCTACCTGGCGCAGCTGGCCAGCGACCTGCGGCGCTCGGTGGCGCACTTCAAGCTGCCGGGCTGAGTCCCGGTGAATTCGGCAAGCTCGCCGGTTGCGAGATGCGCGCATCGCGCGACCGCTGAGAGGGGCGCATGAGACTCCAAGACCACATCGATTTCACCACCCTGCAGTGGGTCAAGCCCGAGCTGGACGAGACGCTCGCCCAGGCGCGCCAGGCGCTGGAGGACTACGTCGAGAACCCGGGCCGCGCCGACGCCATGCGCCGCGGCGCGCAGAACCTGCACCAGGTGCAGGGCACCCTGCGCATGGTGGAGCTGTACGGCGCGGCGATGGTGGCCGAGGAGATGGAGAACCTCGCCATCGCGCTGCTGGAAGACCACGTGCGCCAGCGCGACGACGCCTACGCGGCGCTGATGCGCGGCCTGGTGCAGCTGCCGGACTACCTCGAACGCCTTTCCGGCGGCCACCGCGACGTGCCGATGGTGCTGCTGCCGCTGCTCAACGAGCTGCGCGCCAGCCGCGACCAGCAGGCGCTGTCCGAGGCCTCACTGTTCAACCCCAACCTCGAGGCGGCGCTGCCCGAGCCGGCGCCCGCCGTGCGCGACGCGGCCGATCCGGCGCGGCTCAAGGCCGAGATCGGGCAGCTGCGCCTGCGCTTCCAGCAGCAACTGCTCGGCTGGTTCCGCGGACAGAGCCCGGACCAGCAGCTCGGCGCCATGCGTCAGAGCCTGCTGGCGATCGCCGCGCGCTGCCGCAGCGTGCCGGGCCGGCGTCTGTGGTGGATCACCGCCGGCGTGCTGGAGGGCCTGGAGCAGGGCATGCTCAAGGGCCAGGCCGGCGAAGTGCGCCAGCTGATCGGCAAGGTGGACCGCAACATCCGCCAGCTGATCGAGCACGGCGAGGAAAGCCTGCGCGGCGGCGACGCCGACGACCTTGCCAAGAAGCTGCTCTACCTCGTGGCCCAGGCCAAGCAGCGCAGCCCGCAGATGGAGCAGCTGCGCCAGATCTACCGCCTCGACAGCCTGCTGCCCGACGAGAGCGAGCTGGAGCATGCGCGCGGCTCGATGTCCGGCCACAACCGCGCCCTGCTCGACTCGGTGTCGCGCGCGCTGAAGGACGACCTGCTGCGGGTGAAGGAATCGCTCGACCTGTTCCTGCGCCAGCCCGACGCCGATCCGGTCGGCCTGATCGCCCAGGGCGACGTGCTCGAGCGCGTCGGCGACACCCTGGGCATGCTGGCGCTCGCGGTGCCGCGCCGGGTGATCAACGAGCAGCGCCGCGTGCTGGAGGAGGTCGCCAACCGGCTGCGTCCGGCCGACGAGGAATCGCTGCTCGACGTCGCCGGCGCGCTGCTCTACGTGGAAGCCTCGCTGGACGACCACATCGACAGCCTCGGCGCGGAAGACAGCCCGGCCGACGCCGTGACGCCCGCGCTGCCGCGCAGCGAGGCGCGGCAGATCCTCGCCTCGCTGATGCAGGAGGCGATTGGCAACACCGGCAAGGTGAAGGAGGCGATCGTCGCCTTCGTCGAATCGGGCTGGCAGCACGCGCCGCTGGGCGAGGTGCCGGAACTGATGGGCGAGGTGGCCGGCGCGCTGCGCATGCTCTCCGCCAACCGCGCCGCCGAACTGTCCGAAGGCATCGGCCGCTTCGTCGGCAACGAGCTCCTGGCCGACCGGCGCGTGCCGGGCGGCCAGCAGATGGACCACCTGGCCGACGCGCTCGCCGCATTGGAGTACTACCTGGAGGCCGCGCGCGAGCATCGGGGGGGGCTCGAGCACATCCTGGACGTGGCCGAGCACAGCCTCGGCGCGCTCGGCTACTGGCCGCTGCCGGCGGCCCGCACGCCCGTGCCGGCGGAGCCCGAGGAGGCGCCGGCCGCCGCCGCGTCCGAGCCGCCGGCGCCCGTGCTGTCCGAGCCGGTGAGCCTGGCGCAGGGCGAGGATCTCGGCAGCCTCTTCATCGGCGCCGCCGCGGCGGTGCCCGCGCCGGAGCACGACGTCGACGGACTGCGCCTGGTCGCCACCGAGGCCATCGAAGTGCCGGCCGCCGTCGAGCTGGCCGACTGGGACGAGATCGAGGAGGAGGTGTTCGAGGAGGTGCCGGTGGCCGACGCCCTGGCCGCCAACGCCGGCTTCCAGCACAGCGGCGAGGGCATCGACGACGACATCCGCGAGATCTTCCTGGAGGAGATGCAGGAGGAGATCGACAACCTGCTGGCCGGCGAACGCGACTGGCTGGCCGATCCCGCGCAGCTTGCCGCGCTCACCCCGATCCGCCGCTCCTTCCATACCCTCAAGGGCTCCGGCCGCCTGGTCGGCGCCAGCGTGCTGGGCGAGTTCGCGTGGAAGGTCGAGAACATGCTCAACCGCGTGCTCGACCAGAGCATTCCGCCGCACGAGGGCGTGCAGGCGCTGGTGCGCCACGCCATCGGGGCGCTGCCGCAGCTGCGCGCGGCGCTCAGGGACGGCACCCTGCCCACCGCGCCGCTCAGCGCCATCATGCAGGCGGCCGACCAGCTGGCCGCCGGCGAGCAGGCCAGCGTCGAGCAGTTCGCCTCCACCGCCACCCAGACCGTGCGGCGCGTGGTACGCCGCCGCGTGCCGCGGCTGGATGCGCAGGCGTCCTCGATCCCTGCCGCCGCGCACACCGACCACACTGCCGCCGCGGTCGAGGCCGCCGCGTCCGGGGCGGACGAGAACGCGGTCGAGCTGCCGCGGCTGCCGCCGGTCGATCCGGTGCTGCTGGAGATCCTGCGCAGCGAGGTGGCGCAGTACCTGCAGGCCATCCGCGCGGCGGTCCTGCGCAGCAACGGCGGCCTCGCGGTGGACGACGGCCTGCTGCGCGCCGTGCATACCCTGCACGGGGCGATCGCGATGGTCGAGATCCCCCTGCTCATGCCGCTGCTGTCGCCGCTGGAGAGCCTGCTCAAGCGCCTGCGCGCGGCCGGCCTGCCGCTGTCGGAGGAAGGCGTGGGCCTGCTGGCCGACGCCGCCGACGCGGTGGACCAGGTGATGGCGCAGTTCGACGTCGCCGAACCGCAGCTGCCCGAGATCGAGCCGCTGATCGCCCGCCTGACCGAACTGCGCGACGCGCAGCCCGAGCCGAAGGTGGCGCACGTGGTGTTCGACCCGCAGGGCGGCGCCGTGCCGGAGACGCTCGCCGCCGAGTTGGCCGGGGAAGAAGTCGCCCTCGCGGGCGAGCCGGAGCCGGAAGAGGCGGTCGAACCGCTGCTGGCGGACGAGGCCGCGCCGTGGGAAGAGGCCGCGCCGGACGACGACGCGGCGCCGGCCGTGGCCGGCGGCGATGCCGGGGACGCGCAGGACGCGGAGCCGGCGAACGCCGATCACGCGGAACACGACCACGGTGCGTTCGAAGCGCAGCTGCTGGCCGCGCTCGACGCCTTCGACGCGGCCGAGGCGACGCCGATCGAGGCGGAGGACGAGTCGTCCGCCGCGAAGCCGGGTGCGGAAGCGTGGTTCCTCGACGAAACGGTCTCCGTGCAGCGGGTCGAGCCGGTCGAGGGCGTCGAAGGCATCGAAGTCGCCGAAGCCGGCGAATTTACCGAAACTGCCGAAGCCAACGAAGCCAGCGAAGCAGCAGCCCCCGAGGCCGCCATTCCCGACGAATCGGCCTTCGCGGCATCCCTCGCCGAGGTGCCGGCCGAGGTGCTGGCCGACGCCGGCGAGCCAGCACCGGCCGAGCCCGTCGCGGCATCCGAGCCCCAGGCCGACGAACCTCAGGCTGACGAGCCCCAGGCCGACGAACCCCGGGCCGAGCCGGTCGACGAAGCCGACGATTGGGACGCTTTGCTGGCCGAGATCGCGGCCCACGAACGCCTGGTCGGGGCGGCCGCGCCGCTGGGCGAGGACGAGCCGCTGGCCTCGGCGGACGAAACGGCCGAGCCCGAGGCGGCCGTTGTGGAGCCCTTCGATTCGGCGACGGTATCCGTCGAGCCGGTCGAATCCGTCGAAGGGATCGAGCCGGTCGAACCCGTCGAGTCGAGCGAGCCCCTGCCGCTGGCCGCCGAAGCCGAAGCCGAAGCCGAAGCCGAAGCCGAAGCCGAAGAGCTTGCGGCGGCGCCGGTCGAGCCGCTCGAAGGCCTGTGGACCGGCGACCTCGATCCGGACCTGCTCGAAGTGTTCGTGGAGGAGGCGCGCGAGATCCTCGACCACGCCGACGACGTGCTCGCCCAGTGGCGCGCCGCGCCGGCCGAGCTGGCGCACGTGGTGGACCTGCAGCGCGACCTGCACACGCTCAAGGGCGGTGCGCGCATCGCCGGCCTGGTGCCGGTGGGCGACCTCACCCACGCCATCGAGACGCTGCTCGAGAAGCCGGTGGGCGACGGCGTGCGCGCCACCCAGGTGATCGGCGCGCTGGAAGACGGCTTCGACCACCTGCACGGCCTGGTTCAGCGCATCGGCCAGGGCCGCGGCATCGCCTACCCGCAGGCGCTGATCGACCGCTTCCTGGCGCTGGCCGGCGAGGCGAGGCTGGTCGAGCGCGGCGAGAGCGAGCCGGCCGCGGCCGCGCCGCCGGCCGCGCCGGAACCGGTCGTCGACGCGGCGCCGCTGGCCCCGCTGCCCGAGCTGCTGCCGGAAACGGCCGAGCAGGGCGCGCGCGCCGCGCAGGAGCAGATCCGCGTGCGCGCGGACCTGCTCGACAGCCTGGTGAACCACGCCGGCGAGGTGGCCATCTACCGCTCGCGCCTGGAACAGCAGGTCTCCGCCTACCGCTTCAACCTGGTCGAGCTGGAACAGACCGTGGCCCGCCTGCGCAGCCAGCTGCGTATGCTGGAGATCGAGACCGAGGCGCAGATCATTGCGCGCTTCCAGCGCGAGCAGCGCGACACCGGCCTGGGCGTGTTCGACCCGCTGGAGCTGGACCGCTTCTCGCAGCTGCAGCAGTACTCGCGCGCGCTGGCCGAGTCGGTGTCCGACCTGGTGGCCATCCAGGGCATGTTCGACGACCTCACCCGCCAGGCCGAGACGCTGCTGATCCAGCAGTCGCGGGTCAGCTCCGAGCTGCAGGAAGGCCTGCTGCGCACGCGCATGCTGCCGTTCGACACCATGGTGCCGAACCTGCGCCGCACCCTGCGCCAGGCGGCGCAGGAAGAGGGCAAGCGCGCCCAGCTCTACGTCGAGGGCGCGCACGGCGAAATGGACCGCAACCTGCTCGACCGCCTCAAGGCGCCGTTCGAGCACATGCTGCGCAACGCCATCGCGCACGGCATCGAGTCGCCGGCGGAGCGCCGTGCGGCCGGCAAGCCGGAGGACGGCGCGGTGCGCATCCGCGTGGCGCGCGAGGCCACCGAGGTGGTGATCCAGGTGAGCGACGACGGCCGCGGCCTCGACCGCGCGGCCATTCGCGCCCGCGCCGTCGAGCGCGGCCTGATCGGCGCCGGCGACCACCTCGACGACGAGCAGCTGCTCGGCCTGATCACCCAGACCGGCTTCTCCACCGCCGGGGCGGTGACCCAGCTGGCCGGCCGCGGCGTCGGCATGGACGTGGTGGCCAACGAGATCCGCCAGCTCGGCGGCTCGCTGGCGATCGAGTCGCCGCCGGGCCGCGGCACCACCTTCGTGCTGCGCCTGCCGTTCACCCTCGCGGTGACGCAGGCGATCCTGGTGCGCATCGGCGAGGCCACCTTCGCCATCCCGATGACCTCGGTGCAGGGCGTGGCGCGCATCAGCCCGGACGAGCTGGCCGGCCGCCTGGCCGAGGCGGAGCCCGCGTTCCAGTACAGCGGCGAGCAGTACGGCATCCACGACCTCGCCGGGCTGCTCGGCCTGCCGCCGGCCTACGCGGTGGAGGAAGGGCCGCTGCCGCTGCTGCTCACCCGTTCCGGCGACCTGCGCGCGGCGATCCGCGTCGATGCGGTGCTCGGCTCGCGCGAGATCGTGGTCAAGTCGGTCGGCCCGCAGGTGAGCTCGGTGCCGGGCGTGCTCGGCGCCACCATCATGGGCGACGGCTCGGTGCTGATCATCCTCGACCTCGCGCCGCTGGTGCGCCACGGCTCGGTGCGGCGCGAGCAGCGCCTGGCCGACGGCCTGCCGGTGGAGCCCGCGGGGCCGGCGGAAGAGCCGCGCAGCCGGCCGCTGGTGATGGTGGTGGACGACTCCATCACCATGCGCAAGGTCACCGGCCGCGTGCTGGAGCGCAACGAATACGAGGTCCTCACCGCGAAGGACGGCATCGACGCGCTGGAGAAACTGCACGAGCGCGTGCCCGACCTGATGCTGCTGGACATCGAGATGCCGCGCATGGACGGCTACGAGCTGGCCACCCACATGAAGGCCGACCCGCGCCTGCGCGAGGTGCGCATCGTGATGATCACCTCGCGCACCGGCGAGAAGCACCGCCAGCGCGCCTTCGACATCGGCGTGGACCGCTACCTCGGCAAGCCCTACCAGGAGTCCGAGCTGCTGGCGCAGATCGGCGAGGTGCTGGCGCAGCGCGCCGCGGAGCCGACCCATGGCTGAGGCGCCCGCAGTCGCCCTGCTGTTCGACGACGAGGCGCTGGGCGCGCCGCTGCGCGCGGCGCTGGCCGAGGCCGG
>NZ_LFQR01000066.1 GCF_001182895.1 Frateuria defendens | reverse complement strand
CAGCGCGGCCAGCTCGGCGGCGGCCGCGCCCTCGTCCTCGGCGCGGTAGCCGGGCACCAGTTGCAGCAGCTGGATGCGGTGCAAGGTCGCGGCGAGATCGTCCAGCACGCCGCCGAAATCGGGCGAGAAGGAAGCGATGCGCGCGCACTCCTCCAGCAGCCGTTCGCCGTCGCCCGCGGCCAGCGCGTCGAGCAGGCCGAGCACCTGGCCGCGCGCCACGCTGCCCAGCATGGCGCGCACGTCGTCCGCCTTGAGCTCGCCGCCGCCGTAGGCGATGGCCTGGTCGAGCAGCGACAGGCCGTCGCGCAGCGAGCCGTCGGCACCGCGCGCCAGCTCGCCGATCGCGGCGTCCTCGTAGGCGATGCCCTCGGCGCCCAGGATGTGCCGCATCTGCCCGGCGATCTGCTCCGGCAGCAGGCGCTTCAGGTTGAACTTGAGGCAGCGCGAGAGCACCGTCACCGGCAGCTTCTGCGGGTCGGTGGTGGCGAGCAGGAACTTCACGTGCGGCGGCGGTTCCTCCAGCGTCTTGAGCAGGGCGTTGAAGGCGGGCTTGGAGAGCATGTGCACCTCGTCCACCAGGTACACCTTGAAGCGGCCGCGCGCCGGGGCGTATTGCGCGTTCTCGATCACCTCGCGCACGTCGTCCACGCCGGTGTTGCTGGCCGCGTCGATCTCCAGCAGATCCACGAAGCGGCCCGCGTCCACCGCGGTGCACACGGCGCACTCGCCGCAGGGGTCGGCCGATTCGCCGCGCTCGCAGTTGAGCGACTTGGCGAAGATGCGCGCGATGGTGGTCTTGCCCACGCCGCGGGTGCCGGTGAACAGGTAGGCGTGGTGCATGCGCCCGGAGTCGAGCGCATTGGTGAGCGCACGCACCACATGCTCCTGCCCGACCAGTTCGGCGAACTTGCGGGGGCGCCATTTGCGCGCGAGGACTTGATAGGACATTCGCAACTACCTTGGGGCGAGGGACGATTGTGCCAAGGCGGGGGCTACAAGTCAGTAAAGGCCTTTTTCAAATCGCCTGCCTCACCTGGCCGTCGCCTTGCACAGGCATGCCGGGGGCCGTTTTCCGGGCACTGAGGTTCGTGCCAGGGCTTGGGGCCTACATGGAGCCGGCCCTGCCTCAGCAGAGCCCTACGCGAGACCCGCCCCCTCATCCCAACCTTCCCCGGTGGGGAGAAGGGGCGAACGGGCCGTGCGGGTTCGCCCCTTCCGGCCACCAGGGGACCGGTTGCGCCAGGGTTCGTGGAAGGCTGATGCTTGATGGGCGGCGGCCCCGCCAGCCACACCCCGGCACCCGAATCATCCACTACCGTTGCTTCCTTCCGGACCTGGCGGGGTTTGCGGACTATCGTCGCGGGGGGACCGACGGGGCCACCATAGACGCTGGAGGACGGTAAACCGGTCGCTCCGGATTAATTGGCGGAGAGGGCGGGATTCGAACCCGCGATACGGGGATAAGCCGTATACACACTTTCCAGGCGTGCTCCTTCAACCACTCGGACACCTCTCCGCACGCAAAGCGCTTGACGCTGCGACCGACCCGCCGGGCGGGCCGGTCCGGTTTCTTCGTGCCACCCGGACGCTTCCCCGCGTGGCGAAACCGCTCTTGCCCACCCATCCTGGCCGGCAAAGAAGCGGAAGGATAGCGAGAGCGGGAGGCCGAGACAAGGGAAGCGCGCACATCCGGCCGGCCGTGCCGGCGGCGCCGCTTCCCGCCGAGGCTGCCGCGGCGGCCTCAGCGAAGCAACGCGGGGTACTGGGAGATCATGAACAGGCTCTCAGCCGGCGTCCGCCCGCACCGGCCGCGGCGGCGGCAACGCCACCCGCTGGCCGGGGCCGGCGATGCGGTAGCCGCGCGCCGCCAGCGCCGCGCCGTCGGCCACGCTGCCGTAGTGGTAGAGCAGCAATTGCGCGCGCAGCTCCGCCGGGTATTCGCGCTCGAGGTCCTCGATGCCGGCATGGGACGGATTGCCGTGGAGGCCGCAGTCGTGCGCCACCACTTCGCCGTGCGCGGCGCGCTCGGCCAGCATCTCCGGGATCGGCCGCGTGTCGCCGGTGAAGACGAAGCTGCCCTCCAGCGCGACGCCGAAGGACGTGCCCGGCCGGTGATGGCGGGTAGGCAACACGTCGAACCACAGGCCGTCCAGCCAGAAGCCGCGCGAGCACGGCAGCAGGCGGAACGCCTCCCAGAAGTTCACGCCGCCCTCGGCCAGCACGCCCGGGTAGTCCGCCACCCGCCGCTGCAGCCACGGCAGCAGCTCCGCGTGCGCGAACAAGCGTGTGCGCCCGCGCAGCGCCTCGTCGAACCACAGCCGGCCGAACAGCCGCTCCATGCCGCCGACGTGGTCGAGGTGGGTGTGGGTGATGTAGAGCGCGCGCGGCGGCGCGCCGTAAGCGGCGAGGTAGCGGTCGAGCGTGTCGGGGCCGCAGTCGATCAAAAGCAGCGGCTCGCCGTCGCGTTCGAGCACCGCGGCGGACGAACCGAGCTCCACCGCGTGCGCGGCGCCGGTGCCGAGGAAATGCAGGTGCCAGCTCATGCGCCCAGCCTACGCGCATAGCCGTGCAGCAGCGGCGCCCAGATGCCGCGCATGAAAGCCTCTTCGCCCGGGGCGGCGGCGCCGAGCTTGCGCAACGAGCGCTGCAGCCGCTGCAGGTTGGCCAGGCGCCAGCCCTCGGCCGGCGCGCGCAGGCGGCCGCGGTCGAAGTCGATCAGGTGCAGCCCGGACGGCGCCACCAGCACGTTGTGCGCGTTGAGGTCGGCGTGCCACACCCCGGCGCGGTGGAAACGCGCGATCAATTCGCCCACCGCCTCCGCCAGCGCGGCGTCCAGCCGGCCCGCCGCCAGGCATTGGGCCAGCGTGGCGGCCTCGTCGATGCGGCGGGTGATGAGGTCGGCGGTGTAGAACAGGCCCCGCCGCCGGTAGCGCGCGGCCACCGGTTGCGGGCCGGGCAGGCCAAGCTCGGCCATGCGCGCAAGCAGGCGGAACTCGGCGAAGCTGCGCGTGGCGTCCCGCCCCCGCCAGAGGTAGCGGTCGCCCAGCCACGCCGCGACCAGCCCGCCGCGGCGGTAATGGCGCAGCACGCAGGCGCCGGCCGGGGTGTCGATCACCGCCACGCCACCGCGTCCGCCGGCCTGCGTGCGCAGCGCGCCGCGCGAGCGCCAGTGCGCGGGCGAGAACCATGCCTCGTCCGCCTGCGGCGCCAGCGCCGCGTCGAACAGCAGCGCGCCGTCCGTGCCTTCGTGCAGGTGTTCCTGCATCATTCCGCCTCGTTACCCGTAACGGCCCACCGATTCATGACCGGCGATAGTAGCCCAAGCCCCCTTCCCGCTCCCGCCTCGCTCTGCCTGCTGCGCACCTCCGCCCTTGGCGACGTCACCCACGTGGTGCCGCTGGTGCGTACGCTGCAGGCGGCCTGGCCGCAGACCGCGCTGACCTGGATCGTCGGCAAGCTGGAACGCAAGCTGGTCGGCGATCTGCCCGGCGTGGCGTTCGTCACCTTCGACAAGGGCCAGGGCTGGGCCGGCATGCGCGCGGTGCACGCGGCGCTGCGCGGGCGCCGCTTCGACGCGCTGCTGCAGATGCAGGTGGCGCTGCGCTCCAACCTGCTCAGCCTCGGCGTCCGTGCGCGGCGGCGCATCGGCTACGACCGCGACCGCTCGAAGGACCTGCACGGCCTGGTGGTCAACGAGCGCATCCCCGCCCGCACCGGCGAACACGTGCTCGACGCCATCGGCAGCTTCTGCGAGCCGCTGGGCCTCAAGCAGACCGCGGTGCGCTGGGACATCCCTATCCCCGAAGAAGCCCACGCCTGGGCCGCCGCGCAGCTGCCCGGCGACACGCCCACGCTGCTGGTGAGCCCCACCTCCAGCCACGCCCTGCGCAACTGGCGGCCGGAGCGCTACGCGGCGGTGATGGACCACGCCGCCGCGCGCGGCTGGCGCGTGGCGCTGATCGGCGGGCCCTCGCCCGGCGAACGCGCGATGGCCGACGCCATCCTCGCCGCCAGCACGCGCGCGCCGCTCGACCTCACCGGCAAGGACACGCTCAAGCAGCTGCTCGCCCTGCTCACTCGCGCGCCGCTGCTGCTCACGCCCGATTCGGGCCCCATGCACATCGGCAACGCGGTGGGCTGCAAGGTGCTGGGCCTGCACGCGGCCAGCAACCCGCACCGCTCCGGGCCCTATTCGGACCGGCGCTGGTGCGTGGACAAGTACGACGCCGCCGCCCGCAAGTACCTGCACAAACCCGCCAGCGAGATTCCCTGGGGCAGCAAGATCGAGTACCCCGGCGTGATGGACCTGATCGGCGTGGACGAGGTGGTCGAGCGCTTCGAGGCGGCCTCGCAGGAGCTGGGTTTTGGCTAGCTGCGCGGCGGCGGCGGAGCCGATGCGGCCACACCCGGCCGGCACGCCTCCGTCAAAGGCTCCGGCGCAGTTGCAGCAGCGGGTATGGGCGCCCGTCGCCATCGACGTCGGTGCGGCCGGTCTGGCGGAACCCCAGGTGACGATAGAAGCCCACGGCCTGCGCGTTCTGCTCGTTCACCTCGACCGTCAGCACCCCCGCCGGCGTGGCCAGCCGCGCGGCGTGGGCGACCAGCCGCGCGCCGATGCCCTGCCCGTGCCGGTCGGGATCGACGAACAGCGCCTCGATGTGCGCGGCGGAGACGGCCATGAAGCCGAGCGGCCGGCCCGTCTCGTCCACCACCACCCAGAACGTCGCCTGGACGACGTAGCGCTCGACGATGGCCTCGATCGCCGCGAAGTCCTCCGGCGAGAGGAAGTGGTGCGTGGCGCGCACGGCCCGGCGCCAGATGTCGAGCAGCGCCAGGGCGTCCTCCTCGTTCGAGGCGCGAAGATCCACGGTAGGCTCAGCCTGCGGCCGGGCTGTAGTCCTGGTAGGACTTCTCCTCCACCAGCTGGGAGCCGAGCTTGAGATTGATCTCGCGCTTCACCGCCGCGCGCTCGTCGTTGCGGAAGTACACCGAGCGCGCCAGTTCGATGAACTCCTGGTCGAAGGCCTGCGCCTTCTCCTTCAGGCGGATGCGGTCCTCGATGTCCCACAGCGCCTCGTTCACCGCCAGCAGGCGGCCGCGCTCGTCGGCGATGTCGGTGGCGGAGGCGGCATCGTTGGCCCAGGTGGCGTTGAGCAGGTCGAGCTCGTTGCGCACGTTGGCGAGCTTGCCCGCGTCGGTGATCTGCCGCGACTTGATCTCCAGGATGGTGATCTTGTCGATCAGCTCGCCGTAGGACACCGGCACTTGGATGAGGCTCATGGGTACTCCGCGAAGTCAGCAGGAAGGCATGGCGCGCCCCCGGACGGGCTCGGCCAGACATGCATCATAATGAACTCGCGCCCCGCCCGCGGCAGCCCGCCGCGTCCCATGGCGCGGCGGGCGCTTGAACGGAGGTTCACGCGGCACCGCTAGACTCGGCGCCGCCCCACACACGATTCCCAAGGAGCCGTCATGACGATCCATCGCCTTCTCCCCCTCGCCCTCGGCGCCACCCTGGCCCTGGCGACCGCCGGCGCCGCGGCGCAGTCCTCGGTCGCCCCCCGTGCCGGCAGCGGCGTGCTGGTGCGCAACGACGGCATCTACCTGCGCTGCGACGAATGCGGCACGGTGCAATCGATCGAGCGCAACGTGGTGCAGGGCCGCCAGCACGGCACCGCCGGCGCCATCATCGGCGCGGTGGCCGGCGGCGTGCTCGGCAACCAGGTCGGCCAGGGCAAGGGCCGCAAGCTGGCCACGGTGGCGGGCGCGGTCGGCGGCGGCATCGCCGGCAACCGCATCGGCAAAGGCGGCGGCGGCGAGACCTATACGCTGCGCATCCGCATGGGCAACGGCAGCTACAGCAACGTGACCGTGCCCGACGCCAGCACCATCCGCGAAGGCGACCTCGTCAGCGTGGATGCCAACGGCAACGTGACGCGCGTGCGCTGAAAATCGCGCCCTCGCGTTACCGACAACGGCCGCCTTCGGGCGGCCGTTTTTGCTTAGAGCCTGTTCAAAGTCTCTCCCACCTGCACCCCCCCCTGCGTGCAGGGGAGGAGCCAAGCCGCGTCAACGGCAATACTTTGAACAGGCTCTTAGGTTTTTTTGCTTAGCGTCTGCTGGCCGGCGGAGCGAGTCGCTTGTGCCGGCTCGCCCGCGGCAGGCTTTCGGCCGCCGGCAGTCCCGGCCAAAAGCCGGCCAGCCCACGACAAGGCTTCAACAACACGCGACACGCCTTCCTGGCCAGCAAAAAAGAGCGTGTCTCCGTGCCAGGCGCGAAACAAGCACCGGCTCAAGGTCGATGCACCGCCGCGATGCGCGCAACCACCCCCTCGAAGAAACCCTCGTCCAACTCCGCCCTCACCGGCACCGACCACCACCCCGCGCCGGCAAAACGCCGGCACTTCACTGCGTCCTTCTCGGTCATCAGCACCGCGCGCGCATCGCCGAAGGCGAGGTCGGCCGGCTCGAAGGCATGGTGGTCGGGAAAAGGATGCTCGATCACTTCGACCCCCTGCCCGCGCAGGCTGTCGAAGAAGCGTGCCGGATGGCCGATCGCCGCCACCGCATGCACCGCCTGGCCGGCGAAGTCCGACAGCGGCCGCTCGCCGCCGTCGGACAAGGCCCGCGCGGTGCCGCCGCGCAGGCGCATCGCCACTTCGCCCGGCTCCGCCCGGCCGCCGTTGCAGACGCGGAAATCGACCGTGCCCAGGCGCTCCATCGGCTCGCGCAGCGGCCCGGCCGGCAGCAGCCGGCGGTTGCCGAAGCGGCGCGCGCCGTCGATCACGCAGATCTCCACGTCGCGCGCCAGGCGGTAGTGCTGCAGGCCGTCGTCCGCGATCACCACGTCGCAACCCGCGTCGAGCAGGCGCTGCGCCGCCGCCGGGCGCTCTCGCCCCACCGCCACCGGCACGCCGCTGGCGCGGATCAGGCAGGGTTCGTCGCCCACCTCGGCGGGGTCGGGGTGCTCGCCGAGCAGGCGCGGCTCGCGCAGGCTTCCGCCGTAGCCCCGGCTCACCACGCCGGGCCGGAAGCCGCGCGCACGCAGCGCCTCGGCCAGCGCGATGGTGAGCGGGGTCTTGCCGGTGCCGCCGGCGGTGAGGTTGCCGATCACCACCACCGGCACCGGCAGGCGCACCCTGCGCAGCCGACCCGAGCGGTAGAGCCCGCGCCGCAGCGCGACCACGCCGCCGTAGAGCGCAGCCAGCGGCCGCGTCCACCACGGCACGCGGCCGCCGCCGTACCAGGCCGAGGCGAGCGTGTCGGCGAGCGCCACCGCGGCGGCCTCAGTCGGCCGGCCGGTCGTGGAACTGCATGCGGTGGAGCGCCGCGTAGTGGCCACCCAGCGCCAGCAGTTCGGCGTGCGTGCCGCGCTCGACGATGCGGCCCTGGTCCATCACCGCGATCTGGTCGGCGCCCTCGATGGTGGAGAGCCGGTGCGCGATGACCAGGGTGGTGCGGTCGCGCATCAGGCCCTGCAGCGCCTGCTGGATCAGCCGCTCCGAATGCGTGTCCAGCGCGCTGGTGGCCTCGTCCAGCACCAGGATCGGCGCGTTCTTGAGGATGGCGCGGGCGATCGCGATGCGCTGGCGCTGGCCACCGGAAAGCAGGCTGCCGTCTTCGCCGATCGGCGTGTTGAGGCCCTGCGACAGGCGCTCGATGAACTCCATCGCGTTAGCCGCCTCGGCCGCCGCCGCGATCTCGGCCTCGCTCGCCCCGGCCAGCTCGCCGTAGGCGATGTTCTCGGCCACGGTGCCGTCGAACAGCACCACGTGCTGCCCCACCCACGCGATCTGCCGGCGCAGCGAAGCGAGGGTGTAGGACTCGTAGTCTTCCCCGTCCAGCACGATGCGCCCGGAACTCGGCGCATAGAAGCGCGGCAGCAGGCTCACCAGGCTGGTCTTGCCGCTGCCGGAGCGCCCGACCAGGGCGGTGACCGAACCGTGCGGGCAGAGGAGGCTGATGTCCTGCAGCACCTGCGCGGTGGAGTTCTCGTAGGCCAGGCCCACGTGCTCGAAACGCAGGTCGCCGCGGCTGCGCGCGAGCGTGCGCGTGCCGGCGTCGCGCTCGGGCGGCAGGTCCATGGTCTCGAACAGTTCCTCCGCCGCCGCCACGCCGCGCTGGATGTCGCCCTGCACGTTGGTGAGGCGCTTGAGCGGCGTCATCAGGCCGGCCATGGCGAACATCACGGCGGTGAACGTGCCGGCCGTCATGCTGTCGATCTGCCACGGCCGCGTCGCCAGCCACACGATGCCGGCCAGCGCCAGCGCCGCGGTGGTCTGCACCATCGCGCTCGACAGCGCGCTGGTGGAGGAGATCTTGAGGTTGAACTGCGCGGTGCGCTCGGCCACCTCGTCGAAACGGCGCTGCTCGCCGGCCTGGGCGCCGTAGATGCGCACCTCGCGGTGGCCGTCCACCGCCTCGCGCACGGAGCCGGCCACCGAGCCCATGGTGTTCTGCACGCGCCGGCTGATGCGCCGGTAGCGGCGGCTGATCCAGGTCACCACGCCGACCATGCTCGGCACCATCAGCAGCAGCGCCAGGGTGAGGTAGGGGCTGTTGACCAGCATGGTGCCGATCAGGCCCACCACCAGCAGGCTGTCCTGCACCATCGACTTGAAGGCCGTGGTGGATGCCTTGGCGACCTGGTCGGAGGTGTAGGTGATGCGCGAGATCTGCTGGCCGGACGCCTCGCGCGCGAAGAACGGCACCGGCAGGCGCAGGTAGCTGGCGAACACGTCCTTGCGGATGTCCTGCACCACGCTGCGGCTGAGCACGCCCATGCCGTAGTCGGAATAGTAGGAAGCGAACGCGCGCACCACGGCGATGATCAGGATGAGGACCGGCAGCCAGAAGATCGTGCCCGGATCCTTCTCCACGAACAGGCCGTCGATCATCGGCTTGATCATCTGCACGAACGCCGTCTGGCCCGCGGCATCGACGATCAGGCCGACCACAGTAGCCATGCCGATCCAGCGATAGGGTCTCAGGTAACCGAGCAGCCGCCGGTAGATCGCCCAGGTCTGCCCCCAGTCGATCTTCTTCGTCTTCTTGTCGCCGCTCACTGCGTGTCCGACCTGTCTGGCGTCGTGGCGATGGAGAGGTGCGTGAAGCCGAGTTGGCCCAGCGCGTCCATCGCCGTTACCACGTGCTGGTGGGTGGTCTGCGCGTCGGCGCGGATCACCACCTGGCGCTGGCGGTCCTCGCCGGCCGCGCGGGCGATGGCCTGCTTGAGCGGCTCCACGCCCTCGCCCATCACCTCGTCGCTGCCCACGTAGAAACGGCCGTCGCGCTCCACCATCACGGTGAGCGCCGGCGCCTGCATGTCGCGCTCCTCCGCGCTGGCCTTGGGCAGCGTCACCTGCATGCGCGAGTGCTCCACGAAGGTGGTGGTGAGCACGAAGAACATCAGCAGGGTCAGCAGCACGTCGATCAGCGAGATCACGTTGATCTCCACCTCGTCCTGCCGGCGGTCGTTGCCGATACGCATGGCTCAGCCCGCGTCCGTGCCGGCCGTGGCCGCCGCGCGGCGGGTGCGCGGCGCGGGCGCCGCCACGGTGAGGTCGTCCAGCAGCAGCGTGGCCTGCTTCTCCATCTCCACGCAGTAGCCGGCCACCTTGGAGCGGAAGTAGCGGTGCAGCACGTAGGCGGGGATGGCCACCACCAGGCCGGTGGCGGTGCAGATCAGCGCCTCGCCGATGCCGCCGGCCATCTTGGTCGGATCGGCCATGCCGCCGTTCATCACCTGCATGAACATCCGGATCAGGCCGATCACGGTGCCGAGCAGGCCGAGCAGCGGACCGATCAGCGCGATGGTGCCGAGCGTGTTGAGGTAGCGCTCCATGCGGTGCACCACATGGCGGCCGGTGTCCTCGATGCGCTCCTTGATGAGCTCGCGCGGCCGGTTGCGCACGGCCAGCGCCGCGGCCAGCAGCTCGCCCAGCGGCGAACCGGCGGCCAGCGTATCCAGGTGCGCCGGATCGAGCTGGCCGCCGGCGGCCCACTGGCGCACTTCCTGGCCCAGGCCCTCGGGCAGCACGGCCTTGCGGCGCAGCGTCCAGCAACGTTCCAGCACGATCGCCACGGCGACCGCCGAACAGATCAGGATGGGCGCCATCGCCCACCCGCCAGCCATCAATATCTCGAGCATGGCGACCCCCGCACGCAGCGCCAATGGAAAGGGCGACATCATAGCAGTCCGCTCCCGCGCGGCCGCCGCCGGCCGGCCGCGGCCGCGACCGGCGTCACAGGCCGCCTTCGCGCCAGTAGCGGCGCTGCCGCCGGCGCCAGGTCGCCTCGATCCGTGGCGGTGCATCGACCGGAAACGCCAGCGCGATCGCCCCGCTGTCGGCCGTGTTCCATACGGCGACGCCAGCCGTCGCATAGCGCTGCATGGTCTGCGGATGCGGATGGCCGAAGCGGTTGCGCCAGCCGGCCGAGACCAGCGCCAGCGCGGGCCGCGCCGCCGCGATGAAGGCGGGCGTGGAGGAATAGCGGCTGCCGTGGTGCGGCACCAGCAGCACCGTGTCGCGCCCCACACCCGCGTCGGCCACGGTGGCGGCCAGTTGCGACTCGACCCGCGCGTCGATGTCGCCGGTCAGCAGCAGCCGGCCATGCCGGCCCTCCACCTGCAGCACGCAGGAGCGCTCGTTGCCCTTGCCCGGCGCGGCCCCCGGCGGATGGAGCACGCGAAAACGCACGCCGTCCCAATCCCATGCCTGCCCCGCCTGGCACGGCCGCATCGGCAGCGGCATCTTTTCCGGCTCGCCCGCGTAACGCACGGCGTCCGGAAAGGCCGCGGCCACCGCGGCCGCGCCGCCGGCGTGGTCGTTGTCGGCGTGGCTGATCACCAGCGCATCCAGCCGCGCGATGCCGAGCGCATGGACCGACGGCAGCACCACCGCCTCGCCGAGATCGAAGCCCGAGGGATACGCCGCGCCGGCGTCGTACACCATGGCGTGCCGCGCCGTGCGCACCACCATCGACAGCCCCTGCCCCACGTCCAGCACCCAGGCCTGGAAGGCGCCGTCGGCGAGCGCCGGCCGCGGCGGCCACACCAGCGGCAGGAACAGCAGCGCCCCCAGCCAGCGCAGCGGCAGCCCGCGCGGCGCGAACAGCCACAACGCACCGAGCGTCGCCAGGGCCAGCGCCCACGGCCGTACTTCCGGCAGATACCAGTGCGCGCCGGGCCACTGCGCCATCCGTTCCAGCAGCCACCACTGCGCGTGCGCCAGCCAGCCGGCGCCGACCAGCACCGGCGCCGCCGCGGGCTGGCACAGCAGCAGCAACGCCATGCCCAGCAGCGCCATCGGCACGATCACGAAACTCACGAACGGCACCGCGACGAGGTTGGCGAGCAGGCCGACCAGCGAGGATTCGCCGAAGAACCATTGCGTCAGCGGCAACAGCGACACCGTCATCACCAACTGGCCGAGCGAGAGCTCGCGCAGGAAGCCGCGCAGCCCATGCGCCCGCGTCGCCAGACAGAGCATGAGGAACGCCACGCCGACGAAGGACAGCCAGAAGCCCGCCGCCAGCACGGCCAGCGGATCGGCCAGCAGGATCGCGAGCAAGGCCAGGGCCAGCGACTGCGCCCCGCCCGCGCCGCGGCGGCTGCAGCGCGCCAGCGCCACCACCGCGATCATCAGCAGCGTGCGCACGGTGGGCAGGCCGAAGCCGGCGAGCGCGCTGTAGCCGCCGGCCGCGACCACGGCCGCCAGCGCCTGCACCGGCCCGCGCGGCACCCGCAAGGCCAGCCGGGGACAAAGCCAGAAAACGAGGCCGGCCAGCCAGACCCCCACCACGGCCGCGACGCCGACGTGGAAGCCGGAGATCGCGATCAGGTGCGGGATGCCGTTGGCCCGCGCCACTTCCCAGTCGTGCGCGTCGAGTCCGCGCGTGTCACCCACCGCGAAGGCCCGCAGCAGGGCGGCGTCGTGCGGGTCGCGCACGCGCGCCGCGATGCCGGCGGCGATCGACGCGCGCACGCCGTCCAGGCACCAGCCCGGCGCGCCGAGCGGGTGGTTCTCGGGATCGTCGCGCACGTAACCGACGGCCGCGATGCGCCGCTCCAGCGCGCTGCGCTCGCTGTCGGCGCCACCGGGATCGATCAGGCCGCGCGGCCGGCGCAGCCGCAGATGCAGCCGCCAGCGCGCGCACGGCTGCAAGGCCGGCGCATCGTCGTACCAGGCCAGGCGCAACCGCCCGTGCAGGGCGATGGGCTTCCCGTCCACGCTGGCGGATTCCACCCGCAGCAGGAAGGCGGCGGCCTCCTGGCGGGCCAGCGGCAGCTCGTCGACGACACCGACCACCTCGACGTCGCGCCCTTCCAGCTCCGTCGGCAGGCGCAGCTCCATCGCGAGCGTGCCACGCCACGCGGCCCAGGCCACACCCAGGCACAGCACCGCGGCCCAGCGCAGGCGCGGCCAGCGCCAGCCGGCGGCCAGGGCCGCCCCCGCCAACAGGCCATCGCACCAGGGCGGCGGCAGCCGCGGCAGCCATTGCACCAGCAGCACGCCAAGCAGGAACGCCAGCGCCGCCGCCACCGCGCCCGGCCATTTCGTCATCGCGCCTCCGCCGTCCCTTGCAGAAGGGACAGGCTAGCGCGGCCTCGCCCGGCCCGGGGACGAAATCCGTGTAGGCGCCGGCCGTGGCCGTGCGCTGGCGCCGGTCAGGCCCGCGACGGCTCCTGCAGCACGCCGTTGTGCAGCACCAGGGTGCGGTCCATGCGCGCGGCCAGGCGACTGTCGTGGGTGACCAGGATGAAGCTGGTGCCGATCTCGCGGTTGAGTTCCAGCATCAGTTCGTAGACATGTGCCGCGTTGCCCTCGTCGAGGTTGCCGGTGGGCTCGTCGCCCAGCACGCAGGCCGGACGGGTCACCAGCGCGCGCGCCACCGCGCAGCGCTGGCGCTCGCCGCCGGACAGTTCCGACGGTTTGTGTTGCTGGCGCGCGCCCAGCCCGACGCGCTCCAGCAAGGCGCTGGCCTGCCGCTCCGACTCACCGATCGAGGTACCGCGGATCAGCAGCGGCATGCACACGTTCTCCAGCGCGGTGAACTCGGGCAGCAGGTGGTGGAACTGGTAGATGAAGCCCATCGAGCGGTTGCGCACGCGCCCGCGCTCGGCGTCGGAGAGGCGCGAGAGCTGATGCCCGTCCACCTCCACCTCGCCGCGGGTCAGCGTGTCCAGGCCGCCGAGGATGTGCAGCAGCGTGCTCTTGCCGGAGCCCGAAGCGCCTACGATGGCCATGGTCTCGCCGCGCTTCAGTTCGAAATTGACGTCGGCGAGCACCTCGGTGTGCAGGTCGCCCTCCTGGTAGGTCTTGGCGATGCCGCGCGCGCGCAGCACGATCCGGGAAGAGGCAGTCATCGGCTCACTCATAGCGCAGCGCCTGCGCCGGCTGCGTGCGCGAGGCGCGCCACGCGGGATACAGGGTCGCCAGCAGCGAGAACAGGAAGGTGACCAGCGCCACCCAGCCCACGTCGCTGGCCGCGAGCTTGCTGGGCAACTCGCTGATGTAATAGACGTCGGGCGAGAGGAAGGTGACGTGGAAGGTACGCTCCACCCACTTCACGATGGCCGGCAGCTGCCAAGAGAGCAGCGAGCCCAGCCCTACGCCGAAGCCGATGCCCACGAAGCCCACCAGCACGCCCTGCACCATGAACATGCCCATGATGCTGCGTGGCGTGGAGCCCAGCGTGCGCAGGATGGCGATGTCGGCCTGCTTGTCGGTCACCAGCATCATCAGCATCGAGATCAGGTTGATCACCGCCACCAGGATGATCAGCGAGAGGATGATGAACATCACGTGCTTCTCCATCGCGATGGCGGAGAAGAAGTTGGCGTGGCTGTCCATCCAGGTCTCCACGCGGTAGACCTGCCCCAGCTCGTTGGCCAGTTCCTTCGCCACCGGCCGCGCGTTGAACAGGTCGTCCAGGCGCAGGCGGATGCCGGTGGGGCCGTCCAGGCCGTTGAGCCGCTCGGCGTCCTGCATGTTGACCAGGGCGAGGCCGGAGTCGAACTCCTGCATGCCCAGCTCGAAGATGCCGGCCACGTGGAAGCTGCGCAGCGTCGGCACGCTGCCGGTGAGCGGCGTGGAGCGGAACTGCGGCACCGCCACGGTGACGCGGTCGCCCACGTCCACGCCCAGGGTCAGCGCCAGCTCACGGCCCAGCACGATGTTCCAGCTCTTGGGCGTCAGCTCGGCGAGGCTGCCGGCGACCATATGCGTGCCGATGTCGGAAACCTTCGGCTCCAGCGCCGGCTCGACGCCACGCACCAGCGCGCCGCTCGGGCGCCGCGCCTGCAGGAAGGCTTCGGTTTCCACGTAGGGCGCCGCGCCCCGCACGTGCGGGTTGGCCTCGGCCACCTGCACCGCGCGTGGCCAGGCCTGCACGCTCTCGCCCGGCAGGCCCGACACGGTGGCGTGCGAGATCGCGCCCAGGATGCGCGAGCGCAGCTCGTCGTCGAAGCCGTTCATCACCGACATCACGGTGATCAGCGCGGTCACGCTGATGGCGATGCAGACGATGGAGACGGTGGAGATGAAGGAGATGAACTGGTTGCGGCGCTTGGCGCGCGTGTAGCGCAGGCCGATGAAAAGCTCGAGGGGTCGGAACATGGGCGGGTCGCTTTGGGTCCTTGGGGGCTGGCCGCCCTGGCGGGCATTATCGGCTATTCGCTACGGACCGTGCGGCGCGCGGAAAGTGCCTGCGGCATCCGATTCATCCTCGTGCGCCGTCGCCAGCCGCATGCGCAGCCGGCGGCGCAGGTCGGCATCGCTGTTGTCGCCGGCCAGCAGCAGCGCCGTTGCGTGGCCCCGTGCATCGACCAGCCGCAGCAGCACCAGCGGACCGAGCACCCGGTGCGAAGCCAGCCGTGCCGGCACGTCCTCGCCGCCGGCCAGGCGCAGGGTCCAGTCGCCCTCCGCGCCCCATCCCGCCGCACTCACCGTGGACGACGCCTGCGCCCGCAGGCTGCGCCAGCCGATCGCCGCGGCGCCGCCGAGCAGCAGCCCCTGCGACCAGAGCGGCAGGCCGCTCAGCAGCACCGCCAGCATCGCCAGGACAAGCACGGCGCGCAGCGCCCGGCCGAAGCGGCGCGAAGGCCGGTAGTCAAAGCCGAGCGCGGGCGCGGATGTCATCGATGATCGCCTGCCAGTCCGCACGCGGCGCGCGGGCGTGACCCATCACCCAGTCCCACAGGTCCGGATCCTGCACGTCGAGCAGGCTCTCGAAAACTTGCAGCGTATCCGCTTCGGCGGTATCGCCGTGCGCATCCAGCCAGCCGCTGAACAGGGCGTCCAGCTCGCGGGTGCCGCGGCGGGCACGCCAGCGCAATCGCTTGAGCACGGCGTCGGTCATAGCTCGCGGCTGTTCCGCCGCCGCGCTTCCCGCTCGGCGACGAACTCGGCATGGATCTCCGGCAGCGTCTTGCGCAGGTGGTCGCCGCGCCAGGGGGCGCTGCGCGGCACCCGCCCCAGCACGCAGACGATGAGCGACTGCGTCAGCAGGAACGCGCCCACCGCAAGGTTGAACCACGCCATCCAGCGCGCGATGGCAAGCTCATCGTGGCGATGCGGCCACTGCGACACCGCCGATGCCACCACCACGATGGCGACGACGCCAGCCAGCAGGCGCATCTTCCATGACGCCCGCGGCAGCAGGAGCAAGGACGGGAACATCACGGCACCTCCCTGTTCTGGTATGGCCAGCGGAGCCGGGTGGCCGCGCGGTCAGGCCGCGCGCCGCTCCACGATCAGCTTCTTGATCTCCGCGATCGCCTTGGCCGGGTTGAGGCCCTTCGGGCAGGTGCGGGCGCAGTTCATGATGGTGTGGCAGCGGTAGAGCTTGAACGGGTCTTCCAGGTCGTCCAGGCGGGTGCCGGTGTCCTCGTCGCGGCTGTCGACGATCCAGCGGTAGGCCTGCAGCAGGATCGCGGGCCCTAAGTACTTGTCGCCGTTCCACCAGTAGCTCGGGCAGCTGGTGGAGCAGCAGGCGCAGAGGATGCACTCGTACAGGCCGTCGAGCTTCTTGCGGTCCTCCGGCGACTGCAGGCGCTCGCGGTCCGGCGCCGGGCTCTGCGTGCGCAGCCACGGCTTGATCGAGGCGTACTGGGCGTAGAAATGCGTGAGGTCGGGCACCAGGTCCTTCACCACCGGCATGTGCGGCAGCGGGTAGATCTTCACCTCGCCCGAGCCGCAGTCCTCGATGGCCTTGGTGCAGGCCAGCGTGTTGGTGCCGTCGATGTTCATCGCGCAGGAGCCGCAGATGCCCTCGCGGCAGGAGCGGCGCAGCGTCAGCGTCGGGTCGATCTCGTTCTTGATCTTGAGCAGCGCGTCCAGAACCATCGGGCCGCACGCGGCCAGGTCCACCTCGTAGGTGTCGATGCGCGGGTTCTGGCCGTCGTCCGGCGTCCAGCGGTAGATGCGGAAGGTGCGCGGCGTCTTGGCGCCCTTCGCCGGATAGTGCTTGCCCTGCTGGACCTTGGAATTCTTGGGTAGCGTGAATTCGGCCACGTTTGCCTCACTCCATCGTGCTAGCCGTAACAGCTCGTCTGGCGAGCGCCGGTACAACGTTCAAAGAAACCCGATCGACACCTGCCCGACCGGTGCCAGCCCCATCAATACACGCGCTTCTTCGGCGGCACCACGTCCACGTCGCCGGTCAGGGTATACATGTGCACCGGGCGGTAGTCGAAGCCGGCCTTGCCCGCCTCGTCCACCGACACCAGGGTGTGCTTCTGCCAGTCGTGGTCGTCGCGGTCGGGGAAGTCCTCGCGGGCGTGCGCGCCGCGGCTCTCCGGGCGCTGCTCGGCCGAGTACATGGTGGCCACCGCCTGCCCGAGCAGGTTGGACAGCTCCAGCGTCTCGGTGAGGTCGGAGTTCCACACCAGCGAGCGGTCGCTGACGGCCACGTCCTTGAACGACTCGTAGACCTCGGAAATCTTCCTGCAGCCCTCCTTCAGCGTCTCGCCGGTGCGGAACACCGCGGCGTCCTTCTGCATCGTGCGCTGCATTTCGGCGCGGATCTTCGCCGTGGGCGTGCCGCCCTTGGCGTGGCGCAGGCCGTCGAAGCGCGCCAGCGCCTTGTCCAGCGCGCTGGCCGGCAGGTCCTTGTGCGGCGCGCCCGGCTTGATCAGCTCGGCGCAGCGGTTGGCCACCGCGCGGCCGAACACCACCAGGTCGAGCAGCGAGTTGGAGCCCAGGCGGTTGGCGCCGTGCACCGACACGCAGGCCGCCTCGCCGATGGCGAACAGGCCCGGCACCACCGCGTCCACGTCGTCGCCGCGCTTCTGCACCACTTCGCCGTGGTAGTTGGTGGGGATGCCGCCCATGTTGTAGTGCACGGTGGGAATGACCGGGATCGGTTCGCGCGTCACGTCCACGCCGGCGAAGATGCGCGCCGACTCGGCGATGCCCGGCAGGCGCTCGTGGATCACCTCCGCGCCCAGGTGCATCAGGTTGAGGTGGATGTGGTCGGTGTGCTCGCCGACGCCGCGGCCCTCGCGGATCTCGATGGTCATCGCGCGGCTCACCACGTCGCGCGAGGCGAGATCCTTGGCGTTGGGGGCGTAGCGCTCCATGAAGCGCTCGCCCTTGGCGTTGGTGAGGAAGCCGCCCTCGCCGCGCACGCCCTCGGTGATCAGGCAGCCGGCGCCGTAGATGCCGGTGGGGTGGAACTGCACGAACTCCATGTCCTGCAGCGCCAGGCCCGCGCGCAGCACCATGCCGCCGCCGTCGCCGGTGCAGGTGTGCGCCGAGGTGGCGCTGAAGTAGGCGCGGCCATAGCCGCCGGTGGCCAGCACCACGGCCTGGCCGCGGAAGAAGTGCAGCGTGCCCTCGTTCATGTCCAGCGCCAGCACGCCGCGGCACACCCCCTCTTCGTCGAAGATCAGGTCGATCGCGAAGTACTCGATGAAGAACGAGGCGTCGTGCGCCAGCGCCTGCTGGTAGAGCGTGTGCAGGATGGCGTGGCCGGTGCGGTCGGCCGCGGCGCAGGTGCGCTGGGCGGTGCCCTTGCCGTAGTGCGTGGTCATGCCGCCGAACGGGCGCTGGTAGATCTTGCCCTCCTCGGTGCGCGAGAACGGCACGCCGTAGTGCTCGAGCTCCAGGATGGCCGGGATCGCCTCGCGGCACATGTACTCGATGGCGTCCTGGTCGCCCAGCCAGTCCGAGCCCTTGATGGTGTCGTAGAAGTGGAAGCGCCAGTCGTCCTCGCCCATGTTGCCGAGCGCGGCCGAGATGCCGCCCTGCGCCGCCACCGTGTGCGAGCGGGTCGGGAACACCTTGGTGATGCAGGCGGCCTTGAGGCCCTTCTCGGCCAGGCCGAAGGTGGCGCGCAGGCCGGCGCCGCCGGCGCCGACCACGATCACGTCGTACTTATGCTGTTGGATCTTGTAGCTTTCCATCGACCTCAGGCTCCCAGCGCAATGCGCAGCACGGCCAGCACGCTCGCCAGCGCGCCGAGCACCGCGAGGAACTTGATCAGCACCAGCAGGACCACTTCCTTCCAACGGGTGTGCACGTAGTCTTCGATCACCACCTGCAGGCCGAGCACGGCGTGCCAGAACGCGGCGACGACGAAGGCGATCAGCAGCAGCGCGTTCCACGGCCGGGCGACCGTGGCCTTGGCGGTGGCGTAGTCGGCATGCAGCAGGCCGAGCGCGGTGACCACCAGCCACAGGCCGAGCGCGACCAGCGCCACGGCGGTCACGCGCTGCGTCCACCAGTGGCCGACGCCGGACTGCGCCGAGCCCAGGCCGCGCGCACGCTTGATCGGGTTGCGCAGGTCCTTCGACAGATCCTTCGCGTTCGCGCTCATGCCGCACCTCCCGCCGTCAGCACATAGGCCCAGACGATCACCGTCAGCACGATGCTGCCGATCACCGACAGCCAGCTCGAGCGCACGAACTGCGCGATGGTGTAGCCCGCGCCGGTGTCCTGCACCAGGTGCCGGATGCCATTGCACAGGTGATAGAAGAAGGCCCAGGTCCAGCCGAACAGCAGCAGCAGGCCGAGCGGGCTGCCCGCGCAGGCCTTGAAGGCCGCGAAGCTGTCCGCGCCGCCGGCCAGCGCCAGCAGCCCCCACACCAGCACGAGGGTGCCGGCGGCCAGGGCGATGCCGGTGGCGCGGTGCAGGATGGACGTGACCATCTGCACCTGCCAGCGATAGATCTGAAGATGGGGAGAGAGCGGTCGTCGCGTGTCTGCCATGGTGGCTATCCCGGGGTGGAATCGCTGTCGTCCGACCGCCGCTTCAGCGGTGCGCCGCCGGTTCGCGCCGGCCGGCGACCTCAGAAGTCGATGCAGCGCCCGTTCTTTTCCCAATCGCCATAGCGGGTGGGATCAGGCGCGGCCCGCTCCGGCCGAACCTTTTCGCCCGCCGGCTGGGCAGGCGCGGCCGGTCGCTCCGCGGGGACGGAGGCTGGCGTGGTTTCGGTGTGGGAGGGCGTATCGGACATGGTTCTGTTAGCGCGGCAAGACTAATGCCTGCGACAAAACGGCACAATCTTGACAGCGGACGCCATTCGTTGTTGCGTCGCACCGAGCGCGCGCGGCGCGATTGTCCTCGCCCGCCACCGCCCCCATGCTGCACGCATGAATCAAGCGCCCCCTGCCTCGCCCATCGACGCCCTGCCCGCCCAGACCCTGCTGCTCAGCGGGCCCGACGCCGGCGCCTTCGCGCAAGCCCAGTTCAGCAGCAACCTGTCCACGCTCGACGTCGGCCACTGGCAGTTCAGCGCCTGGCTCGACGCCCAGGGCCGCGTGCGCGCGCTGTTCCAGCTCGCGCGACTGCGCGAGGACGCCTGGCTCTTGCTCCTGCGCGGCGGCGCGGCGAACGCGCTGGCCGATGCGCTGCGCAGCTACGTGCTGCGCGCGAAGCTGCGCATCGACGCCTTGCCCGCAAGCACCTTGTCCACCGGCGCCGCACTTCCCCTGCACACTCTTGCCGGCGACGAGCATCGCCTGACGCTCGGCTGCGGTGACCACAGCCTGCAGGTCGGCGCCGGCGACGCCGACGGCCAATGGCGGCTGTGGCAGATCCGCCATGGCTGGCCGTGGCTGCCCGACGAGGCGCTGGATGCGCTGCTGCCGCCGGCGCTGTCGCTCGCGCAGCTACAGGCGACCGCACTCGACAAGGGCTGCTATCCCGGCCAGGAAATCGTGGCGCGCCTGCACTACCGCGGCGGGAACAAACGGCATATGCATGGCGTCTTATTGTCGCACCCCCTGCGCGCTGGCACGGTAGTGCGCGACGACGGCCGCGAGACGCTGCGCCTGCTCGACGTGGCCCCCGCCGACGGCCACTGGGAGGCCCTGGCGGTGATCGCCGACGATGCCCTGCAGAGCGCGACGGACAACGTATTCGCAACTGCGGAAGGCGTCGCGATTACCTTGGGCACGAAGTGGCCCGCCTAGCGCGAAGGCGCACTTGCTGCGCCGCATGACACGCATCACGAACACGTGAGCACGGCGTGAATCGGATCGGCCCGGCACTTGCCATGGCCCGATCCCGCCATTAGGCTCCGCCGGCCATTGATTCAGGGACGCCCTCCAGGCGGCGTCTCCTATACGCGACGAACCGGAAGATCCGGATCGGCGCGACCCGGCGAAAAAGCCGGCGACTTAAAGATCCCCGCACGTGATGTTGCGGACCCCAGCAGGCTGGACACACAGGAGCCGCCTAGCTAACGAAAACCGGTCGACGCCGGATCAGTCGACCACGCCACAATCCCGTGGCAAATCGCGCCGACCTCAAGTTTCTGTCGGCGCGATCTCATCCAGGTGGAACGGCCTGCCCGCCCGTCCACCGCAACGGCGCGCAAGACGGTGGTTTGTCTCGCACGTACAGCACGTTGGAGGCAGACAATGAAACTTTCCCTGTTGTTGTGGCTTGCGTCCGTGCTGCCCCAACCCCTCGCCGACCAGACCTGCCTGGCGACGACGGTGTACCTGGAAGCCCGCAGTGAACCCACCATCGGCCAGATGGCCGTGGCCGAAGTGGCGCTCCGCCGCCGCGAGCGCGGCCTGTGGGGCGACACCGTATGCAAGGTGGTTACCTCGCCGCACCAGTTCGCCCTCACCACCACGCCGTCCGCCTTCGAAGTCACCAACATCGAGGCCTTCCACAAGGCATGGGACATCGCCGGCCGGTCCATCACCAACTGGCAGCTACCGGCCAAGCAGCGCCGGCTGTTCGTGCCGCACGCCGACCACTTCGCCACGGTCGCGATCGTGCCGAACTGGTCGATCAACCGAAGCGGCACCACCATCGGCGAGCATCGCTTCTACGCGGTCAACTGAAGCCCGGCCCAATGAAAAAGAAAAGGCCCTCCAGCGGAGGGCCTTTTTGTTTGGACATCCAGACGTTTTTACGTCTATCTCACGTAGACATGGTCGCCGCGCACCTCGACATAGTCGCCGGAACGCACGCGCGGGTCTTCGCGCTGGGTGACGGTGGCGTACTGCCCGTCGTCCAGCCGCACGACGATGCGCCAGGCGGGAGTGTCCCCGCCGCCGCTGCGCTGGCCGACCTGGTTGCCGACCACGCCGCCCGCGACCGCGCCGGCCACGGTCGCGGCCGTGCGTCCCTCGCCCTTGCCGACCGTGCTGCCCAGCACGCCGCCGGCCACCGCACCGATGACCGCACCCAGCGTGCCGCTGCCGCCGCCGCGCACGTAGACCTGCTGCACGTCCTGCACCACGCCGCAGGACTGGCAGCGGCCGCCGTAGTAGCCGCCCTCGTTGCGCGGATAGCTCCGGTAGCCGCCATTGTCGTAGGGACCGCTGGCACAGCCCGCCAGAGCCAACGCCCCGGCCAAGGCCGCAAACATTGCTTTGTTGGATCGGACGCTCATGACTGCGACTCCCTCTTCAAAGCACACCTCAGTGCGCGTCGGACACGGCGATCACGCCCTCTTCGATCTGCACGCGGTCACCCGGATCGTGATCCATGCGCGTCGTGCGGGTCACGCCGTTGTACTCGTAGCGCACGTCGTAGCCGACGATCTTGGAGGACGAGTTGCTCACCGTGTCGCAATGACGTTCGGTGGTGGTGGTGACGTTGGCCTGCTGGCGGCCCTCCTGGATCTTCTTGCCGGCATAGCCGCCGCCCACGGCGCCGGCCACGGTCGCCAGCGTGCGGCCCTTGCCGCCGCCGACCTGGTTGCCGAGCACGCCGCCCAGCACCGCACCGATGGCGGTACCCGCGATCTGGTGCTGATCCTTGGGCGGTTCGGAGTGGGTGACCACCTCGTCGCGGCAGACCTGCTTGGGATTGTTCACCGTCTGGCGCACCGGTTCGACGCTCACCACCTTGGCGTACTTCGGACCGGCCGGTGCCGCCTCCGGCGCCGGCGCGGCGGCGGCCTGCGGAGGCGCCCCCGCGCCGGCATCGGCGCTGGCTTCGCGGTTGCAAGCCGAAAGGCCCATCGCGAGCGCTGCCGCGATGCCCACGTTAAGCGCATTGACCATCAACCTGTTCATGCTGAATCTCCTCGTTGAATGCGGCTCAGGCGCGCGCGCCATGCGCGTTCCCGGCATCCTGCGAAAGTATTGAACGGTCGTCATACTGAATACCACCTAGACCGTCGCGATCACGATTCATCAACGCCGCCGCGACCGATCCGTCACGGTTTCATCACGCGGCCGGCGCGGGAAAAACGGAGCCATGCTGGAACTTGCCGACAGCCATATCCACCTCGACGACCGGGCCTTCGACGGCGACCGCGACCGAGTGCTCGCACGCGGCGCGGCCGCCGGCGTGCACACCTGCATCGTGCCCGGCGTCGACGCCGCAAGCTGGCCGCGCATCAAGCGGCTGGCGGAAGAAATCCCGGCGGTCCGTCCCGCCTACGGCCTGCACCCGATGTACGTCGCGCAGCACCGGCCGGAACACCTGGCCCAGTTGCCCGACTGGCTGGCCGAGCCGGACACCGTCGCCGTGGGCGAGATCGGCCTGGATTTCTACGTGCAGGAGGCGGACCCCGAACGGCAGCGCCATTACTTCCACGCGCAATTGCAGCTCGCGCGCGAGCGCGGCCTGCCGGTGATCCTGCACGCCCGCCGCGCGCTGGAGGAAATCATCCACACCCTGCGCCGCCTGCCCGGCCTGCGTGGCGTAGTGCACAGTTTCAGCGGCAGCGAGGAACAGGCGCGGCAGCTGTGGCAGATGGGCTTCCACCTCGGCATCGGCGGGCCGGTGACCTACGAGCGCGCGCAGCGCCTGCGCCGCATCGTGGCGCGCATGCCGCTCGAATTCCTGCTGCTGGAAACCGATGCCCCCGACCAGCCCGGCGCCGGCCATCGCGGCCTGCGCAACGAGCCGGCCTACCTGACCGAAGTGCTGGACTGCGTGGCCGCGCTGCGCGGCGAGGACCGCGCCGCGCTGGCCGCCGCCACCACCGCCAATGTGCGCGCGCTGTTCGGTCTCGACCGGCTGGCGCCGCCCCATACACCTGTCCAGCCGCCAGCCGGCTGATGCGCTTGCCCCGCCTGCGCGCCGCTGCTACGTTTATTCACCCATGAACTATATCTTGAAGAAATGACGCGGCTGGCGCATCGCATCGACATGCTGGACGAGGGCGTGGAGCGCGCCCGCCAGATCGTCCCCGACCTTCCGGTCGCCGAGGTGACGCTGGCCCGCCTGCTGCTGATGGTGGGCGGCGGCCTGCAGGAAGAGCTGGAGCGCAAGCTCAAGCCGCACAAGCTCGGCGACAGCGACTTCCGCACCCTCATCGCGCTGTTCAGCCACCCCGACGGCAGCTCCACGCCGAGCGAGCTGTGCCAGTTCGCGGCACAGGGGCCGACCAACATGACCCGCATCACCAATGCGCTGGTCAAGCGCGGCCTGATCACGCGCGGCCACAGCGAGGCGGACCGGCGCCAGGTGGTGATCCGCATCACGGCGGACGGCCGCCGTTTCGTGCGCAAGCTGCTGCCCCCGATGTTTCCCCGCGCGCACGCCTACTTCGCCGGCTTCAGCGAGGCCGACAAGCGCCATCTCGGCCGCCTGCTGCGCAAGCTCGCCGCCAACCTCGATCATCTCGACGCGGACGCCCAACGATGAAGGAAGTCCCGATGAAGCTCGCCCCGCCACCCGGCCGCCGGCTGCTCGCCATCGCCCTTGCGGCCGTGCTGGCGGGCTGCGCGATCCCGGCCAAGCTCGACCGCCCGGCCTTGCGCGACGACGTGCCGCTGGCCGGCCTCGACGCGCCGGCGAACGCCGCCGGCTGGCCGGACGCCGCCTGGTGGCGCGCCTACGGCGACCCGCAGCTGGACACCCTCGTCGAGCTGGCGATGAAGCGCTCGCCGGACCTCGCCCAGGCGCACACCCGGGTGCGGAACGCCGAGCAGACCGTGCGCCTCGCCGCCGCGCAAGCCGGGCTCAGCATCAACGGCAGCGCCCAGGTGACACGCCAGCGCCTCAGCGAGCACGGCCTGATGCCGGCGCAGCTGCTCGGCTTCACCTGGTATAACCAGGCCGACCTCGGCGTGCAGTTCCAGTACGACTTCGACTGGTGGGGCAAGAAGCGCGCGGCGATCGAGGCGGCGCTCGACCAGGCGCATGCCGCCGAAGCACAGCGCAGCGCCGCCGCGCTGACGATCCAGAACGCCGTTGCCGACACCTACTTCGGCTGGCTGGCCGACCGGGCACGGCTCGCGCTCGCCAGGCAGGCGGTCGCCACCCAGGAGCGGCTGGAGCGCACCGCCGAACTGCGCGTGCGCCAGGGCGTGGACCTCGCCGACACCGCGCGCCAGGCGCAGGCCCAGCTCGCCGCGACGCGCCAGCTGGCGGTGACGCTCGACAGCTCGGCGCAGATCCGCAAGGTGGCGCTGGCCGCCCTGCTCGGCATCGCGCCGGCCGAACTGCCACCGCTCGCACCGCGCCCGCTGCCCGCGGTAAACGGCGGCCTGCCGGCCGACGCGAAGCTGGACCTGATCGCCCGCCGCCCGGACATCGTCGCCAGCCGCTGGCAGGTGGAAGCCGCGCTGCGCCAGACCGACGAGGCGCGCGCGCAGTTCTTCCCCGACGTCAGCATCACCGCCATGGCCGGGCTGTCCAGCACCAACCAGGGCATGCCGGCGCTGTTCGGCGGCGGCGGCTCGAGCGGCAGCCTCGGCAATCTGTTCTCGCCCAGCAGCCGCGTGTTCGGGCTCACCCCGGCGCTGCACCTGCCGATCTTCGAGGGCGGCCGCCTGCAGGCGAACTACGGCGTCAGCCGGGCCCAGCTCGATGCCGCGGTGGCGGCCTACGACAGCACCGTGGTGGGCGCCGCGCGCGAGGTCGCCACCCAGGCGCTCGGCGCGGAGCAGCTCGCCGCCCGCCGCCGCGAACAGGCCGCCCAGGTGGCCGCCAACGAGCGCCTGCAGGCCAGCGCGCAGGCCCGCG
Source organism: Frateuria defendens (assembly GCF_001182895.1). Classification (GTDB taxonomy): domain Bacteria; phylum Pseudomonadota; class Gammaproteobacteria; order Xanthomonadales; family Rhodanobacteraceae; genus Frateuria_B; species Frateuria_B defendens. The sequence continues at coordinate 16,570 of NZ_LFQR01000066.1, read as the reverse complement.
CGCGGCAGGGCGTGCGCGACGTGCGCGAGTCGCTGGCCGCCACCGCCCAGTTGCTGCAACAGCAGGACGGCGACGTGAGCCTGCACGCCCAGGCGCTGTCCACCGACCTCGCCCTGATCAAGGCGCTGGGCGGCGGCTACCACCTGCCGCCTGCCGCCTACACCTCCTCCACCGCCGCCCCGCATCCGAACACCGGAGACGCCCATGAGCGCCACTGAGAACCCCGCCGCCCCTTCCAACGGACGCGACAACGGCCTGTCCGCCAAGGACCCGGCCAAGCGCCGGCGCGCCCTGCTGATCGTCACGGCGATCTTCGTGCTGGTCGCGCTGGCCTGGCTGCTGCTGTGGCTCCTCGTGTTCTCCACCCGGGTGAAGACCGACAACGCCTACGTGGGCGGCAACCAGGTGGCGATCTCCGCCCAGGTGCCCGGCACCGTGGTGGCGATCCTCGCCGACGACACCCAGCGGGTCGACGCCGGCCAGGTGCTGGTGAAGCTGGACAGCACCGACGCCGACGTGCGCCTGCGCCAGGCCGGCAGCGCGCTCGCCCTGGCGGTGCGCCAGGTGCGCCAGCAGACCGACTCGGCCAGCGGCGCCGACGCCCAGGTGACCGCCGCCGAGCTCGACCTGAAGAAGAACGAAGAAGACCTGCGCCGGCGCCTGCCGCTGATCGCCGAGCAGGCCGAGTCGCCCGAGATCGTGCAGCACCTGCGCGACGGCGTGGCGCAGGCCCGCGCGGCGCTGGCCACCGCCAGGGCGCAGGCCGCCGCCGCGCACGCGGCCATCGAGGGCACCGCGCTGGCCGACAACCCGGCCGTGCAGCAGGCCCGCGCCAACTTCCGCGCGGCCTGGGTGGCGGCGCAGCGCAACGCCATCCTGGCGCCGGTGACCGGCTACGTGGCCCAGCGCAGCGTGCAGCTCGGCAACAGCGTGCAGCCCGGCCAGCAGCTGATGACCGTGGTGCCGCTGCACGACCTGTGGGTGGACGCCAACTTCAAGGAGAGCCAGCTGCGCCGCCTGCGCATCGGCCAGCCGGCGAAGATCGAGGCCGACGTCTACGGCGGCGGCGTGGACTACCACGGCAAGGTGGTCGGCATCGGCGCCGGCACCGGCAGCGTGTTCTCCCTGCTGCCGGCGCAGAACGCCACCGGCAACTGGATCAAGGTGGTGCAGCGCGTGCCGGTGCGCATCGCGCTGGACGACAAGGAACTGGACCAGCACCCGCTGCGCATCGGCCTCTCCACCGACGTGACGGTGAACATCGCCGACGACTCCGGCCCGGTGCTGGCCCAGGCCCCCGTGCAGCAACCGGTGGCCGAGACCGCGGTGTACGAGCAGATGGTGCGCCGGGCGGACAAGGAGGCCGAGCAGATCATCCAGGCCAACCTGCCGCAGAACGCGCCCGCCGCCACGCGCTGAGCCCCGACCGCCATGGCCGCCACCCCGAAGGACGCCACGTCGCTCCCGCCCCTGCACGGCGGCGCGCTGGCGCTGCTCACCATCGCGGTCGCCTTCAGCACCTTCATGGAGGTGCTGGACATGACCATCGTCAACGTGGCGGTGCCGCACATCGCCGGCAGCCTGGGCGTGAGCCCCAGCGAGGGCACCTGGACGATCAGCTCCTACGCGCTGGCCAGCGCGATCATGCAGCCGCTGACCGGCTGGCTGGCGCGCCGCTTCGGCGAGGTGAAGACCTTCGTCGGCTCGGTGCTGCTGTTCGTGGTGTTCTCCATGCTCTGCGGCCTCGCCAACTCGATGCCGATGCTGGTGATCGGCCGCCTGATGCAGGGCGCCGGCTCCGGCCCGATGGTGGCGCTGTCGCTCACCCTGCTGCTGTCGAGCTACCCGAAGGCCAAGCAGGGCGTCGCGCTGGCGCTGTGGGCGATGACGGTGGTGGTGGCGCCGATCTTCGGCCCGATCCTGGGCGGCTGGCTCACCGATAATTTCTCCTGGCCGTGGATCTTCTACATCAATGTGCCGGTGGGCCTGCTGGCGGCGGTGATCACCTGGACGCTGCTGCACAAGCGCGAAACGCCGATCGCCAGGGTGCCGATCGACACGGTCGGCCTGGTGCTGCTGGTGGTGGGCGTGGGCAGCCTGCAGTTCATGCTCGACAACGGCAACGACCACGACTGGTTCGCCTCGCCGATGATCACCGCGCTGGGCATCGTCGCGCTGGTCTGCCTCGTCTTCCTGGTGGTGTGGGAGCTCAACGCCAAGCACCCGGTGGTGGACCTCGCGCTGTTCCGCTCGCGCAACTTCACCGCCGGCACGGTGAGCCTGTCACTGGGCATGTTCGCCTTCTTCGGCATCAACGTGGTGTTCCCGTTGTGGCTGCAGACCACGCTGGGCTACACCGCCACCTGGGCCGGCCTGGCCACCGCACCGGTGGGCATCCTGGCCTTCCTGATCTCGCCGATCCTGGGCCGCAACATGCACCGGCTCGACCTGCGCGCGGTGGTGACCTTCGCCTTCGTGATGTTCGCCGCCACGGCGTACTGGTTCTCCACCTTCGACAGCTCGGCCTCGTTCTCCACCCTGGTGGTGCCGCGCTTCGTGATGGGCATCGCCATCCCCTGCTTCTTCATCCCGCTCAACCAGATCTACCTGTCGGGCCTGCCGACCTCGCAGGTGGCGAGCGCCACCGGCCTGGCCAATTTCTTCCGCACCCTGGGCTCGAGCGTGTCCACCGCGGTGACGGTGACGCTGTGGCAGCACCGCGGCATCTTCCACCACGCCACACTGACCGAGAACGTCTCGCCGGACCATCCGGCCGCCACGCATTTCCTGCAGCAGCTGTCCACCGCCGGCCTCCCCCGGGCCCAGGCGCTCGGCCTGACCGACCAGCTGGTGAACCGCGAGGCGCTGACCCTGGCCGTCAACGACGTGTTCTGGATGTGCGCCGTGCTGTTCATGGCGCTGATTCCGTTGCTGTGGTTCGCGCGGCCGCCGTTCGGCAGCGCCGGCGGCCCCGGCCATTGAGGGACGCCGAGACCAAACGCGCAGCAAACGAGACTATGGTCTGGCTGGTGCGGCGCAATACGTTCTGCTAGCGTCTGCAGCATTTCCAGCATGCCAATAGGTTTGTGGCGATGGCACAAACGACGCGCATCATCAAGAAGTACCCCAACCGCCGGCTGTACGACACCGAGATTTCGAGCTATATCACGCTGGAAGAGGTACGCCAGCTGGTGCTCGACGGCGAGACTTTCGAGGTCCGCGACGCCAAGAGCGGCGAGGACCTCACCCGCTCGGTGCTGCTGCAGATCATTTCCGAGCACGAGGAGCGGGGCCAGCCCATCCTCTCGCCGCAGCTGCTGACCCAGATCATCCGCTTCTACGGCGACTCGCTGCAGGGCTTCATGGGGCCGTACCTGGAGCGCAGTCTGCAGGTGTTCCTGGAGCAGCAGCAGCAGTTCCGCACCCAGCTCAACAGCCTGATGGGGCAGACCCCGTGGTCACTGCTCAACGAGCTGACCGAGCGCAACCTGGAGGTGTGGAAGTCGTTCCAGCGCGGCTTCCTGGACGCCACCCAACAGCCGCCGACGCCGGGCCAGACCGGCGGCAAGAGCGGCCGCAAGAGCTGAGTTTCCGCGCACAACGCCTGCAGCATGCGCGCGTGCGCTGCCCCGTCGCAGCGCACGCGCCCGGTCCTCCATGACGCGCCCTACCCTCACCCTCATCGGCGGCGGCCTGGTCGGCGCCCTGCTGGCCCAGCAGCTGGCCCGGCGCGGCTTCGCCGTCGAGGTCTTCGAGAAGCTGCCCGACCCGCGCCGCGCCGGCTTCAGCGGCGGGCGCTCGATCAACCTCGCTTTGGCCGAGCGCGGGCTGCACGCGCTGCGCAGCGCGGGCCTGGCCGAGGACGTGCTCGCCCGCGCGGTGATGATGCGCGGGCGCATGGTGCACACCCGCGACGGCCGCAGCGCGCTGCAGCGCTACGGCATCGACGACAGCGAGGTGATCTGGTCGGTCTCCCGCGGCGCGCTCAACATGCTGCTGCTGGACGCCGCCGAGGCCGCCGGCGCCTGCTTCCACTTCGGCCAGGCCCTGCTGGCGGCGGACCTCGCGCGGGGCCGCATCCGCCTGACCGACGCGCAGGGCGCCGAACGCGACACGGAGGCCGCGGTGCTGATCGGCGCCGACGGCGCGGGCTCCGCGCTGCGCGCCGTGATGAACGCGCACGCGCCGCTGGGAGAGCGGGTCGAAGGGCTGGGGCACGGCTACAAGGAGCTGGAGATCCCGCCGGCCTCCGCCTTCACCGCCGACGTGCTGCGCAACACCGGCGGCCGCGACCGCTTCGCCGTCGAGCCCAACGCGCTGCACATCTGGCCGCGCGGCGGCTACATGTGCATCGCCCTGCCCAACACCGAGGGCAGCTTCACCGTAACCCTGTTCCTGCCGGCACAGGGGCCGCATCCCAGCTTCGCCACGCTGCCCGACGGGCGTGCGGCGGAGGCATTCTTCCGCGACGACTTTCCCGACCTGCATCCGCTGATCCCCGACCTCGTCGCGGACTACGACGCGCACCCGGTCGGCACCCTGGCCACGCTGTACCTCGACCGCTGGCACCTGGACGGCCGCGCGCTGCTGGTGGGCGATGCCGCCCACGCCATCGTGCCCTTCCACGGCCAGGGCATGAACTGCGGCTTCGAGGACACCGTGGCGCTGGCCGACCTGCTGGCCGAGGCGCCCGACGATATGGCCGACGCCTTCGCCGAGTTCCAGCGCATCCGCCAGCCCAATGCCAACGCCATCGCCAGGATGGCGCTGGAGAACTACGTCGAGATGCGCGATTCGGTGGCCGACCCGCGCTACCTGGCCCGGCGCGAACTGGGCGCGCGGCTGGCCGAACGCGCGCCGGAGCACTTCATGGCGCGCTACCGCATGGTCACCTTCACCCACCTGCCCTACGCCTACGCACTCGAGCGCGGGCGGGCGCAGGACACGCTGCTCGACCAGCTGCTGGGCGGCGGCACCGACGCGGCGCAGGTCGATCTCGATGCCGCCGCGGCGGCGCTGCGCGCCACGCTGCCGCCACTACCCACCACGCATGGATGAGGCGCTGCTCGCCGCCTTCCTCGACACCGACTACAGGGTGCGGCTGCCGCGCGGCGGCACGGCGACGATCCGCATCGGCGCGCCGCTGCCGGAGACGCTGCGCATGCTCGCCGGCGGCCGGCCCTGGGGCTTTCTCACCGCCTGGAACCCCGGCTCGGTGCCGCAGCCGCGGCCCGTCAACCGCCAGGCGCAGCGACGGCTGCTGGCCGACCTGCGCGCACGCGCGGATGTCGAACTCCGCGCCGGCCTTGGCGTAGGCCGCGACGGCTGGCGCGAGGCCAGCCTGTGGGTGCTCGGGCTGGACGAGGACGCGCTGGCCGGACTCGGCCGCCGCTACCGCCAGCATGCCTGGCTGTACGGCCGGGGCGACGCGCCGGCCCGCCTGCGCTGGCGCGACTGAGCGCATGCGCAGGCGGGCGCCGCGCGTGGACAAGCAGGCGCGGCATTGGGGACAATCGTCCGGATGATCGCCGCCGCCCCTGTTCCTCCGCTGCTCGAAGCGCGGGCCCTGTCCTTTTTCCGCGCGGACGAACCCGTCTTCGGCCCGCTGGATTTCAGCCTGCACGCCGGCGAACTCGCCCTGGTGGAAGGCGACAACGGCAGCGGCAAGACCACCCTGCTGCGCCTCCTGGCCGGCCTGCTGCACGTGGGCGCCGGCGAGCTGCGCTGGCGCGGCGAGCCGTGGCAGCGCGAGGCCTGCGCCGGCGAGACGCTGCTGCTTGGCCACCAGCTCGGCCTCAAGGCCGACCTCAGCGCGCGCGAGAACCTCGCCGTGGCCGCCGGCCTGCACGGGCGGCGCGAAGGCGCCAGCGCCGACGGCGTGCTGGCCGCCATCGGCCTGGCCGGCTACGAGGACGAGCCGGTGCGCCGCCTCTCCGCCGGCCAGAAGAAGCGCGTGGCGCTGGCGCGGCTGCGCCTGCTGCCGGCCACGCTGTGGCTGCTGGACGAGCCCTACGCCAACCTCGACCGCGCCGGCATCGAGCTGGTCAATGCCTTGCTGGAAGAACACATCGCCCAGGGCGGCGCCGCCCTGGTCACCAGCCACGGCGCGGTGAGCTTCCACGGCGGCGCACCGCGGCGCATCCGGATGCACGCATGAGCGCGGCGCCGCTCTCCCGCGCCTGCGCCGCCGTGCTGCGGCGCGACCTCACCCTCGCCTGGCGCCGCCGCGGCGACATCGCCATGCCGGTGCTCTACGCGCTGATCGTGGTGACCCTGTTCCCGTTCGCGCTGGGCCCGGAGGATGCCCTGCTGCAGCGGATCGCCAGCGGCGTGGTGCTGGTTACCGTGCTGCTGGCGATGTTGCTGGCGCTGGACGGGCTGTTCCGCGGCGATCTCGAAGACGGCTCGCTGGAGCAGCTGATGCTGGCGCCGCAGCCGCTGGCGCCGCTGCTCGGCATGAAGATCCTCGCCCACTGGCTGACCACCGCGCTGCCGCTGATCGTGATCGCGCCGCTCTTGGCCGGCATGCTGCACCTGCCGCTGGCGGTGCAGCCGGTGCTGCTGCTCGCGCTGCTGCTCGCCACGCCGCTGCTCAGCCTGCTCGGCGCCGTGCTGGTGGCGCTGACGGCCGGCACGCGGCGCTCTGGTATGCTGCTGGCCTTGATGTTGCTGCCGCTGTGCGTACCGGTGGTGATCTTCGCCGCCGGTGCGGTGGCCGCCGCCCAACAGGGGTTGCCGTGGATCGCTCCGCTCGCCTGGCTCGGCGCGGCGCTGGCCATGGCCGTGGTACTGGCCCCGCTGGCTTGCGCGGCCGCCCTCCGCATCGCCCTGGACGCTTGATAGGTATGGCCAACTGGATCCCGCTCTGGGTACACAAGCTCGGCTCGCCGCCGCTGTTCTACCGCTTCGCCGGCGCCGCGCGCCCGTGGCTGCTGGCGCTGGCCGTGCTCGCCGCCGCCGGCGGCCTGTACGGCGGGCTGGTGCTGGCGCCGTCCGATTACCAGCAGGGCGACGCCTACCGCATCATCTTCATCCACGTGCCCAGCGCCTGGATGAGCCTGTTCATCTACGGCGTGATGGCGGTGGCCTCGTTCGTGGCGCTGGTATGGCGCGTGAAGCTGGCCGAGGTGGTGGCGATGGAGTCGGCCCCGGTCGGCGCCGCCTTCACCTTCATCACCCTGGTCACCGGTTCGCTGTGGGGCAAGCCGATGTGGGGCACCTGGTGGACCTGGGACGCGCGGCTCACCTCCGAGCTGGTGCTGCTGTTCCTGTACCTGGGCGTGATCGGCCTCTACCACGCCTTCGAGGACCGCCGCCAGGGCGCGCGCGCCGCGGCCTTCCTCGCCCTGATCGGCATCGTCAACGTGCCCATCGTGCACTTCTCGGTGAACTGGTGGAACACCCTGCACCAGGGCTCCACTGTGCGCATCCTCGGGCCCTCGAAGATGGCCCCCTCGATGCTGTGGCCGCTGCTCACCATGATGGCGGCGACCAAGCTCTACTACCTCGCCAGCCTGTGCAGCCGCGTGCGCGCCGACCTGCTGGCGCTGGAGGGCGGCAAGGACTGGGTGCGCAAGATCGCCGAGGCGGAGGGTTCGCGGTGAATGCCTTCCTCGCCATGGGCGGCTATGCCGCCTACGTGTGGCCGGCCTACGCGGTGTTCTTCGCCGTGCTGCTGGCCGACGCGATCGCCCCGCGCCTGCGCCGCGGCCGCATCCTGCGTGAACTTCGCGCCCGTCTCGCCCGTCAAACGGCCCGCCAGCAGCGCGGCGCCGCGCCGCCCTGAGCCGCCGCCCGCCACGAGATCCGATTTGCCCATGAACCCTGTCCGCAAGCGCCGCCTCACCATCGTCGTCGCCATCCTCGCCGCCGCGGCCGTCGCCATCGGGCTGACTGTGTTCGCCCTGCAGCAGAACATGAACTACCTGTTCACCCCGAGCCAGGTGCAGTCGGGCGCGGCCACCAGCTACAAGACCTTCCGCCTCGGCGGCATGGTCAAGTCCGGCTCGATCCAGCGCGCCAGCGATTCGCTCAAGGTCACCTTCACCGTGATCGACGCCGGCGGCGCGATGCCGGTGGAGTACACCGGCATCCTGCCGGACCTGTTCCGCGACAACCAGTCGGTGATCGCCACCGGCCACATGGACAACGCCCGCTTCATCGCCACCGAGGTGCTCGCCAAGCACGACGAGACCTACATGCCGAAGGAGCTGAAGGACGCGATGGCGGCCGCCCACCAGGGACGGAAGATCGACGAGGCGGGGAACGGGGAGCGGGGAACGGGGAACCCGTGAGCCGCCGCCTCGTCATGCCCGATCGCCCCAGCGTCCGCCCTAAGCACAGGCTGCCCGCCATGCCGGATCTGCCCGTCCCCCGTTCCCCATTCCCCGTTCCCGGAGCTCGGCCATGACGCCCGAACTCGGCCAACTGGCCCTGATCCTCGCCCTGCTGCTCGCGCTCGCCCAGGGCATTCTGCCGATCCTCGGCGCCTGGCGCGGCAACGCGGCGCTGATGGCACTGGCGCGGCCGGCGGCGGCCGGCCAGGCGGTGTTCGTGGGGCTGGCCTTCGCCATCCTCGCGTGGGCCTTCCTGCAGTCGGACTTCTCCGTCGCCTACGTCGCCAACAACTCCAACCTCGCCCTGCCCTGGTACTACCGCCTCGCCGCCGTGTGGGGCGCGCACGAGGGCTCGATGCTGCTGTGGGTCACCATCCTCAACGTGTGGACGGTGGCGCTGGCGGCCTTCAGCGCGCAGTTGCCGGACGCCTTCCGCGCCCGCGTACTCGGTGTGCTGGGGCTGATCGGCGTGGGCTTCCTCGCCTTCATCCTGTTCACCTCCAACCCGTTCGCACGGCTGCTGCCGGTGCCGGCCGACGGCGCCGACCTCAACCCGCTGCTGCAGGACCCGGGCATGACCTTCCACCCGCCCGTGATCTATATGGGCTACGTGGGCTTCTCGGTGGCTTTCGCCTTCGCCATCGCCGGCCTGCTCGGCGGCGAGCTGGAGCAGGCCTGGGTGCGCTGGTCGCGGCCGTGGACCAACATCGCCTGGGGCTTCCTCTCCGCCGGCATCGTGGCCGGCAGCTGGTGGGCCTACGCGGAGCTGGGCTGGGGCGGCTGGTGGTTCTGGGACCCGGTGGAGAACGCGAGCTTCATGCCGTGGCTGGTGGGCGCCGCGCTGGTGCACGCGCAGGCGGTGACGGAGAAGCGCGGCTCGCTGCGCGCATGGACCATCCTGCTCTCCATCTTCGCCTTCTCGCTGTCGCTGCTGGGCACCTTCCTGGTGCGCTCGGGCGTGCTGACCTCGGTGCACGCCTTCGCCTCCGACCCGCGACGCGGCCTCTTCATCCTCGGCTTCCTGGTCGTGGTGGTGGGTGGCTCGCTGCTGCTCTACGCGCTGCGCGCGCCCAAGGTGGTGGGCGGCAAGCCATTCGCGCTGGTCTCGCGCGAGAGCGCGGTGCTGGTGGGCAACCTGCTGCTGACCACGGCGGCGGCGATGGTGCTGCTGGGCACGCTGTTTCCGCTGATCGGCGATGCGCTGCATCTGGGCAAGATCTCGGTCGGCCCGCCCTACTTCGGTTTCCTGTTCACCCTGCTGATGCTGCCGGTGGTGCTGTTGCTGCCGTTCGGGCCGTTCCTGCGCTGGGGCGGCAGCGGCGGCGGCGCGCAGCTCAGGAGCGTGCTGCTGCGGGTGAGCGTGGCCGCGCTGGCCTGCGCCATCGTGGCGGCGTTCTTCGCCGACGGCCGGCTCAAGGCCGTCGCCGGCGTGGCCGGCGCGGTGTGGGCCGGCACGGGCACGCTGCTCTACGTGTACAAGCGCTGGCGCGAGATGCCGCGCGGCCGCCGCTATCCGGCCGAGATGGCCGGCATGCTGCTGGCCCACGCGGGCGTGGGCGTGTTCGTGATCGGCGTGCTGCTGTCCGAATCGCTCAGCACCACCCGCGACGTGCGCATGGCGCCGGGCCAGACGCAGAGCATCGGCCGCTACGATTTCCGCTTCGATGGCGTCGCCGCCACCCGCGGCCCCAACTGGCACGCCGAGCAGGCCACGGTGACGGTGAGCGAGGACGGCCGCACCCTCGCCACCATGCATCCGCAGAAGCGCACCTACCTGCGCGGCCAAGTGCAGACCGAATCGGCGATCGACCCGGGCATCGTCCGCGACCTCTACGTGGCGCTGGGCGAGCCGATGGATCCGCAGCACCTGGAAGGCGCCTGGGCGCTGCGCCTCTACCACAAGCCGTTCGTGCGCTGGATCTGGGGCGGCGGCCTGCTGATGATGCTGGGCGGCTTCGCCGCCGCGGCGGACCGGCGCTTCCGCACAAAGCGCCAGGCGGGCGCCGACGAAACCGTGCCGGCCGGCGCACAGGAATCCCACGCATGAGCCGCCTGCTGCCCTTCTTCGGCTTCCTGCTGCTGGTGGCGCTGTTCGGCTTCGGCATCTGGTGGAACACCGGCCACGACCAGCGCGAGGTGCCCTCGCCATTGATCGACAAACCGGCACCGGCCTACGCGCTGCCCAAGCTGGACGATCCCGCGCAGACGGTGAGCAAGGCCGCCATGCTCGGCCATCCCTACCTCCTCAACGTGTTCGCCAGCTGGTGCATCGCCTGCGGCGAGGAACACCCGGTGCTGATGGCCGAGGGCCGCACGCTGGGCATCCCGGTGGTGGGCTACAACTACAAGGACGCGCCGGAAGACGCCAAGGCGTGGCTCGCCCAGCACGGCAACCCCTACGACCTGATCGTGGCCGACCGCGAGGGCCGCACCGCGATCGACTTCGGCGTGTACGGCGCGCCGGAGAGCTTCTTGGTCGATGCCAAGGGCGTGATCCGCTACAAGCGCATCGGCCCGTTCACGCCCGAGGCGATCGAGCGGGAACTCAAGCCCGCCATCGCCGCGCTGCAGCGGGAGACGCCGTGATGCGCGCGCCGCTGCGCCTGCTGTGCGTCCTGCTGCTCGGCCTGGCCGGGCTGGCCGCGGCGCAGGCGATCGACCCGCTGCCGTTCAAGGACCACGCGCAGGAAGTGCGCTTCCAGCAACTCACTAGCCAGCTGCGCTGCCTGGTGTGCCAGAACGAGAACCTCGCCGACTCCAACGCGGGCCTGGCGCGCGACCTGCGCCACGAGGTGTTCGAGCAGATGCAGCAGGGCAAGAGCGACGATGAGATCAAGCAGTACCTGGTCGCGCGCTACTCCGACTTCGTGCTGTACGACCCGCCGCTGCAGGCCGGCACCGTGCTGCTGTGGTTCGGGCCGCTGCTGGTCCTGCTCGGCGGCGCCGTCGCGGTGGCCGTGACCATCCGCCGCCGCAGCCGCCGCGCCGTGCCGGCCACACCGACCGAAACCGGGGACGACGACTGGTGAAGACCGCTTTCTACCTGATCGCCGCGGCCATGATCGCCGTGGCGCTGCTGCTGTTGCTGCTGCCGCTGGTGCGCCACGGGCGCCGCATGGGGCGCCCGCGCGGCGTCTTCGCGCTGGCCCTGGCCGTGGCGCTGGTGCTGCCGCTGGCCGCGGCGGGCCTGTACTTCAAGGTCGGCACGCCGCAGGCGATGAACCCCGAGGCCCGCGCCGCCTCGCCGGTGGACATCGAGCAGGCGCTGGCCCAGCTGCGCCAGCACCTGGCGGAGCAGCCGAACGACGTGCAGGGCTGGCTGCTGCTGGCCCAGACGCGCGGCGCGATGGGCCGGCCGGACGAGGCGCGCGAGGCCTTCGACCGCGTGCTGAAGCTCGACGCCAACAACACGGCGGCGATGGTGGGCTGGGCCGAGGCCGACGCGCAGCTGCAGGCCGAGCACCGCGTGCAAGGCCGCGCCCGCGAGCTGCTGCAGCGCGCCGTCGAGATCGACCCGGCCAACCAGCGCGGCCTGTGGCTGCTCGGCATCGGCGACTTCCAGCAGGCGCACTACGCCGAAGCGGCCGCCACCTGGCGCCGCCTGCTGCCGCTGCTGGAGCCCGGTTCCAGCGTCGCCCAGGCGGTGACCCAGCAGATCGCCGCGGCCGAGGCACGCGCCGGCGGCCAGGCGCCCGCCGCATCGCCGGCCGCGACCTCCACGGATGGCCCGCAACTCAAGGTCGAGGTGTCGCTGGCGCCGGCACTGAAGAGCCGCCTCGCCGGCGGCGAAACGCTGTTCGTCTACGCCCGCGCCGAGCAGGGCCCGCCGATGCCGCTGGCGGTGGCGCGCCTGGACGCCACCACCCTGCCCGCCTCGGTCACGCTCACCGACGCGATGGCGATGCTGCCACAGCACAAGCTTTCCTCCGAGCAGCGCGTGTTCGTCGGCGCACGGATCAGCAAGAGCGGCCAGGCCCGCGCCCAGGCCGGCGACCTCGAAGGCGACGCCGGCGTGGTCGAGGTGGGCCGCAGCGCGCCGCTGAAGATCGTCATCGACCACATACACTGAGCCATGGACGCACGCCGCTACCACGCCCTGCCCTCGCCCTTCGCCATGAAGCGCGGCGGCGCGCTGCACGGCGCCCAGGTGGCCTACGAGACCTGGGGCACGCTGAGCGCGGCGCGCGACAACGCCGTGCTGATCCTCACCGGCCTCTCGCCCAGCGCCCACGCGGCCTCCTCGTCCGAGGACGATTCGCCCGGCTGGTGGGAGGCGATGATCGGCCCCGGCAAGGCCATCGACACCGACCGCTGGTTCGTGATCTGCGTGAACTCGCTGGGCAGCGACAAGGGCTCCACCTCGCCCGCCTCGCCCGACCCGGCCACCGGCGAACCCTATCGCCTGGGCTTTCCCGAGCTGGCGCTGGAAGACGTCGCCAACGCCGCGCACGCGGTGGTCGCCGACGGCCTCGGCATCGCGCGCCTGGCCTGCCTGATCGGCTGCTCGATGGGCGGCATGAGCGCGCTGGCCTACATGCTGCTGCACCCCGGCAGCGTGCGCGCACACATCAGCGTGGACACCGCGCCACAGGCGCAGCCCTTCGCCATCGCCATCCGCTCGCTGCAGCGCGAGGCGATCCGCCTCGACCCGAACTGGAACGAAGGCCGCTACGACGACCGGCGCTACCCCGAAACCGGCATGAGCATCGCGCGCAAGCTCGGCGTGATCACCTACCGCTCGGCGATGGAGTGGAACGGCCGCTTCGCGCGCATCCGACTCGACCCCGAGCAGCGCGCCGAGCAGCAGCCGTTCGGCGTGGAGTTCCAGGTGGAGTCCTACCTGCAGGGCCACGCGCGGCGCTTCGTGCGCGGCTTCGACCCCAACAGCTACCTCTACCTCTCGCGCGCCAGCGACTGGTTCGACGTGGCCGAGTACGGCGAGGGCAGCGTGCAGCAGGGCCTGCAGCGCATCCGCGTCGAACAGGCGCTGGTGATCGGCGTCAGCACCGACATCCTGTTCCCGCTGGAACAGCAGGAGCAGATCGCCGAAGGCCTGCGCGCCGCCGGCGCCGAGGTGGAATTCGTGGCGCTGGATTCGCCGCAGGGCCACGACGCCTTCCTGGTCGACATCCCCAACTACAGCCGCGCCATCGGCGGCTTCCTCGGCCGCTTGAGCCTGGACCGCGGTCCGGGCTGATATTATCGGCATCGCCGCCCGGCCGTATCCGAGAACGACCATGCTCACCACCGAATTCCCCGGCTGTCGCGAACTCATCGACGCCATCGACGCCGCCGTCGAGCACGACACCACGCCCGCCATCACCGACAGCCTGCGCAACAGCCTGTGCAAGCTGATCCGCGGCGGCCACGTGCAGCTGCCCTCCTGCGTGTTCGAGACCGCCGCCGGCCGCTACGCCCGCCGCGAGCTCTACCGCAGCGAGGAGCACGGCTACTGCGTGGTGGCGATGACCTGGGGCCCCGGCCAGGGCACGCCGATCCACGACCACAGCGGCATGTGGTGCGTGGAAGGCGTATGGAGCGGCGCGCTGGAAGTGACCCAGTACGAGCGCGTGCAGAACGAGTCCGAGCGCTACCGCTTCCTGCCGGTCGGCGCCATCCAGGCCGGCCCCGGCTCCGCCGGCAGCCTGATCCCGCCGCACGAGTACCACACCATCCGCAATCCCAGCGACGACACCGTGGCGGTCAGCCTGCACATCTACGCCGGCAACATGACCCGCTGCGCCATCTTCCAGCCGCTGCCCGAGCACGACTGGTACCTGCGCCACGAACGCCAGCTGGGTCTCGACCCGGTCCACTGAAGCCGGCATAATGCCTGGCCCACGTGCCGGTGTGGCGGAATGGTAGACGCGGCGGACTCAAAATCCGCTTCTGGCGACAGAGTGTAGGTTCGAGTCCTATCACCGGTACCAGCAGGGGGTCTTAGGTGGTACCAGAAAGACCCAAGAATCACCCGAAGCCCGCATAACAGCGGGCTTTTTCATGCCTGCGGTGTACCACGGAGTCTCACGGGAACCCAGGGAAGCCGACGGTACCTGACGGTACTTTTGACGGTATCTGTGTAAGATACCGCCACCGCAGCGGGTGAAATCGCTTGAATCGGCGCCAGGCGCCGGAGATACCGTCAGAGCCCCATAAGTCACTGACGAAACAAGCGAAAACGACAAAGCCCACGCATGACCAAGGAGCCCTCCCGGCCCCCTGCGGTACCAATGCGGCCCTCCAGATACCGTCAACAGGTACTGCCGGGCTCTCCAGATACCGTCACGAGGTACCGTCAGTGCTCACAGATACCGCCATCCGCAAAGCCCGGCCCGCAGAAAAGCCGCAGAAGCTCTCCGATGGCGGCGGCATGTATCTGCTGTTGAAGACAGACGGTGGCCGGTACTGGCGCATGGACTACCGCTACGAGGCCAAGCGCAAGACGCTGGCTCTCGGGGTGTACCCGGCCGTCTCGCTTGCCGACGCTCGGCAGCGCAGGGACGAAGCACGCCGCCTGCTGGCCCAGGGTCGAGACCCGGGCGCCGAGAAGAAGGCAGCTAAAGCCGAGAGGATCACTGCGGCCGCCGTGGCTGCCGATACCTTCGAGAAGGTCGCACGCGACTGGATGGCATGGCGCGATGCTCGCGGCGAAACGGCGGAGAGTACGGCAAGCAAAGACCGCTGGCGCCTGGAGTCATACCTGTTCCCGCACATAGGCAGCCGCCCCATCACGGAAGTCACTGTGCTGGAATTGCGTGACGTGCTGAAGAAGATCGAGGACGCCGGCAAGCGAGAAACCGCCAGCCGAGCGAAGATCACAGCGGGCCAGGTATTCCGTTGGGCAGTGCTGGAGGGCAAGACCCACAGCGACCTCACGGCAAGCCTGCGGGGCCTGTTCACTACACCCAAGCCCACCCACCGGGCCGCCCTCACCGATCCCGCACGCATCGGCGAGCTGCTGCGCTCTTTCGACACCTTCACCGGCCATTACGTCACCCGCGCGGCCCTGAAGATCGCCCCGCTGGTCTTTGTGCGCCCTGGTGAGCTACGCAAGGCCGAGTGGTCGGAGTTCGATCTGGACGACGCCGTGTGGCGCATCCCCGCCGAACGAATGAAGATGAAGGCGCCCCACATCGTTCCGCTGTCGTCACAGGCGGTCGCCCTGCTGAGGGAGCTGCACCAACTAACGGGGCACGAGCGACTGGTCTTCCCTGCCGTGGGTCGAGCTGGCCGCCCCATGAGCGAGAACACCCTCAATCAGGCGCTCCGGCGCCTCGGCTATGGCTCGAACGAAATGACCGGCCACGGCTTTCGCAGCATGGCGGCCTCACGACTCAATGAAATGGGCTGGAATGCCGACGCCATCGAACGCCAGCTGGCCCACGCAGAGTCGAACAAGGTTCGCGCGGCGTACACCCATGCTGCGCAGTACCTAGAAGAACGCACTCGCATGATGCAGGCGTGGGCGGATTATCTCGACGGATTGAAGCACGGGGCGAAGGTCGTTCCGTTCAAGCGGCAGGCGTAGCCGAGCGGGGTCTAATCGTTCCGCCCGTGTCTGTGCTGATCTGTCGTTTTTGCCTGCGGGTTGCTCAGCACGTTAACGGCACGTTCGGCGCTGTTCGATATAACGCGGAGCGTAGGAGGAAAGAGCGTTTTTTCGCCGAAGTTCGTTCGCCGAAGATGCGCCCCTGTATCCCCTCAGAACCCCTCAGCCCCGTCGGCATCCCACAGTCCCGACAAGGCATCCTGCGGGCACAGCATACGGGCACCAACAGGCTACCCGAGGACCACGCGAAGACCACCGTGCATCCCCGTGTAATCCCGCGCCAATCGAGTCAGAATCGCCGCGCAGCCCGAGGTGGATGGGTGTGTTACTACTGAGGGCCTGGAAGGGCTTCTAGGGGCTTCTAGGGGCTTCTAGGGGCTTCTAGGGGCTTCTAGGGGCTTCTAGGGGCTCCTGGGTGCCACACCGAATAAAACCAGCAGCCTAGAGGGAACGAAGTTCCTCCCCCTAAAGACTCCCAAAGAACCCCCAAAGACCCTCTCTCATCCCCTCCCAAAGCCCTAGGCGCCCTCCCGGCCCTGGGGCTTTCTCTTGTCCATCTGCCAAAGGACCACTCCATGACCACCACCACCCACACCTACGCCACCGCAGCCTCCAGAACCGTCTCCACCATCATCGCGGCCACTCCGATCCGCCAGGACCAGGAGGGCCGCTACTGCCTCAATGA
>NZ_LFQR01000065.1 GCF_001182895.1 Frateuria defendens | reverse complement strand
TTGGTGGTGCTGAGCCCCGAAGACAGCGAGGCGATGCCGCTGGTGGCGGTGCTGAGGCCCGCCGAGGTCGAAGTCGAGAGCGCCGCGACGTTGCTGTTGGTGGTGCTCAAACCCGAGGACAGCGACGAGATGCCGCTGGTGGCCGAGCTCAGATTCGACGAAAGCGACGCCACGGTGCTGTTGGTCGTGCTCAAGCCCGACGAAAGCGACGTCACATTGCTGTTGGTGGTACTCAGGCCCGTCGATAGCGATGCCACCGTGCTGTTGGTGGTGCTAAGGCCCGTCGAGAGCGATGTGACGTTGCTATTGGTGGTGCTGAGCCCGGTGGACAACGAGGCGATGCTGCTGGTGGCTGTGCTCAGTCCGGTCGAGGTCGAGGTCGAGAGTGCCGCGACGTTGCTGTTGGTCGTGCTCAAGCCGGTCGACGTCGAAGTGGACAGCGCCGTCACATTGCTGTTGGTGGTACTGAGCCCAGTGGACAGCGAGGTGATGCTGCTGGTGGCCGTGCTGAGGCCGGTCGAGGTCGAGGTGGAGAGTGCCGCCACGCTGCTGTTGGTGGTGCTCAAGCCGGTCGACGTCGAAGTGGACAGCGCCGTCACATTGCTGTTGGTGGTACTGAGCCCGGTGGACAGCGAGGTGATGCTGCTGGTGGCCGTGCTGAGGCCCGTCGAGGTCGAGGTAGAGAGTGCCGCCACGTTGCTGTTGGTGGTGCTCAGGCCGGTCGAGACGGAGGTCGACAGCGCGTCGAGGTTGCTCTGGCCGGTGCTGAGGCCGGTGCTCAGCTGGGCGACCGTTGCCGCATCCTGCGGGTCGCTGCCGTCTGCGACGTTGACGAGGCGGCGCGTGGCGCTCGACGTACCGATGGAGACCACCGACGTGGGGGCGGCGGCGCCGGTCAGGTAGCCCGTGCCGGTCGGCGCCGTGGCGCTGGTGGCGCTGCCGCTGCCAAGGGCGACGTCGCCGGCGTTCTGCGCCGAGGCGCCATTGCCGAGGGCGAGCGTATTGTTGGCGCCGGCGCTTGCCGTCGCGCCCAGGGCTACCGCGCCGGTGCCGTTCGACGCGGCGGACTTGCCCAGCGCGATAGCCAACTCGCCCGTGGCGGCCGCCGCGTTGCCGATGGCCAGGGCGGACTGGTTGGTGGTGCCGGCGGTGATGCCGGAGTTGGCGCTGGCCTGCGCGCCGATCGCAATGTCGCCCTGGCCCGTGGCGTTGGCCAGGGCGCCGGCGGCATAGGTGTCCGTGGCCGACGCGGTGGCGCCGGTGCCGAACGCGATGGCGCCCTGGCCGGAGGCGGTGCTGTAGAGGCCCATCGACACGGCGCTGGAGCCGCTGGCCTTGGCGCCCCAGCCGTAGGCCTGGGCGGAGAAGCCGTTGGCCTGGGCATCGCAACCTATGGCCGTGGCCTGGAGGCCGTAGGCCGTGGTGACGGCAACGCCGTTGGCGCTTTGCGTCACGTTGCCGGTGGCCGAATTGTTCGGGGTGAAGCCCTGCATGCCGGTCGTCTGCCCCGCACCCGCGTTGGTGGGGGTGTTGTAGCTGGTGGAGGTGGTCTGGACGCCGAAGCCATAGACGCCGCCGGTGTAGTCCGACCCGCTGCCGTAGATGCCGGCCACGCTGAAGGGGCCGGCGGTGAGGCGGTTGCAGTCGCCGTCGCCGACCATGGCGATGGAGTTGGCCGAGGCGATGGCACCGAGGCCGCCGGAGCTGCCGGTCGCGGTTGACGGCCCGGCGCCGTTCACGATGGTGCCCCGGTCCGAAACGCTGACGGCCGCCAGCGACAGGGACGGCCAGAGTGCGCCGGCAAGCAGGGAAACCGCGCACCCCGCCGCTATCGGCAGCGGCCTGCCCGATGACGCCCGCGCCGATTTGCCGGAGGCCAGTTCCGACACGACTACCAATTGGCCGAGTGCCCGGTTCCAGACGATTTTGTAGATTTTGTTCATATCGCGCCCCAGTTACGCAAACTCGAATTCACGAAGCTGCAGTTGAAAATGTGGAGTTGGTCGGCTTGCCGGAATGGCTTTTCCGGTGGCTGGCGGAAAGGGCCGCCGCCATGGCGGGCGTAGCAGTCGAAGGCGATGTATGGAAAACCATGGCGAAAAAATCCACGCGGATTGAAGGCGGCGGATTGGAGATGGATGCCGAAACGGCTTTAGCGGATTTTTCTCGTATCGCGGAGGAGGCCCCGCAAGGCGGCCCCGGGATCCGGTGCCGCAACGCATGCCGGTGGCATGGCCGCCACGCCGCCGCCGGCGTGGCGGCCTTGGGCGGCGGGGGGGGCGTCCTGTATGCATCGCTGTCCATGGCCATGCTTCCTTAGGTGGGTTACGCGATGAGCCGGCGTGTCTTCCGCCTCTGCCTGCGGCCCTGTGCGGGGCGCGTCACGGGCGCGCCGGGGCATGAAAATGAACCCGGTTCATTTCCATACGGTGGCAGGGTCGATGGTCTTGGCCTTGAAGCCGCACGGATCGCGTTGCCCGCGGGCTTGCCGATGCGGCGCAGGAGCGAGGCGCGCATCCGGATGAATCCATACATCTATCGCCACGGTTTTCCCTCATTCTTGCGGGCAGGACACGCTGGGGCGTCCCGTCTCAAGCGACTCAGCCTGGGGTGCCGGGGCGGCCGCCGTGGCTCGTACAGGATGGCCCGGCAGGGGTAGTGGCCGTCGTTGTCTGCGGTGATGGGCGCGGAGCCCCCATGCCGATCCTCGACGCTACGCGGCGACGGGCGAGGCCGGTATCCGCATCGATCCTTTCCATCATCGTCTCCAGATGTATCGGGCTCCCTGCGCGTGCCTTCGTAGCATGGTGAAAATGCCGGGGTCAACTTTCTGCCGACTGGCCGGCGACACATTCATCCATGATGTATCGCGGAGGCGAAGAACGCGCCGGCTCGGTGTGTCATCCGGGTTCCTGCGCTGCATGGCCTCGATCGAAACACCGGTGCCGGACTGTGCGAAGGCGGGGCGATCGGGTTTCGGTGAATGCCGATTTTCCCGGTGAACCTGCGACCGGAAAACCCGCCGGAAAGTTCGGCATTCCAATGCGCCCGTCTCTTGGATGCGGGGCGGAAGCCTCAGGCCAGCGCGCTGCCGTCCCCCAGCGCCTGCACGATGCGCGCGGAAACCGGCCGCAGTTTCAGCAGCCGCCAGTTTTCCCCGCTGCGGGGGTCGAAGGGTTCGCCGAACAGCTGCTCGCGGACGTAGGTGTCCAGCCGCTCGGCCAGCGCCGCGGGCGACATGCCGGGGCGCAGGAAGGCCAGGTACCACGCCACGCGCTCATCCATCGACGGCGCGGTGGCGGGGGGGCGGCCGATGCGCCGGGCCAGCCGCCGCAGCAGTTCCTCGTAGCTGCCGGCCGAGGCCAGGGCCTCGTCCAGGTGCCGCTCCGCGTCGCGGTCGAGCAGCCAGTCGGTGGCGGAAAAGGCCGGCGCGGGCCGGGCGGCGGGGTGGCCCGGGGCGGGCCGGCGGTGGGGGGCGAAGCGTGCGCTTGGCATCGGACGGTCCTTGTGCGATGGGGCGGTGGCGGGTTCGGTATCGGCCGTGGCAATGATCCGCGGAAGCATGCGGTGGCCCCGCGCAGCGTGCTGCGGACCGGCGCACAGATCCACCTGTACGAAGCGGCGCCCCTTGCCGCGGGCCAGGTGGGCGAGGGATTCCAGCCAGGGATCGTCGGCGTCCGGCGGCTTGTCGGGCGGCTCGCCCTCGTCGACGAACACCATCAGCTCGCCCAGCTCGGCGAGCGGGGCCAGGTCTTCGTCGGGCGGGGATCGGGGCGGGGGCTGCAAGGCGCGCCCGTCCGGTGCCGCCCAGGCCTGCGGCAGGCGGCGGTCGACGATGGCGATCAGGCCCTGGGCGAGATCGTCCGCGGCGCCGCCGGCCGGGCCGCGGCCGAGCACGAAATGCAGCGCCTCCGCGCGCAGGGAGGGCGGCAGGAACAGCGCGGCCCGGTGCAGCAGCGCGGCGTCGGCCGGATTGCGCCGGCCTTGCCGGCCGAGGGGGCCGTGGATGGCCTGCCGCAGCCGCTCGCAGGCCTGTGGCCCCGCGGCCGCGAGCAGGAAGTGGCGGGTGAAGCGCGGGTCGTCCACCTCCCCGCGCAGCGCCGCGCTCTTGTTGAGCAGCTGCCACAGCAGCAACGCCAGCATCGTGCCGATCCGGGCCTCGCCGGGCAGCGCCAGGCCATAGCGTGGATGCGCGCGGCCGGACAGCGGCAGCTCCGCCCGGCGGATGCCCGCCAGTGCCTCCGGGCACACCTGTGCGCAAAGGTCGAGCAGGCTGGTGCAGGCCAGTACTTCGTGGGCGATGATCGTGTTGAGGATGGCGCGGCGCTGGCCCTCGTCGAAGTTGTCCCCGCGCGCGGCGCAGGCTTCCTCGCCGAACCACCAGCGCAGCAGCGTCGTGGTGGTCGGCGTCACCAGTTCGAACAGCTCGGCTTCGCCCTGGCGCAGGCCGCGGCACCAGTGCTCGCGGCGCACGTCCAGCGCTGCCGCGAGCGCGAGGCCGGGCGGCCCGCCGGGCGCCGCGTTCACGCGGGCGCTCCGGCGCGCCCGCGTGGGCGGGGGGTGGACGGGTGGCGGCGTCGGTTGGCCGTGCGGCCCGCTCCAGGCCGGCAACGGTCAAGCGCGGCGATGCCCGGCAGCGGCTCCGGCTGGGGGTTCGGCATGGCGGCGTGACACAGGTGTTCGATCGATCCATGAAAGCAAATTTTACGTGGCATATAAAGCGAAAGTTTCAACGCCCGCGAAACCTGCACCTACCGTCGCGGGATGAAGAATGAACAGGCCGCCTTCGGCGCCCGCCTCCTCTCTGCGCTGGCCGCGGCCGACATCGAACCGAGCCCGGTCGCGCTGGAGAAACTGCTGGCGCGCCACGGCGGCGACCCCGTCACCCCGCAGGCGATCTCCGGCTGGCTCAACGGTCGCCACCTGCCCAAGCAGCACAACCTGCGCGTGCTCGCGCACATCCTCGACATGGCGCCGCACGAGTTGCAGTACGGCAGCGCCCGCACCCCCGGCGTGCGCGAATCCCCCGCGGCCTGGCCCGACGCGATCGGCGCCGAGGACCGCCTCGCCATGCAGTCCTACCTGGCGCTGCCGGGGGCGCGCCGCCGCCTGGTGCGCGAGTTGATCGCGGCGCTGGGCGAGCCGGTGGGTCGGGGCAAGCGGGGTTGAGCCGTCGGTGGCGAGGTACGCGCACCGATGCCCGTGAAGCGGATCGCCGCCGTGGCGCTGTCGGGTTCTCTCGCCGCTTCCGCACACGGTCTGGCATCGGCGAAGGGTGCGAGATGGTTGCCGCGCATCGCCAAGTTCGATTTGGCAAACTACCGCATGCCGTGACTTCCCCATGACGCCCGAACAAGCCCTCGACTTCGTCCGCATCCACGGTGTGGTGCTCGCCTCCGGCAAGGGGCCGGTGCCGCGGCTGGCCGAGGCGGTGGCGGGTGGGCCGATCAAGGGGAGCTGGTGGGCGCATCCGCGCAGCCACGAGATTTTCCGCGCGCTGAACGCGGTGGCCGATTCGCCGGAGGTGCTGGTATGCCGGCTGGTGGGCGGCAAGCGCACTTTCGTGCATCGCCGCCTGTGGCCGGCGCTGGTGCGCGTCGCGGCGCATTTCTCGGCCGGGCAGTTGGCGCAGGTGCGCGAGGAGCACACGGCCTCGGGGCGGCATGTGGCGCGCGAGGTGCCGTTCCCGGCCTGGGTGCCGCCGGAGGTGGCCGGCCAGGCCGATGCGCTGGAAGAGGGCGAGGCGCTGGCGGCGCTCGGGGCCTGGGCGGCGTCGCCCGGGACGCGGGGCTAGGCTTCGGTCGCGCCGTTCGCGAGGGAGCTCTGCCATGCCGCGCCCGTCGGCCGGCGCCGGGATGTCGGCGTGGCGAGGGCGGCCTGCCAGCCGCCGGGCGGGGAGGGAAGCGTCGGCCCCGCGCTCAGCGCTCGATTACGCTTACTGCCAGGCCTCCGCGCGAGGTCGGGCCGCCGGCGGGATGCGTGAAGCGCGTGCCGGCGACGGCGAGGGCTCGCCGTGAAGCGGCGAGCGGCGAGAGGAAAACCGACCTCGCGCCTCAGCACTCGATCACGTTCACCGCCAGGCCCCCGCGCGAGGTTTCCTTGTACTTGTCCTTCATGTCGCGCCCGGTGTCGCGCATGGTGGCGATCACCTTGTCCAGCGACACGCGGTGCTTGCCGTCGCTCTTGAGCGCCATGCGGCTGGCGTTGATGGCCTTCACCGCGCCCATCGCGTTGCGCTCGATGCAGGGGATCTGCACCAGGCCGCCGATGGGGTCGCAGGTGAGGCCAAGGTTGTGTTCCATGCCGATCTCGGCGGCGTTCTCCACCTGGCCGATGCTGCCGCCGAGCGCCGCGGCGAGGCCGCCGGCGGCCATCGAGCAGGCCACGCCCACTTCGCCCTGGCAGCCGACCTCGGCGCCGGAGATGGAGGCGTTCTCCTTGTAGAGGATGCCGATGGCGCCGGCGGTGAGCAGGAACTCGATCACGCCCTCGTCGCTCGGCCGGGGCGCGAAGCGGTGGTAGTAGTGCAGCACCGCCGGCACGATACCGGCCGCGCCGTTGGTGGGCGCGGTGACCACGCGCCCGCCGGCGGCGTTCTCCTCATTCACCGCCAGCGCGCAGAGGTTGACCCAGTCGAGGATGGTGAGCGGATCCTTGAGCGCGGCCTCGGACGCGTTGTGCAGTTCGGCGGCCAGCGCGGGCGCGCGGCGCACCACCTTGAGCCCGCCGGGCAGCACGCCGGGCGAGCGCAGGCCGCGGTTCACGCAGTCCTGCATGGCGTGCCAGAGGGTCAGCAGCCCCGCGCGGATCTCCGCCTCGCTGCGCCACACCTTCTCGTTCTCCATCATCAGCTGGGCGATGGTGAGGTCGTGTTCGGCGCACAGTGCGAGCAGTTGCGCGGCGCTGGTGAAGGGGTAGGGCAGGGCGGTGGTGTCGGCCACGATGCGGTCTTCCGCCGCCTCGTCCTGGTTCACCACGAAGCCGCCGCCCACGGAGTAGTAGTCGCGCGTGGCCAGCTCGTTGCCGGCCGCGTCGTAGGCGAAGAAGCGCATGCCGTTGGTGTGGAAGGGCAGCTTCTGGCGCTTGTTGAAGATCAGGTCGCGCTTCTCGTCGAACTCGATCTCGCGCTTGCCGAGCAGGCGCAGGCGCCCGCTCGCGCGGATGCGTTCGAGGATGGCGTCGATGCGGTCCGGGTCCACCGTGTCCGGGTGCTCGCCCTCGAAGCCGAGCAGCACCGCCTTGTCGGTGCCATGGCCGCGGCCGGTGAGGGCAAGCGAGCCGTACAGCTCCGCCCGCACGCGCGCCACGCGCTCGAACACGCCCTTCTCCTCCAGCCAGCGCTCGCCAAAGCGCGCGGCGGCGCGCATCGGCCCCACCGTATGCGAGGAGGACGGCCCGATGCCGATCTTGAACAGGTCGAAGACGCTGACGGCCATGCTTGCGCTGCGCAGTTAGGGGAGGGAGCCACTATTCTAGGCGCCTTGCCCCCTTCCGCCCTCCTGCGCCGCCGCATGGCCGACTACGTCCTCTACCAGCGCGACTATTGCCACCTGTGCGACCTGGCGCTCGCCGTACTCGCGCAGGCGCGCCTGCCGGAGTTCGACAGCGTGTGGGTGGACGATGTGGCGGAGCTGGAGGCGCGCTACGGCGCGCGGGTGCCGGTGCTGCGCGATGCGTGCGACGGGCGGGAACTGGCGTGGCCGTTCGATGCGCCGGCGGTAAGGCGGTTCGTGGCCGGCGCGTGCTAGGGCGACGGGCTTGGGTGCTGGAACAACCGATGGCCCGAAGGTGGCCATGCCTGGCAGATCGGCCAGGGGGAATCAACATGGGCCGGTGTATCGGTCCGCTTGCCCCAGCGCGCCGGTCCAGGCTGGCTAGCGCATCTGCATGGGGGCCGCCGGCTACTGCATCGCCTGGCTCTGCTCCTGGATCGGCTGCACTCGCTGTTGCGCCTGTTCCTGGTGCTGCTGAAACTGCTGCATGGCCTGCTGCCATTGCATGCCGCTCTGCTCCATCGGGGTGTTTAGAGCCTGCACCGTAGGCACCCGGCGCCCTTCGGCATAGAAGCCGCGGCCATGGGCGCTCTTCGCGTAGGAGCCGCCCTGGCTCAATGCATGGATCATCGGCCTCGCGTGGGCGGGATCGACGAACGCCTGCTTTATCACTGCGTATTCGTGCGGCAACTGTGGATGGGCCAGATCGTCGCCGAGTCGCGTCGGATCGACCAGTGGGTTGGCCTTGGTGTTTTCCCAGGCTCGGTGCAGGGGGTGATCGGCCGTGGTCTGTTGCAAGTCGCGAAAGAGCTGTGTGCCGTGCAGAGCGTTGTCGCGCCCATCCCGCATATCTTTGGCAAAAGCATCAATGGCGGCACTGACCTCAGCAACATTGCGGTAGTTGCCATGCCGGGCCTGCCTGAGAATACGGCCGCCTATGCCCTCATTCTGGTTGAACGCCTTGGCCGTGATCGCGATCAGCTTCTCCAGCTCCGCCACCGTGGCGTTCCGAAAGAGCTTCGTCTCGCGCAGCGGCGCTACGGCCTTGGCCATGAGCCTTTCGGTCTGGGCCATGTCGTGTCGGTGGACGAACGACACGCCGGCGTCGCTGGCCAGGAACTGGTCCAGATGCGACTTCACCGTTGCGTCCATGGGGCGCTGGTGTTGCGCGGTGATGGTGTTTCCGTCGCGGGACAGGTCGGCCATGGCCTGTTGGCGCTGTGTCTCGGTGAGAATCCAGTCCGCATGCGTGGTTCGTGCCCAGGCCTGGAAGGCATCGGTAAGCGGGCCGGCGACCTCCTTGTGTTGGCCAAGGTCGGTTTGCAAGGTACCGATGGTGTAACCGCTATTGCCCGCCGGATACATTTTCATGATGCCGTGCGCATCGGGGCGCAGGTTGCCGGCGAACGCAAGCTGGTAGGCGCGGTCGGACCCTTCCGAGGCCACGCCGATGGCAAAGTAGATGAGCGACCTGGCTTCGTTGTCCGTGATGTTCGTCATGGCTGCGTCCTTGCGTGCGTGTGGCTTCAGTCGTCAACATCGGGGCATTGCGCGTTGTCCAGTGGCGGATCCTTCCCGGGTTTTACCTTTTGCAACACGACGTATTTGTTGAAACCTCGCGTGGAACCGGTTCCGTACGACTCGTACCAGACAAGTGCCCTGCCTTGCGAAACAAAGT
>NZ_LFQR01000064.1 GCF_001182895.1 Frateuria defendens | reverse complement strand
GGCTTTTCGACAGGACGTCCGTGTCCTGAGTCGGCATTCATGCCGACTCCCCCTGCCGGGCCTGATCGTCCGAGCCTCATCGCCGCATAGGGAAGGCAAGAAGTGCAAGCCGAAGCCGGGTCATCGCGGCGAATGCGTTTTTGAAGCGATGGGACGGCGTATGGGGTGCGCTGTCGTCGGGCTATCGGACAGGGTGTTTTCGCTTCGGCCGTTAGTTATGAAGCGGATGGTGTGCTGCCCGAGGGCGGGATGGCCTGAGGCGTGGGGCGGCGGTGGGTTCGCCGCTCGGCGCGTGCTGGCCTCGGCCGTCGGGAGACGCGCGCCGCCGTTGCGGCAGCGCGCGTTCTATCACTCCGCCGGCTGCGCGGGTTGGCGCAGCATCTGGCGCACGCTCGGCACGGCGCCTGTGGCGGGGCTGCGGGCGGCCAGTTCGTGGGCGATGTCGATGTAGCCGATCTGGCGGGCGACGTCTGCGGCGGTGCGGCCGAAGGCGTCGGCGGCGTTGCGGTCGGCGCCGCGGGCCAGCAGCACGCGCGCCGGGGCGAGCAGGGCGTGCATGGCGCAGGCGTGCAGGGCGGTGACGCCGCGCTGGTCGGCGTGTTCGAGCTTGGCGCCGGCGTCGAGCAGCACGGGAATCAGCGCGCCGATGTGAGTGGCGTCGGCGTCGCCGCCGGGGCGCGCATGGGCGCCGAGCAGCAGCAGCAGCGGGGTGAGGCCCTCGCGGTCGGCGAGGTTGGGGTCGGCGCCGTGCTTGAGCAGCACGTCGAACAGGCGCCGGGCGCGCAGGCTGTCGTTGCGCTCGAAGCCGAACTGCGCGGCGGCGTGCAGCGCGCCGCGGCCGCGGGCGTCGACGGCGCCGAGGCTGGCGCCGGCCTCCAGCAGTTGCTCGGCGAGCTCGGGATAACCCATCGCGGCGGCCACCATCAGCACGGTGGCGTCGCCCGGTAGCGGCTGGTCGAGCGCGGCGCCGTGTTCGATCAGCAGGGCGGTCAGCGTGTCGCGCCGCGCGCTCACGGCGGCGGCCAGCGGCGTCACGCCGTTGTGGGCGGCCAGTGCGCTGTCGGCGCCGGCGTCGAGCAGGCGCGCGGCGATCTCGCGGTGGCCGGCGCCGCAGGCGTGCAGCAGGGCGGTGGCACCCTGCGCGTCGCGGGTGTCCACCGCGAAGCCGAGTTCGAGCAGGCGCTCCACCGCCACCAGGGCGCCGCTGCGGGCGGCGTCGGGCAGGTCGTCGGCGCGCAGCGGGCGGCGCGGGCGCGGCCAGCCGCCCCAGTCCAGCCAGCGCTCGATGGCGTCGTGTTCCAGCGCGAGGCCGAACGCCGTCTCGCCGTTGGCGTCGGCGGCCTCGGCATCGGCGCCGTGGGCGACCAGGGCGCGCACCAAAGGCAGTGCGGCTTCGCCGTGTTCCAGCGCGAGCAGCAGCGGCGTGCGGCCGGCCGGGTCGCGCACGTTGGGGTCGCTGCCGCGGGCGAGCAGGGCTTCCAGCAGCAGGTGCTGGCCGGCGCTCGCGGCCAGGTGCAGCGGCGCCTGGCCGCGCGCGTCGGGGCCGAACGGGTCGGCGCCGCGTTCGAGCAGGGCGAGCGGCAGCGCCGTGCCCTGCGCGCTGCCGTCGAGGCGCGCCAGCGCCTGGGCCAGCAAGCCGGCGCCGGCCGGGCTCGCGCCGGCTTGCAGCAGGTCTTCCAGCGCCTCGGTGGAGGCGGGCAGCT
Source organism: Frateuria defendens (assembly GCF_001182895.1). GTDB lineage: Bacteria > Pseudomonadota > Gammaproteobacteria > Xanthomonadales > Rhodanobacteraceae > Frateuria_B > Frateuria_B defendens. The sequence continues at coordinate 16,651 of NZ_LFQR01000064.1, read as the reverse complement.
GCAGCAGCAGGGCGTCGAACAGGCGCCGGCCGAGCGGCGGCAGCGCGGGTTCGGGGCGCTCGCCGTCTTCGGCGTCGTCGATCAGCTGCGCCGGCAGGCGCGCCTCGGCGTCCAGGCTGTGGTCGAGCAGCCAGCGCCGCGCGGCACCCAGGCCGGGCGCGGCGAGGTCGAGGTAGAGCTGGGCGAGCTGCCACGCGGGCCATGCGCGCACGTGCTCGTGGAAGGTGGAGACGATGCCCCAATGGCCGAAGCGAAGCGCGTCGAGCAGGTGCGCGGGCGTGTCGGCGCCGTCCGCCGGCAGCTCGTGGCTGAGGCTGGCGGGCAGCGGCGTGTCGGGGTCGAGCAGGGTGACCAGGTCCCAGCGGCCGGCGGCAGCGGCGTGGTCGAGCGCGCTGCGGCCATCGCTGCCGGCGGCCTTGGGCTCGGCGCCGAGCGCGAGCAGGGCGCGCACCGTCTCGGCCTTGGCGCGCGGCGACTGGCAGGCGAGGGTGAGCGCGTCGCGGCCGTGGCTGTCGCGCGCGCGGGCGTCGGCCTGCGCGGCGGCGAGCCGCTCCACGATGCCGCTGGCGCCGCAGCGCGCGGCTTCCATCAGCGCGGTGGTGCCGCGGCGGTCGGCGAGGCTGGCGTCGGCGCCGGCGGCGCATAGGGCGCGGGCGATCTGCTCGTGGCCTTCGGCGGCGGCGGCCATCAGCGCGCTGCGGTGATGGGTGTCGACCGCGTTGACCGCGGCGCGATGCTTGAGCAGCAGCTTCACGCCCTCCGGGTCGTCGTCGGCGATGCCGGCGGCGGCGAGCAGGGCCGGCTCGCCGTCGGCCGGCGCGGGGCGCGCGCCGCGTTCGAGCAGGAACTTCGCCAGCGGCCAGTTGGCGGCGCGGCAGGCCGCGGCCAGCGGGCCGACGCCGGCCTTGTTGAGCGCGTTGATGGCGGCGCCGGCGTCGAGCAGCATCGCCGCCACGATCGGCTCGCCGCTCAGCACCGCGCCGTGCAGCGGCGTGTTGCCGTCGGCGTCGGCGACCTGGGCGTCGGCGCCGTTGGCGAGCAGGGTCATCACCGCCTCGGCGCGGCCGTGCCAGCTGTCGCGGGTGGCGGCGAGCAGCGGGGTGAGGCTGCCGCTGGCGCGGTTGACGTCGGCGCCCTTGGCGATCAGCTTGCGCAGCAGGCGCGTGTCCGGCAACAGGGCGGCGAGGGTGAGCACGGGGCGCCGGTCGCGCTCGCCGGCGAGCGGCGCGGTGTTGGGATCGGCGCCGGCTTCGAGCAGGGCCAGCGCGCGTTCGATGTCGCCCTCGCGCGCGGCGGCGAGCAGGGCGGCGGACTGCTCGGGCGTGCCGGCGGTGCGCTCCTGTTCGCTCAGCACCGGCGGCGGTGCCGGCGCGGGCGCGGGTTCCGCGGCTTGGCTGTCCGTGTTGCGGCGGCGCGGGCGCTGGTTCTCGCACAGCAGCGCACGCAGCGTGCGGTTGGCGATCACCAGGCAGCCCAGCGGCAGCAGCACCACGCCGTAGACCGTGAGCGCGGCGGTGCGCAGCTCCGCGGGCAGCACGCCGTAGAGGCCGGCCAGCGCGAGCGCGAGGAAGGCCAGCACCAGCAGCGCGGCGGCGGCGGGCAGGTAGTGTGAGAAGAAGCGTTCCTCGCGCGCGAGGTGGCGGCCGAAGGTCAGGCTGCGCGCGGTGGCGGTGAAGATCCACGAGCCGTCGCTCTGCGCCGGGTAGGCGTCGTCCCACACGAACAGCAGGCCGAACGAGGGCCACACGCGCCACAGCGCGGCCAGCGCCAGCACCAGCGCGGCGGCCAGGCCGAGCGCGGCGCCGAGGCTGGGCGCGCGGCTGAGCATCAGCATCGGCCAGGCGATCAGCAGGAACACCAGCGCCACGTAGGCGGTGAACAGCACCAGGTGCGCGGCGCCCCGGCGCAGCACGGTGCGGCCGAAGCGCGGCTCGGGGTCGAAGCCGATCGCGTGGCACACCGCGGCCATGGTGAGCGCGTTGGCGGCGAGCAGGGGGATCAGGGTGAGCGGGTGCGTGCCGAGGCCGGCGACGGCGACCGCGATCCATCCGGGTACGAACCAGGCGAGTGCTTGCAGGAAGGGTGGCGGGCGTCGCGGTTTGAGATCGGTCATGGCGGGAGTATAGAAATCGTGGACGGCGCAGACGGTAACCCGGTGTTAACCGGACGGCATGCGGCGGCGCGGGGCGCGGGATCAGCGCCGGGCGTCGGCGAGGTGCGATTCGCCGGGCGGCAATTGCAGGTGCCAGCCCTGCGCCTGCAGGTTGGCCAGTACCGTGCGGCTGTCTTCGCGCGGCAGCCGGCGCTGTTCATCCAGCTCCAGTTCGAGTACAAAGCGCAGCCCGCCGAGCAGCTGCTGCAACGTTTCGGGCAGTTGCTCGAAGTCGTCGCGCTCGGTGAGCCAAAGATAGGTGTCGGCCTTGCGCAGGCTGGCGTAGACGAAACAGAGCATGGGCGTGTCTTCGGCGGCTGGGATGGAGCCTGTCCGGCCCGCGAAGGCTCAAGGTTATCAGCCACGTCCCGCCGACGCGAAAAAGCGCGCGCCGGCCGTGAAATTGTTGCACTCGCACTTGCAACTGTTTACGGCCGCTGGGCAGAGTGTGCCCCGCGGACGTCAAACGCCCGTATGAAAAGCCGCGGAAACCCCCGTTCGCCTGGCCCCGAGCCGTGTCAAACAAGAAGCAGGAGCAAGCGATGTACAAGTTCTCCCCCTCGTTTTCGGGCGCCGCGCGCCCGCTCGCGCTGGCTGCATTGAGTCTGGCTGTGGCGGGGGCGCTCGCGTTCCCGCAGGGTGCGCAGGCCAGCGGTTTCCAGCTGAAGGAAAACACCGCCAAGGGCATGGGTCGCGCCTATGCGGGTTCCGCCACGGCCGGCGGCGACGTGTCGGTGGTGGTGAACAACCCGGCCGCGATGACCCTGCTCGACGGCACCTATTTCCAGGCCGACGTCACCGCGGTGAACTTCGGCACCCAGTTCCACGGCAGCGCGCACGACGCGCAGGGCCGCCCGATCAGCGGCGGCGACGGCGGCGACGGCGGCACCACGCTGCCGGTGCCGGCGCTGTTCTTCGCCACCAAGTTCGCCGACCGCTGGCACCTGGGCGCGGGCTTCTCGGTGCCGTTCGGCTTCCAGACCGAGTACGACCGCAACTGGGTCGGCCGCTACAACGCGGTGAAGTCGCACTTCCAGTCGCTCGACGCCACGCTGTCGCTGTCCTACGACGTCACCGACGACTTCACCCTCGGCGCCAGTGCCATCGCGCAGAAGACCTCGGCCGAGCTGACCTCCGCGGTCAACTTCAACGCCGTGGGCCTGGGCCTGGTGCGCCAGGGCGTGGCAGCGGGTGCGATCCCGCCGGCGATGGGCGCGGCGCTGGCGCAGCAGGTCGGCCTGCTGGTGCCGCCGGGCAGCGACGGCTTCGCCAAGATCAAGGGCGACGACTGGGGCTACGGCTGGCAGCTGGGCGCCTTCTGGAAGCTCACCCCGCAGGACCGCCTGGCCTTCAACTACCGCTCCAAGATCGACCACACGCTCTCCGGCACCGCCAACTTCCAGGTGCCGGCCAACGTGACCGCGCTGCTGTCCAACCCGACCGTGGCGGCGCTGCTGGCCGGCGCGGGCGGGTTGCCGTTCCAGCACACCTCCGGCAAGGCCAAGTTCACCACGCCGGCCACGGCCTCGTTCAGCTATTGGCACCAGGCGGAGAAGTTCGGCCTGGGCATCGACCTGGCCTGGACCAAGTGGGACGTGTTCAAGGACCTGCGCGTGCAGTACGGCAACCCGGCGCAGCCGGACAGCGTGGAGGCCTACAACTGGCGCAACACGTGGTATGCCTCGGTCGGCGGCGACTACTACGTCAACGACAAGCTGACCCTGCGCGCCGGCGTGGCGATCGACACCACCCCGACCTACAACGCCACCCGCACCGCGCGCGTGCCCGACTCCACCCGCCAGTTCGCCACCGTGGGCCTGGGCTACAAGGCGAGCGAGCACTTCGAGATCAACGCCTCCTACGCGCACATCTTCGTCAACAAGGCGCACGTCAACAACACCAGCTCCACCGGCGACGTGATGACCGGCAACTTCGACGACTACGGCAACCTGCTGAGCCTGTCCGCGCAGTACAAGTTCTGAGCGCGGCCAACCCACGCCCTGGTCCGGCACGAACCTCCCCGCGCGAGCGGGGAGGTTTTTTTGTGCCGCGATGTCAGCCGCGCCGTTGCAGCAGCGCCAGCAGGCGGCGGAAGCGCGCGCCGTAGGGCGGGTCGAGCAGGCCGGTGCCGTTCCAGCGCGCCTGGCGCAGCACGGGCTTGATGTGCGAGAAGGTGCGAAAGCCCGCCTCGCCGTGGTAGCCGCCCATGCCCGACGGGCCCACGCCGCCTAACGGCAGGCCGTGCTGGGCGATGTGGTAGAGCGTGTCGTTGACGGTGACGCCGCCGGCGTGGGTGCGCGCGAGCACGCGCTCGATCGCGCGGGCGTCCTGCTCGAACAGGTACAGCGCCAGCGGGTGCGCTCGCGCGGCCACGAAGCCGATCGCCTCCTCCAGCGTGTCGTAGGGCACCAGCGGCAGCAGCGGGCCGAAGATTTCCTCCCGCATCACCGCCATCGTGTCGTCCACCTCGGTCAGCAGGGTCGGCAGCAGGCGACGCTGCGCCGGATAGTCGCCGCCCTCGTGCAGCGGCCAGGCGCGGGCGCCGGCGGCCACCGCCGCGTCGCGCAGCGCGCTCAGGCGGTGGTAGTGGCGCTCGCTGGCGATGCTGGCGTATTGCGGGTTGGCGGGCAGCTGCGGGTACAGCCGCGCGGCCATCGCGCGGGCGGTTTCGACGAAATCGTGCACCCGCTCGCGCGGCAGCAGCACGTAGTCGGGCGCGATGCAGGTCTGCCCGGCGTTGACCAGTTTGCCGAGCAGGATGCGCTCCACCGCATGCCCGAAGCGCGCGCCGGGGCCGACGATGGCCGGCGACTTGCCGCCCAGTTCCAGCGTCACCGGCGTGAGCTGCGCGGCGGCGGTGCGCATCACCTGGCGGCCCACGGCGGTGGAGCCGGTGAACAGCAGGTGGTCGAGCGGCAGCGCGGCGAAGGCCTGCGCCGCTTCGGGGCCGCCGGTCACCGCGCGCACCGCGTCGGGTTCGAAGTACCGGCCCACCAGTTCGGCGAACAGCGCGGCGAAGCGCGGCGTGTACTCGCTGAGCTTCACCAGCGCGCGGTTGCCGGCGGCCAGCGCGTCCACCAGCGGCCCCGCCGCGAGGAACAGCGGGTAGTTCCACGGCACGATGATGCCGACCACGCCGCGCGGCTGCGGCCGCAGCTCGGTGCGCGCGGGCAGGAAGGGCAGGCTGGCGAAGCCCCGCCGCGGCTTCATCCAGCGCCGGCCGTGGCGCAGCGCGTGGCGGATCGCCGAGAGGCTGGGGAAGACTTCGAGCAGTTCGGTTTCCTCGGCGGGCCGGTGGCCGAAGTCGGCGCTGATCGCCTCGGCGATGGCCTGGCGGTGATCCGTGACCAGCGCCTGCAACGCGCGCAGGCGCTGCGCGCGCACCGGCCAGCCGGGCATGGGGTCGCGCCGCTGGGCCTCGCGCATGGCGTGCAACAGAAGCTGTGGAGCCTGCTCGGGCTCGGACATGGGCGCTCCGCGTGGCTGGCCGGTGACCGCGCCCAGTATCGGCCGCCGTGTCGCGGGCGGCCAGCGGCGGTGCAATAAGTCGCGACGACAAGCCCTCAATGGCGCAGTGCAGGCGGCGAACCGGGCGGGACCTGGTGCCGTTTGGTCCGGGCCGTGGGCCGGCGGGCGTCGCGTTCGGATTCGCCTCGCCGTTGTCCAGGCTGCGCTGCCGGGACGATGGGCAAGCTTTCGGCGCGATGCCGGGTCGACCCGCAGGCGGGCGCTCAATGCGCCGCGTGCGCCTGCAACAGCCGCTGCACCTGCTGCGGATGGTTGGTGACGAAGAGGTCGACCGGGCGGTCCTTGAAGAACGCGAGATAGGCCGACTCGCCCTCCGCCTCCGCGTGCTCGTCCAGCGTGCGCCCGTCCGGCAGCGGCATGATGGCGTCGCTGATCACCGTGGCGCCGCTGCGGTGCGCGGCGGCGAACAGCGCCGGGTCCGCGCCGCTCGGCACGTACATGGCCAGGCGGCCGCGGGTGGCCAGGGCGCGGTAGCGATTGACGTCATGCCGGGTGGCGACCAGCACCGACACCAGCACCTCGCGGTCGTAGGGCAGCATGGCGCGGGCGCTGGCCGGGTCGAAGGTCAGCACCACGGTGCGCGGTCCCAGGCGGTAATGGCGCACCCACGGCATGAAGGCGGCGGGCCGGAGCTGCTTCACGTCCAGCATCAGCCGCGCCGAGGGCGTGGCGGCGGCCCAGCGGGCGAGCGCGGCGAAGCGCGGCAGGGGCTCGCCGGTGGCGTGGCCGCCGGGGCCGACGAGGTGCAGCCGGTCGAGCTGGGCGGCGGTGGCCTCGCGCAGCGGGCCGTGGCCGTCGGTGGTGCGATCCAGCGTGTCGTCGTGCAGCAGGTAGACGGTGCCGTCGCGGCTGGCCTTGAGGTCCATCTCCAGCATGAAGGGACCGGCCGCGGTGGTGCGGGCCATCTGCGCGGGGCTGTTCTCCAGCTGGTCGGGTGCGAGCCAGCCGCGGTGCGCGACGACCTGCACGCCGGCGGGATGGAGCACGTTGCCGGCGGCGACGGCCTCGGCCGTGATGGCGCAGAGGCCGAGCGCGGCCAGGGCGGCGGCGAGCAGGCGGAGCAGCGGTGCGGGCATCGGTATAAGTTCACGGTGACGGCGCCCGCGCCAGTGCGGGCGCCACGCACTGTAGCCGGCCGATGCGCGCCGGGCGCGGGACGGCGGCGATATGTCCCGCCCGTGCCGCGCGCCACCCGTGCCGGCGCGCGGCACGGGTGGCGTCAACGGGCGACGGCGCTCACTCGTCGATGGTCAGCAGCGAGGCGTTGCCGCCGGCGGCGGTGGTGTTGATGGTGAGCGTGCGCTCGCCGGCGAAGCGCAGCAGGTAGTGCGGGCCGCCGGCCTTGGGGCCGGTGCCGGAGAGGCCCTCGCCGCCGAACGGCTGTACGCCCACCACCGCGCCGATCTGGTTGCGGTTGACGTAGCAGTTGCCCACCCGCGCGTGGCTGCGGATGAATTCCACCGTGTCGTCGATGCGGCTGTGGATGCCGAGCGTCAGGCCGTAGCCGGTGGCGTTGATGGCCTCCACCACCTGCGGCAGCTCGCTGCCCTTCCAGCGGATCACGTGCAGCACCGGGCCGAACACCTCGCGGGTGAGCGTGGCGAGCGCGGGGATCTCGTAGGCGCGCGGCGCGAAGAAGGTGCCGTGGGCGGCGAGGCCGGCGTCGAGCGGCGCCTCGGCGATCTTCTTCGCCTCGCGGTCCATGCGCGCGGCGTGCTCGACGAGGATGCGCCTGGCGTCCTCGTCGATCACCGGGCCGACGTCGGTGGAGAGCTGGCCCGGGTCGCCCACCTTCAGTTCGGCCATGGCGCCGGCGAGCATCGCGGTGACCTTGTCGGCGATGTCCTCCTGCACGAACAGCACACGCGCGGCCGAGCAGCGCTGGCCGGCGGACTGGAAGGCGGAGGCCACCACGTCCTTGACGATCTGCTCGGGCAGGGCGGAGGAGTCGGCGATCATCGCGTTCTGGCCGCCGGTCTCGGCGATCAGCGCGGCGATCGGCGCGTTGCGCGCGGCCAGGCTCCGGTTGATCGCCCAGGCGGTTTCGGTGGAGCCGGTGAAGGCCACGCCGGCCACGCGCGGGTCCTTCGTCAGCGCGGCGCCCACGGTGGCGCCGTCGCCCGGCAGGAACTGCAGCACCTCGGCCGGCACGCCCGCCTCGTGCAGCAGCTTCACCGCGGCATGGCCGATCAGCGAGGTCTGCTCGGCCGGCTTGGCGATCACGCTGTTGCCGGCGGCGAGCGCGGCGGAGACTTGGCCCAGGAAGATCGCCAGCGGGAAGTTCCACGGGCTGATGCACACGAACACGCCGCGGCCGGTGAGGAACAGCTGGTTGCTCTCGCCGGTGGGGCCGGGCAGCGGCTCGGGCTGGCCGAACAGGCGCCGCGCCATGGCGGCGTAGTAGCGCAGGAAGTCGGCCGCCTCGCGCACTTCGGCGATGGCGTCGGGCAAGCTCTTGCCGGCCTCGCGCACGCACAGGGCGATGAACTCGCCGCGGCGCGCTTCCAGCAGCCCGGCGGCGTGCTCGAGGATGGCCGCGCGGCTGGCCGCCGGCAGGCGGTCCCAGCCGGGCTGGGCGGCCACGGCGTTGGCGAGCGCGCGATCCACGGTGGCCGCGTCGGCGCCGACGTAGCGGCCCACCCCCTGACGGCGGTCGGCGGGGTTGGTCACCTCGACCGCGGGGCCGTTGGCGCTCGCGCCCGGCACCAGCGGCGCGGCCTGCCAGGGGCCGACGTGCGCGTTGACGGCCTCGGCGAGGGCGGCCAGTTCGTTGTCGTTGGAGAAGTTGACGCCCATGGAATTCTTCCTGGATACGAAATTCGAATGCGGCACGAGCGCCGGATTCTCAGCGTAGAGGTTGACCGGCAGCGGGATGCGCGGATGCGGGATGGAGGCGTAGCCGCGCACCGTCTCGCACGGGTCGGCCACCAGCTCGCGCACCGGCAGCTGCTCGTCCGCGATGCGATTGACGAAGCTGGTGTTGGCGCCGTTCTCGAGCAGGCGGCGCACCAGGTAGGGCAGGAGATCCTCGTGCGTGCCCACCGGCGCGTACACGCGGCAGGGCACGTTGAGCTTGTCCTGGCCGATCACCTCGGCGTAGAGGTCCGTGCCCATGCCGTGCAGGCGCTGGAACTCGAACGGCCGCCCCGCCGCGAGCCGGTGGACGGCGGCGATGGTGTGCGCGTTGTGGGTGGCGAACTGCGGGTAGATCAGCGCGCTGCCGGCGTCGAACAGCTTGCGCGCGCAGGCCTGGTAGGAGACGTCGGTGTTGGGCTTGCGCGTGTACACCGGATAGCCGGCCAGGCCCAGCTCCTGCGCGCGCTTGATCTCGGCGTCCCAGTAGGCGCCCTTGACCAGGCGCACGTACCAGCGGCGGCCGGCGGCGCGCGCCGTCTCGACCAGCCAGTCGATCACGAACGGGGTGCGCTTGGCGTAGGCCTGCACCACGATGCCGAGGCCGTTCCAGCCTTCGAGCGAAGGATGCGCGAAGACGTCGCCGATCACGTCCAGCGATAGCTCCAGGCGGTCGGCCTCTTCCGCGTCCACCGACAGGGCGATGCCCTGCTTCATCGCCAGCTGCGAGAGTTCCAGCAGCTTCTCGCCCAGCTCGCGGCGGGCGCGCTCGCGGTGGGCCACCTCGTAGCGCGGGTGCAGCGCGGAGAGCTTGACCGAGATCGACGGCGCGTCGGTGTGGTTGGCGAACGGGCCGCGCGCGCCGATGGCGGCGATGGCGCGGCGGTAGTCCTCCTGGTAGCGCTCGGCGGTGGCCTGGGTCAGCGCCGACTCGCCGAGCATGTCGTAGGAGTAGCGGTAGGCCGCGTAGTCCTTCTTCGCGCAGCGGTCCAGCGCCTCCTCGATGGTGCGGCCCATCACGAACTGGTGGCCCATGATGCGCATGGCCTGGCGCACCGCCAGGCGGATCGCCGGCTCGCCGGCGCGGCCGACCAGGCGGCGCAGCGCGCCGGCGAAGTCGTGGCGGGTCTCCTCGGCCAGGTTGACCAGGTGGCCGGTGAGCATCAGGCCCCAGGTGCTGGCGTTGACGAACAGCGACTCGCTCTGGCCTAAGTGCTTCTTCCAGTCGGCCTCGCCCAGCTTGTCGCGGATCAGCTTGTCGGCGGTGGCCTTGTCGGGGATGCGCAGCAGCGCCTCGGCCACGCACATCAGCAGCACGCCCTCCTCGCTGGAGAGGTCGTACTGGCGCATGAAGGATTCCACCGCGCTCTGGTCCGCCGCGCGCTCGCGCACGCGGGTCACCAGGGCGGCGGCGAGGTCGATCACCTGCTCGCGTTCGGCCGGCGGCAGGCTGGCCTGGGCCAGCAGGTCGTTGACCGCTTCGGTCTCGTCGCGGAGCCATGCCGCGGTGATGCGCGCGCGCGCGGCCGAAGCGCCGGCGGGGAGTTCGGGGCTGAGGATGGGGGCGGTCACGGGGTCGGGGACAGAATGCCGCGGGGGCGGGAAGCGGCGGATTGTACGTCGGTCCGCACGCGGGCGTATCGCCGGCGCCGCGCGCCGGTCCGGAGGGGTGCGTCAACTTGCCCGAGGGGTGGCCGAAGCCTATCATCCCAGCCGTTCCAGGCACGCGGGCCCCCATGATCGTGCTTCGACCTGCCGACAGTGCTCTGCCGCGCACGACGCTGTGGCTGCGTCCCAACCGCGTGTTGAGCCGGCGCGGGCTGCGGCGGCTGATCGGGGTGCTGGCGGCGCTGGCGCTGACCACGGCCGGGCTCGGCGCATGGCAGGGCAACGTGTTCGCCCCGCTGTTCGCCCTGGCGGAATCCTTCGCGGTGGCCTTCGCCCTGGGCGCGGCCTGGCGCGCGGGAGACCGCAGCGAGCGCATCACCCTCGATGCCGCCTCGCTCGAGGTCCAGGCCCGGCCGGGGCGCCGCGACACGCGCTTTGAGCCCTATTGGGTGCGCGTGCTGCTGGAGCCGGGCGACAACGGTCGCGGACGCTTGCTGCTGCGCTCGCACGGACGCGAGCTCGAGATCGGCGCCTTTCTCGGCGACGAGGAACGGGGCGAGCTGTCGGGAAGGCTCAAGGGGCTGCTGGCGGATCTGCACGGCCGGCCGCGCGGGTAGACCACTCAAGGGTGCGAGACATGACTACAGGCGGCATCAGGATCAAGGCGTGGGCGGCGACGGCCTGCGCGCTGCTGTGCGGCGTGGCGTGGGCCAACCCCAAGCCGGGCCAGCTCAACATGCCGCGCGGCGTCACCGAGTGGTCCGAGCGCCCCTACCTGCTCAACAACGTCGCCCTGGGCGTGTGCGTGGTGATCGGCGTGCTGGTGTTCGGCGCCATGGCCATCGCCATGGTGCGCTTCCGCAAGTCGCGCGGCGCGGTGGCCGAGAAGTGGACCCACAACACCACGCTGGAGATCGTGTGGACCACGATCCCGGTGCTGATCCTGGTCGTGCTGGCCTACCTGGCCACCGGCGGCCTCACCACCTTCGCCGACACCACCGGTTCGCAGATGACGGTGAAGGTCACCGGCTACCAGTGGAAATGGCGCTACGACTACGTCGAATACCGGGGCAAGGCGATCGACAAGGTCGGCTTCATGTCCAGGCTCGACGCGCAGAGCGACGAGACGCGCCAGCTCGGCTCGGGCCTGGACCCGCACGCGGTGCAGGTGGACGGCGAGAACACCTACCTGCTCAACGTGGACGAACCGCTGGTGGTGCCGGTGGGGGTCAAGATCCGCTTCGTGATCACCGCCGGCGACGTGATCCACTCCTGGTGGGTGCCCGACCTCGGCTGGAAGATCGACGCCATCCCCGGCATCGTCAACGCCGCCTGGGCCACCATCAAGACGCCAGGCGTCTACCGCGGCCAGTGTGCGGAGCTGTGCGGCCAGGACCACGGCTTCATGCCGGTCGTGGTGAAGGCGGTGACCCGGTCCGAGTTCGAGCAGTGGCTGGCGCAGCGCCAGGCCAGGGCGGCGCCGGCCCCGGCTGCCACGGCGCCGGCGCCCGCCAAGCAGGGCTGACCGATCCCGTCCGGCCGCGGCCGGTCCGTAGTCCCCCAAAATCCGTTCAGTGCAGAGGTGCAAGGCGATGGCTCACGCAGCGACCCATGACCAGCACGACGACCACCACCACGGTGCCCCGAAGGGCTTCTTCGCGCGCTGGGTCATGTCCACCAACCACAAGGACATCGGCACGCTCTACCTGGTGTTGTCGCTGATCGCCTTCTTCATCGGCGGCAGCTTCGCGATGGTGATCCGGGCGGAACTGTTCAAGCCCGGCCTGCAGCTGGTGCAGCCCTACTTCTTCAACGAGATGACCACGCTGCACGCGCTGGTGATGATCTTCGGCGCGGTGATGCCGGCCTTCGTGGGCCTGGGCAACTGGATGATCCCGCTGATGATCGGCGCGCCGGACATGGCGCTGCCGCGCATGAACAACCTCTCCTTCTGGCTGCTGCCGTTCGCCTTCGTGCTGCTGCTCTCCACCCTGTTCCTGCCCGGCGGCGGCCCGGCCGGCGGCTGGACGCTGTACCCGCCGCTGTCGCTGCAGGGGCAGTCGCTGGCCTACTCGGTGTTCGCCATCCACCTGATGGGCATCAGCTCGATCATGGGCGCGATCAACATCATCGCCACCATCCTCAACCTGCGCGCGCCGGGCATGGATCTCCTGAAGATGCCGGTGTTCGTGTGGACCTGGCTGATCACCGCCTTCCTGCTGATCGCGGTGATGCCGGTGCTGGCCGGCGCGGTGACCATGCTGCTCACCGACAAGTATTTCGGCACCAGCTTTTTCAACGCGGCCGGCGGCGGCGACCCGGTGCTCTACCAGCACATCTTCTGGTTCTTCGGGCACCCCGAGGTCTACATCATGATCCTGCCGGCCTTCGGCCTGATCTCGGAGATCATCCCCACCTTCGCGCGCAAGCCGATCTTCGGCTACAAGGCGATGGTGTTCGCGGTGGCCTCGATCGCCTTCCTCTCGTTCATCGTGTGGGCGCACCACATGTTCGCGGTGGGCCTGCCGCTGGGCGCGGACATCTTCTTCATGTACGCCACCATGCTGATCGCGGTGCCCACCGGGGTGAAGGTGTTCAACTGGGTCAGCACCATGTGGGGCGGCTCGATGAGCTTCGAGACGCCGATGCTGTGGGCGGTGGCCTTCGTGATCCTGTTCACCATCGGCGGCTTCTCCGGCCTGATGCTCGCGCTGGTGCCGGCGGACTTCCAGTACCACGACTCCTACTTCGTGGTGGCGCACTTCCACTACGTGCTGGTGACCGGCGCCATCTTCGCCATCATCGCGGGCGTCTACTACTGGCTGCCCAAGTGGACCGGCCGCATGTACAGCGAGTTCTGGGGCAAGGTGCACTTCTGGAACTCGGTGGTGTGGGTCAACGTGCTGTTCTTCCCGCAGCACTTCCTGGGCCTGGCCGGCATGCCGCGGCGCATCCCCGACTACAACGTGGCCTTCGCCAACTTCAACATGGTCAGCTCGATCGGCGGCTTCCTGTTCGGCGCCTCGCAGCTGATCTTCCTCGGCGTGATCGTGCACTGCGTGTTCTTCTCCAGGAAGCAGGCGCTCGACCGCGTGTGGGAAGGCGCGCGCGGGCTGGAATGGACGGTGCCCTCGCCGGCACCGCACCACACCTTCGAGGTGCCGCCGCTGATCCACGACGAGGACCTTGCCCACGGCCACGCGGTGGATTGAGCGCGCCATGGCGACGCGGACGATGCAGGAGCGGGACGAGGCGCGCCGCCGCCGCGGCGTGCGCCGCACGGCGTGGATCGCGGCGGCGGTGGCGGCGGCGATCTTCCTGCTCTCGATCGCCGACATGATGAAGGGCACGTAACGGATACGGCCGGCGGCCCGCCGCACGGCCGGGGGACGAAACAAACCGAAGCACTCCACGGGGTTCCACCATGGGTCAGCATCAAGACGTCTACTTCGTTCCATCCAAGAGCCAGTGGCCGATCGTGGCCGCGGTGGTGCTGTTCCTCACCGTGTTCGGCGCCGGGCACTGGTTGAATGCGGAGCCGGGCGAATCGGGCTTCGGCAAGACCTTCCTGCTGATCGGCTTTGTCGGTGTGCTGGCGATGTTCTTCGGCTGGTTCCGCGCGGTGATCCGCGAATCGCTGGCCGGGCGCTACAACGCGCAGGTAGACCGCTCCTTCCGCATGGGCATGATGTGGTTCATTTTCTCCGAGGTGATGTTCTTCGGCGCCTTCTTCGGCGCGCTGTTCTACGCGCGCCTCTACGCGGTGCCGTGGCTGGGCGGCGAGGGTCACGGCGTGCTCACCCACCAGTTCCTGTGGAACGACTACGCGGCGGCCTGGGGTGCCAACGGCGGCAACGGCCCGGCGCGCATCGGCGGCAGCTTCGAGACGGTGCCGCCGTGGGGCATGCCGCTGCTCAACACGCTGATCCTGCTCACCTCCAGCGTCACCGTCACCATCGCCCACCACGCCATCAAGGACGGTCACCGCGGGCGCGTGCTGCTGTTCCTCGGCCTCACCGTGCTGCTGGGCGCGTCCTTCCTCTACTTCCAGGCCAACGAGTACATGGAGGCCTACCGCGAGCTCAACCTCACGCTGAAGTCGGGCGTGTACGGCTCGACCTTCTTCATGCTCACCGGCTTCCACGGCATGCACGTGACGCTGGGCACCATCATGCTGGCGGTGATGTGGCTGCGCGAGCTGAAGGGGCATTTCACCCGCGACCACCATTTCGCGTTCGAGGCGGTGGCGTGGTACTGGCACTTCGTGGACGTGGTGTGGCTGGGGCTCTTTATCTTCGTCTACATCCTCTGACTTCCTCGCTCTGCTCCCTTTCTGCCGGAGGCGGAGGGGGAGATGATGCAAAGCGGACGGTGAATGCAGATGACAAAAAGCCCGCCAGAAGGCGAGCTTTTTTGCGCGCGCCTGGTACGACTCCGATTCCGTAGACACCGTGGCCGAGGTGGCCGAACGCCTCGGGGTGTGCACTGCCTCTATGCATGGCTTCGTGACGCGCCCTCAGCCGCGATGCGCGCAAAGCGCAGAAGGAAGTCGACCTGATGCAGGAGAATGCCCGGCTTCGTGCCGAACTGCGTCGCACCGAAGAGGAGTGCGACATTTTAAAAAACGCCACCGCGTACTTTGCCAAGGGGCAAGGGTGAAGGACGCCTTCATGCAGGCCCATGCCGGCAGTTTCGCGTCGCCACGATGTGCCGCGTGCTTTAAGGTCGGGCGCAGAGGTTTTCTACAACCGGCGGCGCCGGCATGGACATCCGAGCGGCCTTGCGCCGGTGATGTTCGAGGCGGCTAACTCAAAATCCAGCGCCTGATCGTCTATGGAATCGGGGGCGTACCAGCTGGCGCTGCCTCTAGCTGAATTGGACCCACGTACACTCAATGTCGTCCATGACGGCCTCTTGGACCTCTCCAAGTGAAACGCCCAGAAGCTCATTGATACGGCCATGCCGCATCCCAAAGAAGATTCCGCCACGGCGGTAGGTTGCGCTCCACGTGACACGGCCAGAGTTAGTGTGTTCGTACTCACCTTCGTACGTAAAGCCATTGGTGGTTTTGCCGGAAACATTAGTCATGACGGCTTCCCTTGCTGGAAAAACGTGTATGCACCCTCGCTCCATGGACGGAAACGACGCAGGACGATCAGGCATTGCTGGGCTACGCACTTCCATCAACGCTCATGAGGGCCAGTGGTTGGGTTGGGTGCCCCGTCGTCATCCATGCGATCCGAATCTAAGTCTTCTCGGGTTCTGCCAGGTTCCGGCTGATCGGGTTTGGACTCGATCTGGTCTTGTCGCACCAGTTGTCGCGACAGGGGAATTGCTCGAGGCGATGCCGTTGACACCGAGCATCCCGTAAACCAGCGATTGCGACGTTCACCGTCGGCAGCATCCGGAGCGGGTGAAAAGTGCATCTTGTGAGGATGAAAGTAGAGCAAGTTCAATAGATTGGGGGTGTACATGGGGAGGCCTCGGGTGGTGACCTGCATCCTGCAGGTCATACGCAAGCGTTAGCCACGGCTCCGACCTGGGAGGAGGAAGCGGCTCCGACCTGGGCGGAGGAAGCTCAGAGACCTTGGAAGAAAAAACACGCACAGTCTGAGGTGCCGGAGGTATGGCTTTACCGAAACCACGGCGCATCATCACCATGCGCTTTCCTTTGTTACGCCCCTGTAAGGTGTCGCCAAGCCCTTCGCCTTAAGTGTCGGCCGGCATCCGGGGGATCAAATCAGGCATCACGTCTATTTCGTCCACCCACATTACCCTCGATTAACAACTGCACGCGCATGCTGTGTTGGCGCCAGGAAAGACAGCCTCCTCCTTGGCAGGCGCCTCAGTTACGCGGTCCTCTCCCTAACGCCATCTGAGTACTTCTCCGATCCTTATCGGAGTTGCGGCTCCGGCCGCTCTGGATCCGCCATTCGGATCACCACTCAAGGTAAATGTATGTCCAACCATGACTCCAACACCGCTCGCGCTCCCAGCAAGAACATCGTCGAGACGGCGGCCGCCAACGGTTCCTTCGATATCCTTGGCAAGGCTCTCGAAGCGGCTGAACTCACCCATACCCTGAAGGAATCGGGCCCTTATACCTTCTTTGCGCCGACGGATGCGGCGTTCAAAAAGCTGCCCGAGGGCACGCTGGAAAACTGGCTGAAGCCAGAGAATAAGGCGGAATTGATCTCCGTGCTGAAATACCACGTGCTGCCGGGCCGGGTATCGTTCGTTGAAGTCGAAAAACTGACCGCACCGAAGATGATGCAAGGCCAGGCGGTGCCGATCACGAAGGACGACGGCAAGCTCCGCATCGGCGGCGCAACCATCACCGGGCGGGACATTGCCTCGAGCAACGGCATCATCCATGCGATCGATGCGGTAAACGTGCCAACCAAGCAGTAATCCATCAGGAACTCGTGGTGGGATCAGCCCCACCACAGGTTCCGTATGGCCCCCGCTCCGTGAGGTATGTGCCGATCGACTAGGGATGCTCTGATCTAT
>NZ_LFQR01000063.1 GCF_001182895.1 Frateuria defendens | reverse complement strand
ACAGCACCGGCAGCAGCAGCAACGTCAGCGCGGTGCAGGTGACCAGGCCGCCGATCACCACGATGGCCAGCGGCCGCTGCACTTCCGAGCCGGGCCCGCTGGCGAACAAGAGCGGCACCAGGCCGAGCGCGGTGATGGAGGCGGTCATCATCACCGGGCGCAGGCGGCGCAGCGCGCCGTCGCGCACCGCGTCGTGCAGCGACTCGCCCGCCGCGCGCAGCTGCTTGAAGTAGGACACCAGCACCAGGCCGTTGAGCACGGCGATGCCGAGCAGGGCGATGAAGCCCACCGAGGCCGGCACCGACAGGTACTGCCGCGACAGCCACAGCGCCACGATGCCGCCCACCAGCGCGAACGGCACGTTGCACAGGATCAAGAGCGCCTGGCGGATCGAGCCGAAGGTGGAGAACAGCACCAGGAAGATCAGCGCCAGCGCCACCGGCACCACCACCGCCAGGCGCGCGGCGGCGCGCTGCTGGTTCTCGAACTGGCCGCCCCAGCTGACGCTGTAGCCGGCCGGCAGGTGCACCTCGCCCTGCACCGCGGCCTGCGCCTCCTGCACGAAACCCACCAGGTCGCGCCCGCGCACGTTGGCCTGCACCAGGGCGAAGCGCGAGCCGTTCTCGCGGCGCACCTGCACCGGGCCGGTGGTGGCCTCGATCTTCGCCAGCTGCGCCAGCGGCACCTCGCCGCCGTCGCCGCGCGCCACGCTCAGGCGCTCGAACAGCGCGGGCGTGTCCACGATGCGCGCGGCGCCGCGCACCACCACCGGGATGCGCCGCTGCTGCTCCAGCACGGTGCCGGCGGGCTGGCCCTCCAGCTGCGCGCGCAGTTCCTCCTGCACCGCGGTCACGTCCAGCCCGTTGCGGCCGGCGGCCTGGCGGTCGATGCGCACGCCGAGGTAGCGCACGCCCTCCTGCGTCTGCGCGATCACGTCCTGGCTGCCCGCGGTGCGTTCGAGGATGGCGGCGATGCGGTTGGCGAGCTGGTTGAGCGTGGCGAGGTCGGGCCCGTACACCTTCACCGCCACGTCGCCGCGGCTGCCGGTGAGCATCTCCGACACGCGCATCTGGATCGGCTGGGTGAAGCCGTATTCGATGCCGGGGAAGTCCTTCATGATCGCGCGCAGCTGGTCCTGCAGCCAGGCCTCGTCGGGCACGCGCCAGTCGGCGCGCGGCTTGAGCTCGAGGAACATATCGGTCTCGTTGAGACCCATCGGGTCGAGGCCCAGCTCGTCCGAGCCCAGCCGCGCCACCACGTGCTCGACCTCGGGCAATTTGGCCTTGATCGCGCGCTCGATCGCCATGTCCTGGTCGCGCGAGGCATCGAGGCTGATCGAGGGCTGCTTGACCAGCTGCATCAGCATGTCGCCCTCGTCCATGGTCGGCATGAAGGTCTTGCCGGTGCCCAGGTACGCGGCCACGCCGAGCAGCAGGGCCACGCCCGCCGCCACGCCCAGCCAGCGGCCGTGCGCCAGCGACCAGTCCAGCAGCGGCCGATAGCCGCGCTCGAGCTGGCGCATCAGCCACGGCTCGGCGTGCGCGCGCTCGCGCAGCAGCAGCGAGCACAGCACCGGGATCGCCGTCATCGACAGCACCAGCGAGGCGGCCAGCGCGAACACGATGGTCAACGCCACCGGCGCGAACAGCTTGCCCTCCAGCCCCTGCAGGGTGAGCAGCGGCATGAACACCAGGCAGATGATGACGATGCCGGCGGTGACCGGCCCGGCCACTTCCACCACCGCGCGGTACACGCGGTGCAGGCGCGGCAGCTCGGCGGTGCCGTCGTGCGGGGAGAGCCGGCTCACCGTGTTCTCGGTCACCACCACCGCCGCGTCCACCAGCATGCCGATGGCGATGGCGAGGCCGCCCAGGCTCATCAGGTTCGCGCTCATGCCGAACAGGTGCATCATCAGGAAGGTGACCAGCGCCGCCATCGGCAGGATCAGCGACACCACCAGCGCGGCGCGCACGTCGCCCAGGAACAAGAGCAGCAGGACCACCACCAGCACGGTGGCCTCGATCAGCGCCTCCTCCACCGTGCCCACCGCGCGCTCGATCAGCGCGCTGCGGTCGTAGAAGGCCTCGATGCGCGCGCCGGCCGGCAGCGAGGACTGCAGCGCCACCAGCCGCTCGCGCACCTGCGCCACCACCGTCGAGGCGTCGGCGCCGCGCAGGCCCACCACCAGGCCTTCCACCGCCTCGCCCGTGCCGTCGCGGCTGACCGCGCCGTAGCGCGTGAGGCTGCCGTAGCGCACCTCGGCCACGTCGCCCACGCGCACGGCCACGCCGTCGCGGCTGGCGACGACTACCCGGCGCAGGTCGTCCAGGCTGTGCACCGCGCCCTCGGCGCGCACGATCAGCGCGTCGTCGCCCTCGCGCAGGCGGCCGGAGCCGTCGTTGCGGTTGTTGCGCTCCACCGCATCGACCACCTCGCGGAAGTGCAGCCCCGCCGCCGACAGCCGCGCGCGGTCGGGCACCACGAGGTAGCTGCGCACCTCGCCGCCGAGCGCATTGAGGTCGGCCACGCCCGGGATGGTGCGCAGCGCCGGGCGAATGGTCCAGTCGAGCAGCGTACGTCGCTCGGCCAGTGTCAGGCCGCCGCCCTCGATGGTGAACATGAACATGTCCGACAAGGGCGTGGCGATCGGCGCCAGGCCGCCGGTGACGTCCGCCGGCAGGTTGCCGGCCGCGGCGGCGAAGCGCTCGGAGACCTGCTGGCGCGCCCAGTAGATGTCGGTGCCCTCGGCGAAGTCGAGGGTGACGTCGGCGATGGCGTACTTGGCGGTGGAGCGCAGCATCACCGACTGCGGGATGCCGAGCAGCTCCAGTTCCAGCGGCGCCACCACGCGCGCCTCCACTTCCTCCGGCGTCATGCCGGGCGCCTTGAGGATCAGCTTGACCTGGGTGGGCGCGATGTCGGGGTAGGCGTCGATGGGCAGGCGCAGGATCGCCCACACGCCCGCGCCGGCCAGCGCCAGCACGGCGAGCAGCACCAGCAGGCGCTGGGCCAGCGCGAATTCCACCAGGCGGCGCAGCATCTCATTCGCCTCCCTGCGGGATGGCGTTGAGCGCGCCGGCGCCGCGCACCACCACGGCGGCGCCCTGGGCGAGCGCGCCGCGCACCACGCTGCGGCCGTCCGCGCTCTGCGCGAGGCGCTCCACCGGCACCGGCGCATAGCCGCGCGCGGTGGCGGTGAACAGCACCGTCTTGCCGGCGCGATCGACCAGCGCCGCGGAAGGCACGGCGACGGCGCCCGGCGGCGCCGGCAGCAGCAGGATGGCGGTGGTCTGCCGGCCGGGCAGCAGGCCACGGCTGCGCAGTTCGGCGCGCACCAGTACGGTCTGGCTGAGCGGGTCGACGGCGCCGCCCGCCTCGCTCACCGTGCCTTCGCCCTCGCCGTCCACGCGCACCGGCAGGCCCACGCGCAACGATGGCGCGTAGCGCGCCGGCACCTGCAGCTCCAGCATCACGCGGTCGCGCGGCGCGATCACGTAGGCCTTGGCCAGCTGGCCGACCGGCTCGCCCGGGCGCAGGTCGCGCTGCAGCACGTTGCCGTCCAGCGGCGCGCGCAGCTCGTAGGTGCCCGGCGCGGCGCCGGCGGCGGCCGGCGCGATGGCGCGCGCGGCCTGCAATGCGCGCAGGCGCGCCGCGGCGGCCTCGCGGCGCGCCTCGGCGGTCTGCCGGCGCGAGGCGGGGATGATGCCTTCGGCGAGCAGCTGGCGATCGCGCGCGGCCTCCGCCGCGGCCACGCGGAACTCGCCCTGCGCGGCGGCGAGGTCCGCGCCCAGCGTCATCGCCTCGCGGCTCTGGATGCGTGCCAGCGGCTGTCCGCGCCGTACCGCCTCGCCCTCGCGCGCCAGCACCGCGACCACCACGCCGGGGTACGGCGCGGTGACCACGTTGGCGCCCTCCAGCGGCACCCGCACCGTGGCCGGCAGGCCGTCCAGCGGCACGCTGGCGGCGGCCTCGGCCTTGCCCACCTGCACGTCGAGCGCCTGCTTCTGCGTCGCGCTCAACACCAGCTCCTGCCCGGACACCGTTCCCTGGAGCGCCAGCCCGGCGGCCAGCGCGAATCTCCACCACAAGCGACGCATGCCTCGATCCCTTCACCGATTCGGCGGCGAGGATGGAGCGCCACGCTTTGAACGAACTTAAGAAGGTCGCCGCAATCGCGGCGCAGGCCGCACGCGGGGTGCGGCTAGATGTCGCGGCCCTCGACCGTCGCGATGTCGGGCAGCGGCTCGAGGATCGCCCACAGCACACCCTCGACCAGCTCGAAGCGCAGCCTGAGCGCGAGCACCTCGGCCAGCGTGCGCGAGAGCGCGAGGCCGAGGCCGCCGTGGCGGCTGGCCTCGCGCGCCGGCGACTTGCGCCAGAAGCGCTCGCCCAGCCGCACCAGGTCGTCTTCGCCGAGGCCCGGCGCCGCATTGCCGATGCGCAGGCGCGAGCCGGACGCGGCCTGCTCCAGCGCCAGTTCCACCCGCGTGCCCGGCGGCGCGTACTCCACCGCGTTGAGCAGCAGGTTGTCCACGATGCGCTCGAGCAGCGCGGGGTCGGCGAGCACCCAGTACTCCGCCGGCAGCGCGGCGTGCAGCGTCACCGCGCGCGGCGCCGCCTGCGTGGCAGCCAGCGCGCAGGCGCGGCGCAGCAGCTCGGCCAGGTCCAGCGGCTCGACCTGCGCGCGGTCCATGCCCGACTCGTAGCGCGAGAGCGCCAGCAGGCTGTCGATGCAGCGGCTCATGCGCTCGATCGCGGCCATCGCCCCATCCAGCCGCGCGGGATCGGCGGCGTCGCGGCGCGCCAGCTCCACCGCCATGCGCATCTCCGCCAGCGGCGTGCGCAGCTCGTGCGCCACGTCGCGCGAGAAGCGCCGCTCGCGCTCGAGCGCGCCCTGCAGGCGCCGGAAGGCGCCGTTCAAGGCGTGCGCGAACGGCCGCAGCTCCTGCGGCAGGTCCGCCGCGGGCAGGGCCGGCGGCGCCTCGGCGCCGGCGTGCGCGGCGAAGGCGAGCAGCGGCCGCAGGCCGCCGCGCACGGCGAGGAAGGACAGCAGCACCGCCACCAGCGTGGCGGCGAGCACGCCCACCACCAGGATCATGTGGATGCCGTGCTCGACCTTGATGATCTGCTGGCGATCCTCCGCCAGCACCAGCAGCGCGTCCTCGCGGTGCGGGCCGAAGGCGACGCGCAGCGCCACGCCGCGCACGTGGCGGTCGTCCGCCAGGTGCAGGTTGTAGAAGTACGGCGCGTTCGCCAGCACCGGCCCGGGCGGCGGCGGCAGCGTGGCGGCGGCGTTGCTGGCCGAGACCAGCAGGGTGTGGCCGTGGCGGTCCCAGATCTGCAGGTATTCGCTGCGGCTGCCGCTGGCGTATTCGGGGTTGATCGTCTGCAGCTCGGCGAGCACGTCCGAGCCCTGGTGGTATTCGAGCAGGGCCGCGACGCTGCGCGCGCGCACCAGCAGGGTGTCGTCGAGGCGGCCGAAGATCTGCCAGTCGATGGCGTAGTCCAGCAGCACGAACAGGCTGGTGAGCAGCAGGCTCAGGCCGCCGGACAGCGAGAGCAGCAGGCGCCCGCGGATCGACCCCAGCAGCAGCTCACGCAGCCACGACATAGCCGAAGCCCCGCCGCGTCTCGATCAGGTCGCGCACGCCGGCCTGGGCCAGCTTGCCGCGCAGGGTGCTCACCAGCACTTCGATCACCTTGTCGGAGGCCTCGCTGCGCGCGTCGTAGAGGCTCTCGAACAGCGCCGCGCGCGACAGCACGCGGCCGCGGCGGCTCATCAGCGTTTCCAGCAGCACGTATTCCTTGGGCGAGAGCGGCAGCACCACGCCGTCCACCCGCGCCAGCCGCGCGCGCGGATCGACCTCCAGCCGGCCGGCGGCGAGCACCAGCGGCACGCCGCCGCTGCGCCGCGCCAGCGCGTGCAGGCGCGCCAGCAGCTCGTCGTAGGCGAAGGGCTTGACCATGTAGTCGTCGGCACCGAGGTTGAGCGCCTCCACGCGGTCGTCCACCTGGTCGCGCGCGGAGAGCACCAGCACGCGCGGCGGGCCGTTGCGCCCCTGCAGCCGCCGCAGCACCGCCCAGCCGTCCAGCTTGGGCAGCATCAGGTCGAGCGTGACCACGTCGTAGTGGTAGCCGGCCAGGAAGCACAGCGCGGCCTCGCCGTCGGCGGCGAGGTCCACCACGTGGCCGTCGTGGGTCAGCGCCGCGGCGAGGTCGCGGCCGAGCGTATCGGAATCTTCGACGATCAGCAGGCGCACGGCGGCATCCTCGTTCGTTCCTTCAACGGTTGCGCTTCAGCCCACCGGCGCCAGCGCGAAACCCGGCTTCAGCAGCGGCCCGACCAGCCAGTGGTCGGCGAGCAGGAAGGCGAACAGCGCCATCAGGTACAGCACCGAGTACTTGAACACGCGCATGGCGAAGAACTCGTCCGGCGGGCGCATCAGGCGGACGGCGTAGTACAGGAAGCCGCCGCCGAGCACCAGCGCGCCGCCCAGGTACACCGCCCCGCTGAAGCCGGTCAACGCCGGCAGCATGGTCACCACCAGCAGCAGCACGGTGTAGAACAGCACCTGCCAGCGGGTGTAGGCCACACCGTGGGTCACCGGCAGCATCGGCACTTCGGCGCGCGCGTAGTCGTCGCGGCGGAAGATCGCCAGCGCCCAGAAATGCGGCGGCGTCCACACGAAGATGATCAGGCACAGCTGCAGCGCGTAGGGGTGCAGGTGCCCGGTGACCGCGGTCCAGCCGAGCACCGGCGGGATCGCGCCGGCCAGCCCGCCGATCACGATGTTCTGCGGCGTGGCGCGTTTGAGATACGCCGTGTAGACCAGCGCATAGCCGATCAGCCCGCCGAAGGTGAGCAGCGCGGTGAGCGGGTTGACCAGCAGCGCCAGGATCAGCATCGAGGCGATGCCCAGCGCCAGCGCGAAGCCCAGCACCTGCCGCGGCGACAGCGCGCCGGTGGCCAGCGGCCGCCGCGCGGTGCGTGCCATCAGCTTGTCGATGCGCTCGTCGATCAGGTGGTTGAAGGCCGCCGCCGAACCGGAGGCCATCCAGATGCCCAGCGTGCCGAACACCAGCGCGCGCCACGGCGGCAGCGCGGGCACGGCGAGGAACATGCCGATGACCGCGCAGAACACCAGCAGCGCCACCACGCGCGGCTTGGTCAACTGCAGGTATTCGCGGAGGTGGGCACTCATCGGGACAGGCCGGGCGACGAAAGCGCCGCATCATCGCCGCGCGGCTGCAGGCGCGCCAGTGTCGCCAGCAGGGTGAGCAGCAGCAGCGCGGCCACGCCGTTGTGCAGCGTCGCCACCGGCAGCGGCAGGCCGAAGTGCACGTTGCTGATGCCGAGCAGCACCTGCGCCACCAGCACCGCGCCCACGGCGATGCCGAAGCCGCGCAGGCCGCGCCGCGCGAGGCGGTGCGAGAGCCAGCCGAGGTAGAGGAACACCGCCAGCGCGCCGAGCCGGTGCGCGATCTGGATCGCGCTGCGCGCGGCCATGTCGAGCACGCCGCCCTCGTAGTTCACGCCGATGCCGCGCCAGAGCACGAACCCCTGGCCGAAATCGGTGGGCGGCGCCCACTGCCCCAGGCAGGTGGGGAAATCCGTGCCGCAGGCGAGCGCGGCATAGTTGGACGAGGTCCAGCCGCCCAGCGCGATCTGCGCCGCCAGCAGCACGATGCCGAACGCCACCGCGTGGCGCAGCGGCGCGTGGCGGTCGTCCGCCGCGCCCACGCCAGCGAAGCGCAGCGCGGCGTAGGCCAGCAGCGCGAAGGTGGTGAGGCCGCCGAGCAGGTGGCCCATCACCACGATGGGCTTCAGCAGCAGCGTCACCGTCCACATGCCGAGCATGGCCTGGAACACGATCACGCCGAAGGCCAGCACCGCGATGCGCCACGCCGCCGGCCGCTTGAGGCCGAGCGCGGCGAGCGCCGGCAGGCCGAGCGCGAGGGCGGAGAACAGCGAGGACAGCGCCATCTGCCCGCGCATGTACAACGTGACACCGCAGGCCGCGCACACCGCCGCCGCGATCACCGCCGCGCGCGCCCAGCGCGTGCGCCAGGCAGCGATCAGGGCCAGCGCGAGCACCAGCGTGCCCAGCGTGCCGGCGAGGAAGCGGTGCACCTGCTCGCGCCACGCCTTGTGGTCCTCGTACGGGCGGTCCGGGAAGGCCGCGTCGGCGCGGGCGATCTCGTGCGCGTGCGCGGGCCAGGTGACCTGGCCGTAGCAGGTCGGCCAGTCCGGGCAGGAGAGCCCCGCGTTGGACAGGCGCACGAAGGCGCCGAACATCACCACGCCGAAGGCGAACACGGCGGCGAGGAGGGCGAGCCAGCGCAGCGCCCGCAGCATGCGGTCGCGGCGGGCGGAGGCGATCGAAGCGCCGTGGGGCGAAGACGGCGGCGGGCGCGTCCCGTCCTCCGTTTTGCGCGCCCCGGCAGAGCGCGAGGTGTGCGGGCCGCCTGCCGGATGCGTGATGGGCGACGCCCCGGCCGTGCGGGTGTCCTCGTCGTGCTGCTGCGTCATTTACCTGATTACCTTTTGCAGATCCTTGCGCAGGCCGGTCGGATCGAAGCCGGCCGGATAGCGCGCCAAAGCGGTGCCGTTGGATTCCACCAGCAGCGCGCTCACGCTGTCGGCCTCCTGCGGACGGAAGGCGGCGAGGCGACCGTCGGCATCGGCGCCGAGCAACCAGTAGCGCGCCATGCCCTCGCCCGCCGCGCCGGCCGGCGGCGTGCCGAGATAGAGCAGGCGCAACCGCGGCGCGTTGCGGTTGAGCGTGATGCGCGCGGCGGTCATCCTGGTCAGCGCCTCCACGCAGCGCGCGGCACAGCCGGGGCCGGCGAGGGCCACCAGGGTCAGCCTCGGCTCGCTGTCGCGCCAGGCGTAGCGCGTGCCGTCGGCAAGCGTCACGCGCACGCCCTCCTCGACGAAGTTGCGCTGCGGCTGCACCGGCTCGCCGCTGGCCTTGCCGGCGGGCTGCCAGCCGCCCACGGTGAGCAGGACGGCCAGCAGCATCGGCGCGGCGAACACCGCCGCGATCAGCAGCAGCTTCAGGCGTCCGGCGCGGCGCACGGAAACGGCGGGGGGCGGACTCACGGCGTGCCCTCCCCGTCGCCGCCCCGGCGCGAGCGATGGCGCAGCACGAAGATCACTACCGCCGCCGCCGCGAAGACGAACCACTGGAAGGCATAGGCGCGATGCCGCGACGGCGGCATCGCGGCGAAGTCGGGCGTGCTGCGCTGGTACGGCGAGGCCGGCTCCGGCTCGAGCGCGAGCACGCGCGGGAACAGCGGCTGGCCGAGGTCGGCGGCGAGCTGCCCGAGGTCGAGATAGACCGTGGTCTTCGGCCAGCGCGCCTGCCCCGGCAGGGCGTCGCCGCCCATCTCCAGCGCATGCCCCGGCGGCGGCAGATACACCCCTTGCAGAAGCTGCTCGCCGGACGGCAGCGCCGGTAGGTCCGGGCGCGCCTCGCCGCCCTGCCCGGGCAGCAGGCCGAGGTCGACCAGCAGCAGACGCGGCTGGCCGGGCATGCGCAGCGGCACGTACACCTCCACGCCGCCGCGGCTGTCGTGCCGCGGGTTGTCGAGCAGGTAGCGGCGGTCGGCCAGGAATTCGCCGCGCACGCCGACCCGCGCGTAGCCCTCGCCCGGAGCCCGCCCGGCTGCGACAGAAAGCGCCACCGGCGGCGCCGCGAGCGCCGCGGCATAGCGTCGCAAGAGTGCCTCCTTCTCGTCGGCGCGATGCAGCTGCCACACGCCCAAACACGCGAACAACAAGGCTCCGGCGGCCGTCAGCAGCACCGCCCACCATGTCGGACGCCGCCAGCCGCTCACGCGGAGGCTCCGCATGCGGCCGTTATACTGCCGCCCCGGTAATCGCTCGGATCGATCACGTGGAAACCATCTACAAATCTGCGTTGGTGATCCTGCTGCTGGTGGTGCTGTTCAACCTCGGCCAGGCGCTGTACTTCATGATGACCGACAAGGGCAGCGGCAAGCGCACGGTGTGGGCGCTGACCCGGCGCATCGGCCTGTCGCTGCTGCTGATCCTGATGGTGGTGCTCGGCATCCTGATGGGCTGGCTGCAGCCGCACGGCATCGGCGGCTGATTGTAGCGGGCCGGGGCGGACAGCGCCCGCCGGCCTTCCTCGCATGCGCTATTTTTGGTAGCGGTTGCCCCAACAAAATCTCGCCCCGACAGTCGCCAGGGCGAGTGAATTTGGATATTTACTCGGGCAATTTCGCAGGACGGGGCCACGATCCCCGGGCTACCCGATAGGGCGTGGACGCCCTTTCCAGGTGCTTCGTCGATGGCTCGCGGGCGCCGGTCACATCCAGTTCTCACTAGATCCAGTTCTCGCTGGGCCGCGAGCCCGCTATCGAGCGCACGTGCTTGCCGACCTTCGCCGACAGCGTGCGGCACGGCTCGCTCGATGCGTTTCCGGGCAGCGTCCGATGGAGCGCCTGCTGCGGGGATACCCGGGTACGTCCGCCTTCACCTGCTTCGGGCTGATGGAAGACTTAGACCAATGATCACGGGCCTTCGGACTTCTGACGCCTGAGCTCTGCAGCACCTTTCACACACGCCCAGGGGATCAACGTGAGACGGGTGTGGTCGCTACCTAGCCATCGGGTACGGAACGCACTGACGCGTGCATACCTGGTCGATCAAATTGAACAACCAATCATCATCTTCGTGAGCACATTGCGCCAGCACATCCTGAAAGGCGCCGTCGGCGGATCGGAAGAAATCCCGCTCGCTAGGATTTTTGGAGTGCACTAGCTCGATCACCGCCTCAATGCGGCATAACATGCCGCGTAACTCTTGTCTCGATTTCAACATGACGGTTGACCTTGACTGGGATGAAGAAGATCTTTTTATCCTTGGGGTTAGTGGAGAATGGACGTCTCGCGGCTGCGATGGTAGTCGTCAATACTTGCAAAAATTCGTTGCCGGATCGCGCTTTCGCAGTCGGTCTTTCCCTGGCTGCAGACGAAGCAGCCAGCGTTAAAAACCACCTCCCCGTCGTCGTCTTCGAGGCTTGAAGACCAGCTCACGGCATACCTTTCCCGCCGGTAGATGACAATGTAGATCAAGTCACGATAGGAGCCTTTAATTTCTGTCATGGTCGCGATCTCCTACGACTGAAGCGAAGGTGAGTCAGGCATCCCAGTCGTTGGTCATGCGCGTGACAGGCGGCCCAAGTGCCTCAAGCCCTTCTCGGGTCTAAGTCCTATTGGCATGTGCAGAGCCTATTGGCATGTGCAGAGCATTAAGTCCACATGCTTCCTGGCTTTGTCCATGAGGTGCCAAGCGCCAGGCGACCGAGCGAAAAGGCTATTCTGACCGGCTGGACGACGACTGTTTCTCGGCGGACGAGTCGCCTACACGCATACCCGGCGATGCAAGTATCTCTGATAGGCGGAGAAGCCCTTGTTTCGCAGCAAAGCTGATCGGCTGCCCAGCTGCCGCTGCCTGTAGAACCGGCGAGGCAACCTGTTCACACCAATCGATAAGTGGATTGCCGTTCATAGAGGCCTCCGTCCATCGTGACTTGGCAGACCGTACCGGCTGACAGGCTGGACACCTAGGGATGCTCTGATCTA
>NZ_LFQR01000062.1 GCF_001182895.1 Frateuria defendens | reverse complement strand
GACCGTCGACCGGTTGGTGGCATAGCGCATGTAGTTGTACTGCGCGGTCTGCCTGTTCAGCACATTGAACACGTCCACCTGGAAGGTGAGCTTGTTGTCCATCCAGCCGGGCGTGTAAGCCGCGTTGAGGTCGAGCCTGTACGTCCACGGCGTGGTACCGGTGCTGCCGCGCGGCGTGTACACGTAACCCGTGGAGCCGGCGATCGGCAAACCGCAGTAGTGGTAGTACGCACCGTTGTAGACCGGGGCCTTAGGATCAGGCCAGAACGTCGTGCAGCTCAACGGGCGACCGGAAAGTGCCGTCGCCGTGGCGCCGAATCGCCATTCCTTGTTGAGCTGGTAGTAACCGAACGCACGGATCTGGTGCTTGCGGTTGTTCGGCAGCAGGCCGTTGGCCCCCACCATCAACTGCGGCAGATCCCAATCCTGGGTGACGGACACGTCGGGCTGGCCGCCGTTGCCGGTATCCAGGTCGGAGGCCAGCTGGCCTTCGGTGTTGCCATAGTTGCGCGAGAAGACGTAGTCGATCTTGCCGTACCAGTTGTCGCCGAAGGGATGTTCGACGAACAGGTTCAGCGCGTAGTAATTGCGCTTCAGGCGCGGGAAGCCGAGTTGCGCATTGGAGTACTTCACCTCCTTGAACGAACCATCATCCTGCTGCTCGAGGAAGGAGTTCGCCTTGCCCGGATTGAACAGGAAGCAGCGGCCGCCCAGCGCCGGCGTGCAGGTGTCGTCGATGGCGCTGCGCAGC
>NZ_LFQR01000061.1 GCF_001182895.1 Frateuria defendens | reverse complement strand
CCACCAACCGGTCGACGGTCGACCAGCAGTACGGGCGCGTGCTGAACTACAGCGATCCGCGTTCGGTGCGTCTGACGGCCCGTTACGACTTCTGATCGAAAATTATTCCAACAATAAGTCCGCTCTTGCCGATGGCAGGGCGGACCAACCTCCCCAGATCTGACCGCCGAATATTCGGCGGTTTTTTTCTGTGGCTCGGGCACTTCACGCCGAAGGATGCGCCCACTCGAGCCACCTGACAGTGTGGAGGGCTGGATGACGCCCGCAGAAGAAAGACTATTTCATTGTCATATTCGCTCTCTTGGATTGTTCTTTTTAGTTCAAAGTGTTGCAGCTCAAATGAACGCTTTCGGGCGGATCTTGGCGACCCTTCGATCGCCACCAGTGGATTGGCGAACGGCGCGAGCAAGGCGACGAGCAGGCTCCTGCGACCGGACGGCTTCGTTTCATTGGGGCCATGAAGGGCCAGCCGGCCTGCGACGCACGCGTGGCGGTGTCGGTGCCGCCCATGGTGGCAGCAAGGCTGGCGGCTGCGTGTTGATCTGCGTAAACCGGCCCCGGCCCTGGCGCCGCCACGGACGACGCATGCGGAAGCTTGATCTAGATCAAGGGCGCGCCCGCCAGGGGCGCTAGGCTCCCTTGCGTTCCATGCCGGCGGCGCGGCGATGGCGCACGGCTTCCGAGCGATCTGGCCCGCACCAATGCGGAGGAAACGTTCATGGCAACGCAGACCAACCTGAGCCCCTTCAAGGCACTGAGCCGGCTCGATCCCTTCGACGACCTGTTCCGCGGCTTCGGCATGCGGCCGTGGCGCGAGCTGGAGGCTACGCCGGACCTGCGCATCGACGTAAGCGAGGACGACAAGGCCTTCCACGTCATGGCCGATCTGCCTGGCATCGACAAGCGCGACATCGAGGTCTCGGTGGAAGGCAACCAGGTCAGCATCAGCGGCGAGGTCAAGCGCGAGGCCAGCGAGAAGAACAAGGGCAAAGAGATCTTCACCGAGCGCTACTACGGCAAGGTCTACCGCTCGTTCACCCTGCCGGCCGAGCTGGACAGCGCCAAGGCGGACGCGCACTACGAGAACGGCGTGCTGGCGTTGACGCTGCCGAAGAAGCACGACGGCAGCACGCGCAAGATCGCCGTCAGTTGAGTGGGGGGCGGAGGCCCGCGGCGGCGCCCGTTGTGGGGCGGGGCCCGCCGCGGGCTATTCCGTGCGCTCAGGGCGCGCGGGCGGGGCGCTGCATCGTCGGCGCCAGCCGCCGGCGCAGCTGTTCCAGCGGCAAGGTGTTGATGGCGTCCTGCGGCTCGATCCACCCGCGCCGCGCCTGCCCGATGCCGAACCGCAGCGCGGCGAAGCCGCCGGTGTCGTGGGCGTCGCTGGAGATCGCGAGCGGAACGCCCAGTTCCTTGGCCATGCGGCAATGCACGTCGTCGAGGTCGAGGCGGTCGGGATGGGCGTCCAGTTCGAGGAAACAGCCGCGCGCGGCCGCATGGCGCATCGCGCGCTCGAGATCCACCTGGTAGCCCTCGCGCTCGCCGATCAGGCGGCCGGTCGGGTGCGCCAGGATGCTGAAGCAGGGGCGGTCCATCGCCCGCAGGATGCGCTCGGTCTGGCGTTCCCGCGGGAGGTCGAAGTGGCTGTGGATGGCGGCCACCACCAGGTCCAGGCGTGCCAGCACCGCATCGGGCAGGTCGAGGCGGCCGTCCTCCAGGATGTCCACCTCGATGCCCTTGAGCACCGCGATGCCGTGGCCCTGTTCATTGAAGCGGTCGATGGCTTCGATCTGCCGGGCCAGCCGCACCGCGTCGAGGCCGTGGCCGACGCCGAGATGCCGCGAGTGGTCGGTGATCGCCATGTAGGCGAGCCCGGCGGCCCGGGCCGCCGCCGCCATGGTGGCCAGGTCGGCGTGGCCGTCGGTGGCATCGGTATGGGCGTGCAGGTCGCCGCGCAGGTCGCCGAGTTCGATCAGCCGGGGCAGACGGCCTTCGCGGGCCGCCTCGAACTCGCCGCGGTCCTCGCGCAGCTCCGGGGGAATCCAGGGCAGCCCGAGCGTGGCGTAGACCGACTGCTCGGTGTCGCCGGCGACGCGGCGCTTGCCCTGGAAGACGCCGTATTCGTTGATCTTGAGTCCACGTCGCTGGGCCAGCCGGCGCAGCACCAGGTTGTGCGCCTTGGAGCCGGTGAAGTAGAGCAGGGCGGCGCCGAAGCTCTGCGGCGGCACCACGCGCAGATCCACCTGCAGGCCGCTGCGCAGTGTCATGGCCGAGCGGGTGACGCCGTGCGCGAGCACGCGCCCGACCTCCGGGTAGGCCAGGAAGCGTTCGGTCACGCCGGCACGCGCCGGCGCGGCCACCAGGATGTCCAGGTCGCCCACGGTCTCGCGACGGCGCCGGTAGCTGCCTGCGACCTCCACCGTGGCTGCGGTGGCCGCCCGCAGGTGGGCCGCCAGCGCCTCCGCATGCTGGGCCGCCACGGCCAGCTTCCAGCGCCGCTCGCTGCCGAGGTAGCCGGTGGCGGCTTCCAGCAGGCTGCGCTCGCTCTGCACGCCGAAGCCGCGCAGCGCATGGATGCGCCCTGCGCGCGCGGCCCGCAGCAGCCGCCGCGGGGAGGTGATGCCCAGTTCGCGGTACAGGCGCTCCGCGCGGCGCGCGCCGATGCCCGGGATCTTCAGCAGCTCGGTCAGGCCCCGCGGATGGCCGCGCCGCAGTTGCCGCAGCAGCGAGCATGAGCCGCTGCGGAGGATTTCCTCGATCTTCGCCGCCAGGTCCCCGCCGATGCCGGGCAGTTCGGACAGCGGGCGCTGCGTGCGCAGCCATTCGGCCAGCGGGTCCGGCCACGCCGAAACGGTACGCGCCGCATTGCGGTAGGCGCGGATGCGGAACGGGTTGGCCTCGTCGATCTCCAGCCAGTCCGCGATCTCGTCGAAGACGGCGGTGATCTCGACATTGGTGGCGCTCATTGCCGCGGCAGGCGTGGCGGCAGGTGCGCGCGGATCTCGCTGGCGGCGGCATTGACGAGGTCCCGCCTGATTTCCCCCGGCGATGCAGCCCCGCAGCGCGTGGTCGAGCTGGCCGTGCAGCGCACCCAGGAAGCGCGGCGGCGCGATCAGGATCAGCCGCTCGTAGCGGCGCTCCACCTGCCCCTGGCGCAGCGCGATGTCGGTGGCTTTGGCCAGGTCGGACACCACGACGCCGGCGATGTCGCCAGCCTTGAGCGCCGCGACGAACTCGCTGTACGGGACGCTATCCGTCAGGCGGGTGACCACCAGGGTCTCCAGCGCCATCACCGCCGCGAGGGCGATCATCGCCAGCCAGAAGGCATGACGCTGCCGTTTCGGCCCGGGATAGCGTTCGTCGGCCATGGCATGCGATCCCGCGACGACGAGCCGGGCGCCGCCGGCTCACAGCCCGGCCTGCCTGTTTTCGTAGGCCTTGAGGTGCTCTCGGCGCCGGCGCACGTAGTCCTCGGTGCGCCGGCGCAGCGCCTCGAACGTGTTCGCCACGGCGATGTAGGGATCCTCGTGCTGCTGGTCGGACTCCGACATCAGGCCCGCCTCGACTTCGTGCCCGGACAGCAGCAGTCGCGCATGCACGCTGTAGCGGTTGCCCTGCCGGTGGCTGTGCTCGGCCATGCGCACGACCACGCGGCAGAGCAAGGCGTCGCCGGCCACGTGTTCCAGCTTCCGCACGTGGTTGTGGATGTCGGCACACAGCGCGTCGGACGGCGGCACGCCCTGGAACGTGATGTTGGTGGGAATGGTCATGGGTGCACTCCGGCGTTGGGTGGCGGGCGCGATGGCGTCCGCGGGGGAACTACCGCGCCGCGACCGCCGTCTTCATGCGCAGCTTGCGCTTCGCCGGCCATCGCGTCTTGACGCACATCAAGCGTTCCCGCGCAGACTCAGTGCTTGAGAAACAGGGGCAGCCCGGCATGGTGCAGTACGTAGTCGGTGTCGGGGTCGAGGTAGCGCACGTTGAAGCGATGCTTGCCGTTCGCGCCCATCACCAGCAGGTCGGCGCGGTGCCGGGATGCCGCGGCGAGGATGGCATCACCACCCTGCCCGACCGGCTCGACGGCAAAAACGATGCCTCGCTCCACGAGGTGTTTGCGCGCGTCGAAGGCGAGCCGTTCCGGCAGCGATCCGGGTACTTCCCACGACCGCTCGCTGCACAACAGGACGACCTCGCTCGCACGATGCAGCAGCGGCAATGCCGCGTGCAGGGCGCGCGTGGCGAGTGCCGTGTCGTCCCAGGCCACGGCGACGCGCTCGAGCCGCCCGGGCACGTAGGCGGCCTCGGGTACCAGAATGCAGGCCAACCCCGACAGCACGGCGCTGGCGATCAGTCCCGACGGATCGCCCCGGGTGTGCTCGCCATGCTCCAGGACGAGCAGGTCGCTCCAGTCGCCTACCGTGCGCAATGCCTCCGCGGGATCGCCGAGCGCGACCTGCCAGTGCGGCGAAGGGGTGAAGCGGCTGGCCCAATGGACAAAGCCGCTGCCCGCCACTACCGCCGCGCGCACCTCATCGTGCATGTAGGCGAGCCACTCGCGTTCGAGCGCCGGCGGCACGCCCGCCGGCGAGGCGGAGGACAGCGGCTTGCCGATGTAGAGGCCGGTGAGCGTTGCCCCGAGTGCCATGGCGAGTTCCGCCGCATAGCGGGCGGCTGGTCCCCAGGCAGGGAACCTGGGACAGAGCGCCACGATGTCCAGCGCCGGCTGCGCCGCCGCACCGGCCAGCGGCTCCATCGCGGTCGGCCGCGGCGGGTTCATCGGCATGTTGGGGAAAATCGAACTCACGCTCATGGGCATGCCCCGTGTCGTTCGCTGCTTGCGGCAGGCATACGGGCCCTGGAACGCACCCTTGGGCCAACTATGCCTGCAGGAGATACGCGGGGTTTGATCCATGTCATCTACGTCGAGGCGTCGCCCCCGGTGGCCATGGGTACGGTTGACGAAGATCAAGCCGCACACCTTCCGCGCGCCTAGCATGCAGCCATCGCGTGAGCGGAACCGGCCGGGAGGCAGGCCATGCGGGACATTCTCGTTTACGTGCGGCACTTCGACCCCTGGACGCGTGCCACCCAGTACGGCGTGCGGCTGGCGGCGCTGCTGCGCGGCGCGGTCACCGGCGTCTACGCCTATCCGTCGCCGTTGAATTACGGGGCGCCTATCGACCTCGCGCCGGAGGTGCTGGCCGTGATGCTGGAGAACACCAGGAGCCTGGAGGCCAGGGCGCTGCAACGCGAGGAGCCCTTCGTGTCGTGGGCCACCTCGCAGGGAGCCGAGCAGGCGGCCTGGCTGGTGGCCGAGGGCGAGCCTGCCCGGGTGTTGGCACACCTGGGCGTCTGGCACGATTTGCTCGTGCTCGACCGCAGTGAGAGCGCACACCAAGGCTCGCCCTCCGATCTGGCCAGCCTGCTGCTGGCGGCGGATCTGCCATGCATCCTGGTACCGGCCAGCGACGTCGGAGAGCTGCGCCTGGACTGCATCGCCATTGCATGGAACGGCGCGCCGGAGGCCGTTCGTGCGATCCACGCTTCGCTGCCGCTGCTGCAGCGGGCCGGGCGCGTGGTGCTGCTGGCCGGGGCGCAGCGCGAGTACTACGGCGTGGCCTGGAAGCCGCCGTTCGATATCGACCTGTACCTCAAGCGTCACGGCGTCAGGGCGGAGCGCGTGCCGCTGTCGGCCGACGACGAGTACGCGGGCGTGGCCTTGCTGGCCGCGGCGGAAAAGCTGTCGGCCAACCTGCTTGTCATGGGCGCCTACGGCAGGAGCCGGTTCAGCGAGTGGATACTGGGCGGGGCCACGCGCGAAGTGCTGGCCGGGGCGGGGCTGCCGGTCTTTCTGCGCCATTGACCTCGCGCTGCGCATCACGGGACCGAAAGGGGGCCGTGCGTGCGCAAGGAGGTCCGCCTGTTACCGACTGTTACATTCGGTTGCGAAGCTGTGCTCGTCCTGTGACACCTCCTCGCTAATGTCCTTCCTCTCGAGGGTCACCTGTCGTCGGGTACGCGCCATGAACACCATCATCGACACACCGGACTCCCCACTCGACCGGGCACGGGGCAACTGCTCCAGTCCGCTGGAGCTGGACATCGACACACTGCACCAGTACCTGCCGGTGGTGCGCTGCAAGCTTGCCGCGGGGGAATATGTCTACCGGATGGGGCAGCCGTTCCGCGCGCTGTATCTGGTGCATGCAGGCTCCCTCAAGAGTTGCGAGTTGGCCGAGGACGGCCGCGAGCAGGTCACCAGTTTCCGCATTCGCGGCGATCTGATCGGTGTCGAGTCCATCGGCCTGAGCCATTGCGCCTGCGACGCCATCGCACTGGAGCACTGCGAGATCTGGGAGCTGCCCTATCCGCCGGTGATCGCTGCCTGCCTGCAGCTGCCGGCGTTGCAGGCCCGGCTGACGGCGTCCTTGGCGGAGGAGATCCGCCGCCACCGCTCCTGGATGCTCGCGCTCGGCACCTTGAACGCGGAGCAGCGAGTGGCGGCATTCCTGCTGGACATGGCGCGCGACCATGCCCGCCTGGGGTTCAGCGACTGCCATTTCGTCCTGCGCATGGGGCGCAACGACATGGCGAGCTTCCTCGGCATCCAGCACGAGACCGTTACCCGTGCGCTGTCGCGCCTGCAGGAGCTCGGCTACATCGCCATACAGCGCCGCGAAGTGCGCCTGCTGGACGGCGAGGCCCTGCGCTTCCTGGCCTGCGGCGAACGCATGCGCCGTCCCATGGCTGGCGCAGAACGGGCGCCACGGATCAAGTCGATGGGCCACGGTCGAGCGACTTCCTCACTGCGGCGGCCAGCTGCTCGCGGCGATACGGCTTACGAAGCAGCCTGAAGTGGCGGAACGAGGGGTCGTCCACGCCCATGGACGAGCGCTCGTAGCCCGAAGTGAGCAGGGCGGGCAACTTCGGATACAGACGACTCGCCTCGCGCACCAGCTCGAACCCCGTCATGCCGCCGCCGAGCATCACGTCCGAGAAGAGCAGTTCGATGTGGGGTGTCCTCGCCAGCAGGTCGAGGGCTGTCCTGGCGTCGCCCGCTTCGTAGGTGGTGTAGCCCAGCGAGCGCAAGAAGGCCACGGCGATGCGCCGCACCTCCGCCTCGTCCTCGACCACCAGCACCGTTTCGTGTCCCTTGCGCGGTGCTTTCCTGCCGGATGCGGCGCGCTTCTCGGCCGCCGCGGGCACCGTAGGCAGCAATAGCTCCACGTAGGTGCCGTGGCCCACCTGGCTGTCGATCGTCATGCGTCCCCTGGACTGCTTCACGAAGCCGTAGACCATGCTCAGGCCGAGCCCGCTGCCACGGCCGACCTCTTTGGTGGTGAAGAAGGGCTCCAGCGCATGGGTGAGCACCTCATGCGTCATGCCGGTGCCGGTATCCGCCACGCCGAAGGCCACGTAGTCGCCCGCCACCAGTTCCTCCTGGGCGGCATGTTCGTCGTCGACGTGGCGAAGGTGTGCCGAAATGGTCAGTCGCCCGCCATTGGACATGGCATCGCGCGCATTGAGCGCGAGGTTGACCAGCGCGGCGTCCAGTTCACCCGGGTCGGCGTAAATGGAGGGAAGGCCGGTGGGGCGGTCGAGGGTGACGGCGATACGCTCGCCCAGGGTGCGCCCCAGCATTTCGCAGAGGTCGGTCAGTACCTGGTCCGGCCGCAACGCATGCGTCACCAAGCGGCGGTTGCGCGCGAAACCGAGCAGCTTGCGGGTGAGCACGGTGCAACGGTCCACCGCGCGCAGGGCATGGTCCATCGTTTCCCGCTCCTCGGGCCGGTCGCCCAGCTCGGCATTGAGGATCTGCAGGTTGCCCGAGATGACGGTGAGCTGGTTGTTGAAATCGTGGGCGATGCCTCCGGTGAGCTGGCCCAGCGCATCGAGGCGTTGGGAGTGGGCGAGCTGCTCCTCGCTGCGGCTGCGCTGCAGGACCGCCGCCAACATATTGGCCACGGACTGGAGGAAATGCAGCCGGTCGTGATCGAAGCTGCCGACGTCGCGCGACAGGGCGATCAGGATGCCCGTGGGCTCGTAGCGGTCGAGCAGGGGAAGCAGCGCCGCATCCTGAAATCCGGCGTCGCCGATCGCGGCACGGGTCGCGGGGAAGGCCTCCACGGGTACCTGTTTCAAGGTCGCCGCATCGGTGCTGTAGCCGGTCAGCCGGTCGATCAGCTCGTCCTTCGCGAGAGCCTCGGGCAGGCTCTCGCGAA
Source organism: Frateuria defendens (assembly GCF_001182895.1). Taxonomy (GTDB): domain Bacteria; phylum Pseudomonadota; class Gammaproteobacteria; order Xanthomonadales; family Rhodanobacteraceae; genus Frateuria_B; species Frateuria_B defendens. Next base: position 46,812 of record NZ_LFQR01000061.1, on the reverse strand, counting down.
GGTCTGGCGGCAGGCCGCTGGAGGCGTGCAGGTGCGAGCCCAGGTACCGTGGATTACGCAGCAGGATGGCGACCGCTTCCGTGCCCAGTGCGGCGGCCAGCAGAGAGGGAATGCTGCCCATCGCGACATCGTAGTGGGGCGACTCCAGCATCAGCCGGCCGACCTGGGCGAGAAAGGTGTCGTAGCGTGCACGCGAGAGCGCCCGTCTCGCGCGCTGGGTCTCGGAGATGTCGCGGATGGAGGCCGCGTAGAGCGTGCCGCCGTGGGTGGTGGCGATGGGGCTCAAGCCGATCTCGACCGGGAACGGTTCGCCGTTGCGCCGGATGCCGGTCAACTCGTAGCCCGCGCCCATGGGCCGCACGCGCGGGCGCGTCATGTAGCTCGAGCGATGCGTGGCGTGGACGACGCGTACGTTCTCCGGCAGCAGGGCTTCCACCTGCAGGCCGTGCAGTCCGCGCGGGTCGTAGCCGAACAGGGTTTCCGCCTGCGGGTTGGCCAGCACGATGCGGCCGCCGCCGTCCACCACGATCATCGCGTCCGGTGCCGTGTCGAACAGGGTCCGGAACAGGTCCGCATTGTCGTCATGGCGTGCGGCCTTGACCTTCATGCCCGCCGTACCCGCTCGGTGAACATGTAGCCCACGCCGCGGACAGCCTTGATCAGTGTGGGATTGGCCGGGTCGGGCTCGATCTTGCGGCGCAGGCGGCCGATCTGTACGTCGATGGCCCGGTCGTAGGGGCCCGCGTCGCGCCGATGCGTCTGCATCATCATGTCGTCGCGTGTCAGCACGCGGTTGGGGCGCTCGAGAAACAGTCTCAGCAGTTCATACTCGCCGCTGGTCAACGGGACCGTGGCTCCCTGTGGCTCCGTCAGCACGCGCGAGACGGGGTCCAGGCAGAAGCCCGCAAAGCGGAACGCGGGCTCCGCCGGGCCCGCTTCGGCCGTCCTGCGCGCGGAGGCCGCCCGCCGCAGCACGCTGCGGGCGCGTGCCAGCAGTTCGCGTAGATCGAACGGCTTGGTCACATAGTCGTCGGCGCCCAGTTCCAGGCCGACCACGCGATCGACGGAGTCGCCGCGGCCGGTGACGATGATGACCGGCCCCTGCCATTCCTCGTGCAGGTGACGCACCAGGTCGAAACCGTCCTCGCCGGGCAGGCCGAGGTCGAGCAGGATGAGGTCGACGATTTCGGCAGCCAGGATGCCGCGCATGGCGGCTCCGCTGTCGGCGGCGCTGACCTGGAAGCCCTGCGCGGTGAAGTAGCGCCGGATCAGGCCCGAGATTTCGACATCGTCATCCACCACCAGGAGGTGGGGCGGTCGCGATCCCTGCACATCGTGAACCGGGTTCGGCATTGGGATGTCCAGCGTCGTTGGTCGGTTGACGTGGGTGCTTGTTTGCCCCTACACGGACGAGCCGTGCCGGACATGCAGAGGGCCGGTTCGCGCGACGGCGGAACCTGGGGGCGTGGACGGCGCGGTCTTCGCGATGGCGCTCCGCGGCAAAAAACCGGCGCCATTGTCGGAACACTTTGGCAATTCCCAACATCTTTATCGTGTCACCGCTGCCGCGAGCAAGGCAAGCCGACGGCGTATTGACATGCTGTGCCCAGGCATTGTGGAGACTTGGTGAAGAGCGGCCGTCAGGCCAGGAGACGGCGACGCCCCCGCCTTCAGCAGCGCAGCGAATTCCTTAACCGCTCGGCGCAAGCGGCGGGTATCAACCCGCCCAACGCCTTCTTCGGCCGCTCCTCGTTGCCATGCCCGGACCGCAGCGCTCCCGCACGCCGGACTAGTCTACCCCTCAGCGCAGCAGGGCCCCGGTCAGCGCCTTGGTGAGCGGCTTCAGGTAGTAGCTTCCCGCGGGCGGCGTGACCTGGGCCTGCACGCCGTGCGCCGCGAGCGCATCGGCCACGACGGGGCCGACGGCAGCCACCACGACGCGCGCCAGCGCTTCCCGCAACGCGGCGCCCCGCTGCTGTGCGTCGGCGACGCGGAACAGGCGCTCCACCTGTTGCAGGCTGGTGAAGGCGATGGCGTCGATGCCGCCCTGCTGCATGCGTTCGATCAGGGCAAAGACATCGGCATCGGTGGCGTCGTCGACATAGACGTAAGGTGCCACCGGCAGGACCTCGGCGCCTGCTTCGGCGAGAAACGCCATCAGTGGCGCGTTGGGATCGCTGCCGTACAGCTGCACGCCGACGCGCCGGTGGCGCAGGTCCAGGCCCTGCAGCAGTGCGATCATGCCCGGCGTCGTGGCCGGTTCGGCCACCAGCGTGGGCCGCAGCCCCAGTTCGCGCAGCACGCGCCCGGGCTTGGGGCCGCGCGCCACGATGCGTACCTGGCCGAGCCGTTCAAGGAAAGGCGCCCGCTCTTCGGGGGCGTGCCGGTCGAGCGCGCCCAGCAGGCGGCGCAGCCCTTCGCCGGTGAACAGCAGGAGGTCGTCGCAGTCGCCGGCGTTGAACCGGCGCAGCCAGGCGAGCACCGGTGCCGGGTCGGGCGCGTCGCGGATGTCGACCAGGGGGCAGCGCCAGACCTCGGCCCCGCGCCGCTCCAGCAGCGCGGCGAACACGTCCAGCTCGCGCGACTCGGGCACCGCGATGCACCGTCCCGCCAGGGCATGGTTCGGTTCGACAGGTGGCGTCATGGATCACTCCCGCTGAGGAAAGCCCCGCCGGCCACGCTCAGGCCGGTTCCGCGCAGGCGACCCGCGCGGCCGTCGCCTCCGGCCGGTGGGACAGCAGCTCGCCGAACCACGCATGATCGTGCGCCATGGCGGCCACCTCTCCGATGATCACCAGCGCCGGCGTGCCGACCTTATGCCGCCGCGCCAGGGCCGGCAAGGCGTGGAGGGGGCCGGCGATCACGCGCTGCCGCGGCAGGGTGCCGTTCTCGATCAAGGCGAAGGGCGTATCGGCGCGGCGGCCGTGCTCGAGCAGCCGCGCGGTCAGCATGTCGATGCGCTCCACGCCCATGTAGACGGCCAAGGTCTGGCGGGGGTTGGCCAGCGCGTGCCAGTCCAGCGTATCGGCCGCGTCCTTGCCGTGCGCGGTGAGCAGGCAGACCGACTGGGCATGGTCGCGATGGGTCAGCGGAATGCCGGCATAGGCGGCGCACGCCACGGCGGCGGTGATGCCGGGCACGATCTCGCAATCGATGCCGTGCCGGCGCAGGAAGGCCATCTCCTCGCCGCCCCGGCCGAACACGAACGGGTCGCCGCCCTTCAGCCGCACCACGCGCTTGCCCGCTTGCGCATGCGCGAGCATGAGGCGATGGGTGTGGTCCTGCGGTACATGGCGGCCGGCGCAGCGCTTGCCGACGTCGATGCACTCGGCATCGCGCCGCGCCATCGCCAGCACGTCGGCGCCGACCAGCTGGTCGTGGAGAATCACGTCGGCCTGGTTGAGCGCGCGCAGCGCCTGCAGTGTCAGCAATCCGGGATCGCCGGGGCCGGCGCCGACCAGCGTCACCGAGCCCTTGGCCGGCGCGGCGTCGCGCGTGCGCAGGGCATCCAGCACGGCGTGCTCGGCCTCGACCGGCCGGGCGCGGCGGAGCAGCGACAGCACGGGGCCGTCGTACAGCCAGTCGTAGAAGCCGCGGCGTTCCGCCAGGTCGGGAAAGCGGTGCACGATGCGGGGGCGGTGCCGCTGGGCGAGCGTCACCAGCGCGCCCAGCGCGTGGTCCAGCAGGCGCTCCAGCGTCTCGCGCAGGCGGCGCGCCAGCGCGGGCGCGGCGCCGGCGGTGGAGATGGCCACCAGCAGCGGCGAGCGGTCGATCACGGCGGGCACGTGGAAGCGCGACAGGGCCGCGTCGTCGACCACGTTCACCAGCAGGCGACGCTCGGCGGCGTCGGCGGCGACCCGTGCATTGAGGGCGCGATCGTCGGTGGCGGCGATCGCCAGCCACACGCCGTCGAGCCAGGCCGGCCGGTAGCCGCCGTCCAGCCACGCCACCGTGCCCGCATCGGCGAGCCCGGCCAGGGCGGGATTCAACTGCGGGGCGCCGACCCGCACCCGGGCGCCGGCGGCGAGCAGGGCGGCCACCTTGCGCTCGGCGACCGTGCCGCCGCCGATCACCAGCACCGGCAGCCCCTTCAGATCGGCAAAGAGTGGATACAGCTTCATGGCCTGCCTCTCGGTGGTCGCCTTGTCATGTCACGCGCCGGCTTCCGCGTGCGCCTCGGTGATCAGTTGCCGCAGCTCCGGCACGCAGGAGCCGCAGTTGCCGCCTGCCCGCAGGCTGGCGGTGATCTGCGCCGGCGTTTCCAGCCCCTGCTCGCGGATCGCGGCGCAAAGGGTGTTGCGCCCCACGCCGAAGCACGAGCACACGATGGGCCCGGTGTCGGCGCCGGCGCCGGGCGGCTCGCCGGCCAGCAGGCTGGCGCGGTCGCTTTCATCGAGCCGGTCCTGGGCGAAAAGGCCGGCCAGCCACTGGCGCGCCGGCAGGTCCTGGCGGGCGGAGAGAAAGATGCACGCCTCGATGCGGTCCTCGACCACGTAGGCGGCGCGGTAGACGCCGGTGCTGCGGTCTTCGTATTCCAGCCAGTCGGCGTCGGGATCCCCGGCGCCGAGCCAGGCGCGTGCCCAGGTGCCGCAATCGGCCAGCCGGTCGCGGTGGGCGATCTCGTAGCGCAGGAAGTGCTCGCCGCGGATGAGCGTCCAATGGTGCGGCCTGGCCGTCGGAAGCGGATGCCGCCCGAACGCAAAGCCGTACCAGCGCACCGGGAACGGCTCCACCCGCACCGGCGTGTGCTTGAACTCCGGCTCGCCGGAAACGGGGTCCACCACCGGGTTGACCAGCCCGCCGACGCGCGCGTCGGAGGCGTACTGGTCGTTCCAGTGAATGGGCACGAATACGTGGCCGGCGAGGATGCCGCCGCCATGGCGCACCCGCGCGACCATCGCCCCCCAGCGCGAGCGCACCCGCGCCAGCTCGCCTTCGCGCACGCCGAAGCGCAGCGCGTCGTGCGGGTGCATGTCGAGATACGGCTCGCTGATGTGCCCGGCCAGCCGGGGCGATTTGCCGGTGCGGGTCATGGTGTGCCACTGGTCGCGCACGCGGCCGGTGTTGAGCACCAGCGGATACTCGGCGTCGGGCGCGTGCGCGGGCGCGCGCCCCGGCGTGGCGACGAAGCGCGCGCGGCCGTCGCCGTGGGCGAAGCGTCCGTCGGCGAACAGCCGCGGCGTGCCGCGTCCGTCCGCCGTCACCGGCCACTGCACCGGCGCGAGGGCGTCGTAGTCCTGCCGGCTCAGCGCCGCGAGGGCGCCGAGGTCGAGCTGCCGCGGCACGGCCGGCAGTCCATCGCCCCGCGGCGCGTGATTGCGGAAGGCGGTGAGCCGTGCGTGCTCGATGAAGATGTCGTGCGGCCCGTCGTACTGGAAGCCGCGCCCGAAGCCCAGCCGCTGCGCGACGTCACGGACGATGCGCCAGTCGGCCCGCGCCTCGCCCGGCGCGGGCAGGAAGGGCCGCTGGCGGGAGATGCGCCGCTCGGAGCTGGTCACGGTGCCGTTCTTCTCGCCCCAGCCGAGCGCGGGCAGCAGCACGTGGGCGAAGGCATTGGTGTCCGTCGCCTCGACGATGTCGGAGCAGACCACCAGTTCGCAGGCCGCCAGCGCGCGTTTCGCGCGGTCGGCGTCGGGCAGGCTCACCACCGGGTTGGTGCCCATGATCCACAGCGCCTTGACCCGGCCCTCGAGCACCGCATCGAACAGCTCCACCGCCTTGAGGCCCGGCCGGGAGGCGATGCGCGGCGAGTCCCAGAACGATTGCACGATGTCGCGGTGCACGGCCTCGTGCAGGTCCATGTGCGCGGCCAGCATGTTGGCCAGCCCGCCCACCTCGCGGCCGCCCATGGCATTGGGCTGCCCGGTGATCGAGAACGGCCCCATGCCGGGCTTGCCGATGCGCCCGGTGAGCAGGTGGCAATTGATGAGGCTGTTGACCTTGTCGGTGCCGCTGGAGGACTGGTTCACGCCCTGCGAGAACAGGCTGACGGTTTTCCCGTGGCGGGCGAACCAGCGGTAGAACGTCAGCAGGTCGGCCAGCTGCACGCCGCAGCGGCGCGCCACCTCGGCCGGGTCGCCGGCCTCGGCCTCGGCCGCCGCCAGCGCCTGCTCGAACCCCTGCGTGTGCGCATCGACGAAGGCGGCGTCGATCGCGCCGTGGCGGAACAGAAACGACAGCAGCCCGTTGAACAGCCAGACGTCGGTGCCCGGCCGGATCGGCAGGTGCAGGTCGGCCGACTCGCAGGTCGCGGTGAAGCGCGGGTCGATGACCACGATACGCGGCCCCGCGCCTTGCTCCTTGGCCTTGACCATGCGCTGGAACACGACCGGGTGGCACCACGCCGTGTTCGAGCCCGCCAGCACGATGAGCTCGGCCTGCTCCAGGTCCTCGTAGCAGCCCGGCACCACGTCCTCGCCGAACGCGCGCTTGTGCCCGGCCACCGCCGAGGACATGCACAGGCGCGAATTGGTGTCGATGTTGGCGGTGCCGATGTAGCCCTTGGCCAGCTTGTTGACGACGTAGTAGTCCTCGGTCAGCAGCTGGCCGGACACGTAGAAGGCCACCGCATCGGGGCCGTGGTTGTCGAGGATACGCCGGAAGCCGCCGGCCACGCGGTCGAGCGCCTCGCCCCAGCCCACCCGCCGCAGCGCGCCGCCGGGCTCGCGCAGCGTCGGCTGGAGCAGGCGCCCTTGCAGGTCCAGGGTTTCGCCCAGCGCCGCGCCCTTCACGCACAGGCGGCCGAGGTTGGAGCCGTGCCCGGGGTCGCCCGTCACGCCCACCGCACCATCGGCGCCGACGCTGGCGAGCACGCCGCAGCCGACGCCGCAGTATGGGCAGGTGGTGGCGTGCGCGCCGTTCATGCCGCGACTCCGGTGCCTCCGGCTGCCGATGCCTGGCAATAGCCGCGGCCGAACAGCAGCCGGTCGCGCCACGGCGCGATGTCGGTGCCGTTCTGGATCAGCTCGAAATACCAGCCGCCGTCCTTCGCGTCGCCGTACAGCACCGCGCCGACGAGGCGGTTCTCCTTGAGCACCAGCCGCTTGTAGATGCCGCGCCGCGGGTCGCGCAGCACCAGGTCCTCGGTGCCGGCGCCGCCGATGAAATCGCCGGCCGAGTACAGGTCGATGCCGGTGACCTTGAGCCGGGTGGCGTTCTCCCCCGCGCGATAATGGCGGTGCCCGAAGCGCGCCAGATGCGCCGCGCATACCCGCGCCTGCTCCCACGCCGGCGCCACCAGGCCGAAGGTCGCCTTGCGGTGCTGCACGCATTCGCCGACCGCGTAGACGAGCGGGTCGTAGGTCTGCAAGGTGTCGTCGACCACGATGCCGCGCTCGCAGTGGATGCCGCTCGCCTTCGCCAGCGCGGCGTCGGGGTGCACGCCCACGGCCATCACCACCAGGTCGGCGTCGATGCGGCTGCCGTCGGCCAGCGCCACGCCTTCCACCCGCTCGCGGCCGTACAGCGAGACCGTCTGCGCGCCGAGCCGGAGCGTGAGGCCGCGCGCCTGCAGGCTGCCGGCGAGCAGCCTGGCCGCGTCGGCGTTGAGCTGCTGGTTGAGCAGCACGTGGCTGCGGTGGATCAGGCACACCTGCATGCCGCGCCGGGACAGCCCGTTGGCCGCCTCGATGCCCAGGAGGCCGCCGCCGATCACCGCGGCGCGGCGGTAGGTGCCGGCCGCCGCCACCATGCGTTCCACGTCGTCGATGCCGCGGAAGCAGACCACGCCCGGCAGGTCGTTGCCCGGCACCGGCAGTACCACCGGCTGCGAGCCGGTGGCGATCAGCAGCCGGTCGTAGGCGAGCTCGACGCCGGCGCGCGAGCGCACCCGCCGGCGCGCGCGGTCGATCGCCACCACCGGGTCGCCGGGGTACAGCGCGATGCCGTGCGCGGCATACCACTCGGGCGTGTTGAGCATGATCTCGTCCGCCCGCTTCTCGCCGCTCAGCAGCAGTGAGAGCATGATGCGGTTGTAGTTGCCGTAGGGTTCGGCGCCGAACACGCTGATGTCGTACAGGTCGGGCGCGAGCTGCAGCAGCTCCTCCACCGTGCGGATGCCGGCCATGCCGTTGCCGATGACAACCAGCCGTGGCCGCCTTTCGCTCATCGGCTGTCGCGCCTGACCCATACGTGCTCGTCCTGCAGGCGAACCTGCCAGGTGCGCACGGCGTGCTCCGGCGATTCCAGGCATTCGCCGCTGCGCAGGTCGAAATGCTGCTTGTAGATCGGCGATGCCACCACGACGCGCTCGCCCAGGTTGCCCACCAGTCCACGCGACAATACTGCCGCCTGCGAGTGCGGGTCTACATTGGCGATGGCGTAGAGCTCGCCTTCGCCGACCCGGAACACGGCCACCTGCTCGCCGTCCACCAGGGCGCACACGCCGGTGTCCGGAACGATGTCGCCGAGCTTGCACACGGCCATCCACTCGCTGTTCATGTCGTGCCCGCCCATCGTCGTCACTCCGCCAGCACCTTGACCGGTATGCGTCCATGCCGGCTGCGTTTCTCCTCCGCCGTCGCCGGGCGCACCTGCCCGCGCTCCGGCACGAAGACCACGTTGTCGTCGCCGGCCTCGCTGTTGACGAAGTGGCGGAAGCGGCGGCGCGTCTGCGGGTCGGTCACGGCGCGCTTCCACTCGCACTCGTAGGTGTCCACCACCCGCTTCATCTGCGCCTCCAGCTCGGCGGCGAGGCCCAGCCGGTCGTCGATGATCACGCTGCGCAGGTAGTCCATGCCGCCTTCCAGGTTGTCGCGCCAGACGCTGGTGCGCTGGAGCCGGTCGGCGGTGCGGATGTAGAACATCAGGAAGCGGTCGATGTAGCGCACCAGGGTGGCGGTATCCAGGTCGCCCGCCAGCAGTTCGGCGTGGCGCGGCTTCATGCCGCCGTTGCCGCAGACGTACAGGTTCCAGCCTTTCTCGGTGGCGATCACGCCCACGTCCTTGCCCTGCGCCTCGGCGCACTCGCGGGCGCAGCCGGATACGGCGAACTTCAGCTTGTGCGGCGAGCGCAGGCCCTTGTAGCGGTGCTCCAGGTCGATCGCGGTGCCGACCGAATCCTGCACGCCGTACCGGCACCAGGTGGAACCCACGCAGGACTTCACCGTGCGCAGCGACTTGCCGTAGGCATGCCCCGACTCGAAGCCGGCGGCGATCAGTTCCTCCCAGATCAGCGGCAGCTGTTCCAGCCGCGCGCCGAACATGTCCACGCGCTGGCCGCCGGTGATCTTGGTGTAGAGGCCGTATTTCTTGGCGACCTGGCCCACGGCGATCAGGCCCTCGGGCGTCACCTCGCCACCCGGCATGCGGGGCACCACCGAGTAGCTGCCGTCCTTCTGGATGTTGGCGAGGAAGTAGTCGTTGGAATCCTGCAGCGAGGCATGTTCCTTCTGCAGCACGAACTCGTTCCAGCAGGAGGCCAGGATGCTCGCCACGGTGGGCTTGCAGATGTCGCACCCCAGGCCGTTGCCGTGGCGCTGGAGCAATTCGTCGAAGCGGCGGACGCGCTCCACGCGCACCAGGTGGTACAGCTCCTGGCGCGAATAGGCGAAGTGCTCGCAGAGGTGGTTGTTCACCGCCAGGCCCTGGCGCTTCATTTCCGCCTTCATGATCTGGGTGGCCAGCGGCACGCAGCCGCCGCATGTCGTGCCCGCGCGCGTGGCGGCCTTGAGCGCGCCGATGGACGTCGCGCCGGCCGCCACGGCCTCGCACAGCTGCCCCTTGGACACGTTGTTGCACGAGCAGATCTGCGCGGAGGCCGGCAGCGCGTCGACGGAGAGCCCCGTCTTGGCCTGGCCGTCGGAGGAGGGGAGGATGAGGAACTCGGGCGCTTCGGGCAGCTCCAGGCCGTTGAGCATCATCTGCAGCAGCGTGCCGTATTCGGCGGCATCGCCCACCAGCACGCCGCCCAGGAGCCGCTTGCCGTCCCCGGACACCACCAGTTTCTTGTAGACCTGCCGTCGCTCGTCGCTGAACTGGTAGCTGCGGCTGCCCGGCGTCGCGCCGTGGGCGTCGCCGATGCTGGCCACGTCCACGCCCATCAGCTTGAGCTTGGTGGACATGTCGGCCCCGGCGAACTCCGGCAGGCTCGGCGCCTGCGTGCGGGTGAGCAGGGCATGCAGGTGGTTCGCCACCACGCGCGCCATGTCGTAGCCCGGCGCCACCAAGCCGAAGATTTTCCCACCCCATTGCGCGCACTCGCCGATGGCGTACACGTCGGGGTCGCGCGTGCGGCAGAAGTTGTCGACCATGATGCCGCCGCGCTGGCCCACGCCCAGTTCGCTCTGGTGCGCCAGTTCGTCGCGCGGGCGGATGCCGGCGGAGAACACGATGAGGTCGGTTTCCAGGTGGCTGCCGTCGGCGAACGCCATGCGATGGCGCGCCGACTCGCCGTCGACGATGGCCTGCGTGTTCTTGCCCGTGTGCACGGTGAGGCCGAGGTCCTCGATGGCCCGCCGCAGCATCTGCCCGCCGATGTCGTCCACCTGCACCGCCATCAGGCGCGGCGCGAATTCCACCACGTGGGTTTCCAGCCCCATGTCGCGCAGGGCCTTGGCGCATTCCAGCCCCAGCAGGCCGCCGCCCACCACCACGCCGCGGCGGGAGCGCGCGCCCCATTGGGTCAGCGCCCCCAGGTCGTCGAGCGTGCGGTAGACCAGGCAGCCGGGGCGGTCATGGCCGGGGATGGGTGGCACGAAGGGTTTGGAGCCGGTGGCCAGCACCAGCTTGTCGTAGGGGATGACCTCGCCGTCGGCGGTGGTCACCCGCTTGAGCGCGCGGTCGATCCGCGCGGCGCGCGTGGCGAGCCGCAGGTGCAGGCCCGGCTGCTCGAAGAATCCAGGCGCCACCAGCGAAAGCTCCTCCGCGCTCTTGCCCGCGAAGAAGGCCGACAGGTGCACGCGGTCGTAGGCCGGGCGGCTTTCCTCGCACAGCACGGTGATTTCCAGCTCTTGCAGCCGGAGCGCCGCCAGTTCTTCCAGCAGCTTGTGCCCCACCATGCCGTTGCCGATCACGACAAGTTTCAGCGCCATCTCGATGGCCTCCTCGCACCCAGTCAGTCGATTGCCAGCACAGCAGGCGCCGGCCCATCGGCGCGGTCCAGCTGCAAGGATTCTTGGTAAAGCCGCTCTTCGCGGGCCGTGTGCTCATGGCCGAAGCGCACCGCGAGCGCGCACAGCGACCCGGCGATCACGAAACCGCCCAGGTACAGGAAGCTGTGCTGCACCGAGCCGGTGGCCTTCTGCAGGAAGCCGGCGGCCACGGCCCCCACGTTGCCGCCCGCGCCGACAATGCCCGCCACCCCGCCCAGTGCCTTGCGGTCGATGAACGGCACCAGGGCGTAGGTGGCGCCGCAGGCCATGTGCGTGCACAGGCCGAAGGCGAGCATGGCGGCTACGGCAATGCCGGCGCCCTGCGCCCCGGAGAACCAGAGCAGGCCCAGCCCTTCGCACAGCATCAGGACGCACAGCAGGCGCGAGCGCGCCGGCAGGCCGTGCCGGCGCGCCAGGCGATCGGACGCCAGCCCGCCCAGCGCGCGGGCGAACAGCGCGAGCAGCCCGAAGCCGCCGACCGCCAGCCCCGCCGCACCGAGGTTCAGCCCGAAATGGTCGACGTAGTAGCCGGCCGCCACGCCGTGCACGAACAGTTCGATGCCGAAGCAGCCGGCATAGGTGACGAACAGCATCCAGACGCGATAGTTGCGCGCGGCCAGCCGGAATGCGCCCCAGCCGCCGCCCTTGCCGCTGCTCACGGCGATGCCGCGCCGGCGCAGATCCCGGTAATCGCCCTGCGGGCAATCCTGCGTGTACTTCCAGTACAGCACGCCCACGATCACCATCAGCGCGCCCGGGACGAGCATGGCTGCCCGCCATCCCAGGCCGGTGCCCACGCCCAGGGCAACCAGGCCCGCAAGCACCCAGGGCATGACGGCCTGCGCCACGCCGCCGCCGGCGTTGCCCCAGCCGGCCACCGTCGCGTTGGCCGTGCCCACCACGTTGGGCGCGAACATCACCGAGGTGTGGTACTGCGTGATCACGAAGCCGGCGCCGACGATGCCGATCGCCATGCGCACGAGCAGGAGGGACGCATAGTCGTGCACCAGCAGCATGCCGAACACCGGCAGCGACCCCAGCAGCAGCAGGCCGGCATAGGTGCGGCGCGGCCCCAGGCTGTCGCACAGCGGGCCGATCAGTAGACGTCCGAAGATGGTGACGGCGACGGCGGCGATGTTGATGTTGGCGATCTGGTCCGCGCCGAGGTGGAACTCGCCCTTCGCCAACGGCATCAGCGGCGCCATGGCGAACCAGGCGAAGAAGCAGACGAAGAACGCCAGCCAGCTGAGATGGAACGCGCGCATGGGCGGCGTTCGCCACTGGAACAATTCGATGCGTGTCGCCTTGTCTGACATACTTTCCTCCGCCCGAAGACGGCGAAGCGGTCAACGCTTGCCGGTTGTATTCACCGCCTGCCTTGGCTCCGGCATGTTGCTTTGCAACACGTGTGCCACGCGCGCCATGCGATCCCGGCGCGGCATCCCCGGGGCGGAATCCGCGTGAAAGCCCTCGTGCATGCACCAAGAGCGGTGCATGTCAAGAAGATTTGCACCATGCAAGTGCGCAAGCGTCCGCTCATTTGGACGTCTGTTTGAAATCGTGACGAGACGGGCTCGAAGAAACGCAGGGGTTTGCAGGCTCTTGCCTTTTTGCGCAAATGAGATAAGTTCTCATCTGTAGGCGACGGCTCGCCCAGCGCGAAACCTTCCTCGCCTCACCGTTCTCCCGGAATCGGCCGCCAGCGCAGGCGCATCCCCCGCCTCCTTTGCCAGCACGCCGCGTGTACCCACGCATGGCAAAGGAAACCTTCATGTCGATGTTGCGCTTTACCCCGCTGGCCGCGGTGATCTGTGCGGCCCTGGCCTGGCCGGCCCGTGCGGCGGAAACCCCGCCGGCCGCACCCGCCGCCACGGCGGCCAACACCACCGAACTGCCGCACGTGCAGGTCACCGCGCTGCGCCCCGCGGTGCAGCTCAATACCCCGGGCACGGTCTCGGTGATCGACCGGCAGCAGATGGACCGGCACCTGGTCGGCACCCTCCGCGACCTGGTGCAGTACGAGCCCGGCGTCTCGGTGATCGGCACGGCGGGGCGCTTCGGGCTGGACAGCTTCAACATCCGCGGCCTGTCCGGCAACCGCACGCGCATCGAAATCGACGGCGTGAGCATGCCGGCCTCGTTCGGCGCGGGGCTGAGCGGCGGCAGCGTCCGCGCCGGGCGCAACTTCATCGACCTGGACACCATCCGGCAGGTCGACATCGTGCGCGGCCCGGCTTCGGCCGTCTATCCGTCCGATTCGCTCGGCGGCATGGTGAGCCTGCGCACCAAGGACCCGGCCGACTACCTGCGCGAGGGCCGCGACGTCTACGTCTCGCTGAAGGAGCGCTACGACAGCGTCGACCGCAGCCTTTCCTCCACCGCCACGCTGGCCGGGGGCGATGCGCGCGACGGCATCCTGTTCGTGTTCGATCACCGCGAGGGCCACGAGACGGGCAACCAGGGCGATGTCGGCGGCGCCGGCGCGGCGCGCACGCGCCCCGATCCGCTGCGCTACGGGCTGGACAGCTTCCTCGCCAAGTACGTGCATGCCGCCGGCAGCGGACGCCTGGACCGCGTGACGGTGGACGGCTCGCAGACGCGCACGCGCACGAATGGCCTGTCCAACATCGTGCCCGGCACGGGCTACTACCGCTCGCAGGACCGCGCCACGCGGGTGCGCGCCAGCTTCGCGCAGGAATACCCGCGGCTGGACGCGGCGCTGGCCAGTTCGCTGGAGTGGAACGTCTACGCCCAGCACAGCCGCACCGCCACCAACACGCAGACGGAGACGCCCACCGTGCGCCGCTTCTTCGAGAGCATGCCGCTGCGCGAGCGCGTCTACGGCGGCAAGCTGGTGGCGGTCAAGCGCCTGGGCGAGGAGGGCGCGGCCAGCCAGGTGCTGAGCTATGGCGTCGAGCTGTCGCGCACCACCGCCGAGTCATGGCTCGGCGGCTATGGCCAGAACAAGCGCACCGGCGCGACCGGCAACGGCCCGGCGCTGATGCCGGGCCACTATCCCCTGCACCTGTTCCCGCGCGGCGATACGGACCGCTACGCGGCCTTCGCCCAGGACGAGATCGGCCTGCTCGGCGGCCGGCTCACCGTGATGCCCGGCGCGCGGGTCGATCGCTACGTCTACCGGCCCCATGCCGATGCGCTGTACCAGAAGTACAACCCCGGCTTCGCGCGCAAAAATTATGAGAAGACCCGCACCTCGCCCAAGCTCGGTGTGATCTGGCGCTTCAACGAGGTGCTGAGCGCGTATGCCAATTACGCGCAGGGCTTCCGCCCGCCGCTGTACAGCGAGATCTCGGGGGCGTGGCCGCATCCGCCGATCCCCGCCATCAACATCGCCTTCCTGCCCAACGACAGGCTCAAGGCCGAGACCAGTCGGGGCATCGAGCTTGGCCTGCGCGGCCATGGCGATGCGGGTTGGTTCAACCTCGCGGCGTACTACAACCGCTACCGCGACTTCATCTGGTCGGGCTATGCGCTGCCGGCGTCGCAGGTGCCGGCCTGGGCCTACCAGAGCAACCCCGGCGCGCGGGTGAACCTGTTCTTCCAGGCGGCCAATGCGCCGCGCGCGGTGATCAAGGGGGCCGAGGCGAGCGGCGCGCTGCGGCTCGGCCATCTCGCCGACGCCCTGGAAGGGTGGGTGCTGAAGGGCAGCGCGTCGATCACCAGCGGCAAGCTCATCCAGCCCGGCGCGCGCGGCTACACCCCGCTCAATACGGTGGACCCGGCCAAGCTGGTGCTGGGCGTCGCCTATGAAGCCGGGCGGTGGGGCGCGGAACTGGTGGGCACCGCGGTGCGCCGGCACACGCGGCTGTCCGTGCCCGGCTTCCGGCCCGCCGGCTACGGCACGCTCGATCTCTACGCCCACTTCATGCCCTTCAAGAACGGGCCCTTCGACAGCGGGCTGCTGGGCAGCCTCGAGCTTTATGCCGGCCTCAGCAACCTCGCCGACCGCAAGTACTGGGACTGGGGAAACCTCAACAGCGGCGCGCTGGGCAACCTCGTCACCGGCAACGGTGTGAACGATGCGGGCACCGGCGGCCTCCCCGCCGACCGTCTGAGCATGCCCGGCCGCAGCCTCAGCGTCGCCGCCAAGATCGCCTTCTGAGTGAAAGGAGCACGCCATGTTGAACGAAACGACCCCCATTGCCGACAACAACAACCCGCCGTCCGCCCGGCTGCACGACGCCTGGCGGCAACTGCGCGAGAGCGAACCGAACCTGCGCGCGCGCGACCTGGCCGAGCGCCTCGGCGTCAGCGAGGGCGAGCTGGTGGCGAGCCGCTGCGGCGGCGAAGGCGTGGTGCGCCTCGACGGCCGCTGGCCCGAACTCATTCGCGCCCTGCCGTCGCTGGGCAGGGTGATGGTGCTGACGCGCAACGACAGCTGCGTGCACGAGAAGAGGGGCCGCTTCACCCACGTCGAGGTCGGCGTGGTCATGGGGCTGGTGCTGGACGAGGCGATCGACCTGCGCCTGTTCCTCCGGCATTGGAAGCACGGCTTCGCGGTGCGCGAGCTGTCCCATGGCCGCACGCTGCAAAGCCTGCAGTTCTTCGACGGCGACGGCCGCGCCGTGCACAAGGTCTACCTCACCGGCGACAGCGACCCCGAGGCATGGCGCCGCCTGCTCGACAAGCACCGCGCCGCGGGGCAGTCGCCGCGGTTCGAGACGTGCGCGGTGCCCGAGCCCTTGCCGCGCCTGCTGCGCGACGAGGAGGTGGACATCGAGGCCCTGCGCGCGGGCTGGCGGGCCATGAACGATGGTCCGCACGAGTTCTTCGCCCTGCTGCGCCGGCATCGGGTGACGCGCGTGCAGGCGCTGCGCCTGGTCGGCGAGCCGTTCGCGCGACCGGTCGCCAACACCGCCATCCGCACCGTGCTCACCGCCGCCGCGGCGAGCGGGCTGCCGATCATGGTGTTCGTCGGCTCGCCCGGCGTGGTGCAGATCCACACCGGCCCGGTGCACAACATCAAGACGGTGGGGCCGTGGCTCAACGTGCTGGATGCGGAGTTCGACCTGCACCTGCGGGAAGACCACATCGCGCAAAGCTGGGTGGTGCGCAAGCCCACGCCCGAGGGGCCGGCGACCTCGCTGGAGCTTTACGACGCCCAGGGCGGCCAGATCGTGCAGCTGTTCGGCAAGCGCAAGCCGGGCCTGCCGGAGCTGGAAGCGTGGCGGCGGCTGGTCGAGGGCCTCGCCCGCGAGGAGGACGGCCATGCGTAGACCCGGGCCATGGAAGGGAAGGGCGGCGGCCGTCCGGCGCGATCCCGCGCGCTGCTGGCGGGCCTGGCTGGCCGGCGCGCTGCTGTGGTGGACGCCGTGGCTGGCGGGCGCGGCGGTGCCCGAGCGGGTGGTCGCGCTCGGCGGCGACATCACTGAAACCGTCTACGCGCTGGATGCCGGCCAGGCGCTGGTCGGCGTGGACAGCACCAGCCAGTGGCCGGCGGCGGCGAAGACGCTGCCCAACGTGGGCTACGTGCGCCAGCTGAGCGCCGAAGGCGTGCTGGCGCTGCATCCCGGGCTGATCATCGCCACCCACGATGCGGGGCCGGCGACGGTGATCGAGCAACTCCGCAGCGCGGGGGCGCATATCGAGGTGCTGGCGGATTCGCACACGCCGGAGGGCGTGGTGGCCAAGATCCGCGACGTCGGCCGGCTGCTGGGCCGCGAAGAGCAGGCCAGGGCGCTCGCCGTGAAAGTGGCCGGTGACTATGCCGCGCTGGCCGCCGGCGTCGCGGCCATGCCGCGCCATCCGCGCACCCTGTTCCTGCTGTCGATGGGCGCCGGCAGCCCGCTGGCCGCGGGCCGGCAGACCGCGGCCGACAGCATGATCGCCCTGGCGGGCGGGCGGAACGTGGCGGTGGATTTCAGTGGCTACAAGCCGGTGTCGCCCGAGGCGCTGGTCGCGCTGGCCCCGGACGTGATCCTCATGATGCGCGAGCGCAGCGAGGGCGTCGGCGGCATCGAAGGCGTGCTCGGTCTGCCCGGCGTCGCGCAGACCCCGGCGGGCAAGGCGCGCCGCATCCTGTTCGTCGACGGGCAGGCGCTGCTCGGCTTCGGCCCGCGCAGCGCCGCCCAGGCGCTGGCGCTGCAGCACGTGCTGGCGGGAGCGGCGCCGTGAACAGCATCGTCGTGGCCGCCTCGCCCGTGAGCCGCCGCCGGCCGGTGGCGCTGGGCGCGCTCGCCGTCCTGCTGGCCGCCGCCGCGCTGTGGGGCTTGAGCTCGGGCGCGATGGCGCTGCCGGCCGGCCGGGTGCTGCAGGCCCTCGGGCACTGGCTGGGCGGTGCGCCGCTCGACGCGGACGACCACGTGGTGCTGATGCTGCGCCTGCCGCGCGTGCTGATGGCGGTGCTGGTGGGCGCGGCGCTGGCCTGCGGGGGCGCCGCCATGCAGGGGTTGTTCCGCAACCCGCTCGCCGATCCGGGCCTGATCGGCGTCTCCGCCGGCGCGGCGCTGGGCGCGGTGGCGGTGATCATGCTGGGGCACCTGGTCATCGGCCGGCTGCCCGAGGCGGTGGCGCCTTATGGCGTGGCCGCGGCGGCCTTCGCCGGCGGGCTGGCGGCCACCCTGCTGGTCTACGCCATCGGCCGCCGCCGGCCGGGCGTGGCGACGCTGCTGCTGGCCGGCGTGGCGATCAATGCGATGGCGGGGGCGGCCGTGGGCGTGCTGATCTTCCTGGCCAGCGAGACCCAGCTGCGCGACATCACCTTCTGGTCGCTGGGCAGCCTGGGCGGCAGCGACTGGCTGCGGCTGGCCATCGCCGCGCCGCCGACGCTGCTGCCCCTGCTGCTGCTGCCGCGCCTGGCCCGCGCGCTCAATGCACTGCTGCTTGGCGAGCAGGAGGCGAGCCTGCTCGGCTTCCGCCCGCAACGCCTGCGGCGAACCTTGATCGCCCTGGTGGCGCTGATGGTGGGGGCCGCGGTGGCGGCCGCGGGCATGGTCGGCTTCGTCGGCCTGATCGTGCCGCATCTGCTGCGCATGGTGTGGGGGCCGGACCACCGCCTGCTGCTGCCGGCCTCCGCACTCGGCGGCGGCGCCCTGCTGGTGGCGGCCGATACCTTGTCGCGCGTCGTGGCGGCGCCGGCGGAGCTGCCCATCGGCGTGCTGACGGCCCTGCTCGGCGGGCCGTTCTTCCTGTGGCTGCTGCTGCGCGCGCGCCTGGGCGAGGGGCGCGCATGAAGAACATGGCGCTCCATCGGGCGGCGGACCGGCACGGCGAACTGGCGGCCGAGGGCGTGCACTGGTGGCGCGACGGGCGGCGCGTGCTGGAGGGCGCGAGCCTCAAGGCCCAGCCTGGACGGCTGCTGGTCCTGATAGGCCCCAACGGCGCGGGCAAGAGCAGCCTGCTGGCGGTGCTGGCGGGGCTGGGCCAGCCCACGCAGGGCCGCGCCACGCTGGATGGGCGCTCCCTGGCGAATTGGACGCCCGAGGCGCTGGCGCGGCGCCGCGCCATGCTGTCGCAGCAGGTGCAGCTGGGCTTCGCGTTCCGCGTCGAGGAGGTCGTGCGGCTGGGGCGCAGCCCGCACGGCGCCGCGCGCGAGGACGGGCGCGATGGCGAGATCGTCGATGCGGCCCTGCGCGCGGCGCACGCCTGGTCTTTGCGCGGGCGTCCCTACCCGCAGCTCTCGGGCGGCGAGAAGCAGCGCGTGCAGCTGGCGCGCGTGCTGGCGCAGGTGTGGGATGCGCGCGACGCGCCGGCCTGGCTGCTGCTGGACGAGCCGGAGGCCGGGCTGGACATCGCGCACCAGCATTTCGTGCTGCGGCGTGCGCAGGCCATGGCGCGGCAGGGCTTCGGCGTGATCGCGGTGCTGCACGACCTCGACCTGGCCGTGCGCTATGCCGACGAGGTGGCGCTGCTGGCGCAGGGGCGCGTGCTGCGGCACGGCCCGCCCGCGCAGGTGCTGGACCCGGCCGTACTGTCCACGGCCTACGGGCTGCCGCTGCGCCGCGAGCGCCTCGAAGGCGGCGGCTGGGTGCTGGTGCCGGCATGAGCCGTCGCCCGCTTCGACGGTCCCGGGGCATGCGGGTCGACGCGCGCCGGAGATAGGGCGTCGGGGCAAAACGCCGGCTTGCCGGGGCGCCCGGGAGGATCGCGGGGCCGCGGGCAGGGCAGGCCGAGCCGGCCTGCCGGTATACTTGCTCGATGAATCCTCTCCATTTGTTCCCCGCCGGTGTGCGGGGACGCCCGAGCGCCAGCCCAGGAGCCGTGCATGGCCATTGAAGGCACCTTGTTCATGGTCGCCGCGCCCTCCGGGGCGGGCAAGTCCACGCTGGTCAATGCGCTGCTCGAACGAGAGCCCGCGATCTCGCTGTCGATCTCGCACACCACGCGGCCGCCGCGGCCGGGTGAGCGCTACGGGCGGCACTACTACTTCGTCGAGCGCGCGGAGTTCGAGCGCGAGATCGCCGAGGGCATTTTCCTCGAACACGCCGAGGTGCACGGCAACCTCTACGGCACCTCGCGCACCACGGTGCAGGGGCTGCTGGAACAGGGCAAGGACGTGCTGCTGGAGATCGACTGGCAGGGCGCGCGGCAGATCCGCACGATCAAGCCCGACTGCGTGAGCGTGTTCATCCTGCCTCCCTCGCGGCTGGAGCTGGAGCGCCGCCTGCGCGGCCGCGGCTCGGACGCGCCGGAGGTGATCGAGCGCCGCCTGCACAACTCGCGCGAGGAGATCGCCCACGCGCACGAGTTCGACTACATCGTGGTCAACGACCGCTTCGAGGGCGCGCTGGACGACCTGCAGTCGATCGTGCACGCCGTGCGCCGGCGCAGCGCCTTGCAGTGCCAGCGGCACGAGACGCTCATCGCCGAACTGCTGGCGCCGTAGGGCGCCCGAGGCGCGGGGCCCTAGTCGAGCAGGTTGCGCAGGAAGCTCTGCGGGCTGTTGAGGAAGCTGCGGGTCAGTGCGTAGTGCTCGGTGTCTTCGTAGCGCACACGTTCCGGCCCGTGCTCGCCGATCTGGTAGATCCAGGCGTCGGGGTAGCTCAAGAGGATCGGTGAATGGGTGGCGACGATGAACTGCGAGCGCCGCTTCACCAGCTCGTGCAGCCGGGCCAGCATCGCCAGTTGCCGCGCCGGCGACAGCGCCGCCTCCGGCTCGTCCAGCACGTAGAAAGCCTCGCCGCGGAAGCGGTGCGTCATCAGCGAGAGGAAGGCCTCGCCGTGCGACTGTGCGTGCAGCGAGCGGCCGCCATAGGAGTCGCCCACGCCCAGGGCGTCCACCTCGGTGGCCACGTTGTAGAAACTCTCCGCGCGTAGGAAGAAGCCGTCCCTGGGGCGGCGGTGGGTCTTGACCAGCAGCAGTTGCTCGTAAAGCGGCGAATGCGAGGCGAAGGTGGCGAAGCGGAAGTTCTTGCTGCCGCCCTCCGGATTGAAGCCGCAGGCCGTGGCGATCGCCTCCAGCAGGGTGGACTTGCCGCTGCCGTTCTCGCCGACCAGAAAGGTCACCGCCGGGTGCAGCGCCAGCCGCTCGAAGTCGCGCAGCGCCGGCAGCGAGTAGGGGTACTGGTCGAAGGAGGGCACCCGCTCGCGGCGCAGGCGCACCTCCATCACGTAATGCTCGGCATCCAGGGCGCATGGGAAATCTTCCGTGGTCGGCTTGTGGATCATGAAAGCGACACCACATGTTGGCAAACGGACGGCCCGATGCCGCGTGCCGGCATGGCACGCCAGGGGCGCTTCCGGTAACTTGTGCATCTTTCGAGCCGACCGCCGCCCATGACCGAACCCGACCGCGCCACGTCCGACGACCGCGCCCTGGTGCGCGTACGCGGCCTGACCACGGTGCTCAACGGCAAGACCATCTTCGACGCGATGGACCTGGACATCCCGCGCGGCAAGATCACCGCCATCATGGGCCCGAGCGGCACCGGCAAGACCACCCTGCTCAAGCACATCACCGGGCAGATGCGCGGCGACGCCGGCGAGGTGTGGGTGGACGGCGCCAGCGTGCCCGCGCTCGACCGCGAGCAGCTGTTCGCGCTGCGCGAGCGCATCGGCTACCTGTTCCAGAACTCCGCCCTGCTCACCGATTTCGACGTGTTCGAGAACGTGGCCTTCCCGTTGCGCCAGCACACCAGTCTGCCCGAGGTGCTGATCCGCAACATCGTGCTGACCAAGCTGCAGGCGGTGGGGCTGCGCGGCGCGGCGGGGCTGATGCCGAACGAGCTTTCCGGTGGCATGGCGCGGCGCGTGGCGCTGGCGCGGGCGATCGTGTTCGATCCGATGCTGATCCTCTACGACGAGCCCTTCGTGGGCCTGGACCCGATCGCGCTCAACCAGGTGCTCAAGCTGATCCGCACGCTCAACCAGACGCTCGGCATCACCAGCGTGCTGGTGGCGCACGAGCTGGCGGTGATCCAGCAGGTGGCCGACCACATCTACCTGATCGCCAACGGCAAGGTGGTGGCGCACGGCGACCCCAGGACCATCGCCGGGGACGGCTCGCCGTGGACGCGGCAGTTCTTCGGCGGCGAGGCCGACGGCCCGGTGCCGTTCCAGTACCCGGCCGGCGACTACGCCCAGGCGCTGGGCTTCCCGCGGAGCGGCGCATGAGGCGCATGAGCCCCGACAACATCGTGCTGCGCTCGCTGGCGCAGATCGGCGACTGCGGCCTGTTCCTGGTGGCCGTGCTCAAGGCCATCCCGCGCAGTCTGCAGCATGCGCGCGAGACGGTGCGGCAGATCTGGTTCATCGGCGCGCTCAGCCTCACCATCATCATGGTCTGCGGCCTGTTCGTGGGCATGGTGCTGGCGCTGCAGCTCTATCACGTGCTGTCGATCTTCGGCGGCACCGCGGCCACCGGCGAGGTGGTGGCGCTGTCGGTCTACCGCGAGCTCGGCCCCGTGCTCACCGCGCTGCTGTTCGCCGGCCGCGCCGGCACCTCGATCACCGCCGAGATCGGCCTGATGCGTGCCACCGACCAGATCGCCGCGATGGAGATGATGGCGGTGGACCCGCTCGCCTACGTGGCCGCGCCGCGCTTCCTGGCCGGGCTGATCGCGATGCCGCTGCTGACCTGCGTGTTCTGCGCCGCGACCCTGCTGGGCAGCCACCTGGTCGGCGTGCACTGGCTGGGCGTCGACAACGGCACCTTCTGGTCGAACATGATCACCGCGGTGGACCTGCGCACCGACGTGGTCGACGGCATCCTGTGGAAGAGCGTGGTGTTCGGCGCGATGGTGTCGCTGATCGCGGTGTTCCAGGGCTACACCACGCCGCCGACCAGCGAGGGCGTGGCCTATGCCACCACCCGCACCGTGGTCGCCTCGTCCATCGCCATCCTGGCGTTGGATTTCATGCTCACCGCCTTCCTGATGTGAGCGCCATGCCTTCCTTTCTTCTGACCCTTCGCACTCCACCGAGGATCGTGCCGTGACCCAGAGACGTTCCTATGCCGTCGGCACCGGCCTGTTCATCGTGCTCGGCTTCGCCACGCTGGCCTACCTCGCCACCCAGACCACCTCGGTGGCCAACGTGCGCCTGGGCGCCACTTACACGGTGGACGCGCAGTTCGCCAACATCGGCCAGCTCAAGGAGCGCGCGCCGGTGAAGGTGGCCGGCGTGCGCATCGGCCAGGTGAAGTCGATCGCCCTGGAGCCGGGCAAGGAGGTGGCCGACGTCAAGCTGGCCATCGACCAGCACTACGACGCCATCCCCGACGACTCGGTGGCGACCATCTTCACCAGCGGCCTGCTCGGCGACCAGTACGTGGGCATCCAGTTCGGCAGCTCCAAGAAGGCGGTGGCCGACGGCGGCTCGCTGGCGCTGACGCGCCCGGCGCAGCAGCTGGAGGAGATGCTGGGCAAGTTCTTCGGCGCCGGCGGCGCGGCCGACAACCTCGGCGGCACCTACACGGTGAAGGCGCGCTTCACCAACGTCGGCGCGCTCTCGGTGGGGGCGCCGGTGAAGATGGCCGGCGTGGCCATCGGCAGCGTGCAATCGGTGCAGGCCGACCCGGTCAAGCTGGACGCCTACGTGACCCTGGCGATCGACAAGCGCTACAGCCAGATTCCGGACGATTCCGCCGCCGCGGTGTTCACCAGCGGTTTGATCGGCACGCAGTACGTTGCGATCCAGCCCGGCGGCTCGCCGGACATGCTCAAGAACGGCGACGAGCTGGTGCTGACCCAGTCGGCCATGCAGCTGGAAGACCTGATCGGCAAATTCCTGGTGAACGGCTCCTCGTCCGGCGACAAGAAGGCCGACGGCGCCCCGTCGAACGCATCCCCCGCCGGCAAGCAGTGATGCCGCCGGCCATCCCCTCTAGGAGTTGACCATGTTGCGCAGTCTGGCACTCGCCACCGCGATCGCTTTCACGGGCGTGATCGCCGCCCCCGCCTTTGCCCAGGACGCCCCGGCCGCGTCCGCCCAGCCGACCCCGGTGCAGGTGGTCGACGAGATCGTGCACCAGCTCGACACCACCGTCACCGGCCACCGCGACGAGCTGCGCAAGGATCAGGAAAAGCTCATCGCGACCATCGACGATGTGTTCCTGCCGCACTTCGACATCGACTACGCCTCCATCCTGGTGCTCGGCCAGCACGCCCGCGAGGCCACGCCCGAGCAGCGCGAGCGCTTCGCCAAGGCGTTCTACAACTCGCTCACCCATCGCTACGCCGAAGGCCTGCTCAACTACACCCGCGGCCGCGTCAAGGTGCTGCCCTTCAGCGGCGACCTCAACGACAAGCGCAGCGTGGTGCGCACCCAGGTGGTGCTCGACGACGGCAAGACGGTGGCCGTGGACTACGCCTTCCGCAAGGGCCGCGGCGGCGACTGGAAGGCCTACGACGTGATCATCGAGGGCATCTCCTACGTCACCAACTACCGCAACCAGGTGGATGCGGAAATCCGCAAGGTGGGCATCGAGAAGCTGATCGCCAACCTGGAGAACCAGGGCGAGAAGGCGCTGGAGACGCTGGAGAAGGACAGCAAGGCCTCGCCATGAGCGACGCCGGCTTCACGCTGGAGCGCGGCGTCGACGGCACGCTCGCGGTGGGCGGCGAACTGACCTTCGCCACCGCCGCGGCCGCGCTGCAGGCGATCCTGGACGCGCTGGCCGCGCAGCCGCCGGTCGGGCGGCTCGACCTCGGCGGCGTGGTGCGCAGCGACAGCGCCGGCCTGGCCTGCGTGCTGGCGGCGCAGGCGCAGTCGGCCCGGCAGGGGCGGGCGCTCACGCTCGACAACGTGCCGGCGGGCATGCGCGCGCTGGCGCAGGTATGCGAGGTGGACGAGCTGGCCGGCGCTGGCTGAGCCCGGGCCGGGCAGTCGTCGGTAACCATCGGGTTCGCCGGATGGCGGATACGAAAAAGGGGCCGCGAGGCCCCTTTCGTGCCGGATGCGCGGCGGCGCCTCCGGTATTCGCACCGTATGCCTACTGCTTCGACGCGGGCTCCTGCTTGTGCTCCCACTGATGCTGCTCGTCGAGCAACTCGTCGGGGTCGAAGTTGGGGTTGTCCAGCCCCTGCATCTGCTGGATCGCCGAGGCTGGCGGGTTGCCGTCGTAGATCTGGTACAGCCGGCGCTGGCGGTAGGCGTCGCGGATGAACACATAGGGGTCGTAGGCGGAGGCCAGGAAGCTCTCGGCGTCGATGGCGCGCGCGCGGAGCGTCACCAGGTAGATCAGCGAGGGCAGGTATTGCTGGTCGTACTTGAAGTCGTGGTTGCGCGCGTAGTAGCTCAACGGATCGAAGAAGTAGCTGTCCACCGGCAGGCGCCATACGTCGCGCACGGTGGTGGGGCCGACGAAGGGCAGCATCAGGAAGTCGCCCTCGGGCACGCCCCAGCGCGCCAGGGTGATGCCGAAGTCGGTCTCCTGCAGCGGGATGCCGAGCTGGCTGGCCGGGTCGAAGAAGCCGCCCACGCCGAGCGTGAGGTTGACCAGGAAGCGGCCGGTGCCCTGCAGCGCCTGCTTGGGGCGCGCCTGCAGCAGGTCGTTGGCCACCGTGATCGGCATGCGGATGTTGGTGAAGAAGTCGCTCACCGCGCGGCGCACCGGCGGGTTGGTCACCTTGCGATAGCCCACCGCCACCGGGCGGATCACCGCCTTGTCCATGGTGTCGTTGAAGGCGTACACCTTGCGGTTGAACTTCTGCAGCGGGTCGTCGGTGCGCGGCTTGGCGATGGTGCAACCGGCCAGCAGAATCACGGCAGCCAGCGCCAAGCCTCGGCCGAGCAGGGAGTAGCGGGACGGTAGGGACGTCATCGAGATGGACACTGGGGAGGGTCCTAAAATTGTACCGTTTGGTTTTGTATTGTGTACAGGCTCTGCGCCTGCCGGCTTGCCGGTGGCGACGGCAAACCGTGCATGATACGCGCCTGCCGCATTGCCAGCCAAGCGGCGGCTGGATACACTGTCAAACCCCATAAGTCGCTTTATCGCTTAAGGATTTCCCAAATGGCCCGCATTACCGTGGAAGACTGCCTCCAGGTGGTCGACAACCGATTCGAACTGGTGCTGATGGCGACCAAGCGTGCCCGCCAGCTCGCCAAGGGGGCCGATCCGGCGGTCTACCCCGACAACGACAAGCCCACCGTGCTCGCCCTGCGCGAGATCGCCGACCGCCGCATCGACGAGGCGACCATCGACGAGATCGACCGCCTGGAGCGCGAGCGCGCCGAGCGCGAGGCGCTGGAGTGGGCCGCCGCCGAAGTGGACGACGACCTCTCCAAGGGCGGAGACGACTGATGGACGCCGGCGGCTGTTGTAGACCCCGCAGTCGCCGTGCCGGCACGTCCGGCGCCGCCCATTGCCGCCCCGAGGCGGCATCCCGTCCGGCCCGGCGCGAGGTGATCGCCTGAGCGGGCAACGCATTCCCATGCCCACGGCCGCCGTCGCCCCGGCGGACCCGGCCGTGCTGCCTCCCTATGTGCTGGAACTGAAGGACCGCGTGGCCTACCTGCCCGAGCGGCAGGTCGAGCGCGTCCTGCGCGCCTACGTGGTGGGCGCGCGCGCGCATGCGGGGCAGGCGCGCAAGAGCGGCGAGCCCTACATCACCCATCCGGTGGCGGTGGCCGGCATCCTGGCCGAGCTGCGGCTGGACGCCGAGACCATCATCGCGGCGATCCTGCACGACACGCTGGAAGACACCGAGCTCAGCCGCGCCGAGCTCGCCGGCGAGTTCGGCGAGACCGTGGCCGAACTGGTCGACGGCGTCACCAAGCTGGACAAGATGCAGTTCTCCAGCCGTCAGGAAGCCGACGCGGAGAGCTTCCGCAAGATGCTGCTGGCGATGGCGCGCGACCTGCGCGTGATCCTGATCAAGCTGGCCGACCGCCTGCACAACATGCGCACGCTGGGTGCCAAGGACGCCCCCTCGCGCCGCCGCATCGCGCGCGAGACGCTGGAGATCTACGCGCCCATCGCCCAGCGCCTGGGCATGAACAAGTTCAAGGCCGAGCTGCAGGACCTGGGCTTCCGCGCCCTGCATCCGGACCGCTACCGCGTGATCGAGGGGCGCATCCGCGCCGCGCTCGGCAACCGCCGCGAGGTGATGGCCAAGATCGAGTCCGCCCTGGCGGCGCGGCTGGAGGCCGAGCAGCTGCCGGCCCGCGTGATCGGGCGGATCAAGTCGCCGTGGAGCATCTATTCGAAGATGCGCGGCGACCACAAGAGCTTCGCCCAGCTGATGGACGTCTATGGCTTCCGCGTGGTGGTGAGTTCGGCCATGCGCTGCTACATGGCGCTCGGCGTGGCGCACGCGCTGTACAAGCCGGTGGACCGGCGCTTCAAGGACTTCATCGCCATTCCCAAGGCCAACGGCTACCAGTCGCTGCACACCGTGCTGCTGGGGCCGTTCGGCGCGCCGATCGAGGTGCAGATCCGTACCGAGGAAATGGACGAGGTGGCCGAGCGCGGCGTGGCCGCCCACTGGGCCTACAAGACCGACAGCGCGCCGGCCAACAGCGCCCAGGCGCGGGCGCGCGAGTGGATCTCCGCGTTGGCCGACAGCCAGGTCAACACGCCGTCCTCGACCGAGTTCATCGAGAACGTCAAGATCGACCTGTTCCCGGACGAGGTCTACCTGTTCACCCCGCGCGGCGACATCCTCTCGCTGCCGCGCAACGCCACCGCGCTCGACTTCGCCTATGCCGTGCACACCGACGTGGGCGACCACGCGGTGGCCGCGCGCGTGGACAAGAAGCTGGTGCCGCTGCGCACGCGGCTGGAATCGGGGCAGCTGGTGGAGATCATCACCGCGCCCTCGGCGGTGCCGAACCCGGCGTGGCTGGAATTCGTGGTCACCGGCAAGGCGCGCACCGCGATCCGCCAGTACCTGAAGCACCTGCAGCACGAGGACGCGGTGGACTTCGGCCACCGCATGCTCGACCGCGCGCTCGACGCGCTGGGCAGCAGCCTCGACATGGTGCCGCCGGCGGTGCTCGACCGCTACCTGGAAGAATCCAAGCTGCGCCGGCTGGAGGAACTCCTGGCCGACATCGCGCTCGGCAACCGCATGCCCGACCAGGTGGCGGCCAAGCTGCTGGCCTCGCGCGGCGTGCGCAAGGGCGAGGGCAAGCCGGCGCTGCCGCCGCACGCGAGCGAGAAGATCCGCATCACCGGCGCCGAGCGCGGCGTGCTCAGCTTCGCCAACTGCTGTCACCCGCTGCCGGGCGACGACATCGTGGGCTACCTCTCGCCCGGCAAGGGCATCGTGGTGCACCGCGAGGAATGCCCGAACGTGGCCGAGCTGCGCAAGTCGCCGGAACGGCGCGTGGCGATCGAGTGGGACCGCAGCGTGCAGGGCGATTTCCGCGCCGAGCTGCGCATCGAGGTGATCAACCGCCCGGGCGTGCTGGCCACCATCGCCGCGGCGATCGCGGCGGCGGATTCCAACATCGAGAACGTCGAATACGTCGAGCGCGACGCCTCCGCCGCCACGCTGCTGTTCGCCATCGAGGTGCGCAGCCGCAAGCACCTGGCCGAAGTGATCCGCCGCGTGCGCCGCACCGGCGTGGTGAGCGGCGCGTACCGGCATCCGATGTAGGGGCGTGCTGGCGCGCGGCCCAGCGTGGCAGCGACCGCTGCGTGAGGCGTTCGCGCGCAGGGCGCGCTCCCGATGTTGCGCCCCTTTACACTTAAAGCCTTTTCCGCGAGACCGAGGCTTCTTCCATGTCCAAGCACATCATCAACACCGACCAGGCCCCGGCCGCGATCGGCCCGTATTCGCAGGCCGTGCGCGCCGGCAACACCGTGTATTTCTCCGGCCAGATCCCGCTCGACCCCGCCACCGGCGCGCTGATCGAGGGCGACGTGGAGGCGCAGGCGCGCCAGGTGTTCGAGAACCTCGCCGCGGTGGCGCTCGCTGCCGAAGGTTCGCTGGCGCAGATCGTGCGCGTGGGCATCTTCGTCACCGACCTGGGCAACTTCGCCACCGTGAACAAGGTGATGTCGGAGTACTTCGAGGCGCCGTATCCCGCGCGCTCCACCATCGAGGTCTCGGCGCTGCCCAAGGGCGCGCAGGTGGAAGTCGAAGCGACCATGGTGCTCGCCTGACCGTCGCGTGCGGCATGGCCCGGCGCCGGTGCGAGCCGGTGCGCGGTCGCCGTGCCGCAGGCCGTTTCGTTAGGCTGTGGCCATGGCCGTTCCTGATTCGCGCATACCCGCTGCGCCCCCCGATCCTGGCGCCCGGTCGGTAGCCAGCCTGCCCGGCGTCGGGCCCGCGCTGGTCGAGGCGCTGGCGCGGCTGGGCCTGGAGCGCGTGCAGGACCTGTGGTTCCACCTGCCGCTGCGCTACGAGGACCGCACCCGGGTCAGCGCGATCGCCGACTTGCGCCCGGGCGAGCGGGCGCAGGTGGTGGCGACCGTCGAGGCGGTCGAGCGCGGCTTCCGCTACCGGCCGCAGCTCAAGGTGGCGGTGGGCGACGGGCCGAACCAGACCCTGCTGCTGCGCTTCTTCCATTTCCGCCGCTCCCAGGCCGAGCAGTTCCAGCCCGGCATGCGCCTGCTCTGCTACGGCGAGGTGCGGCAGGCGGCGCAGGGGCTGGAGATGGTGCATCCGCAATACCGGCGCCTGGAGGGCGAGGAGCCGGTGGCGCTGGAGGACCGGCTCACGCCGGTCTACCCCACTACCGAGGGGCTGGGGCAGAAGCGCATCGCCGGCGTGGTCGCCAAGGCGCTCGCCCTGCTGCCGCCCGAGGCGGAACTGGAACTGATTGCGCCGGCGCTGTGCGCGCGGCATGGCTTGTCCTCGCTGCGCGAGGCGCTGCTCTACGTGCACCGGCCGCCGCCCGACGCGCGGCAGGCCGAGCTGGCGCTCGGCCGTCACCCCGCGCAGCAGCGGCTGGCCTTCGAGGAATTGCTCACCCAGCACCTGAGCCTCAAGCGCCTGCGTGCCGCCGTGCGCCGCCGCCGCGCGCCCTCGCTGGAAGGCGACGGCGGCCTGCGCCGCCGCTGGCTGGAGGGCCTGCCGTTCCGCCTCACCGGCGCGCAGCAGCGCGTGGCGCGCGAGGTGCTTACCGACATGGCGGCGGCCAAGCCGATGCTGCGGCTGGTGCAGGGCGACGTCGGCTCGGGCAAGACGGCCGTGGCCTGCCATGCGGCGCTGGCCGCGGTGGAGGCGGGCTACCAGGTGGCGCTGATGGCGCCGACGGAACTCCTGGCCGAGCAGCACCTGCGCAACTTCCGCCACTGGCTGCAGCCGCTCGGCGTCGAGGTGGAGTGGCTGGCCGGCAAGCAGCAGGGCAAGGCGCGCCGCGCGGCGATGCAGCGCGTGGCCGAGGGCGGCGCGCCGATCGCGGTGGGCACGCATGCGCTGATGCAGGAGGGCGTGGCGTTCGGCCGCCTGGGCCTGGTGATCGTCGACGAGCAGCACCGCTTCGGCGTGCAGCAGCGCCTGACCCTGCGCGACAAGGGGCGCGACGGCGAGCGCGTGCCGCACCAGCTGGTGCTCACCGCCACGCCGATCCCGCGCACGCTGGCGATGAGCGCCTATGCCGACTTGGACGTCTCCGCCATCGACGAACTGCCGCCCGGCCGCACGCCGGTGCAGACCATCGCCGTCTCCAATGCCCGCCGCGCGGAAGTGATCGAGCGCATCCATGCCGCCTGCGCCGAGGGGCGGCAGGCGTATTGGGTCTGCACGCTGATCGAGGAATCCGAGCAGCTGCGCGCGCAGGCGGCGGAGGCGGCGTTCGCCGAGCTCACGCATGCGCTGGTGGGCTGCCGCGTGGGCCTGGTGCACGGACGCATGAAGCCGAAGGAAAAGCAGGCGGTAATGGACGCCTTCAAGGCCGGCGAGCTGGCCGTGCTGGTCGCCACCACGGTGATCGAGGTGGGCGTGGACGTGCCCAACGCCAGCCTGATGGTGATCGAGAACAGCGAGCGCCTGGGCCTTGCCCAGCTGCACCAGCTGCGCGGCCGGGTAGGGCGGGGCGCGGTGGCGTCGAGCTGCGTGCTGCTCTACCAGCCGCCGCTCGGCCAGCTCGCGCGCGAGCGCCTGCAAGTGATGCGCGAGACCAACGACGGCTTCCGCATCGCCGAGAAGGATCTCGAACTGCGCGGCCCCGGCGAAGTGCTCGGCACGCGCCAGACCGGCCAGCTCGCCTTCCGCATCGCCGACCTCGCCCGCGACGCCGCGCTGCTGCCGGCGGTGCAGGCGGTGGGCGAGGTGATGCTGGCGCGGCATCCGCGCGAGGCGGAGCGGTTGATCGAGCGCTGGGTCGGGGGCGCCGCGCGGTACGTGCATGCGTGAGGGGCGAGGGGCTCCGGCGGCGCGCACGGGGTGGCGCGTCATGAAAGCCGGGCGCCGCGAACGGGGCACGATGCCCGTTCCTCGCGCCCGCGCGCGTGCCTCGGGTGCATCCCAAACTCTCGCTTCCGCTATACGCTAGGCCATTCTCCAGCGAGCGTCCCGATGATCCGTCCGCAACTCCTGATCGACACCGACCCCGGCGTGGACGACGCGCTGGCGATCCTGATGGCCTATGCGCATGCCGACGTGGCGGGCCTGAGCATCGCCGCCGGCAACGTCGGGCTCGAGCACACCGTGCGCAACGCACGCACCCTGGTCGACCTGGCCGGGGCGGCGACGCCGGTGTTCGCCGGCTGCCCGACTCCGCTGGTGCGCCTGCCGGAAGAAGATGCCGCCTTCGTGCACGGCCACGACGGCCTGGGCGACGTCGGCTTCGACGAGCCGCGCACCGCGGCGGCGGCGGAGCACGCCGCGCTCGCGCTGCTGCGCCTGACCCGCGAACGCCCCGGCGAGCTGACCCTGGTGGCGCTGGCGCCGCTCACCAACGTGGCGCTGGCGCTGCGCTTGGACCCGACCCTGCCGCAGCGGGTCAAGCGGCTGGTGGTGATGGGCGGGGCGGTGACCGGCCACGGCAACACCGGCAAGGTGCCGGCCGAGTTCAACGTGGGCTTCGACCCCGAGGCGGCGCACGTGGTGTTCGAGGCCTTCCCGGATTTCGACCTGGTCGATTGGGAACTGACCCTGCGCCATGCCTTCGACGAGGACGAGTTCGACGCCTGGCTCGCGACCGGCGACCGGCGCGCGCAGTTCTACGGGCAGGTCGGCCGGGTGGCGCGCGACTACAACCGCCGCAGCGACCGCCGCGGCATCATCGCCGCCGACGCGCTGGCGATGGCGGTGGCGATCGACCCCGCCGTGGTCCTGCGCAGCGAGCGCCGGCACGCGGCGGTGGAGCTGGACGGCCGCCTGACCCGCGGCGCCACCGTGGTGGACTGGGCCGGCCGATTGGGCCAGCCGGCCAACGCGAACGTGGTGCTGGAACTGGACCAGCCGCGCTTCGCGGCGATGGTGCGGCGCGCGCTGGGCGCCGGGTGAGTCACTCGTGCAGGAGCGCGCCCGCAGCGTTACGGCGTCACCGCTGCGTGGGCTTGTCGCGCGCACGCGCGTCCCTGCATCGCTAAGGCCAGCCGCCTGTTGTCCGTTGCGAGGGTGGCGACTGGTTGACCGTGTCTTGCCGGGTCGCCTATACTGCCGCTCTTTCGCCTACCGCTTTGAGTCCGTCATGAAGCCCGATATCCATCCGAACTATCGCCAGGTGGTGTTCCAGGACCTGTCGTCGGAGTTCGCGTTCCTGACGCGTTCGACGATCTCCTCCAAGGAAACCGTCAAGTGGGAGGACGGCAACGAGTACCCACTGGTCAAGGTGGATATCTCCAGCCATTCCCATCCGTTCTACACCGGCAAGCAGAAGACCATCGACACCGGCGGTCGCGTGGACAAGTTCCGCCGGCGCTACGCGCAGAAGTGATCTGCGCCGTCGCCTCCGGGTGATGGGATGATCTCGAAAACGCGGGACGGGCCCTGGCCTGTCCCGCGTTTTTTTGCGCCCGTTTCCGGCTCCGTTTCGACCATCCGCTAGCGCATGTGCGACAGGGGGTGTGCGATAATGTCGCAGTTGTCTCGCCCGCTTTCCCCACGGGCGATGCCCTTTCCCCCGCCGGCGTGCCATACCGATGTCACCACCGGTGGTGACTTACGTTAGGAGGTTTTCCGTGTCCGAGCCGAAGATCGTCAAGCTGGTCGATGAGTCGAACCAACGCAGCAGCGAACTGCCGCTGCTCGAGCCCACGCTGGGGCCGGCGTGCATCGACATCGCCACGTTGTACAAGGACACCGGCCACTTCACCTTCGACCCCGGCTACGGCAGCACCGCGAGCACCAAGAGCGCGATCACCTACATCGACGGCGACCAGGGCGTGCTGCTCTACCGCGGCTATCCGATCGAGCAGCTGGCGGAGCAGTCCAGCTTCCTCGAGGTGGCCTACCTGTTGCTCAACGGCGAGCTGCCCTCGCCGAAGGAACTGGCGGACTTCGACCACCAGATCGCGCATCACACGATGATGCACGAGGCGCAGAAGGACTTCTTCAAAGGCTTCCACCACGACGCCCACCCGATGGCCATGCTGGCCGCCTCGGTGGCCTCGCTGTCGGCCTTCTACCACGACGACATCGACGTGGATAACCCGGTCGACCGCAAGATGGCCGCGGTGCGCCTGATCGCCAAGATGCCGACCATCGCCGCCGCCTGCTACCGCTATTCGATCGGCTGGCCGTTCCGCTATCCGCGCAACAACCTCGACTACGTCAACCGCTTCCTGCACATGATGTTCGAGGTGCCGAGCGAGCCGCTGGAACTGAGCCCCGTGGCGGCCAAGGCGCTGGACCTGCTGTTCATCCTGCACGCCGACCACGAGCAGAACGCCTCCACCTCCACCGTGCGGCTGGTCGGCTCGACCGGCGCCAACCCCTACGCCTCGATCGCCGCCGGCATCACCGCGCTGTGGGGGCCCGCACACGGCGGCGCCAACGAGGCGGTGCTGAAGATGCTCGAGGAGATCGGCACGCCGGACAAGGTGGAGAGCGCGGTCAGGCGCGCCAAGGACAAGAACGACAGCTTCCGCCTGATGGGCTTCGGCCACCGCGTGTACAAGAACTTCGACCCGCGCGCGAAGATCATCCGCGAGATGACGCACAAGGTGCTCAACGAGCTCGGCGTCAACGACCCGCTGCTCGACGTGGCGGTGAAGCTGGAAGAGGCGGCGCTGAAGGACGAGTACTTCGTCGAGCGCAAGCTGTACCCGAACGTGGACTTCTACTCGGGCATCATCTACAAGGCGCTGGGCATCCCCACCGAGATGTTCACCGTGATGTTCGCCATCGCGCGCACCGCCGGCTGGATCGCGCACTGGATCGAGCAGCACGAAACGCCCGGCTCGCGCATCGGTCGTCCGCGCCAGCTCTACGTGGGTTCGCCCGTGCGGGACTACGTGCCGGCCGGCAAGCGCTGATCCGGCCCGCCTCGCGCAACGAAACGCCCGGCCATGCGCCGGGCGTTTCGTTTTGGCGGCGCGTCAGCGCAGGGCCGTGGCGAGCATGCGCTCGAAGTCGTCGCTTTCCTCGCCCTCGGCCAGCAGTTCCTCCACCGCCGGCAGGGCGGCGCGGCGCATTGGCCGCTCGGCGATGCGGTCGAGTGGTGCCTGGCGCAGCGCGTCGCGGGGCAGTACGGTGAGGTCGAAGGGCAGGTTGTCGGCGGCGAACAGCAGCACCGGGTACTCGACCTGCTCGTCGCGGCTGACGCGCAGCCGCCGCGTCTGCGTCTCCACCGGCACGCCGTGCTCGCCGAGGAACAGCGTCACCGCGTCGGGATCGTCGCTGAACACGTGCAGGCACACGGCCGAGTGCGCGTCGGCGGTGCCCTCGAGCACGGCGCCGACCAGGCGCGGCTCGAAGCGGTGCAGGAAGCGCATCGCCTCCACCGCCGCCTCGCGGCGCTCCTGCAAGAGCTGCGGCTGGCGTTCGCCGTGGAAGATGCGCTGGTGCTCGCGCAGCGCCTGCTCGATCTCGTGGTTGCGCGGCAGGGCCTGCGCGTCGTGGATGCCGAGCCGTTCGGACGCCTTGATCTTGGCGTGGTGGAAGTCGCGGATGCCGTGCTCGCTCATCAGTCGGGCCGCCTCCTGGGCGACCCGCATGCGATTGCGCTGCATGCGGTCCTGGGCATGGATGCGGTGATGCTCGCCGCGCGCCATAAGCTGACTCCTGCGTGGCCTGCCTGATCCCTAGGCTACACCATCGCCGGCGGCGAACGGCAAGCCCGCGCTGCGGCGCAATGTCTTGCGTCCGCGCCGCGCAGGCGTGCCGCGATGGCCCGGATCAGAAGATGTCGTAGGCGTGCTGCTGCGGATCTTCCTGCTGCTGCTGGGTCGCCTGCGTGCGCAGGCGGTCCACGTCCTCGACCTTGAACAGTTCGTTGATGACGTTCGGGTCGCCGGCGGAGGCGGGCAGGCCGCTGGCGCGGTCGATCTGCACCGTGCTGATGCCCGGCGGCATAGGCAGCGTGCTGGAGGGCTGGCCCTTGAGCGCCTGGGTGATGTAGTCCATCCAGATCGGCAGGGCGGCCTTGGCGCCGAATTCGCCGCGGCCCAGCGAGCCGAAGTCGTCGAAGCCCACCCACACCGCGGTGGAGAGGTCGCCGTTGAAGCCGACGAACCAGGCGTCGCGATGGTCGTTGGTGGAGCCGGTCTTGCCGGCCAGGTCGTCGCGGCCCAGCGCGCGCGCGGCGGAGCCGGTGCCGCGCAGGATCACGTCCTTCATCAGCGAGGTGACCAGGTAGTCGTTGCGCACGTCGATCACGCGCGGCGCCAGCACCGGCGGATGCGCGCCTTCGCCGTGCGCGTCGGCCGGCAGCACGGCGTCGCCGATCTTCGCCGTGCTGCTGCCCGGCGCGGGCGCGCTGCTGGCGGCGGCCACGGTGGCGCCCGGCGGCTTGGGCGCGTCGGCCGGCGGCGGGCCGGGCGGGCTGTTGTCGAGCAGGCGTTCCTGGCAGGTACGGCAGGCGCGGGCCGGGTTGGCGGTGTAGACGGGCTTGCCGCTGCGGTCGTCGATCTCGGTGATGAAGTAGGGCGTGACCAGGTAGCCGCCGTTGGCGAACACGGCGTAGCCGCGCGCCATGGTGAGCGGCGACACCGAGGCGGTGCCCAGGGCCAGCGAGAGGTTGCCGGGCAGGGCGTCGGGCGAGAAGCCGAAGCGGGTGAGGTAGTCGCGGGTGAAGCGCACGCCGATGGCGTCGAGCAGGCGCACCGAGACCAGGTTCTTCGACTGCACCAGCGCCTCGCGCAGGCGGATCGGGCCGTCGAACTTGTCGTCGTCGTTGGACGGCGTCCACAGGCCGTCGGGCTTGGACGGGTCGGGCAGGGCCAGCGGCGCGTCGTTGACGATCGAGGCCGGGGTGAAGCCGCGCTCGAACGCCGCGGAGTAGATGTAGGGCTTGAAGCTCGAACCCGGCTGGCGCGCCGCCATCACCGCGCGGTTGAACTTGCTGCGCTGGAAGTTGAAGCCGCCGACCAGGGCCTGGATGGCGCCGTCCTCGGGGGTGATCGAAACCAGCGCGGACTGGGCCGCCGGCAGCTGGGCCAGCGCCCATTCGCCCTTGTCGTTGCGCGCCACGCGCACGATGTCGCCGCGCTTGAGCACGGCATCGACCGCCTTCGGCGCCGCGCCCACGCGGCTGTCGCCGAGGTGCGGGCGGGCCCAGGCGACGGCCGCGTGGTCGAGCGTGACGGTCTCGCGGGCCGCCAGGTACAGCGTGGCCTGGCCGGCGGCGCTGGCGGTGACCAGCGCGGGCTGCATGCCGGCGATGTCGGTGTAGCTGGAGAGCAGGCGGTTGTAGTCCTCGGGGCCGGCGTCGGCGGCCAGCTCCTGGTGCGCCTCGGGGCCGCGCCAGCCGTGCCGGTGGTCGTATTCCACCAGGCCCTTGCGCAGGGCCTCCACCGCGGCCTGCTGGCGGCCGCTCTGCAAGGTGGTCTTGACCACGTAGCCTTCGGTGAGCGCGTCGTTGCCGAGCCGGTCCAGCGCCTGCAGGCGCACCATCTCGGCGATGTAGGGCGCGTCCAGCTCGATCGGCGGCTCGTGCGGGTAGGCGTTGTTCGGCTCGGCGATCGCCTGGTCGTATTCGTCGCGGCTGATGTAGCGGTTGCCCAGCATCTGGCCCAGCACCCAGTTGCGCCGCGCCAGCGCGCGCTTGGGGTTGTTGAGCGGGTTGACCACCGAGGGCAGCTGGAAGGTGGAGGCGAGCATGGCCGACTCGGCCACGCTCAGCTGGTCCAGCGTCTTGCCGTAGTAGTAGGACGCCGCCGCCGCCACGCCGTAGGCGCGGTGGCCCAGGAACATCTTGTTGAGGTAGAGCTCGAGGATCTGGTCCTTGCTCAGCTCGTTCTCCATGCGCAGGGCGATGAAGATCTCGATCAGCTTGCGCGAGTAGAGCTTCTCGGGGCTCAGGAAGACGTTGCGCGCCACCTGCTGGGTGATGGTGGAGCCGCCCGGCCCCTTGTCGCCGCCGGAGATCAGCACGTGCCAGCCGGCGCGGGCGATGCCGTGCCAGTCCACGCCGGGGTGGTGGTAGAAGTCCGCGTCCTCCGCCGACAGCACCGCGTGCTTGAGCCGGTCGGGCACCTGGGCAATGCCCACCGGGATGCGCCGGGTCTCGCCGAAGCTGGCGATCAGCTTGCCGTCGGCGCTCAGCACCTTGAGCGGCACCTGCATGTGGTAGTCCTTGAGCACCGCCACCGACGGCAGGCGGGGCGCAACCAGCCAGTAGGCCACGCCGACGGCCAGCACCGCGAGCAACAAACCGGTGAAAGCCAGGACCAGTACCCAGCGCAGCAGACGCTTCAGAATTGGCATGTCGATGAAGGTAGCGAGACTTAAGTCAAAGCACGCCAGAGTATAGATGTTGCACCATGGGCGCCATGAGCCGGCC
This sequence comes from Frateuria defendens, assembly GCF_001182895.1. GTDB lineage: Bacteria > Pseudomonadota > Gammaproteobacteria > Xanthomonadales > Rhodanobacteraceae > Frateuria_B > Frateuria_B defendens. The sequence goes on along the minus strand of NZ_LFQR01000061.1, from coordinate 9,478 downwards.
TCGAGCAGAGCAAAAAGCCGCCACTATGCCGGTCCGCAATGTGCAGGGGATCACGCGAAACACTCGAGCAAGTCCGCGTAGGCCGTTGCTATTACGTTAAATTTTGGATCTAATGCCTCCGCGCATCGGTCTGGACCAGCTCCGGGCGACAGGGGCAAGGGGGAAAATCGTGGGGCTTTTCACACCCAAGAAGCCGTCGCTGGTCGGCGTCGATATCAGTTCGACGGCCGTCAAGCTGCTGCAGCTCAGCCAGGCCGGTGGCCGCTACCGCGTGGAACACTACGCCGTCGAGCCGCTGCCCCCCAACGCCGTGGTCGAGAAGAACATCGTCGAGGTCGAGGCGGTCGGCGAGGCGGTCCGGCGCGCGCTGGCGCGCTCGGGCTCCAAGCTCAAGCACGCCGCGGCGGCGGTAGCCGGCTCGGCGGTGATCACCCGCATCGTGCCGATGTCGGCGGATCTCTCCGAGGATGACCTCGAAGGCCAGATCCAGGTCGAGGCCAACCAGTACATCCCGTACCCGATCGAGGAGGTCAGCCTCGACTTCGAGGTGCTCGGCCCGGTGCGCGACAACCCCGACATGAACAACGTGCTGCTGGCCGCCTCGCGCACCGAGAACGTGGACATGCGGGTGGCCGCGCTCGACCTGGGTGGCCTCGCCGCCAAGGTGGTGGACGTGGAGGCCTTCGCGCTGGAGAACGCCTTCGGCCTGCTCGCCGACCAGCTGAGCGTGGGCCGTGACGCGCTGGTGGCGGTGTTCGACATCGGCGCCACCATGACCACGCTGTCGGTGCTGCGCAGCCAGCGCACCATCTACTCGCGCGAGCAGGTGTTCGGCGGCAAGCAGCTCACCGACGAGATCATGCGCCGCTACGGCCTCTCCTACGAGGAGGCCGGCCGCGCCAAGCGCAAGGGCGGCCTGCCGGAGTCCTACGAGGCCGAGGTGCTGGAGCCGTTCAAGGAATCGCTGGTGCAGCAGATCAGCCGCCTGCTGCAGTTCTTCTTCGCCGGCAGCGAATACAGCAAGGTCGACCAGGTGGTGCTGGCCGGCGGCTGCGCCTCGATCGAGGGGCTGGCGCCGATGCTGGAGGAGCAGCTGGGCATCTCCTGCCTGGTGGCCAACCCGCTCGCGCGCATGGCGCTGTCGCCCAAGGTGCAGGCGCAGTCGCTCGCCCAGGACGCGCCGGCGCTGATGATCGCGGTCGGGCTTGCGCTGAGGAGCTTCGACTGATGGCACACATCAACCTGCTTCCCTGGCGCGCCGAGCGGCGCAAGCAGCGCGAGCGCGAATTCTTCATGCAGCTCGGCGCCGCCTTCGCGGCGGCGGTGGTGTTCCTGCTGCTGTGGGTGTTCTGGATGAACGCGCGCATCGACAACCAGAACGAGCGCAACGCCTACCTGCAGGGCGAGATCAAGCAGCTCGACGAGAAGATCAACAAGATCAAGGATCTCGACCGGGTGCGCCAGCGCCTGCTCGCCCGCAAGGACATCATCGAGCAGCTGCAGGCCAACCGCTCGCAGATGGTCCACCTGTTCGACGAGCTGGTGAGGACGATCCCCGCCAGCGCGCGCCTGGGCGGCCTCAAGCAGAACGGCGATTCGCTGTCGCTGGACGGCGTGGCGCAGTCCAACGCCAGCGTGGCCGAGTACATGCGCAACATCGAGGCCTCGCCCTGGATGGGTCACGCCGACCTGCGCAAGACCGAAAACACCCACCGCGACGGCCGCATGCCCTACGCCTTCGGGCTGGACGTGGCGCTCAGCCGGCCCAAGTCCGACGAGCACGCCGCGCCGGCGCCGTCCGCCGCGATGCAGGCGGCGCCAGGCAAGGCCGCGCCCGCCACGCCCGCGGCACCGACCGGGGGAGCCAAGCCATGAAGTTCCTCGACGACCTGCGCAACCTCGACCGCAACAATATCGGCGGCTGGCCGAAGTCGGTGAAGGTCTTCTTCACCGCGCTGGTGTTCGTGGTGATCGCGTTCTTCGGCTGGTACCTCTACGTCAGCGACCAGCAGGACGAACTGGAGACCCTGGCCAGGAAGGAGGACCAGCTCAAGCAGGAGTTCTCCCAGAAGCAGGCCAAGGCGGTCAATCTCAACGCCTTGCAGCAGCAGCTCGACGAGATGCAGGACATGCTGCGCCAGCTGCTGCGCCAGCTGCCCAGCAAGACCGAGATGCCGGAGCTGTTGGTGGACATCTCGCAGACGGCGCTGTCGGCGGGCCTGGAGACCGAGCTGTTCCAGCCCGGCGCGGAGACGGCCAAGGACTTCTACGCCGAGAGGCCGATCCAGCTGCGCATGGTCGGCACCTACCACCAGTTCGGCACCTTCATCAGCGGCGTGGCGTCGCTGCCGCGGGTGGTGATCCTCACCCTGCACGACGTCTCGCTGACGCCGCTCGCCGCCGGCAACGCCGCCAAGGGCGCGCCGGTCGGCAACGGGCAGCTGGTGCTGCAGGGCACGGTGAAGACCTACCGCTACCTGGAAGACGACGAAAGCGCGGACGCCAAGGGGCCGGGCGCCGGCGGCAAGCCGGCCGCCAAGGGGAGGGCGAAATGAGCCAGTTTGCTGCCACCTCCGCCCGCCGCGGCCGTGCGCTGTTGCTGCTGGGGGCGCTCGTTCTGCTGGGCGGCTGCACCCGCGGCACCTCCGACTTGCGCGACTGGGTCGCCCAGGAGCACGCCAAGAAGGGCGCGCCGATCCCCCCGCTGCCGGTGATCAAGACCTTCGAGACGTTCGAGTACAAGGATCAGGAACAGCGCGACCCGTTCAGCCCCAGCACGGCCGAGCTGCAGCCCAGCAACGCCAGCGGCCCGCGCCCGGACGAGAACCGTCCCAAGCAGCCGCTGGAGATGTTCGCGCTGGACAGCCTGAAGATGGTGGGCACCGTGGGTGCCGGCGGCGGCATGGAAGTGCTGGTCAAGGATCCCGGCAGCGTGATCCACCGCGTTCATCGCAACGAATACATGGGGCAGAACTACGGTCGCGTCGTCGCCATCGCCGATGACCACATCGACCTGGTCGAGCTGGTTTCCAACGGCAACGGTGGCTGGATGGAGCGTTCCGCCAGCATCGCGCTCGGCGAGAAATGAATTCAGGGGCTGACGCAATGAGCAACCAAATGAAATCCGTCCGTGGCCATGTGCGTCGCGCGAGCCGCTGCCTGACGGCCGGGCTGCTGATCTTCGGCCTGGTCTGGGCGGGCGACGCCCTGGCGGCCACCACGCTCAAGAACATCGGCTACGACAAGCTGCCCGGTGGTCGCGTCGAGTTGCGCCTGAACTTCGACAAGGGACCGGTGCCGCAACCGAAGATCTTCACCACCGGCAATCCGCCGCGCATCGCCGTCGACCTGCCCGACACCGACAACGCCGCGGCGCGCCACATCGACATCGGCAGCGGCTCCACCGCCGGCGTCTCGGCGGTGTCGGCGGGCGGGCGCACGCGGGTGGTGGTGGAGCTGCTGCGCGAGTCGCCCTACCGCACCCGGGTGGACGGCAACAGCCTGGTGCTGACAGTGGGCAACGGTGCCGAGTCGCAGTCCGCGCCCACGGTGTCGAACACCGACCCCTCCAAGGCGCTGCCCACGGCCATCAGCGGCCCGGCCGTCTCCAACATCGACTTCCGCCGCGGCCCGAACGGCGAGGGTCGCGTGCTGGTGAGCTTCAACGGCGCCGGCGCCAACGCCGACATGCAGCGCAAGAGCGATCACCTGCTGGTCAACCTGAGCCACGTGAACCTGCCGGCCAACCTCGCGCAGCGCCTCGACGTGCTCGACTTCGCCACGCCGGTGCAGTCCATCAGCACGCGCGCCACCGGCAGCGGCGCGACGCTGGACATCGCGATCAAGGGCAACGTCGAGACCTCCGCCTACCAGACCGCCGACCAGTACGTGGTCGAGGTGGCGCCCAAGAAGGCCGCGCTCACCGACCCGCGCCTGACCCGCGGGCAGGAGCCGGTCTACTCGGGTAACCGCGTCACCTTCAACTTCCAGGACATCCCGGTGCGCTCCGCGCTGCAGCTCCTGGCCGACATCTCCGGGCTCAACCTGGTGGCCTCGGACACCGTGGGTGGCAGCGTGACCCTGCGCCTGGTCAACGTGCCCTGGGACCAGGCCCTCGACGTGGTTCTGCGGGCCAAGAGCCTGGACAAGCGCCGCAACGGCAATGTGATCTGGATCGCGCCGCAGAAGGAGCTGGCCGACTACGAGCAGAACGTGGCCACCGCACGGCTCAAGGCCGAGGACAACGCCGAGCTGGTCACCGACTACGTGCCGATCAGCTACGGCAAGGCGCAGGACATCGCCAAGCTGCTCACCCAGGGCAGCATGCAGGGCAGCGGCGGCTCCGGTGGTAGTGGCAGTAACAACAGTCGCGGCTTCCTCTCCCAGCGCGGCAGCGTGTCCTTCGACGAGCGCACCAACACCCTGCTGATCAACGACACGCCGCAGAAGATCAAGGAGCTGCGTGACCTGATCGCCGTGCTCGACAAGCCGGTGCAGCAGGTGCTGATCGAATCGCGCATCGTGGTGGCGACCGATGACTTCACCCGCGAGCTGGGCGTGCGCTGGGGCGTGCAGGCCACCCACACCACGCCCGGCGGCAACGTCATCAGCACCAGCCCCACCGCGACCAACTCAGCGGGCCTGGGCATCAACACCAGCAACGTGCAGAGCCAGTACGCCTACGACGTGGCCAACTACAACCAGCAAGTGGCCAACGGGCAGACGCCGAGCACCCTGCCGCGGCCCGGCACGGTCACCTACCAGACCAGCGGTGACGGCGCCTTCAACGTGAACCTGCCCGCGACGACGCCGGCCGGTCAGCTGGGTCTGGCCATCCTGGGCAAGAACTACCTGGTCGACCTGGAGCTGTCGGCGGCGCAGACCGAGGGGCGCAGCGAGGTAGTGTCCAGCCCGCGCGTGATCACGGCCAACCAGCAGGAGGCGGTGATCCGCCAGGGCCAGGAGATCGGCTACGTCACCTACCAGAACAGCGCCACCGGCTCCGCCGGCAGCGGCACGGCCACGGTGGCCTTCAAGGACGCGGTGCTGGAGCTCAAGGTGACGCCGACGATCACCGCCGACGGGCGCGTCTACCTGCAGATCAACGTGACCAAGGACGCGCTGGCTGGCTACGTCACCGTGCCGGGTAGCGGTCAGGTGCCGACCATCGACACCCGCTCGATCAATACCTCGGTGCTGGTGGACAATGGCCAGACCGTGGTGCTCGGCGGCATCTACGAGGTCACCAAGCAAAACACCATCACCAAGGTGCCCGGTCTGGGCGACATCCCCGGTATCGGCGTGCTCTTCCGCAAGACCTCGCGCCAGAACGACAAGGCCGAGCTCCTGATCTTCGTCACGCCGCGCATCCTGAGCGAGACGCTGCAATAACGGCTTTCGCCATCGTGCACTCAGGAAGGCGGCCTCGGCCGCCTTCCGTCTTCATGAGCCGTGCGAAGGGCGGCGCTGCGGATGCATGTGATTAAACTTCCGGGTAGGGTCGTGGTCAGACCTTACGTTTCGTACCGGAATCCCGATGGACATGCCCGACAGCGTTTCGCCCAACCGCCTGCAGCAGGCGTTCCTGCAACTGCGTGAGGAACTGCAGCGCGAGATCATCGGCCAGCCGCGGCTGATCGACTGCCTGCTGGTCGCGCTGCTGGCCGACGGCCACCTGCTGGTGGAGGGGGCGCCGGGGCTGGCCAAGACCACCGCGGTGAAGGCACTGGCCGCGCGCATCGAGGCGGATTTCCATCGCGTACAGTTCACGCCGGACCTGCTGCCGGCGGACCTCACCGGCACCGACGTGTTCCGGCCGCAATCGGGCAGCTTCGAGTTCGAGCGCGGGCCGCTGTTCCACAACATCGTGCTGGCGGACGAGATCAACCGCGCGCCGGCCAAGGTGCAGTCGGCGCTGCTGGAGGCGATGGCGGAGCGGCAGATCACGGTGGGCCGCAGCACCTGGCGGCTGCCCGAACTGTTCCTGGTGATGGCGACGCAGAACCCGATCGAGCAGGAGGGCACCTTCGCGCTGCCCGAGGCGCAGCTCGACCGCTTCCTGATGCACGTGACCATCGGCTATCCCGACGCCGAGGCGGAGCTTTCCATCCTGCGCCTGGCCCGCGAGCAGGCGCGCCGCACGCTGCATCCTTCCGCGCCGCCGCCCACGCTGCTCAAGCCCGCCGAGGTGTTCGCCGCGCGCGACGCGGTGCTGGCGGTGCACGTGGCGCCGGCGCTGGAGGAATACCTCGCGCAGCTGGTGCTGGCGAGCCGCGACGCCGGCCGCTACGGGCCCGAGCTCAAGCGCTGGATCGCCTGGGGCGCGAGCCCCCGCGCCACCATCGCACTCGACCGCTGCGCCCGCGCGCAGGCGTGGCTCGCCGGCCGCGACTACGCGCTGCCGGAGGACGTGCACGCGATCGCGCACGAGGTGCTGCGCCACCGCGTGCTGCTGAGCTACGAGGCGGAAGCCGAGGGCGTGCGCAGCGACCAGGTCGTCGACCGCCTGCTGGACCTCGTGCCGCTGCCGTGATGCTGGTGAGGCAGGAGCGCATCGATGGCGACGGCCGCACCGGCGTCTCGCTGGCCGAGCTGATCGCGCTGCGCGCGCGGCTCGGCAAGGCCGCGCCGGCGCGCGTGGAAAGCCGCGCCGCGCGGGCCGGCCAGCAGTCCAGCCGTCTATACGGCCGCGGCATGGATTACGCCGAATCGCGAGCCTACCAGCCCGGCGACGACGTGCGCCGGCTCGACTGGCGGCTCACCGCGCGCAGCGGGCGGCTGCACACCAAGCTGTTCCAGGAAGAGCGCGAGGCGCAGCTGCTGGTGCTGGTGGATACGCACCCCTGCATGCGCTTCGGCACGCGGGTGCGCTTCAAGTCGGTGCAGGCGGCGCGCGCGGCGGCGCTGGCCGCCTGGTATGCGCTGCGTGCGGGCGAGCGGATCGGCGCGATGGCTTTCGGCGCGCAGCGGCAGCTGCTGCGCCCGCAGGCGGGGCCGCGCGGCGCGCTCGCCGTCTGCGGCGCGCTGGCGGAGTGGGATGCGGCCGCGCCGGACGCGGTGGCCGTCGAGCCGCTGTCCGAGGCGCTGGCCCGCGCCGACCACCTGGCGCGCGGCGCCAGCCGGGTGCTGCTGATCAGCGACGGCCAGAGCTGCGATGCGGAGGCGCGCCGGCGCCTGCTCGGCCTGCGCCGCCATGCCCGCCTCGGCGTGCTGGTGGTCGCCGATGCGCTGGAACTGGCGCCGCCGCCGCCGGGCCGTTATGCGCTGGAGCATGCCGGCCAGCGCCGCGAGGTCGCGCTGTACGGCGATCGCCAGCGCGAAAGCTTCCGGCAGGCGCTGGGCGCCGGCCAGCAGCGCCTGGCCGACCTCGCACAGGGCCTGGGCCTGCGCTGGCGGCGCCTCGACACGGCGGCGGACCCGCTGGATGACGTGCTCGCGCTGCTCGATGCGCGGGGGCTGCGATGAACCTGGCCGATCCGCACGCCGCGGCGCAGGGGCCGCTCCTGCGCGACATCCACCTGCCGCCGGCGCCACCGTGGTGGCCGCCGGCGCCCGGCTGGTGGGCGCTGCTGGCCCTGCTGCTCGTCCTCGCCCTGGTCGGTGCTTGGCGCTGGCGGCGTGCACGCGGCCAGCGGCGGCTGCGCACCCGCGTGCTGGCCGAGCTGGATGCGCTCGCGGCCGGCCACGAGGGCGACGACGGCCTGCTCGCCGCCTCGCTGCACCAGCTGCTGCGCCGGATGGTGCTGCGCTACGCGCCGTCGGCCGTGCGCGCCCACGGCGAGGCGTGGCGCGAGGCGCTGGCGCGCGTGCCGGTCGATGCCGCCACGCTGGAGCAGCTCGCCCTGCTGGAGCAGGCGTTGTACCGGCCGCAGCGTTTCGACCGCGCGGCCATGCTGGCGGCGGTGCGCGCGTGGCTGGCGGCGGCGCTGCGCCTGAAGCCGGTGCGTCGCGCCATGGCGGGAGGGCCACATGCCTGAGTTCGCCTGGCCCTGGCTGTGGGTGCTGCTGCCGCTGCCCTGGTTGCTGCGGCGCTGGCTGCCGCCCGCGGCGCCCGGCGAGGCGCTGTACCTGCCGTATGCCGGCCTGCAACTGGCGCAGGTCGAGCGTCGCGCCTCGCGCGGCCGCTGGCTGTGGTTGTCGCTGGCCTGGCTGTGCCTGCTCGGCGCGGCGGCGCGGCCGCAGTGGCTGGGGCCGCCGCAGGCCGAACAGCGCAGCGGCCGCGCGATGATGCTGGCGCTGGATCTCTCCGGCAGCATGCGCACCGAGGACATGCAGCTCGCCGGCCAGCCGGTGAGCCGCTTCGAGGCGGTGGAGGCGATCGCCGGCGACTTCGTCGCGCGCCGCGCCGGCGACGAGCTCGGCCTGGTGCTGTTCGGCAGTCGCGCCTTCCTGGTCACCCCGCTGACCTACGACCTCGACGCGGTGAGCGCGCAGCTCAAGGGCGCCGCCGTGGGCCTGGCCGGCACCGAGACGGCCATCGGCGACGCCATCGCGGTGTCGGTCAAGCGCCTGGCCGGTCTGCCGGAGCCGGCGCGCGTGCTGGTGCTGCTTACCGACGGCGTCAACAACGCCGGCAGCATCACCCCGCGCGATGCCGCTGCGGCGGCGAAGGCGGCGGGCGTGCGGCTCTACACCATCGGCATCGGCGCCACCCGCATGCGCGTGCCGGATTTCTTCGGCAGCCGCGTGGTGAACCCCTCGGCCGAGCTGGACGAGGACATGCTGACCGAGATCGCGCAGCAGACCGGCGGACGCTTCTTCCGCGCCACCGATACCGAGGAACTGGCCGCGGCCTACCGCACCATCGACGCGCTGGAACCGATGCCGCAGCAGGGCCCGCAGCTGCGCCCGCGGCACGAGCTGTTCCGCTGGCCGCTGCTGGCGGCGTTCCTGCTGATGCTGCCCGCGCTGTGGCCGCGGCGCGGCCTGCGCGCGGAGCCGGCGGCATGAGCGCGCTGCAGGCCTTCCACTTCCTGCGCCCGTGGTGGCTGCTGGCGCTGCTCGCCTTGCCGCTGCTGGTGGGCTGGCTGCTGCGCCGGGGCGGCGCCACGCGGCGCGCGCTGGCCCGGCTGGCCGACGCCGAACTGCTGCCGCACCTGCTGCATGGCGCGGCCGGCGGCCGCCGCGCGCCGCCGCTGCTGCTCGGGCTCGGCTGGACGCTCGCCACGCTGGCGCTGGCCGGCCCGACCTGGAGCCGCGTCGAGCAGCCGCTCTACGCGGACCGCGCCGCGCAGGTGGTGGCGGTTTCGCTGTCCCAGCACATGCTCGCGCGCGACCAGGCGCCCAGCCGCCTGGAGCGCGCCCGCTACAAGGCGCGCGCGCTGTTCGAGGCCAACCGCAACGGCCTCAACGCGCTGGTGGCCTATGCCGGCGAGGCCTTCGTGGTGGCGCCGCTCACCTCCGACGCGCACAGCCTGGACGATCTGCTCGACGCGCTCTCGCCCGACACCATGCCGGTGGACGGCGACAACGCCGCGGC
>NZ_LFQR01000060.1 GCF_001182895.1 Frateuria defendens | reverse complement strand
TACGAACAAGATGCGCTGCTCCGTAATCGGCTGTCTCCGCATGATAGACGACGGATGCATCACGGCTGGATGCCGAAGGGCCAGGTCGGGCACTGCTTGCAGCCAGGGCGTCGAGCCAGCGCATGCGTCGCCGCGACATCGCCCAAGGGTCATCACCGCTGTGCGGTTTCCGCGGCTCCGGCCGCGCCGGTGGCGGGCCGTTGCCTTGGCGTTGGCGTGTCGGCGGGCAAGAAAAAACCCTCACCGTGTCCGGTGAGGGTTTTTAAGGATAAAGCCCCTGGCGGTGACCTACTCTCGCATGACAGAGTCACACTACCATCGGCGCAGCTGCGTTTCACTTCCGAGTTCGGGATGGGATCGGGTGGGACCACAGCGCTATGGCCGCCAGGGAAGGGGTGCGGGCAGCGCTAGAAGCGCCAGCCCGGCAAAGGGGTAAACGAGTGACAAGCGTTTGGGTCGGGTCGAACCGTGACGTGCCGTCGAAGCGGTCCTGCTCTGTTTGATCAGTCCGGCCATGGATGGCCGGGCTCGTCGCAGAGGGACCTGCACGTGAAGCGTCTTGGGGTTATATGGTCAAGCCGCACGGCGCATTAGTATGGGTTAGCTCAACGCATTGCTGCGCTTCCACACCCCACCTATCAACCACCTGGTCTAGATGGTGCCTTAAGGAGTCTCTAGGACTCGGGAGATCTCATCTTGGGGCGCGCTTCCCGCTTAGATGCTTTCAGCGGTTATCGCTTCCGTTCGTAGCTACCGGGCAATGCCTCTGGCGAGACAACCCGAACACCAGCGGAACGTCCACTCCGGTCCTCTCGTACTAGGAGCAGCCCCCCTCAAATCTCCAACGCCCACGACAGATAGGGACCGAACTGTCTCACGACGTTCTGAACCCAGCTCGCGTACCACTTTAAATGGCGAACAGCCATACCCTTGGGACCGGCTACAGCCCCAGGATGTGATGAGCCGACATCGAGGTGCCAAACACCGCCGTCGATATGAACTCTTGGGCGGTATCAGCCTGTTATCCCCGGAGTACCTTTTATCCGTTGAGCGATGGCCCTTCCATACAGAACCACCGGATCACTAAGACCTACTTTCGTACCTGCTTGATCCGTCGATCTTGCAGTCAAGCACGCTTATGCCTTTGCACACAGTGCGCGATGTCCGACCGCGCTGAGCGTACCTTCGTGCTCCTCCGTTACGCTTTAGGAGGAGACCGCCCCAGTCAAACTACCCACCATACACGGTCCCTGACCCGGATAACGGGCCGAGGTTAGAACGTCAAGCACTTCAGGGTGGTATTTCAAGGATGGCTCCACCAAGACTGGCGTCCTGGTTTCATAGCCTCCCACCTATCCTACACAGAAGAACTCAACGTTCAGTGTAAAGCTGTAGTAAAGGTTCACGGGGTCTTTCCGTCTTGCCGCGGGAACGCTGCATCTTCACAGCGATTTCAATTTCACTGAGTCTCGGGTGGAGACAGCGCCGCTGTCGTTACGCCATTCGTGCAGGTCGGAACTTACCCGACAAGGAATTTCGCTACCTTAGGACCGTTATAGTTACGGCCGCCGTTTACCGGGGCTTCGATCAAGAGCTTCGCCTTGCGGCTGACCCCATCAATTAACCTTCCGGCACCGGGCAGGCGTCACACCCTATACGTCCACTTTCGTGTTTGCAGAGTGCTGTGTTTTTGGTAAACAGTCGCAGCGGCCAGGTTACTGCGACCCTCTGGTGCTCAGTCACGCATGTGACCACACCGGAGGGCGCACCTTCTCCCGAAGTTACGGTGCCATTTTGCCTAGTTCCTTCACCCGAGTTCTCTCAAGCGCCTTGGGATTCTCACCCTGCCTACCAGTGTCGGTTTACGGTACGGTTTCTCTTAAGCTGAAGCTTAGTGGCTTTTCCTGGAAGCGTAGTATCAGTCACTTCGCCCAAAAGGGCTCGTCTCGGTGCTCGGCATAAAGGATCCCGGATTTGCCTAAGATCCATGCCTACCGCCTTTCCCCGGGACAACCAACGCCCGGTAGACCTAACTTTCTCCGTCCCCACATCGCACTTAAGAGAAGTGCTGGAATATTAACCAGCTTCCCATCGACTACGCATTTCTGCCTCGCCTTAGGGGCCGACTCACCCTGCGCCGATGAACGTTGCGCGAGGAAACCTTGGGCTTTCGGCGTGCGGGCTTTTCACCCGCATTATCGTTACTCATGTCAGCATTCGCACTTCCGATACCTCCAGCAGACCTTACGATCCACCTTCGCAGGCTTACGGAACGCTCCTCTACCGCGCACATTGCTGTGCACCCCGAGCTTCGGTGTAGTGCTTAGCCCCGTTAAATCTTCCGCGCAGACCGACTCGACCAGTGAGCTATTACGCTTTCTTTAAAGGGTGGCTGCTTCTAAGCCAACCTCCTGGCTGTCTATGCCTTTCCACATCGTTTTCCACTTAGCACTAACTTGGGGACCTTAGCTGCGGGTCTGGGTTGTTTCCCTTTTCACGACGGACGTTAGCACCCGCCGTGTGTCTCCCGTACAGTCTGTCCTGGTATTCGGAGTTTGCCATGGTTTGCTAAGTCGCGATGACCCGCTAGCCATAACAGTGCTCTACCCCCAGGAAGATACATACGAGGCGCTACCTAAATAGCTTTCGAGGAGAACCAGCTATCTCCGAGTTTGTTTAGCCTTTCACTCCTATCCTCAACTCATCCCCATCTATTGCAACAGATGTGGGTTCGGTCCTCCAGTGCGTGTTACCGCACCTTCAACCTGGTCAAGGATAGATCACTCGGTTTCGGGTCTACTGCCAGAGACTATGCGCCCTATTCAGACTCGGTTTCCCTTCGCCTCCCCTAGACGGTTAAGCTCGCCACTGACAGTAAGTCGCTGACCCATTATACAAAAGGTACGCAGTCACCCCGAAGGGCTTCCACTGCTTGTACGTATACGGTTTCAGGGTCTATTTCACTCCCCTCTCCGGGGTTCTTTTCGCCTTTCCCTCACGGTACTGGTTCACTATCGGTCGGTCAGGAGTATTTAGCCTTGGAGGATGGTCCCCCCATGTTCAGACAGGGTTTCACGTGCCCCGCCTTACTCAATTTCACGCACCATGCCCTTTCGCCTACGGGGCTATCACCCGCTATGGCCGGACTTTCCAGACCGTTCGACTAAAACATCGTGCGCTTTTGGGCTACTCCCCGTTCGCTCGTCGCTACTGAGGGAATCTCGGTTGATTTCTTTTCCTCCGGGTACTTAGATATTTCAGTTCCCCGGGTTCGCTTCGTACAGCTATGAATTCACTGCACGATACCGCTTACGCGGTGGGTTTCCCCATTCGGACATTGCCGGATCAAAGCTTGTTGCCAGCTCCCCGACACTTTTCGCAGGCTGCCACGTCCTTCATCGCCTCTGACCGCCAAGGCATCCACCGTATACGCTTGGTCGCTTGACCATATAACCCCAAGTCGCCTCGAAGTTATGCCAAACGACGCATCGCCGTTGCCTCAACGACACATCTCGGTTCGGTTTCGAACCAAAACGCTTGTCACTCGTTTACATTTTCAAAGAACAGCCAAACGGCCTCAACGCCGCCGGCTCTCTAAAATCTTTTGTGTGCGCTACACATCCGTCACTAACTGGTGGAGCCAGTCGGGATCGAACCGACGACCCCCTGCTTGCAAAGCAGGTGCTCTCCCAGCTGAGCTATGGCCCCAAAGTGGTGGGTCTGGGAGGACTCGAACCACCGGCCTCACCCTTATCAGGGGTGCGCTCTAACCACCTGAGCTACAGACCCATAAAGCTTCATGAGCCCTTTGGGCTCTCACGCCTGGTGGCGTGCGGATGTGCAGGTGTCTTGTGTGGACGTCTTGCAGCAGTGATGCTGCCTTTCTCGAAAGGAGGTGATCCAGCCGCACCTTCCGATACGGCTACCTTGTTACGACTTCACCCCAGTCATGAACCACTCCGTGGTCGTCGCCCCCCTTGCGGTTAGGCTAACGGCTTCTGGAGCAACTCACTCCCATGGTGTGACGGGCGGTGTGTACAAGGCCCGGGAACGTATTCACCGCAGCATAGCTGATCTGCGATTACTAGCGATTCCGACTTCACGTAGTCGAGTTGCAGACTACGATCCGGACTGGGATCGGCTTTCTGGGATTGGCTCCACCTCGCGGCATTGCAACCCTCTGTACCGACCATTGTAGTACGTGTGTAGCCCTGGCCGTAAGGGCCATGATGACTTGACGTCATCCCCACCTTCCTCCGGTTTGTCACCGGCAGTCTCCTTAGAGTTCCCACCATTACGTGCTGGCAACTAAGGACAAGGGTTGCGCTCGTTGCGGGACTTAACCCAACATCTCACGACACGAGCTGACGACAGCCATGCAGCACCTGTGTTCTGATTCCCGAAGGCACTCCCGCATCTCTGCAGGATTCCAGACATGTCAAGGCCAGGTAAGGTTCTTCGCGTTGCATCGAATTAAACCACATACTCCACCGCTTGTGCGGGCCCCCGTCAATTCCTTTGAGTTTCAGTCTTGCGACCGTACTCCCCAGGCGGCGAACTTAACGCGTTAGCTTCGACACTGATCTCCGAGTTGAGACCAACATCCAGTTCGCATCGTTTAGGGCGTGGACTACCAGGGTATCTAATCCTGTTTGCTCCCCACGCTTTCGTGCCTCAGCGTCAGTGTTGATCCAGATGGCCGCCTTCGCCACTGATGTTCCTCCCGATCTCTACGCATTTCACCGCTACACCGGGAATTCCACCATCCTCTATCACACTCTAGCTGCCCAGTATCCACTGCCATTCCCAGGTTGAGCCCGGGGATTTCACAGCAGACTTAAACAACCGCCTACGCACGCTTTACGCCCAGTAATTCCGATTAACGCTTGCACCCTTCGTATTACCGCGGCTGCTGGCACGAAGTTAGCCGGTGCTTATTCCTCAGGTACCGTCAGTTCCGCCGGGTATTCGCCGACAGCGTTTCGCTCCTGATAAAAGTGCTTTACAACCCGAAGGCCTTCTTCACACACGCGGCATTGCTGGATCAGGCTTGCGCCCATTGTCCAATATTCCCCACTGCTGCCTCCCGTAGGAGTCTGGGCCGTGTCTCAGTCCCAGTGTGGCTGATCATCCTCTCAGACCAGCTAGCGATCGTCGCCTTGGTGAGCCATTACCTCACCAACTAGCTAATCGCACATCGGTCCGTCCAACCGCGCGAGGTCCGAAGATCCCCCGCTTTCTCCCGTAGGACGTATGCGGTATTAGCGTAAGTTTCCCTACGTTATCCCCCACGTCTGGGTAGGTCCCGATGCATTACTCACCCGTCCGCCACTCGCCACCCACAGAGCAAGCTCTGCTGTGCTGCCGTTCGACTTGCATGTGTTAAGCATGCCGCCAGCGTTCAATCTGAGCCAGGATCAAACTCTTCACTTAAGTTTTCGATCAACCCGAAGGCCGATCTATCTTTCTGAAGCGTTGTCCTAACCGTAAAACGTCAAGCTTTTGAATTGACTCTTAGGTTAGACGCTTGCATTGCTGGACAGTCATTCATCCACTGCAAGGCGCCCACACAAGTCACCTGCGCACACTGTCAAAGATCAATCACTTGCGACCTTTTCTTCAGATCGCCCCGAGACGTTTCGTTCCGGGTGAGCCGCCCATTCTACATCGTCTTGCCTGTCCGTCAACACCTTCAGCGAAGAAATTTT
>NZ_LFQR01000006.1 GCF_001182895.1 Frateuria defendens | reverse complement strand
TGGACGGCAACGACATCATCTACCACGGCTACCAGGACATCTCGATCGCCGTGTCCACCGACAAGGGCCTGGTGACGCCGGTGCTGCGCAACGCGCAGGACCTCTCCTTCGCCGAGGTCGAGCAGGGCATCGTGAACTACGCCAAGAAGGCGCGCGACGGCAAACTCGGCCTGGACGACCTCCAGGGCGGCACCTTCACCATCACCAACGGCGGCACCTTCGGCTCGCTGCTCTCCACCCCGATCGTCAACCCGCCGCAGAGCGCCATCCTCGGCATGCACACGATCAAGGAGCGCCCGGTGGTGGAGAACGGCCAGATCGTCGCCGCGCCGATGATGTACATCGCGCTCTCCTACGACCACCGCATCATCGACGGCCGCGACGCGGTGCTGTTCCTGGTCGACATCAAGAACCAGCTCGAAAATCCGCAGCGTATGCTGCTAGGTCTTTGAGCGCCCCGCTCAAAGACAAATTAGGTAACAAGGCTCTGGCGGCGAGTCGTGACGTCCATCCCGCGCTCGCCGCTGTCCTGACCGCTTTCCCCTGATTCGCGCCCGGCGCGAATCACGCAGCAAGGAACCACCATGAGCGACAAATTCGACGTCATCGTCATCGGCGCCGGCCCGGCCGGCTACCACGCCGCGATCCGCGCGGCGCAGCTGGGCCTCAAGACCGCCGTGGTCGATGCCTTCGTCGGCAAGGACGGCAAGCAGGCGCTGGGTGGCACCTGCCTCAACGTGGGTTGCATCCCGTCCAAGGCACTGCTCGATTCGTCCAAGCAGTTCTACAACCTGTCACACAACCTGCCCGCGCACGGCATCAGCGTGGAGAACGCCAAGGTCGACCTCAAGGCCTTCATCGGCCGCAAGGACAAGATCGTCAAGCAGTTCACCGGCGGCGTGGCGCAGCTGTTCAAGGCTAACAAGATCACCAGCTTCTTCGGCCAGGGCAAGCTGCTGAAGGGTAACCAGGTGGAGATCACCGGCAACGACGGCGCCAAGCAGGTCATCGGCGCCACCAACGTGATCCTCGCCTCCGGCTCCGTGCCGATCGAGCTGCCGTTCGCCAAGTTCGACGGCGAGCACATCATCGACAACGCCGGCGCGCTCGACATCACCGCGGTGCCCAAGCGCCTGGGCGTGATCGGTGCCGGCGTGATCGGCCTCGAACTCGGCAGCGTGTGGAACCGACTGGGTTCGGACGTGACCGTGATCGAGGCGCTGCCCGACTTCCTCGGCGCCGCCGACGCCGACATCGCCAAGATCGCGCTGAAGGAATTCGGCAAGCAGGGCCTGACCATCAAGCTCGGCGCCAAGCTCTCCAAGGCCGAGGTGAAGGGCGACGAGGTCCACGTGACCTACGCCGACAAGGACGGCGAGCAGACCCTGGTGGTGGACAAGCTGCTGGTGGCCGTGGGCCGCCGCGCCTACACCGAGGGCCTGCTGGGCGAGGACACCGGCGTCAAGCTCGACGAGCGCGGCCGCATCGTGGTGGACGAGCACAACCACACGGGCGTGGACGGCGTGTGGGCGGTGGGCGACGCGGTGCGCGGCCCGATGCTCGCGCACAAGGGCTTCGAGGAAGGCATGGCGGTGGCCGAGTGGATCGCCGGCAAGGCGGGCCACGTCGACCTCGACACCATGCCGTGGGTGATCTACACGGAGCCGGAGATCGCCTGGGCCGGCAGGACCGAGAAGCAGCTCAAGGAGGAAGGCGTGCCCTACAAGGTCGGCACCTTCCCCTTCGCCGCCATCGGCCGCGCCGTGGCGATGAACGAGGCGGTGGGCCAGGTGAAGATGATCGCCCACGCCGAGACCGACCGCATCCTCGGCGTGCACATGGTCGGTCCGGGCGTGTCCGAGCTGATCGCCGAGTGCGTGGTGGCGATGGAGTTCAAGGGCTCCTCCGAGGACCTCGCCCGCATCGTCCACGCCCACCCGACGCTGTCCGAGGCCGTGCACGAGGCCGCCCTGGCGGTGGACAAGCGCGCGATCCACAAGGGCAACTGAGGAAAGACCCTCGTCTCGTGCGACCCACGAACGGTCGGCGATACGAGCTTCGCGGCCCGCTCGTGGCAACATGGGCGGGCCGTTCGCTTTCCGGCAAGCGCCCGCACGACCTCGTCGCCATGCCGGCTTCCGCCGGCATGGCGGACCTCCCCTTCTCACGCACCACTTACCCACCATGCCCCAGCCCACTGCCCTCTGCGTCTACTGCGGCTCCAACGCCGGCATCCATCCCGACTACGCCGCCCAGGCCCGCGCCTTCGGCGCCGAGATCGCGCGCCGCGGCATCACCCTGGTCTACGGCGGCGGCAAGGTCGGCCTGATGGGCACGGTGGCCAACGCGGTGCTGGCCGCGGGCGGGCGCGTGGTGGGCGTGATCCCGCGCCACCTGATGGAGAAAGAGGTCGGCCACACCGGCCTCACCGAACTGGTGGTGGTCGACACCATGCACCAGCGCAAGACGCGCATGTTCGAGCTCTCCGACGCCTTCGTCGCCCTGCCCGGCGGCTTCGGCACGCTGGACGAGATGTTCGAGATGCTGACCTGGGCCCAGCTCGGCCTGCACGCCTACCCCTGTGCCTTCCTCAACCTGCGCGGCTATTTCGACGGGCTGCGCCAGACCATGGACCACATGGTGGCGGAAGGCTTCGTGCGCGCCGCGCAGCGCGAGAGCGTGTGGTTCGGCGACGACCAGCAGGCGATGTTCGACTGGATGGAGCACTACCAGGCCGGCTATACGCCCAAGTGGATCGACGCCGACACCGTCAAGGCGTGAATGCGCGCCAGCCCGGCCGGCCCAACGCCCCCACGAGCCACGTAGGAGCGCGCCTTGCGCGCGACCGCAGCGTGACGCCGCTGCGTAGGCCAGTCGCGCGCAAGGCGCGCTCCTACACGTGACGGCTCTTTTGCACGTTCCGGCACGGCGCCATGCAGCCGGAGCGGTACGCTAGGCCCCTTCCTTTGCAGGTACCCGGCATGACCGACTTCCGCGCCTTCCGCATCCGCCACGACGACGCCGGCCACCGCGCCGGCATCGAGACCATGGACACCTCCGGCCTGTCGCCCGGCGAAGTGCTGGTGAAGGCGGCCTGGTCCTCGGTCAACTACAAGGACGCGCTGGCCGGCACCGGCAAGGGCAAGATCCTCCGCCAGTACCCGCTCAACGGCGGCATCGACGTGGCCGGCCACGTGGCCGCCTCCGCCGACCCCGCCTTCCGCGAGGGCGACGCCGTGCTGTGCACCGGCTGCGGCCTGTCCGAAACGCGCGACGGCGGCTACGGCGAATACGTGCGCCTGGAGTCGCGCTGGACCATCCCGCTGCCCCGGGGCTTGAGCTTGCGCGAGAGCATGGCGCTCGGCACCGCCGGCTTCACCGCCGCGCTGGCCCTGCTGCGCCTGCAGGACAACCGCCAGGCGCCCTCGCTCGGCCCCGTCGCCGTCACCGGCGCCAGCGGCGGCGTGGGCATGCTGGCCATCGACATCTTCAGCCGCGCCGGCTACGCCGTGCACGCGATCAGCGGCAAGGCCGAGCACTTCGACTTCCTGCGCGGGCTCGGCGCCGCCGAGTGCATCGACCGCCACGCGCTCGCCTTCAGCGGCAAGCCGATGGATTCGGTGCGCTTCGGCGGCGCGCTGGACAACGTCGGCGGCGCCACGCTCGCCGGCCTGCTGCCGCTGATCGCGCCCTACGGCAACCTCGCCCTGTGCGGCAACGCCGGCGGCATCGCCTACGAGGGCACGGTGATGCCCTTCATCATCCGCGGCGTGAGCCTGCTCGGCATCGCCTCCGCCGGCACCGCCCGCGACCTGCGCGCGCGCGTCTGGCAGCGGCTCGCCGGCGACTGGAAGCCGCGCCACCTGGACCGCATCGCCACCCGCGAGGCCACGCTGGAGGAACTGCCGCAGGTGTTCGACCAGATGCTCGCCGGCGGCTCCTTCGGCCGCACCCTCGTACGCCACCGCGACGCGGCGTAAGAGCCTGTTGATGATCTCCCCATGGGCCGCGCTTGGAAGCCCCTCCCCGGCGACATAGAATCGCGGCTGAATACCTTCAAGGAACCACCTCTGTCATGGCACGCATCCTGATCGTCGACGATTCACCGTCCCAGCTCCTGGGTCTCAAGCGCATCGTCGAGAAGCTCGGGCATGAGGCGCTGACCGCCGAAGACGGCGCGGCCGGTGTCGAGGCGGCCAAACGCGAGCGCCCCGACCTGATCCTCATGGACGTGGTAATGCCGAACCTCAACGGCTTCCAGGCCACCCGCACGATCAGCAAGGACCCGGACACCGCGCACATCCCGGTGGTGCTGGTGACCACCAAGGACCAGGAGACCGACAAGGTCTGGGGCATGCGCCAGGGCGCCAAGGCCTACGTGACCAAGCCGGTGAAGGAAGACGAGCTGGTCCGCACGCTGCAGGAATTCCTGCCGGGCCAGTGAGCCCGCCGGCGGAAGGCGCTGGCACGCGCCATGCTCGCCTGCAGGAACCACTCCTGCGCGAGGCCCCGCCATGTCTTCCGTTCCCAACCGCGACCCGCGGTTCCACGCCAAGCGCATCGGCGGCCAGCTCGACGCCCTCGTGACCCATCTGCGCGAGGACATCGGGCAAGTGGACGAGCCCAAGGCCCAGGCCTTGTTCGAGACGGCGGCCGAAGTGCTCATCGGCCTGCGCCAGGCGTTCCGGCACTACCAGCAGGGCAGCGAGGCCGCGATGCGGCCGCCGCGCTGAGCGGCGCGGGGCACCACGTCGCCTGCAAACTTTGCCGGAACGCGAAAATGCTTCGCGCGCCCCGCGACCAAAAAGACCGCGCCGTCATGGCCGGCAGCCCCCGCCGGCAGCAACGGCAACGACGGCGCAGCGGCCGCCGGTCAGGTCGATACCGCGGTCAATGCCGCGGGTCGTAGTCCGCGAAACTGGCATGCAGCGCCTCGTAGGCGGCGCGCTGCTTGTCGTCCGCCGCGGCGGGCGTGCGGATGGACAGTTCCACCAGCTGGTCGCCCGGCTGCGGCCCGGGCATGCCGCGCCCCTTCAGGCGCAGCTTGCGGCCCGACTGCGAGCCGGCCGGTACGCGCAGGTCGACCGTGCCGGCCAGGGTCGGCACCGGCACAGTCGCGCCCAGGGCCGCCTCCCACGGCGCGACCGGCAGCACGTGCAGCACGTTGCGGCCGTCCAGCCTGAAACGCGCATCGTCGCGGATACCCACTTCGAGCAGCAGGTCGCCGCTCGGCCCGCCGGCGGCGCCCGCCTGGCCCTGGCCGGCCAGGCGGATCACCTGCCCCGGCTGGATGCCGGCCGGGATCTTCACTTCCAGCACCCGCTCGTGGCCGCTGCCGTCGACCAGGCTCAGGCGCGTGCGGCCGCCGTCGTAGGCCGTCTGCAGGTCGATCTGCACCTGCGCCTGCACGTCGCGCCCGCGGCGCGCGCGCGGCTGGCCGCGCGGGCCGGCGGCGCGGCCGCCGAACAGGCTCTCGAAGAAGTCGCTGAAGTCGCCGCCGGCGCCCTCGCCGAAATCGAAGCCCTGGCCGAAGCCCGGCGGCGGGCGGAACTGCTCGCCGCCGCGGTAGCCGCCGGCGCGCAGCTCGTCGTAGGCGGCGCGCTTCTCCTTGTCGCGCAGCACTTCGTTGGCCTCGTTCACGGCCTTGAAATGCTCCTCCGCACCCGGCTCCTTGTTCTTGTCCGGGTGGTACTTGCGCGCCAGCTTGCGGTAGGCCGCCTTGATCTCGGCTTCGCTGGCGTCGGGCTTCACGCCCAGGATGTCGTAATAGTCTTTGAACTCCACTGCCGCTCCCTACGTGCTCGCCTCATACGGACGGCCCGCGGCGGATCATCGTCCGCCGCGGGCCGTCCCCGCAACACCGCAGGCCGCGGTCAGTTGACCGCGTTGATGGTGATGCGGCGAGGCGTGGTCTGCGCCTTCTTCGGAATGGCGATCTCCAGCACGCCGTGCCGGCCGGTGGCGGTGATGCCCTCGGCGTCGGCGCTGTCCGGCAGCGCGAAGCGGCGGTGGAAGCTGCCGTGCGCGCGCTCCAGGCGCGTGTAGCGGCCGCTCTGCTCGCCGCTCTCCACCGTGCGCTCGCCCTTGATGGTGAGAATGCCCTTCTCCATGCTCACTTCGATGTTGGCCGGGTCCACGCCGGGGATGTCGGCGAAGATCACGAAGCGCTGGTCCTCCTCCTTGATGTCCACGCGCGGTGCCCACTGGCTGGTGACCACGTTGGAACTGTCGCTCTCCTCCTGCTGGAAGAAGCGGTCGAACACGTGGCGCACTTCCTGCGGCAGCGCGCCGGCGGCATTCCACATCAGGTTGCGGTTGGCACTCATGGCTGGTTTCCTCGATGGGTTTGCGGCTCGCTGCCGCTTGATGAACTAAGTAGGTGCGGGCGGCCGCAGTTCAAGCCGGCGGCGCGTGCCGGCTCGCTGTGGCATGCTCGCCGTTGCCCTCGCTTAAGGATCGCCGCCGTGACCATCCAGATCGGACGAGTACTGCCCGACGCCGAGCTGGCGGTCATCGACGGCGCCGTCCCGGACGTGCGGCGCCAGCGCACCGTCGAGCTGTTCGGCGGCCGCAAGGTGGTGCTGTTCGCGGTACCCGGCGCGTTCACGCCGACCTGCTCGGAGCGCCATCTGCCCGGCTACGTGGCGAAGTTCAACGCCTTCCGCGCCCGCGGCCTCGACGTGTTCTGCCTCGCGGTGAATGACGCCTACGTGATGAAAGCCTGGGCCGCCGCGCAGCACGTGCCGCCCGGCCTGCTCATGCTCGCCGACGGCGACGCCGCCTTCACCCGCGCGCTGGGCCTGGCGTTCGAGGGCAGCATGGGCGTGCGGTCGCGCCGCGCCGCGCTCTATGCCGAGGACGGCGTGCTGCGCCAGCTGCACGTGGAGGCGCCGGGCGAATTCCGCGTATCGAGCGCCGAGGCCATGCTGGAGGCGGTCGGCGCCGCCTAGGCTTGGCCCCTCGCGTCCGCCGCCCTATGCCTAGTCCGGGCTTCTTGGCTTCTTCCCTGGCAACTTCGCTAGCAAGCTCGACCAGCCCACCCGGCCATAGCGGGGAACGGCAAGCCCGCTCCCGAAACGAAACGGGCGCGATGGCCATGCGCCATCGCGCCCGTCGTCACGCACGCCGCCCAACGCTCAAGGACGAATGCTCGAGATGCGGGTCGCCCAATTGCCCAGCGCCGCGCGCGTGCCCCCGCACTGGAACAGCGGAGGACTGAGGTATTCGGCCAGCGTGCACGTCTGGGCGATATACTCCGAGGCGGTCCAGATCGTGTTGCCGTCGGCCGCCGCCGCGCCGTAGTCGCCCCAGCGCGGCCGGTCGCCGCCCAGATACGGTATGCCGGTAAAGCCGTCCCAGGGGCCCGCGCCCGCGGCGGCGATATGCACGCTGCCGGCGCCGAGCTTCGCGTCCAGCCCCGCGTAGCCCGCGCTCGGATGGTCGTTGGGGCCCACTACGGTGAATGCGATGACGCCGCGCCCGCTCTGCGTGACGGCCGCCGCGCCGTAGGTCAGGTTGGCATCAGGCAAAGCCAGCGTGCCGTTGGCGAAAACGCCGCGGACCAGCGGGTCGATCACGAAATAGTTGATGCCCGAGCCGTGGCTGCCGTCGGCCAGCACCACATCGGTATCCAGCGTGCCCCAGAGCTTGCCGTTGGCGTAGCTCACCTGCTGCATGCGCGAGTCGTTCACGGCCATCGGACGCGGCGTCGGATAGACGATGGTGGGGTAGCCGAGATAGGTCGGCGCGCAGCCGGGCGTGGCGAAACAGTCGCGCAGCGGCGCGCTGCCCGGCTTCTGCTGGGCCAGGCTGGTCGGCACGGCATATTCGCGCACCGTCAGCGGCGAGACCTTGAGCTTCAGCGACAGCGGCGCCGTGTCGATGGCCCGCGTGTTCGATACCGCCCACAGCCACAGCGTGTTCGAGCGGCCCGAGTCATAGAACACGGCATCCGAGCTCAGCAGGAACTCGGTTCCGCCCTGCACGCCGGCATACTGCCCGCCGGAGGAAATGGCCGGCCACACCGTGAACGCCGGTGCCGGCACGCTCGGATCGCCGCCGTTGAACAGCACCACGTTCGGCGATGCCGCGCCCGCGGCCAGCGCCCGCTTGGAGATGGCGTAGATCTGCGCGCCGTAGAAGCCCGGGCCGAACAGCGAGAACTCGTTGGTGGTGATGAAGAACGCATTGGCGTCGGCGCCGATGTGCGGGTAGTCGCCCAGGCAGAAGCCATCCTCGCAGCCGTGATCCGGCGTGCCCTGCGTGCCGTTGTTCTGCACCGGCAGGTGGTAGATGTTCCACGCGCCCGTGGGGTCGGCGGTCTGGCTGACCGCGATGTCCAGGTGGTTGGGGCCGGCGAGGGCCGAGGTGGTGCCCACCCGGTCCAGCGTCAACACGACCTGGAACCAGCGCCGGGTGCCCGCGTCGTAGTAGCAGGACGGGTCGGTGATGAAAGGCCCGTACGCGCCGGTGCTGCGATTGATCGCGGCCGGGTAGCCGTAGAACGTGTTGAGGTCCACGGGCCCGACGAGCTTGTGGCCGGCCGTGTCGTAGATCGCCAGGACGTCGTTGACGCTCTCCATGACGAACCCGTTGCCGACGCACAGGCCCTGGTCGGGCGGCTCCACCGAGAACTGGTTGCCGTTGTTGGCGTAGCGCTGGTCGTGGAAATTGAGCCCGTCGAAACCGCCGAGCAGTTCGGGGTTCGCCTTGGCGCGCCCGGCGTTGCCCATGACGTTGCTGCCGAAGCGGCCATGGGCGACAGTGCGGTTCACCAGGGGCGGGGGCCCCAGTTCGCCGCCTTCGCCGGAATCGGAGTCCCCGGCCGTCGTCGCGGGGTCCAGCTCGAGGCTGGTCAGCGGCGCGCCCCCGAGGGGCGTGGTCTTCGGCACGGTGGTGCCGCCTTTCTGCAGCGTGAGCGTCGTTTGGGGCGTCGCCGTGGCGCACATGGCGAACGCCGCGGTTGCCGCCGCGATGAGCCATCGAGTCCTCATAACCGGTCTCCCGTTCGTTTGCTAGGTGGCCGCGTCCCCCTGTCAGGCGCTGTGATCGGCCACGCCGACGAGCGTCTCCGCAAGTACGCATACAGGCATATGCGCGCAGGCACGATAGTCCCGTGCGGAGACGTTCTCCATCGGTCAAAGGACAGGTGCCCGCCCCGCCGCCTAGTCCAAAAGAAAAGCCCGGCTTGCGCCGGGCTCTTCTCGTCCTTGCCGATGAAGGCGGACTCAGCCTTCGTCAGGCGCCTGCGCCGGCGCGCCGTCGCCCGGCGGCTGGTCGTCGAGGCCCGCGGCCTCGGCTTCCTCGCCGTTCTCCTCCTCTGCATCCAGCCGCACCACGCTGACCAGCGACTCGCTGGCCGGCAACTTGATCAGGGTCACGCCCTGGGTGTTGCGGCTGGTCTGCGAGACCCCCGCCACGCGGGTGCGCACCAGGGTGCCCTGGTCGGAGATCAGCATCAGCTCGTGCGCCTCGGTGACCTGCACCGCGGCGACCAGCCTGCCGTTGCGCTCGGAGCACTGGATGCCGATCACGCCCTGCGTGCCGCGGCCCTTCTTGGGGAACTCCTCCAGCCTGGTGCGCTTGCCGTAGCCACGCTCGGTGGCGGTGAGGATATCGCCCTCGCCCGCGGCCACGATCAGCGACACCACCTCGGCCTCGTCCGCCAGCTTCATGCCGCGCACGCCGGTGGCGGTGCGGCCCATCGAGCGCACCTCGCTCTCGTCGAAGCGCACCGCCTTGCCGTTGGAGGCGAACAGCTGCACGTCGCTGTTGCCGTCGGTGAGCGCCACGCCGATCAGCGCATCGCCCTCGTCGAGGTTGATCGCGATCTTGCCCTTCTGCAGCTGGAAGGCGAACTCGGTCAACGGCGTCTTCTTCACCGTGCCCTGGCGGGTGGCGAAGAACACGAAGCGGTCCTCGCTGTACTCGCGCACCGGCAGCACCGCCTGCACCTTCTCGCCCTCGCCCAGCGGCAGCAGGTTCACCATCGGCTTGCCGCGCGCGTTGGGGCCGGCCTCCGGCATCTGGTAGACCTTGAGCCAGTACACGCGGCCGGTGCTGGTGAAGGTGAGCAGGGTGTCGTGGGTGTTCACCACCCACAGCTGCTCGACGAAATCCTCGTCCTTCAGCGCGGAGGCCGAACGGCCCCTGCCGCCGCGCTTCTGCGCGCGGTAGGTGCTGGCCGGCTGGCGCTTCACGTAGCCGGTGTGCGAGAGCGTCACCACCACGTCCTCGGGCGCGATCAGGTCGAGCACGTCCAGATCGGTGAGCGAATGCTGGATCTCGGTGCGGCGCGCGTCGCCGTACTCGGCGCGGATCGCCTCCAGCTCCTCGCGGATCACCGCCAGCAGCTTGTCGGGGTCTTCCAGGATCGCGATCAGGCCGCGGATGGTTTCGAGGATCTGGCGGTATTCGTCGGAGAGCTTCTCCTGCTCCAGCCCGGTGAGGCGGTGCAGGCGCATGGCCAGGATTTCCTGCGCCTGCACGTCGGAGAGCTGGTAGCCGTCGGCCTTGAGGCCGTCGCGCGGGTCCATCTCCTCCGGCCGTGAGGCTTCGGCGCCGGCGGCGGAGAGCAGCGCGCTCACCATGCCCGGCTGCCACTTGCGGGCCAGCATGCGCTCGCGCGCCTCGGCCGGCGAGGCCGAGCTGCGGATCAGCTCGATCATCTCGTCGATGTTCGCCAGCGCGACGGTGAGGCCCTCGAGGATATGCGCGCGGGCGCGCGCCTTGCGCAACTCGAAGATGGTGCGGCGGGTCACCACCTCGCGGCGGTGGCGGATGAAGGCCTCGAGGATATCCTTGAGGTTCAGGAGCCGCGGCTGGCCGTCCAGCAGCGCCACCATGTTGATGCCGAAGGTGACCTGCAGCTGGGTCTGCTGGAACAGGTTGTTGAGCACCACGTCCGCCATCGCGTCGCGGCGGATCTCGATCACCACGCGCATGCCGTCCTTGTCGGACTCGTCGCGCAGCTCGCTGATGCCCTCGACCTTCTTCTCCTTCACCAGCTCGGCGATCTTCTCGATCAGCCGCGCCTTGTTCACCTGGTACGGCAGCTCGGTGACGATGATGGTCTCGCGGCCGTTCGACTCGGTCTCGATCTCGGCCTTGGCGCGCACCAGGATGCGTCCGCGGCCGGTGCGGTAGGCCTCGACGATGCCGGAGGAGCCGTTGATGATGCCGGCGGTGGGGAAATCCGGGCCCGGCACGTAGGCCATCAGCCCGTCGATGTCGAGCGAGGGCTCGTCGATCAGCGCGATGGTGGCGTTCACCACCTCGGTGAGATTGTGCGGCGGCACGTTGGTGGCCATGCCCACCGCGATGCCGGCCGAGCCGTTGATGAGCAGGTTCGGCACGCGGGTCGGCAGGACCAGCGGCTCCTGCTCGCTCTCGTCGTAGTTGGGGCCGAAGTCGACGGTGTCCTTGTCGATGTCGGCCAAGAGCTCATGGGTGAGGCGCGACATGCGCACCTCGGTGTAGCGCATGGCCGCGGCGTTGTCGCCGTCCACCGAACCGAAGTTGCCCTGGCCGTCCACCAGCATGTAGCGCAGCGAGAACGGCTGCGCCATGCGCACGATGGCGTCGTAGACCGAGGCGTCGCCGTGCGGGTGGTATTTACCGATCACGTCGCCGACCACGCGGGCCGACTTCTTGTACGCCTTGTTCCAGGCGTTGCCCAGCTCGTTCATCGCGAACAGTACGCGGCGATGCACCGGCTTGAGACCGTCGCGCACATCGGGAAGCGCACGGCCCACGATCACGCTCATGGCGTAATCGAGATAGCTCTGGCGCATCTCGTCTTCGATGTTGACGCGGATGACTTCTTTGGCGAGTTCTGCCATCAATCGGCTTCCCTGATAACGAAGAAAAGCCAGCGCGACGTGCCTTGGGCGCACGCCGTATCGCTGGCCTGACGCAACCTTCGAAGCATAGCACAAGCCGCCTCGAAAGTCGCGTTATTTGCCTAGTTGAATCAATGAGTTAAGCGGATGATTTGGCGCGCTTGAAAAGCATCAGCCGGGCGCCGAGGAAATTCACCCCGGCGGCCGCCACCGAGCCGGCCGCCACCGCCGCCGCGGGCCAGCGATGCAAGGCCGGAGAGAGCAGCAGGCAGGCGGCGTAGACGGCGTAGTTGACCGCCGCGCCGCCGCTCATCAGCGCCATCCAATGCAGCCACTCGGCGGCCAGCGAGCGGCCGCTGCGGCGATGCCGGAAAGTGCGCCGGCGATTCCACCACCACGTCGCGGTGGCGGCGGCGAGGAACGACACCACGCGCGCGGCGTAGGCGTTCCAATGCAGGCCGCTGACCAGCGCCTGCACGATGCCGGCGTCGATCACCAGGCCGATCAGGCCGCCGACGGCGAACAGCGCGATTTCCTCGCGCAGCTTCACGCCCCGAACAGCGCCTGCATCGAGCGGGCGTCCGGCCGCTCGATCACCCCGCGCTCGGTGACGATGGCGTCGATCAGCTCCGCCGGCGTCACGTCGAACACCGGATTCCAGGCCTCGGCGCCCTCCACCACCACGCGGCGGCCGGCCACAGCGAACAGTTCGCTCGGATCGCGCAGTTCGATCTCGATGTCTTCGCCCGAAGCGGTGGCCATGTCCACCGTGGAAGACGGCGCCGCGACCATGAACTTCACGCCGTGGTGGCGCGCGGCGATGGCGAGCTGGTAGGTGCCGATCTTGTTGGCCGTATCGCCGTTGGCGGCGATGCGGTCGGCGCCCACGATCACCCACTGCACCGCGCCGGACTTCATCAGGTGCGAGGCGGCCGAGTCGGCGATCAGCCGGGCCGGGATGCCGTCGCGCACCAGTTCGTACATGGTCAGCCGCGCGCCCTGCTGCCACGGCCGCGTCTCGCCGGCGTACACCTGCGCGATGCGCCCGGCGGCGACGCCGGCGCGGATCACGCCCAGCGCGGTGCCGTAGCCGGCGGTGGCGAGCGAGCCGGTGTTGCAATGGGTCATCACGCCCGAGCCCGGCGCGATCAGCGCGGCGCCCAGCTCGCCCATGTGGCGGTTGGCGGCGAGGTCCTCGTCCTGGATCGCCTGCGCCTCGCGTTCCAGCGCCGCGGCGTCCGCACCCGCGGCGATGCGCGCCTTCATGCGGTCCAGCGCCCACATCAGGTTCACCGCGGTGGGACGCGCCGCGCGCAGGGTGGCGAGCACCGGCTCCAGCGCCGCGCCCTGCTGCGCCGCCATCACCACGCCCCAGGCGGCGGCGATGCCGATCGCCGGCGCGCCGCGCACGGCGAGATCCTTGATGGCCTGGGTCACGGCGGCGGCGTCGCGGCAGTCGATCCAGCGCTCCTCGGCCGGGAGCAGGCGCTGGTCGAGCAGGCGCAGGTGGTCGCCCTGCCATTGCACGGCACGGATGGTGTCGTGGGTATCGTGCGGAGAAGTGATGGCGTTCATCGCGCCATTCTAGAAGAGCGGGGAACGCGGGGCGAGCGGCGGCGACGCGGCAACCGGCCACACGGCGATCCGCAAAGGCTCACTGCTCCCGCTGGCGCAGCCAGCGATGGATCGCCGGCGGCACCTCGCGCTGCGCGCGGCTCGACACGTAGATGCCGATGTGCCCGCCCTTGAAGGCCAGCTCGCTGTAGTCGGCGCTGGAGGTGTGCTGCGCCAGCGCGCGCGAGGCCGCGGGCGGCACCAGGTGGTCCTGCTCGGCGTAGATGTTGAGGATCGGCTGGCTGATCGCTTCCAGCCGCACCGGCCGCCCGTCGATGTCGAGGCTGCCCGCGACCAGCCTGTTGCCCTGGTAGAACGCCTGGATGAACTCGCGGAACGCCTCGCCGGCGAGGTCCGGCGAATCGAAGATCCAGCGCTCCATGCGCAGGAAGTTCTCCAGCTCCGCGGGATGGTCGAGGATGTCCAGCAGGCCCACGTATTTCTGCTGGGTGAGCCGCAGCGGCTTGAGCGTGAGGTACACCCAGTTCATCAGCGCCGCCGGGATGTTGCCCAGCGTGTCGACCAGGAGGTCCACGTCGATGTTGCGCGCCCAGTGCGCCAGCATGTTGCCCGGCGTGTGGAAGTCCACCGGCGTGACCATGGTGACGAGGTTCTTTACCTTGGCCGGCTGGAGCGCCGCGTAGCACAGCGAGAAGGTGCCGCCCTGGCAGATACCGAGCAGGTTGATCGCCCCGCAGCCGCTGCGCGCGCGCACCGCGTCCACGCAGCGGTCGAGATAGCCGTCCAGATAGTCGCCGAGGGTGAGCCAGCGGTCGGCGCCGTCGGGGTAGCCCCAGTCGATCAGGTAGACGTCCTCGCCCTGTTCCAGCAGGTTGCGCAGCAGCGAGCGGCCCGGCTGCAGGTCGGTCATCCACACCGTGTTGACCAGCGCGTAGACGATCAGCGTCGGCGTCTTCGCCGTCGGCGCGTAGTCGCCGCGCATGTGCCAGAGCGTGAGCTTGTCTTCGCGGTAGACCGCCTCGCGCGGCGTGTCCGCATAGCCGGGTTCGGGCATGCCGCGCAGCCGGGTCAGGCCGTCGGCGAACTTGCGCTGGAAGGCGGCGATCTCCTGCAGCGCGAGCAGCGGGTCGATATGCAGTGGCGAGCCCATCATGGCTGCCGTTATGTGCGTTGACGTACGGCACCGGCCGCGGCGCCCTTGCCGCGACGCGCCGCCGGCCCCTTGGCGGCCTTGCCCTTGGCCGGCGCCGCCTTGTTCTTGGGCTCTGCCGCCTTGCTCTGGGTCCCTGCCGGCGCAGCGCTCTTGCGCGCCGCCTTTGGTGCGGCCGCCGATGCCGGCGGCTTGGCGGCCGGCTGCCGCCTGAGTTCGGCCACCTCGCGGCGCAGCGCCTGCAGGCGCTGCCCGAGGCTGTCGACCTCCTCGCGCGTGGGGATGCCCAGTTCGCGGCACACCTCGCTGGTCTGCTGGCGCTGCAGCTGGCGCACGCGCATCTGCGCGTTGGCCATGGCGCCGTAGATCGCCTTGAACTCGTCCGACAGCGCCACCTCGGCGTACACCTCTTCGGTGGCGTCGACCCAGCGGTCGTAGAGCCCCTTGAGCGACTCCACCGGCTTTCCGGCATCGCCCGCCAGCCGCTGCTGCAGGCGCTCGATCGCCTGCACGTTCACGCGCTGGAGCAGGTCGCGGTAGCGCGCGGAGGTCTCGGCGTATTCGAGCATGGCCGCGGTGAGCGCCTGGTGCTGCAGCTGCTGCTCGCGGGTCAGGCCCAGCGGCGGCATCGGCGGCGGCGCGCCGGGGCCGGCCTGCACCGCCTGCAGCCAGCTCTGCCACATCTGCGCGAAACCCTGCGCGCCGTGCTGGTCCAGGCCCGCGAAGGCCTGGCCGAAGAGCGGGTTGTCGCCACCGAAGAGTTGCTGCAGCTGCTGCGTCCAGTCCTGGCCGCCGCTCGGCGCGGCCACGCTGGCGGCGGCGCCCTGCATCCAGTCGAGATAGCTTTTCAGCGCCGCCTGGCTGCGCGCGGCGACGTCGTCGGCCACCGACGCCCTGGCGCCCGCGGCCGGGTCCGGCGCGCCGGCCGGCGGCGGCTGCCACTGGCGCATCCAGGCCTCCCACGTCTGCTGGGCGAACGCCCGGTAGTCGGGCGCGGAATCGTTCGCCTGCTCGGCCATGCCTGCCTCCATGTTGCGGATGCTTTTCATCCTAGCAAATGCGCGGCGCCCGAAACGCGCGGGGCCCGGCATCGCTGCCGGGCCCCGCGCTCCGAAGCACGCTTCGAAGAGGCGATCAGACGTTCGCCGCCTCGTCCTCGGCCACGGCCTTGATGGACAGGCGGATGCGGCCCTGCTTGTCCACTTCCAGCACCTTCACCTTGACGATGTCGCCTTCCTTGAGCTTGTCGGAGACCTTCTCGACGCGCTCGTTGGAGATCTGCGAGACGTGGACGAGGCCGTCCTTGCCCGGCAGGATCGTCACGAAGGCGCCGAAGTCCATCAGCTTGGCGACCTTGCCCTCGTAGATGCGGCCCGGCTCGACGTCGGAGACGATCTGCTCGATGCGCTTCTTCGCCTCGTCGGCGGCGAGGCGGTTCACCGAGGCGATGATCACGGTGCCGTCGTCGCTGATGTCGATGGTGGTGCCGGTCTCCTCGGTGATCGAGCGGATGGTGGCGCCGCCCTTGCCGATGACCTCGCGGATCTTGTCCGGATGGATCTTGATGGTGAGCAGGCGCGGGGCGTACTCGCTCATCTCCGAACGCGGCGCGCTCAGGCCCTTGGCCATCTCGCCCAGGATGTGCAGGCGGCCGCGCTTGGCCTGCGCCAGCGCCACCTTCATGATCTCCTCGGTGATGCCGTCGATCTTGATGTCCATCTGCAGCGCGGACACACCCTCGGCGGTGCCGGCCACCTTGAAGTCCATGTCGCCGAGGTGGTCCTCGTCGCCCAGGATGTCCGACAGCACGACGAAGTCGCCGCCTTCCTTCACCAGGCCCATGGCGATGCCGGCCACCGGCGCCTTCAGCGGCACGCCGGCGTCCATCAGGGCCAGCGAGGAACCGCACACCGATGCCATCGAGGAGGAGCCGTTGGACTCGGTGATCTCCGAGACCACGCGCAGCACGTACGGGAATTCCTCGATCGAGGGCTTCACCGCCTGCACGCCGCGCTTGGCGAGGCGGCCATGGCCGATCTCACGGCGCTTGGGCGCGCCGAAGCGGCCGGCCTCGCCCACCGAGAAGGGCGGGAAGTTGTAGTGGAACAGGAACGGATCCTTCGACTCGCCTTCCGGCGCGTCGATGATCTGCGAGTCGCGCGTGGTGCCGAGGGTGGCCACCACCAGCGCCTGCGTCTCGCCGCGGGTGAACAGCGCCGAGCCGTGGGTGCGGGGCAGCACGCCCACGCGCACGGTGATCGGACGCACGTCGTCCAGCTGGCGGCCGTCGATGCGCACCTTGGTGGTGAGCACGCTGTCGCGCAGGGTGCGGTATTCGAGCTCGGCGAATTCCTTCGCGAGGTCGCCCGCGTTCCAGCCCTGCGCCTCGGCCTGCGGCTTCAGCGATTCGAGCACGTCGGCCTTGATCGCGGCGATGGCGTCGCGACGCTGCAGTTTGTCGCGCACCTGGAAGGCCTCGGCCAACTTGCCGCCGACGGCTTCCTTGAGCGCGGCGACCAGCGCCTCGTTGCGAGCCGGCGGCTGCCAGTCCCAGGACGGCTTGGCCGCCTCGGTGGCGAGCTCGGCGATGGCGCGGATCGCGGCCTGCATCTGCTGGTGGCCGAACACCACCGCGCCCAGCATCACTTCCTCGCTGAGCAGCTTGGCCTCGGACTCCACCATCAGCACGGCGTTGGCGGTGCCGGCGACGACCAGGTCGAGGTCGGAGGCCTTCAGTTCCGTGGCGGTCGGGTTCAGCAGGTACTGGCCGTTGGCGTAGCCGACGCGGGCGGCGCCGATCGGGCCCTTGAACGGGATGCCGGCCAGGGTCAGCGCGGCGGAGGCGCCGAGCATCGCCGGGATGTCGCCGTCCACTTCCGGGTTCAGCGAGATCACCTGGGCGATGACCTGCACCTCGTTCTTGAACTCTTCCGGGAACAGCGGGCGCACCGGACGGTCGATCAGGCGCGAGGTCAGCGTCTCCTTCTCGGTCGGACGGCCTTCGCGCTTGAAGAAGCCGCCCGGGATGCGGCCGGCGGAGTAGAACTTCTCGACGTAGTCGACGGTGAGCGGGAAGAAGTCCTGCCCTTCCTTCGCCTTGGCGGCGGCCACGACCGTCACCAGGACGACGGTGCCGCCCATGTTGACCACAACGGCGCCGGACGCCTGGCGGGCGATTTCGCCCGTCTCCAGCGTGACTTCGTGATTACCGTACTGGAACGACTTGGTTACTTTCGCCACGGATGGTGTCCTCGTCCGATTAACGACGCAGGCCGAGGCGCTCGATCAGGCCCTGATAGCGGGCCAGATCGCGATCCTTCAGGTAGCCCAGCAGGCGCTTGCGCTGGTTGACCAGCTTGAGCAGGCCGCGGCGGGAGTGGTGGTCCTGCTTGTGGGTCTTGAAGTGCTCGGTGAGGTGGTCGATGCGGGCGGACAGCAGGGCCACCTGCACTTCCGGCGAACCGGTGTCGTTCGGCACGCGGCCGTAGTCAGCAATGATCTTGCCGGTCTGTTCTGCGGTAAGAGACATGGGTATCACTTCCTTAAAAAAAGCGGATGCGGAACTTGCGCAACCCCACCTCCGATGAGGTTGCGCAAGCTCCGCCAGGTTAATGAAAGTACTGGAACAAGCGGGGTATTCTACCGAGCCGGGAGGCCCGGCAACAAGCCCGCAACACGGGCGTCACGGCGCGCCGGGCCCGGGCGGCAGGTTGAAGCCGCGCAGGATGCGCAGGCGACCGTCCTCGCCGCGCTCGATCAGCGCCATCAGAGTGCCCTCCTGATCGAAGGCGGCCTGCGGCCCGGCCGCCGTGCCGAACGCGGCCGGCCAGGGGATCTGCTGGCCCTGCAGCACCGCCAGGCTCTGCGCCTCGTCCAGCTGGACCCTGGGCAGATGGGCCACGCCGGCCGCCAGCGGCAGCACCAGCGCGTCCAGTGCCGCATCGCCCTGCCCGGCCGCCTGCTCGATCTGCGCCAGCGTCAGCATCGCCGGCTCGTGGAACGGCTCCACCCACAGGCGGCGCAGGGAGGCCAGGTGCGCGCCGCAGCCGAGCGCCTCGCCCAGGTCCACCGCCAGGCTGCGCACATAGGTGCCCGAACCGCACTCGACCAGCAGCCGCAGGGTGTCGCCCTCGCGCGCCAGCAGTTCGAGCCGGAACACCTCCACCTCGCGCGGCGGCGCCTGTACGGCCTCGCCGCGCCGAGCCTTCAGGTACAGCCGCTCGCCGTCCTGCTTGAGCGCCGAGTGCGCCGGCGGGATCTGCACGATGCGCCCGCGCAGCCGGGCCAGCGCGGCCTCGATCGCGGCCGCGTCCAGCGGCGGCACCGGCCGCGTCGCCACCACCTCGCCCTCGAGGTCGGCCGTGCTGGTGGTCACGCCGAGCCGGCACTCGGCCAGGTAGGCCTTGCGCGAACCCAGCAGGTTGCCGGCGAGCTTGGTCGCCTCGCCGAAGCACAGCGGCAGCAGGCCGGTGGCCAGCGGGTCCAGCGCCCCGGTGTGGCCGCCCTTCCTGGCGCGCAGCAGCAGGCGCACCGCCTGCAGGGCCTGGCTGGAACTCAGGCCCAGCGGCTTGTCGAGCAGCACGATGCCGTGCACGTCGCGCCAGCGGATCCGCTCGCGCGATGACTTCTTGCGGGATGCCATGCGTGAACGGAGAGGCTCAGGCGCCGTCGTCGTCGGCCGGGGCCGGGGCCGGCGGGTTCTCGCGCAGCAGGGTGTCGATGCGCTCGCCCTTGTCGACCGAGTCGTCGTACTTGAAGCGCAGGTCCGGCACCCGGCGGATGCGCATGCTGCGCGACAGCGCGCGGCGGAATTCGCCGCTCATCTCGTTCAGCGCCTTCACCGCCGCCACGGACTGGTCCGGCAGCAGCGCGGTCACCCACACCGTGGCCCAGTCGAGGTCGCGGGTCACCTCCACGTCCGACACGCTGACCGACGGCAGGCCATGGTCGCGCACGGCAGCATGGACCAGAAGGCCCAGCTCGCGGCGCAGCTCGGCGCCGACGCGGTCGGTACGTTTGAAATCGCGTGAGGGCATGGGGTGGGAGCCGGGAGTCGGGAATAGAGAATGGGGAATAGTAAAAGCTAAAGCGTTGGGCGCGGCGGGAAGCGGGAGGAACCGGGAGCAGTCTTCAGCTATTCCCGATTCCCTGCTCCCGATTCCCGCGCACGCTGTACGCCGCAAGGCGTTACAGCGTGCGCGCCACCTCGATGCGCTCGAAGCACTCGATCTGGTCGCCGACCTTCACATCGTTGTACTGCTTCACGGCGATGCCGCACTCCATGCCGTTGCGCACTTCGTCCACCAGCTCCTTGAAGCGGCGCAGCGATTCCAGTTCGCCCTGGAAGATCACCGTGTTGTCGCGCAGCACGCGGATCGGCTTGTTCCGCTTGACCGTGCCCTCGACCACCATGCAGCCGGCCACCGCGCCGAACTTGGAGCTGCGGAACACCTCGCGCACCTGGGCGGTGCCGATGATCTCCTCGCGTACCTCCACGCCCAGCAGGCCGGACGCCGCCTGCTTCACCTGGTCGATCACGTCGTAGATGATCGAGAAGTAGCGCACGTCCAGGCCGCTGGTCTCGATCACCTTGCGGGCCGAGGCGTCGGCGCGCACGTTGAAGCCGATCAGCAGCGCCTTGGAGGCCGCCGCCAGGGTGGCGTCGGACTCGGTGATGCCGCCGACGCCGGCCGCGATCACGTTGACCTTCACGTTCTCGTTGCCGATCGCGCCGAGCGACTCACGCAGCGCCTCCACCGAACCCTGCACGTCGGCCTTGACCAGGATGTTGAGCGTCTGCTGCTCCGCGCCCTGGCCCATCTGGGCCATGATGTCCTCCAGGCGATTGGCCTTGGAGACCAGGCGCGTCTCGCGGCGCTTCTGCTGGCGTTCGGCGGCCACCTGCTTGGCCAGCTTCTCGTCGGCCACGGCGACGAAGTCGTCGCCCGCCTCCGGCACGCCGGAGAGGCCGAGCACCTGCACCGGGATCGACGGGCCGGCTTCCTGCACGGTCTTGCCGGTCTCGTCGATCAGCGCGCGCATGCGGCCGTACTCAATGCCGCACACCACGAAGTCGCCGCGCTTCAACGTACCCTGCTGCACCAGCACGGTGGCGACCGGGCCGCGGCCCTTGTCCAGGCTGGACTCGATCACCACACCGGAGGCCGGGCCGTCTTCCACCGCGGTCAGCTCCATCACCTCGGCCTGCACGGAGATCGCGTCGAGCAGCTCGTCGATGCCTGAGCCGGTCTTGGCCGACACCGGCACGAACATGGTGTCGCCGCCCCATTCCTCGGGCACCACCTCGAGGTTGGAAAGGCCCTGCTTGACGTTGTCCGGATTGGCGTCGGACTTGTCCATCTTGTTGACCGCGACGATCAGCGGCACCTTGGCCGCGCGCGCGTGCTGCACGGCCTCCTGGGTCTGCGGCATCACGCCGTCGTCGGCCGCCACCACCAGCACCACGATGTCGGTGGACTGGGCGCCGCGCGCGCGCATCGAGGTGAACGCGGCGTGGCCGGGGGTGTCGAGGAAGGTGATCACGCCCTTGGGCGTTTCCACATGGTAGGCACCGATATGCTGGGTGATGCCGCCGGCTTCGCCCGAGGCGACCTTGGTGCGGCGGATGTAGTCCAGCAGCGAGGTCTTGCCGTGGTCGACGTGGCCCATGATGGTGACCACCGGCGGACGCGCGACCTTCTCGCCTTCCAGCTCGGCGCTCTGCGTCTGCGCGGCCAGCGCGGCCTCGGCGTTGTCCTGGTTGGCGTCGACCGGCCTGTGGCCGAGCTCCTCCACCACCAGCACCGCGGTGTCGTGGTCGATGGTCTGGTTGATGGTCGCCATGACGCCCATCTTGAACAGCGCCTTGACCACCTCCGAACCCTTGACCGCCATCTTCTGCGCCAGGTCGGCGACGCCGTTGCTGTCGCCCACCACCACCTCGCGCACCACCGGTGCGGTCGGGCGCGAGAAGCCGTGCGGGCCGCCGGAGGACGCGCCGCCGCGCACCGCTTCGCGCGCGCCGCCGCGGCCGGGCTTGCCGCGCTTGCCGGAACGGCGCGCGCGCTCGGCGTCGGACAGGTGCAGCTCGCCGGCGGCGAAGCGCTTGCCGCCCGGCACGTCGTCGCGCTCGCGACCGTGGCGTGCCGTCTTGGCACGCGCGTCGGCCGCCGCCGCGGCCGGCGCGGGAGCCGGCGCCGGTGCCGGCGCGGGGGCCGGCGTCACCACTACCTTCTTCTCGCGCTTGCGCGGCTCGTGGATGCGCGGAAGGATCATGCCCAGCGAACTGGGGTCGATGCGCTGCACGACCGGCTGCTCGGCGGACGCCGCCTCCCCGGCCGGCGCGGGCTGCGCCACCGTTTCCGGCTGCTCCACGGCAGGCTCGGCCTCTTCGGGCTCCGCTTCCTGCGCCTCGGACTCGGCGCGCGCGGCGGCCTCGGCCGCCAGGCGCTGCCGCTCGGCCTCGGCCTGGCGCTGGCGCTCTTCCTCGGCGCGGCGCTTGACCTCTTCCTCGCGGCGCTGCTCGGCCTCGAGCCGCTCGTGTTCTTCATGCTCGCGCTGCTGCTGCGACTCCTGCAGCAGGCGGCGCGCCTCTTCGCGCTCGGTATCCGCACCCGCCTCTTCGGCGATCACGCTGCGCTTGACGTAGGTGCGCTTGGCGCGCACTTCCACGTTGACCGTCTTGGCGCTGCTGGCCGCGCCGCGCCCGCCGGGCGTTGCGACCTTGAGCTCGCTGATCTTGCGCCGCTTGAGCGTGATCTGGCGCGGCGAGCTCTCCTCGACCTCGGCCGCGAGCTCGCCCTTGCCGTGCGCACGGCGCAGGAAGCCGAGCAGTTTCACCTTTTCGGTGCTGCTGATGACCTGGTCAGGGTCGGAGAATTTCATGCCCGCTTCGGCAAGCTGGGTCAGCAGCTTGTCCACCGACATGCCCAGTACCTGGGCGAGTTGTTTGATCGTGACGTCCGACATCGTGTTCTTTCTCCGCCGTTCCCGCGCTCATCGTCCGTACGGCACTCGCCGCACGGCCAAACCGTCCCTGGCGGGAAGCCGCATGCGGCTTCCCTCGGAGCGCCCATCCGAAGGCGCTTCCGTCCGCGGTTAGCCGCCCTTCTCCAGTCGCTCGATCATCGGGGCGCGCGCGGCCATGATCAGCGCCGCCGCGCGAGCCTCGTCCATGCCTTCGATATCAATCAGGTCGTCGACCGCGAGGTCGGCCAGGTCGTCCAGGGTATGCACGCCCCGCTCGGCCAGCGCGGCCGCCACGGCGTCATCCATGCCCTCCAGGTTGAGCAGCTCGTCGGAGAGATCGGTTTCGCTCTCCTCCACCGCCAGCGCCTCGGTGAGCAGCGCGTCGCGGGCGCGGGCGCGCAGCTCCTCGACGATGTCCTCGTCGAAGCCCTCGACCGCCAGCAGCTCGGCGCTCGGCACGTAGGCGATTTCCTCGATGCTGGAGAAGCCCTCCTGCACCAGGATGTTGGCGATCTCCTGATCCACCTCGAGCTTGTCCATGAACAGCTGGCAGGCGGCCTGCTGTTCGGCCTCGCTCTTGGCGGCGACCTGGTCCTGGGTCATCACGTTGAGCTGCCAGCCGGTGAGCTTGCTGGCCAGGCGCACGTTCTGGCCGCCGCGGCCGATGGCCTGGGACAGCTTGTCCTCGGCCACCGCGATGTCCATCGAGTGCTTGTCCTCGTCCATGATGATCGACTGCACCTCGGCCGGCGCCATCGCGTTGATCACGTACTGCGCCTGGTTCTCGTGCCACAGGATGATGTCCACGCGCTCGCCGTTGAGCTCGTTGGACACCGCCTGCACGCGCGAGCCGCGCATGCCGATGCAGGCGCCGATGGGGTCGGTGCGTGTGTCATGCGCCACCACCGCGATCTTGGCGCGGTCGCCCGGGTCGCGCGCGCAGCCCTTGATCTCGACCAGGCCCTGGCCGACTTCCGGCACCTCGAGCTTGAACAGTTCGATCATGAACTCCGGCGCCGCGCGCGAGACGAACAGCTGCGGGCCGCGCACTTCCGAGCGCACGTCGAACAGGTAGCCGCGCACGCGGTCGCCCACGCGCACCGACTCGCGCGGAATGGTCTTGTCGCGCGGGATGAAGGCCTCGGCGTTGCTGCCCAGGTCGAGGTACACGTTGCCGCGCTCCACGCGCTTGACGATGCCGGTGACCAGCTCGCCGATGCGATCCCTGAAGGCATCGACCACCTGCTGGCGCTCGGCCTCGCGCACGCGCTGCACGATCACCTGCTTGGCGGCCTGCGCCGCGATGCGGCCGAACTCGGCGTTCTCGATCTGCTGCTCGATGTACTCGCCGACCTGCGCACCCTCGCGCTCGTCCACGGCGTCCATCAGGCGCACCTGGTGGAACGGGGATTCCATCTCGCCGTCGTCGGCGATCACTTCCCAGCGGCGGAAGGTCTCGTAGTCGCCGCTGTTGCGGTCGATCGACACGCGGATGTCCGGATCCTCGTCCGGATAGCGCTTCTTGGCGGCCGAGGCCAGCGCGGCCTCCATCGCCTCGAAGATCACCTCGCGCGGCACGCCCTTCTCGTTGGCAACCGCATCGACCACCAGCAAAAGTTCTTTGCTCATTGCAGCAACTCCGTGGACGCCGCCCGGCGCCCGCTGTTTAACTTTCTGCGCCCGTCCACGGCGCGAGGATCACGACGCGGCCAGCCATGGCCGCACTAGCTTGTTTCTTGCGCCCCCTTCCGAGGGCGCGAGGATCAAACGGCGGCCGTCCAGAGCCGCACTCTTCACGCTTTTTGCGCCCATCCATGGGTGCGAGGATCGAACAGCGGCCATCCAGGGCCGCACTCTTCAATTCACTTCCGGCGGGCCGGCTTCTTGCCGGGCGTCCTGCCGCCCGGCTTGGGCTGCGGCACGTAGCCGAGCGCCGCCCAGTCCGGCACCACGCGGGCGCTTTCCACCTCGGCGTGGTCGAATTCGAACGTCTTGCCCTCGGCTTCCAGCGAGATGCGCTCGCCTTCCACCGCCAGCACCTTGCCGCGCAGGCGACGACGGCCATCCAGCGGCGCCTTCAGCAGCAGCTTCACTTCCTGCCCGCCCACCTTGGCGAACTGCGCCGCGGTGAACAGCGGACGGTCGATGCCCGGCGAGGACACTTCCAGCACATAGTGGCCGGGGATCGGATCCTCAACGTCGAGCAGCGCCGACAGCTCGCGGCTGGCCGCCTCGCAGTCGTCGAGGGTGACCTCGCGCCCCGCCTCGACGGGCTCCGGAATATCCAGGTAGACGCGCAGGGTACTCTGCCCCTGCGACGGGGTGAACTCCACACCGAGACAGACCAGGCCCAGATCGGCCAGAGCCTCGGAGAAGCGTTGTGCAAGTGCCTGCGTATCCATGACCTAATCGTTTTTCTATCGCCGGAAACAAAAAATGGGCTCGAAGCGGCCCATTCCCTTACCACGCCGATGTCCCGCTCTGCGCCAGGCTCTTTCCCGCACCATCGCCAGCTTGACCAGGCGTCGGCGCCACGCATCCTTGCGCCCAACAAAAAAGCCTCACGAGGAGGCTTTCTTGTTCTAAGAAAGATCTGGTAGCGGGGGCAGGATTCGAACCTGCGACCTTCGGGTTATGAGCCCGACGAGCTGCCAGACTGCTCCACCCCGCATCAGAGTCCGCAAAGTGTAATCAGGTGGCTGGCTTCTTGCAAGTCTTCGCGGCGAAATTCGCCGAGTTTTTTTCGCTCCACCGCATTGCGCGCGATGGAGCGCAGCGACCTCAGCCGGGAAACACCGCGCGGCACCAGTTGAGCAGCGGGCCCCAGCCCAGGCCCAGCGCCAGCAGCACCAGCGCATTGACCGACAGCACCGCGCGCAGCGCGAAGTCCGGCTGCACGCGGGTTTCCATGCCCTCGTCCGGACGGTCGAAGTACATCACCTTCACCACCCGCAGGTAGTAGTACAGGCCGACGATCGCGGCGATCGCGCCGACCACGGCCAGCCACACCATGCCGGCATGGATCGCGGCCTCGAGCACCATCAGCTTGGCGAAGAAGCCGAACAGCGGCGGCACGCCGGCG
Organism: Frateuria defendens; assembly: GCF_001182895.1. GTDB lineage: Bacteria > Pseudomonadota > Gammaproteobacteria > Xanthomonadales > Rhodanobacteraceae > Frateuria_B > Frateuria_B defendens. The sequence goes on along the minus strand of NZ_LFQR01000006.1, from coordinate 87,485 downwards.
AGCGAGAACATCACCAGCAGCATCAGGAAGGCCAGCCAGGGCGAGCGGTGGTTGAGGCCCTTCAAGTCGTCGATGCGGTCGCACTCGAAGCCGGCACGCGCCAGCGCCAGGATCACGCCGAAGGCGGCGGTGCCCATCAGCGCGTAGCTGATCGCATAGAACATCGCCGAGGCGTAGCCTTCCGGCCCCGCGTTGACCAGGCCCAGCAGCAGGTAACCCATGTGCGAGATGGTCGAATAGGCGAGCAGCCGCTTGAGGTTGCTCTGCACGATCGCGACCAGGTTGCCGATCGCCAGCGACAGCACCGCCAGCACCGCCAGCACCGGCTGCCAGTAGTGCGACAGGTCGCCCAGCCCGGTATCGAGCAGCCGGTAGGCCATGCCGAACGCGGCCAGCTTGGGCGCGGAGCCGATGAAGATGGTGACGGCGGTGGGCGAGCCCTCGTACACGTCGGGGATCCACATGTGGAACGGTGCCGCGCCGAGCTTGAAGCCGATGCCCACGATCATGAAGATCAGCCCGAACACCAGCAGGTTCGGCATCGCCGTGTGCGCCGCCGCGCCGTGCAGCTGGGCCAGCGCCAGCGTGCCGGTGGCGCCGTAGACCATCGACATGCCGTACAGCAGCATGCCCGAGGCCATCGCGCCCAGCACGAAGTACTTGATCGCCGCCTCCGAGGACAGCCGCGAGTCGCGGTTGAGCGCCACCAGCGCGTAGGAGGACAGCGTCAGCAGTTCCAGCCCCAGGTACACCATCACCAGGTTGCCGGCCGAGACCAGCAGCATCACGCCGATCACCGCGAAGATCGCCAGGGTGTAGAACTCGCCCACGAACAGCTTGCGGTCGACCAGGTAGGGCCGCGCGTAGACGAACACCAGCGCGGTGGTGAGCAGCGCGAAGACCTTGAGGATCTCCGCCACGCCGTCGCGCACGAACATGCCGCCGAAGGCGGTGACCGGCACGTCCGGCTGGCCGGACACCACCAGGTAGATGCCCACCAGCAGCACCGCGATCGACAGCCAGTGCAGCACGCCGCGCTGGGCCGGCTTCATGAAGGCATCGAGCAGCAGCAGGACGCAGGCCGCCGCCACCAGGTAGAACTCCGGCAGCAGGATGAGAATGTCGTTCAGAGTGGGCATGGCGGGGCGCTCAAATCTTGGGGCTGGCGATCTGGTGGACCAGCTGGGACACCGAGGCGTCCATCAGGTCGATGAACGGTCGCGGCCACACGCCCGCCACCATGACTGCGCCTGCGAAGGCCGCCAGCACGGCCGCCTCGCGCAGGTTGATGTCCTTCATGGCGGCCACATGCGCGTTGCCGATCTCGCCCCACAGCACGCGCTTGACCATCCACAGCGTGTAGGCCGCGCCGGTGACCAGGGTGATGGCGGCGAACAGCGCCACCCACGGGCTGACCGCGAAGCTGGCCAGGATCACCATGAACTCGCCGACGAAGCCGCTGGTGCCCGGCAGGCCGCTGTTGGCCATGGCGAACAGCACGTAGAAGAAGCCGAACCACGGCATCACGTTCATGACGCCGCCGTAGTCCTTGATCATGCGGGTGTGCAGGCGGTCGTAGAGCATGCCCACGCAGGTGAACATGGCGCCGGAGATGAAGCCGTGCGAGAGCATCTGCACCATCGCGCCCTGCATGCCGAGCAGCGCGGTGTCCGCGCTGCCGCCCTCGTGCACCAGCGCCACCGCCACGAAGATGCCGAGCGTGACGAAGCCCATGTGCGCCACCGAGGAGTACGCCATCACGCGCTTCATGTCCTCCTGCACCAGCGCCACGTAGCCGATGTAGACCACGGCGACCAGGCTCAGCACGATGATCAGCCAGGCGTATTCGGCCGAGGCGTCGGGCGCGATCGGCAGCATGAAGCGCACCATGCCGTAGCCGCCGATCTTGAGCATGATCATCGCCAGGTCCACCGAGGCGCCGGTGGGCGCCTCAACGTGTGCGTCGGGCAGCCAGGTGTGCACCGGCACCATCGGGATCTTGATCGCGAAGGCGACCAGGAAGGCGAAGAACAGCCAGGTCTGCTCCGTCATGCTGAGCGGCAGCGCCGCCAGCGCGCGAATGTCGAAGGTGCCGGCCTTGGTGTACAGGTAGATCAGGCTGACCAGCAGCAGGATCGAGCCGCAGAAGGTGTAGATGAAGAACTTCAGCGCCGCATAGATGCGCCGCGGGCCGCCCCACACGCCGATCAGCAGGAACATCGGGATCAGCATGCCTTCGAAGAAGACGTAGAACAGCAGCGCGTCGGTGGCCGAGAAGCAGCCGATCATGAGGCCTTCCATGATCATGATGCAGGCCATGTACTGGTGCAGCTTGTAGGAGATCGAGCCCCAGGAGCCCGCCACCACCAGCATGGTGCCGAAGGTCACCAGCAAGGTCATGGCGTAGGCGATGCCGTCCACGCCCAGCGCATAGGCGGTGTGGATCGGGCCGCCCCACGAGAGGTGTTCGACGAACTGCAGCCCCGGGTTGGCGTGGTCCATCATCGGCCACATCGAGATGTTCACCACGAACATGGCGATGGCGGTGAGCAGCGTGATCCAGCGCAGCAGGTCGGGGCGGCGATCGCGCACGATCAGCAGCACCACGCCGCAGAGCACCGGCACCCAGGTCAGCAGGCTGAGCAAGTAGTTCGACATTCGTGTGCTTCCCTGTGGCTCAGCGCCCGAACAGCCAGTAGCCGCCGAGCAGCAGGACCAGGCCGAAGATCATGGCGAAGGCGTAGTGGTAGAGGTACCCGGACTGCAGCTGGCGCATGCCCGCGGCGGTGCGCCGGACCAGGCCGGCCGAGCCGTTGACCAGCGCGCCGTCGATCAGCTTGCCGTCGCCGCGCTTGGCGAACAGGCGGCCGAGCGCCACGCCGCCCTTGGCGAACACCGCGTAGTACACCTCGTCCACCCAGTACTTGCGGTCGAGCAGGGTGTAGAGCGGCAGGAACGCCTTCTTGATCCGGCCCGCCAGCGCCGGTTTGAACAGGTAGATGTAGGTGGTGATCGCGAACGCGGCCAGCACCAGGAAGAACGGCAGCTGGGTGAAGCCGTGCAGCGCCATCGCCAGCGAGCCGTGGAACTCGCGGCCGAGTTCCGCCAGCACGTTGCCGCCCTCCTCCACGTGGATCGCGCCGCCGAACCAGTCGCCGAACAGCACCGGCCCGATGGTGAAGTAGCCGACCGCCAGCGACGGGATCGCCAGCAGCACCAGCGGCAGCGTCACCACCCACGGCGACTCCTTCGGCGGGTGCGCCAGCACGCCCGGCGCGTGGTGGCCGTGGTCGTCGTGCGCGCCGTGGCCGTGATGCGCCGCCACGGTGAAGCGCTCCTTGCCGTGGAAGGTCAGGTACATCTGGCGGAAGGTGTACAGCGCGGTGACGAAGACGCCGGCCATCACGCAGAAGTAGGCGTAGCCCGCGCCCCAGCGGTGCGATTCGCCCACCGCCTCGATGATCGAGTCCTTGGAGTAGAAGCCGGCGAAGAACGGCACGCCGCACAGCGCCAGCGCGCCCACCCACATGGTGATCCAGGTCACCGGCATGTACTTGCGCAGACCGCCCATGTAGCGCATGTCCTGCTCGTGGTGCATGGCGATGATCACCGAGCCCGCGCCCAGGAACAGCAGCGCCTTGAAGAAGGCGTGCGTCATCAGGTGGAACACCGCGCCGGCGTAGGCGGAGACGCCCAGCGCCACCGTCATGTAGCCCAGCTGCGACAGCGTGGAGTACGCCACCACGCGCTTGATGTCGTTCTGCACGATGCCGATCAGGCCGGTGAACAGCGCGCCGGTGGCGCCGATCACCATCACGAAGCTGAGCGCGGCCGGCGACAGCTCGTAGATCGGCGACATGCGCGCCACCATGAAGATGCCCGCGGTCACCATGGTCGCGGCGTGGATCAGCGCCGAGATCGGCGTCGGACCCTCCATCGAGTCGGGCAGCCACACGTGCAGCGGCACCTGGGCCGACTTGCCCATGGCGCCGATGAACAGCAGCACGGCGATCACCGTGGCGGCGTCCCAGTGCACGTTCTGGCTGATCGCCAGCGTCTTGCCGGCCAGGCTGGGCGCGGCGGCGAACACGGTGGCGTAGTCGAGCGAGCCCAGGAAATACAGCACCGCGGCGACGCCGAGCACGAAGCCGAAGTCGCCCACGCGGTTGATCAGGAAGGCCTTGAGGCTGGCGAAGGTGGCGGTCGGCCGCCTGGCCCAGAAGCCGATCAGCAGGTAGGACACCAGGCCCACCGCCTCCCAGCCGAAGAACAGCTGCATGAAGTTGTTGCTCATCACGAGCATCAGCATCGAGAAGGTGAACAGCGAGATGTAGCTGAAGAAGCGCTGGTAGCCGTCGTCGTCGGCCATGTAGCCGATGGTGTAGACGTGCACCAGCAGCGAGACGAGGGTGACCACCACCATCATCATCGCGGTGAGGCGGTCGACCAGGAAGCCCACGCTGAGGCTGATCTGGCCGACGTCGAGCCAGGTGTAGACGTTGTGGTTGTAGACCGCCGCGCCGCCGAGCACCAGCTGATAGAGCACGTAGAACGAGAGGCCGCAGGACGCCGCCACGCCGAGAATGGTGACCGTGTGCGCGCCGGCCCGGCCGATCACGCGACCCAGGAAGCCGGCGAGGAAACAGCCGGCCAGCGGCGCCAGCGCGATGGTGAGCAGGATCGATGTGGAGAGTTCCATCCGCTCAGCCCTTCATGCTGTCGATTTCGGCGATGTTGATGGTGCTGCGGTTGCGGAACAGCAGCACCAGGATCGCCAAACCGATGGCGGATTCGGCTGCCGCCACCGTGAGGATGAAAAACACGAACACCTGGCCGGAAACGTCGCCCAGGAAGCGCGAGAAGGCCACGAAGTTGGTGTTGACCGCGAGCAGCATCAGCTCGATCGCCATCAGCAGCACGATCACGTTCTTGCGGTTGATGAACAGGCCGGCGACGGCGATGCAGAACAGCACCGCGCCCAGCACGATGTAATGCGACAGCGTGATCATGTCCGGGTCTCCTCCTGCACGGCTTCCGGCTCTTCGGCGCGGACCGCCGCCATCTTGACGACGCGCACGCGCCGGCTCGGGTCGATGCCGACTTGCTGGCCGGCGCTCTGGTGGCGCGAGCCGGTACGGTGGCGCAGGGTCAGCGCCACCGCCGCGATCACGCCCACGGTGAGGATCAGCGCGGCGACCTCGAACGGCAGCAGGTACTGCGTGTAGAGCGCGGTGCCCAGCCAGGCGGTGTTGGACACGCCCGCCGCGGCGGCCGGGTCGGCGCCCATCGACACCGCGTGCATCGCCCGCACGCCGATCAGCGCCAGCATCTCGACCAGCATCACCAGCGCCACCACCAGGCCCACCGGCAGGTAGCGGATGAAGCCCTCGCGCACCTGCTCCTGCTTGATGTCCAGCATCATCACCACGAACAGGAACAGCACCATCACCGCGCCCACGTAGACCACGATCAGCGCGATGGCGAGGAACTCCGCCTCGGCCAGCAGCCAGACGCAGGCGGTGCTGAAGAAGGTCAGCACCAGCGCCAGCACGGCGTGCACCGAGTTGCGCAGCAGGATCACCGACAGCGCCGCAAGCACGGTCACCGCGCTGAAGGCGTAGAAACAGACGAGTTGGAACAGGTTGGGATCGATCATGTCGGTGCCTCAGCGGTACGCCGCATCCTGGGCGCGGGCGGCGGCGATCTCCCGCTCGAAGCGGTCGCCGATCGCCAGCAGCTGCGGCTTGGTCACCACGTTCTCGCCGCGGTGCTCGAAGTGGTACTCGTGCACGTGCGTCTCCACGATCGAGTCCACCGGGCAGCTCTCCTCGCAGAAGCCGCAGTAGATGCACTTGAACAGGTCGATGTCGTAGCGCGTGGTGCGGCGCTGGCCGTCGCTCTCGCGCGGCGCCGAGTCGATGGTGATGGCAAGCGCCGGGCACACCGCCTCGCACAGCTTGCAGGCGATGCAGCGCTCCTCGCCGTTGGGGTAGCGGCGCAGCGCGTGCAGGCCGCGGAAGCGGCTGGACTTGGGGATGTGCTCCATCGGGTAGCGCATCGTGTACTTCGGGCTGAACATGTAGCGCAGGGTCAGCCCCATGCCCTTGAACAGCTCGATCAGCAGCAGACTCTTGAAATAGCGGGTGATGCTGGACATGGCTCTCTTCAGACTCCCGTGCCGACGCTGACCCAGCCGAAGTACTTCATGCAGCCGGCCACCAGGACCCACACGATGGTGATGGGGATGAACACCTTCCAGCCGAGCCGCATGATCTGGTCGTAGCGGTAGCGCGGGAAGCTGGCGCGGAACCACAGGAACAGGAAGGCGAACGCGAAGGCCTTGGCGAGGAGCCACAGGAAGCTGCCCTGCCCGAGCCAGCCCCACGAGGCCGGGAACGGCGACAGCCAGCCACCGAGGAACAGCACCGAGGCCAGAAAGCTGACCAGGATCATGTTGGCGTATTCGGCCAGGAAGAACAGCGCGAAGGCGGAACCCGAATACTCCACGTGGAAGCCGGCGACGATCTCCGACTCGCCCTCGGCCACGTCGAACGGCGCGCGGTTGGTCTCGGCCACGCCGGAGATGAAGTAGACGACGAACACCGGCAGCAGCGGCAGCCAGAACCAGTCGAAGAGGCCCTTGCCGCCGGCCTGCGCGTGCACGATGTCGGTGAGGTTGAGCGAACCGGCCAGCACCAGCACGCAGACCAGGCACAGGCCCATGGCCAGCTCGTAGGAGATCACCTGCGCCGCCGAGCGCATCGCGCCGAGCAGCGCGTAGCGTGAGTTGGAGGCCCAGCCGGCGAGGATGATGCCGTACACGCCCAGCGAGGTCATCGCCAGCAGGTACAGCAGGCCCGCGTTGACGTTGGCCAGCACCAGCCGGTCGCCGAAGGGGATCACCGACCAGGCCGCCAGCGCCGGCACCAGGGCCAGCAGCGGCGCCAGGTAGTAGAGGAAGCGGTTGGCGTTGGTGGGCAGGATCACTTCCTTGAGCAGCAGCTTCACCACGTCGGCGAAAGCCTGCAGCAGGCCGAGCGGGCCGACCTTGTTCGGCCCCATGCGCACGTGCATCCAGCCGATGACCTTGCGCTCCCAATACACGAACATCGCCACCGCCAGCACCAGCGGCAGCACGATGGCCACGATGTGCAGCAGCGGCCACACCACCTGGTTGAGGATCTGTTCGCCCATGGGTTACGCCTTGCTCACGGTGAGGGTCGCGCCATACGGCGGCAGCGTGGCGGTGTCGTCCTGCGCCGCCTCGATCCAGGCGGCGCCGTCCGGCACCGCGGCATCGACGAGAAGCGGCAGCACGGCGTCGGCGACGCGCACCGTGGCGCCGTCCGCCAGGCCGAGCCGTTCCGCCTCGGCCGCGTTGAGGCGCACCGCCGGCACACGGTTGAGCGGGTGCGCATTGAGTGCCCCGGCGCGGCGCAGCACCGCGTCGCCGCGGTAGATCGGCCAGGTCGCCAGGCGCGCGAGGCCGGCGGCCGGCCGGCGCTCGGCCAGGCCCTCGCGCCGCGGCGCCTCGCGTTCGGCGATGGCCTCGCGCAGCCCGGCCAGGTCGTCGAACTCGAAACCGGGCACGCCGAGCAGCCCGCCCAGCGCGCGCAGCACCTTCCAGCCCGGCCGCGCCTCGCCCGGCGCGCGGGCGCCGGCCAGCACGCCCTGCGCCAGGCCGTCCACGTTGACCAGGGTGCCGTCGATCTCCGGCAGCAGCGCGATCGGCAGGATCACGTCGGCCACCTCGCGCAGCGCCGAGCCGGCGAAGGCGGTGAACGCCACCACCTGCTGCGCGCCGTGCAGCGCCTCGAGTGCCGCGGCGCCGTCGGCGAAGTCGTGCGGCGGCTCCACGCCGTAGAGCAGGTAGGCCTGGCGCGGCTGCGCCAGCATCGCCTGCGCGTCGAGGCCGCCATTGCCCGGCACCACGCCGAGCCTGCCCAGGCCCACGGCGTTGGCGCCGACGGGCAGTTCGTCGTAGCCGGCGCCGGTGGCGGCGGCGATGAAGCGGGCCAGCGCGCGCAGCCAGGACGCCTGCGGATGGGTGACCGCGGCCTCGCCGAGGATCACCGCCGCCTTGCCGGCCTTGAGCGCGGCGACCGCCTCGGCATCGCCCTGATCGCTGGTGGCGGCGTCGATGGCGACAGCCAGTGCGGCCGGCGCGACGGCGCCGTTCGCCACCGCGGCCTTGGCCAGCGCCAGCAGCGCGTCGACCATGGCCGGCGGCGCCACGACGGCCTCGCCGGCCAGCGTGTAGTTGAAATCGAAATGGACGGGGTTGACCGCGTAGACCTTGGCGCCCTTGCGCGTGGCCTGGTGCAGGCGGTGGTTGAGCAGCGGCATCTCGTGGCGCGGGTTCGAGCCCACCAGCAGCGCGGCCCGCACCTGCGCGAGCTCGGCCACCGGCAGCGCGAACGGCTGCGCCACCGCGTTGTCGGCGAAATCCAGCTGGCGCAGGCGATGGTCGAGGTGGGCGCTGCCGAGGCCGCGCGCGAGGCGCACCAGCAGGTCGCCCTCCTCGTTGGTGGCGGCCGGATGCGCCAGAATGCCCAGCTCGCTGCCCGGCACCTGCTTGAGCGCCTCGGCGGCGGCCCCCAGCGCATCCTCCCAGGTGGTCGCCTGCCACTTGCCGTTGCGCTTCACCTCCGGCGCGCGCAGGCGGTCGGCGGCGTACAGGCCCTGGTGGCTGTAGCGGTCGCGGTCGGACAGCCAGCACTCGTTGATCGTCTCGTTGTCGCGCGGCACGGTGCGCAGCACCTCGCCGCGGCGGGTGTGCAGCCACAGGTTGGAGCCGAGCGCGTCGTGGTAGCCGACCGAGGGCCGCGCCACCAGCTCCCAGGCGCGCGCCTTGAACTGGAACGGCTTGTTGGTGAGGGCGCCGACCGGGCACACGTCGATGATGTTGCCCGAGAGTTCCGTCTCGACGGTCTTGCCGATGTAGGTGCCGATCTGCAGGTTGTCGGCGCGGCTCAGGCCGCCCAGTTCGTAGGTGCCGGCGATCTCGCTGGTGAAGCGCACGCAGCGCGTGCACTGGATGCAGCGGGTCATCTCGGTGGCGACCAGCGGGCCGATGTCCTCGTCGGCGACGGTGCGCTTGCGCTCGGTGAAGCGCGACACGCTGCGGCCGTAGCCCAGCGCCACGTCCTGCAGCTCGCACTCGCCGCCCTGGTCGCAGATCGGGCAGTCCAGCGGATGGTTGATCAGCAGGAACTCCATCACGTCGCGCTGGAACTTCAGCGCGCTGCCCGAGCGGGTCTGCACCTTCATGCCGTCGGCCACCGGGGTGGCGCAGGCCGGCTGCGGCTTGGGCATCGGCCGGCCGCCCATCTCCACCTCGACCAGGCACATGCGGCAGTTGGCGGCGATCGGCAACTTGCGGTGGTAGCAGAAGCGCGGGATGGCGATGCCGACGGCGTCGGCCGCCTCGATGATCATGGCGCCCTTGCGGATCTGCGTGGGCTTGCCGTCGATCTCGATGCTGACCAGGTCGGGCGCCGTGTTGTTGGCCGGTTGCGCGCTCATGCGGCGACTCCAAGCTTGGCCTCGGTCATGGAATGACCGTTGACCACGTAGTATTCGAACTCGTCCCAGAACTGGCGCAGGAAGCCCTGCACCGGCCAGGAGGCCGCCTCGCCGAAGGCGCAGATGGTGTGGCCCTCGATCTGGCCGGCGATGGCCTTGAGCTTGTGCAGGTCCTCCAACGTGCCCTGCCCGGCCACGATGCGGTCGAGCATGCGGTGCATCCAGCCAGTGCCCTCGCGGCACGGCGTGCACTGGCCGCAGGATTCGGCGTGGAAGAACTGCGAGATGCGGCGGGTGAATTTCACCGCGCAGACGGTATCGTCGAGCACCACGATGGCGCCCGAGCCCAGGCCGGTCTTCAGGTCGCGCAGGGTGTCGTAGTCCATCGGCAGCCCCTTGAGCTGCTCGGCGCGCAGCACCGGCATCGACACGCCGCCCGGCACCGCGCCCTTGAGCGTGCGCCCCGGACGCAGGCCGCCGGCCATCTCCAGCAGCTCGTCGAAGGTGGTGCCCAGCGGCACCTCGAAGTTGCCGCCCTTCTGCACGCAGCCGGAGACGGAGAAGATCTTCGGGCCGCCGTTCTTCGTTCTACTCTGCGCCAGGAACCAGTCGGCGCCCTTGCGGATGATCGCCGGCACCGAGGCGTAGGTCTCGGTGTTGTTGATGGTGGTGGGCTTGCCGTACAGGCCGAAGTTGGCCGGGAACGGCGGCTTGAAGCGCGGCTGGCCCTTCTTGCCCTCCAGCGACTCCATCAGCGCGGTTTCCTCGCCGCAGATGTAGGCGCCGGCGCCGAGCGCGGCGTGGATGTCCACGTCGATGCCGCTGCCCTGGATGTTCTTGCCCAGCAGGCCCGCCGCGTAGGCCTCCCTGAGCGCCTCCTCGAAGTGCTCGAACGGCTCGTGGTGGAACTCGCCGCGCAGGTAGTTGTAGCCCACCGTGGTGCCGGTGCAGTAGCAGGCGATCGCCATGCCCTCGATCACCGCGTGCGGATTGAAGCGCAGGATGTCGCGGTCCTTGCAGGTGCCGGGCTCGGACTCGTCCGAGTTGCACAGGATGTACTTCTGCATGCCGCCCTTGGGCATGAAGGACCACTTGAGGCCGGTCGGGAAGCCCGCGCCGCCGCGGCCACGCAGATTGCTCTTCTTGACCTCCTCGACCAGCGCGGCCGGGTCGGGCTGCTCGGCGAGGATCTTGCGCCACGCCTCGTAGCCGCCGACCTGGACGTAGCTGTCCATCGCCCACGGCTTGTCGAAATGCAGCGTGGTGTAGACGACCTGGTGTTCCTGGGGGGCGGGACCGTATGCCATGGCCTTAGTCTCTGCTTGAGCGATCGTCCCTGATCGCGAAGGTCGAAAAGCGGCCGTCCGTGGCCGCGCTGTCCAATGGGCTCATCACTCCAGCCCGTCGAGGATCTCGTCGATCTTCTCGATCGTGAGCCGCTCGTGGTAATGCCCGTTGACGGTCATCGCCGGCCCGCCGGCGCAGGCGGCGATGCACTCCTGTTCGTTCTTGAGGTAGACGCGCCCGTCGGGCGTGCTCTCGCCCAGCTTGATGCCCAGCTTCTTCTCGCAGTGGCGCACCAGGCCCTCCGCGCCGTTGAGCCAGCAGGAGATGTTGGTGCAGATCGCCACGTTGTTGCGGCCGACCGGGCGGGTCTCCAGCATCGAGTAGAAGCTCGCCACCTCGTAGGCCCAGATCGGCGGCAGCTCGAGATACCTGGCCACCGCGGCGATCAGCTCGTCGGTGAGGAAGCCCTGGTTCTGCTCCTGCGCGGCGATGAGCGCCTGGATCAGCGCCGAGCGCTTGCGGTCCGGCGGGAACTTGGCCACCCACTGGTCGATGTGGTGGCGGGTGTGCTCGCTGAGCACGGCAAGCGGATCGACGTGCTTGACCTGCTCGTAGTTGCCGGTGGCTTTCATGGGTTGGACTCCGGGAATGGAGCATCGTGGGCCGGGAATCGGAAAACTCCCCGCGCCACCGCATCGCCATTCCGTACAGACGTTTTGGAAAAAGCCCGACCACCCATGCAAACCGCCAAGCAACCGCGCTCGCCCGATTCCCTATTCCCTCCTCCCGACTCCCTTGGCATCGCCATCACCGGTCGACCTCGCCGAACACCAGGTCATAGGTGCCGATCATCGCCACCACGTCGGCCAGCATGTGGCCGCGGATGATCGTGTCGATCGAGGAGAGGTGGGCGAAGCCCGGCGCGCGCAGGTGCACGCGGAAGGGCTTGTTGGCGCCGTCGGAGACCAGGTAGCAGCCGAACTCGCCCTTGGGCGCCTCGACTGCGGCGTAGGTCTCGCCGGCCGGCACGCCGTAGCCCTCGGTGAACAGCTTGAAGTGATGGATCAGCGCTTCCATGTCGTTCTTCATGGCCTCGCGCCTAGGCGGCGCGACCTTGAAGTTCTCCACCATCACCGGGCCGGGGTTGGCGCGCAGCCAGTCCACGCACTGCCTGATGATGCGGTTGGACTGGCGCATCTCCTCCACCCGCACCAGGTAGCGGTCGTAGCAGTCGCCGTTGACGCCGACCGGGATGTCGAAATCCACCTCGGCGTACTTGGCGTAGGGCTGCTTCTTGCGCAGGTCCCACTCGATGCCCGAGCCGCGCAGCATCACGCCGGTCATGCTCCACTGCTGGGCCAGCTCGGGCGAGATCACGCCGATGCCCACCGTGCGCTGCTTCCAGATGCGGTTGTTGGTGAGCAGTTCCTCGTACTCGTCCACCTTGGACGGGAAGTCGGCGGTGAAGGCGTCGAGGAAGTCGAGCATGGAGCCTTCGCGCCAGCTGTTGAGGCGGCCGAGGTCCTTGCCCTTGTGCCAGGGCGATTCGCGGTACTGCGACATCTTCCCGGGCAGGTCGCGGTAGACGCCGCCGGGGCGGTAGTAGGTGGCGTGCATGCGCGCGCCCGACACCGCCTCGTACACGTCCATCAGTTCCTCGCGCTCGCGGAAGGCGTAGAGGAACACTGCCATCGCGCCGAGGTCGAGCGCGTTGGAGCCCACCCACATCAGGTGGTTCAGGATGCGCGTGATCTCGTCGAACATGGTGCGGATGTACTGCGCGCGCTCCGGCGCCTCGATCCCCAGCAGGGTCTCGATGGCGCGCACGTAGGCGTGCTCGTTGCACATCATCGACACGTAGTCGAGGCGGTCCATGTAGCCGATGGACTGGTTGAACGGCTTGGACTCGGCCAGCTTCTCGGTGCCGCGGTGGAGCAGGCCCACGTGCGGGTCGGCGCGCACCACCGTCTCGCCGTCCATCTCCAGCACCAGGCGCAGCACGCCGTGCGCGGCCGGGTGCTGGGGGCCGAAGTTCATCGTGTAGTTGCGGATTTCCTGGGCCATGTATCAGTTCCTCCGCCAGTCGTCGGCGGCCTCGGCCTTGGCTTGGATCAAGCCGGCGTCGTCGCGGATCACGCGCGGCACCAGCACGCGCGGCTGGATCGACACCGGTTCGTAGACCACGCGCTTCTGCTCCGGGTCGTAGCGCACCTCGACGTTGCCGATCAGCGGGAAGTCCTTGCGGAACGGATGGCCGACGAAGCCGTAGTCGGTGAGGATGCGGCGCAGGTCCGGATGCCCCTCGAACAGGATGCCGTAGAGGTCGAAGGCCTCGCGCTCGAACCAGTTGGCGCCCGGCCAGATGCCGGTGACGGAGGGCAGCACCGGCAGCGCGTCGTCCTCGGCGAACGCGCGCAGGCGCAGGCGCTGGTTGAGCTCGAGCGAGAGCAGGTGGATCACCGCGGCGAAGCGGCGCGGCTGGGCCTCGGCGCGCGGGCGGTCGGCCCAGTTGAAGCGCCCCACCGCCTGCCCTTCCACGCCGCGCGAGAAGCCGGTGCCGGAGACGTCGGTCTCCCACTCGCTCTGGCCGTAGCCCAGGTAGTCGATGCCGCACACGTCGATCAGCACGCCGAAACGGAAGCCCGGCTCGTCGCGCAGCGCGGCGGCCACGGCCAGCAGGTCGACGCCGGCGATCTCCACCGTGACGTCCTGGCCCACCGTGGCGATCGACAACATGTCGCCGAACCGCGCGGCAAGGCGCTCGGCCAGCGAGTTCTTCTGCGTGTCAGTCATTTGTACGCCTTCAGGAGCGGGCGATGGTGTGGGTGCGACGGATCTTCTTCTGCAACTGCAGGATGCCGTGGATCAGCGCCTCGGCGGTCGGCGGGCAGCCGGGCACGTAGATGTCCACCGGCACGATGCGGTCGCAGCCGCGCACCACGGAGTAGGAATAGTGGTAGTAGCCGCCGCCGTTGGCGCAGCTGCCCATGGAGATCACCCATTTCGGGTCGGGCATCTGGTCGTAGACCTTGCGCAGCGCCGGCGCCATCTTGTTGACCAGGGTGCCGGCCACGATCATCACGTCGGACTGGCGCGGGCTGGGCCGGAAGATCACGCCGTAGCGGTCGAGGTCCAGGCGCGCGGCGCTGGCGTGCATCATCTCCACCGCGCAGCAGGCCAGGCCGAAGGTCATCGGCCACATCGAGCCGGTGCGCGCCCAGTTCATCAGCGCGTCCACCGAGGTGGTGGCGAAGCCGCGCTGCACCACCGGGTTGTCCGGGGCCGGACGCAGGATGTCGTCGACGAGATTGAGCGGCTCCGGGTTGTGCATCACCCGGCTGACGGCATCGATCACTCCCATTCCAGCGCTCCCTTCTTCCAGACGTACGCGAAGCCGATCACCAGGAGCAGCAGGAACAGCGCCATCTCGATGAGAGCCACGATGCCGATGTGCTGGAACACCACCGCCCAGGGAAACAGGAAGGCGATTTCCAGGTCGAAAATGATGAAGAGGATGGCCAGCAGGTAATAGCGCACGTCGAAGCGCATGCGCGCGTCCTCGAAGGCCTCGAAGCCGCACTCGTAGGGCGAGAGTTTTTCCGACTCGGGGCGGCGCGGGCCGGCCAGCAGGCCGATGGCCAGCAGGACCAGGCCGAGCCCCGTGGCGACGCCGATGAAGAGGAGGATGGGCCAGTATTCGGCAAGCACGACGAAACGACCTCCACGCCCGCAGGCGTATCAGTGACCGTGGGGGAGCACGGTCCACTTCTGTGATTCGGCAAGCCTTGCGCGGCCAAGCTCGGGGGAAGCCGCGGTGCGCGTTGAAGGCCACGAATTACCCGGTGCCGCCGTCAACCCAGGGCACCTGCGACATTGTATCAACGTGTGCGCCCGCAGCAACGTCTTGACGCGAGGTTCCCGTTATGCACAACGACCGCGCGCCAGCGCCGCCTGCGGCGCCCTCACATCGTGTGCGTGAGGCGCTCGGAGGCGAGCGCGCCGGCGAGGATGTTCTCGATGCGCTGCCGCGCGCCCTCGCCGTCGGCGGATTCGTTGAAATGCACGCCGATGCCGGCGGTGCGGTTGCCCTGCGCGCCCACCGGGCTGATCCACGCCACCTTGCCCGCCACCGAGAAGCGCTCGCTCTCGTCCGACAGCGTGATCAGCAGCACCACCTCGTCGCCCAGGGCATAGCGCTGCGCGGTCGGCGCGAACAGGCCGCCGTTCTTGAGGAAGGGCATGTAGGCGGCGTACAGCGCGGCCGCGTCCTTGATCTTCAGCGAGATGATGCCCTGGCGGGCGGCGACGGGATTCATGCCTGCGCTCCTGGCGGCCGGCCGGGGCGGCCGCACGGCGGCATCGTAGCGACCCCGGCCGGCGCGCGCAAAGCCACCCGCTCAGAACTCGCACCAGCCCCAGTGGTCGAAGATCCACGGCGAAGGCAGGTCGAGGTAGAGCTTGGCGAAACGCGGCCCGGCGCCCTGCCCGGCCAGCCGGAAGCCGCCATCCGCGCTGCGCTCGAGCGGCGCCTCGTGCCAGCGCCAGTCGCGCACGCCCTCGCCGTCGGCCACGGTGAGGCGCAGCAGGCGCCGCCACGGCGCCGGCGGCCGCCAGGGCAGCCGGCTGTCGCCGCCCGGCCCGGCCGGCGCGCGGAAGCGCTCGGGGCGGCCGGCCAGCCGGTGCATGCGCTTGGCGCTCAGCGCCAGCTGGCTGTGGTGGCAGTCGAGCGCGGCCAGCTTGACCGCGTGGCGCGGCGCGGCGGGCGCGGGGCCGACCTCCGGCCCCGCGCCGGTGGGCCGGCCGTGCACCAGGTAGCCGAGCAGCGCGGGCTCGCCGCCCCAGGCCGCCACCGCGAGCCGCGCGATCACGTGCGCCGCGCCGTGGTCGGGGTGGTGGTCGTCCAGCGCGGGCATCACCACCAGGCTGGGCCGGAAATCATCCAACTGGGCGAGCAGCGGCGCCAGCAACGCCGTGCCTTGCCGCTGCAGCAGGCCGGTGACGCCCATGTCGGGCCAGCCCAGCGCCTGCAGGTGGGAGGCAGCATCGAGCCCCAGCCGGTCCAGCGCCGCGGCGACTTCCTCGCGCCGGCGGCGCCCCCAGCGGCGGCGCTCGGCCTCGCCGATCCACAGCCGGCGCTCCAGCCAGCGCTGCGGCCAGGGGTTGTCGTCGCCGTCGGTGAGCAGCAGCACGCGCACCGCGCCGCCCGCCTCGCGCACCTGCTGGATCAGCTCGCCCGCGCCGATGGTCTCGTCGTCCGGATGCGGCGCCACCACCAGCAGGCGGGTCGTCGCCTCCGCTCGCAACGTGGTGGGCTGCGCCCCGGCCGCTTGAAGTTCCCACGCATCGCCGGCCCTTACCGATACCACGTCGCTCGCTCGCACATCGTCCTGTCTCGTCATGGCGTATCGCCGTCCTGCCCTGTCACCGCGCTCATGGCGCGTCCTCCAAGGCGGGGCGCCAGCCGCGCTCCCATGCCTTGCTGCCGACCAGGGCCAGTACCTGTCCGGACGATGCATCCAGGCGATGCATGCCGCGCGTCAGCGTCCAGTGATCGGCCGGCGCGGCACCGTCGAGGCTGGCCATCACCTTAGCCCGTCCATCGACGAGGGTATAGTCGCCGGGCACTTCCACCTCGAAGCGGTGCGCGTCGTCGCCGCCAGGCAGCAGCAGGCCCGCGATGCGGACCTGGCCCGCGGCCGGCAGGTAGTTGCGCAGCACGAACGCATCGGCGAGATCGGGCAGCCCGCGCCGGATCACCAGCATGGTGCCGTGCTCGGCCAGCGCCTCCGGCACCGTGTCCGCCATGAGGCCGTGCTGCAGGCGCTGGCGCGCCATCGTCTCCAGCACCAGGTAGTAGGGGCGGGGTCGGAAGATCGACGCGCCCTTGGCATCCATCACCGAGTCGCCCGCGTCGGTGTAGCGCAGCACGCTGCCGAGCTCGGCACGCTGCCCGCGCAGGGCATCGCGCCAGGGCGGCTCGTTGGAAGCCAGCAGCACCAATTCCAGCGCCACCACGGCACCGACCGCCAGCCAGCCGCGCCGGGGGCTCGCGGCCCATCGCCAGCGCCGCGCCGCCCAGCCGCACAAGGCCAGCAGCAGCAAGGGGATCGCCGGCAGGAAATCCTGCCGCGTGACCAGCGGCCAGATGCACTCCACCGCCAGCACCACCAGCACGCTCTGCAAGGCGATGAAGATCCGCCAGGGCGCCCGCGCGCCGTGCGAGCGCCGTTGCCGCCGCACCGCCACCGCCACGGCGGCCGGCGCCAGCACGAAGAACAGCAGCAGGCGCCAGAGGTTGGCGTCCCGCCCGGTCTCGGCCGTGTTGTAGCCGACCAGGTTGTAGACGGCGATCTCCAGCGCGCCCTGCGCCGCGAACCACGCCAGGAACAGCACCGGCAGCAGCAGCAGGCCCAAGCCGTAGCCGGCCGGCAGGCGCCAGTCGAGCCGCCACGCCGACCGGCGCGCCAGCCCCACCACCATGCCGGCCACCGCCGCGGTGACCAGCAGCATCACCGTCTTCTGCGAGACGCACAGCGCCGCGCCGGCGAGCAGGCCCGCGCCCAGGCCGCGCAGGAAACTTCCCCCGCGCATCGCCAGCACGGCCAGCGACGCGAGCCACAGCGCCGCCCACAGGTCGTCCGTGCGGAACTGCCCCATCACCAGGAAGAAGCGCGGCCACAGCGCGACCAGCAGCACGGCGGCCAGCGCGACGCGGCGGCCGTAGAAACGCCGGCCCAGATACCAGGCGGCGAACAGGGCGAGGAAGTACCACGGCTGCACCGCCAGCCGCAGCCAGCTCAGCGCGTCCGCCCGCTCGCCGACCCACGCCAGCACCGGCGCGTTGAGCAGGCCGAACAGCGGGCCATGGTTGTCGAAGACGTCGCGATAAGGCAGCAGCCCCTGCGTCCAGACCCAGGCGACATGCGCGTGCTGGGGCTCGTCCGAATCGAACGGATAGGCGTTCAGCCAGCACAGGCGCAGGCTCAGCAGGGCCAGCAGCAGCAACCACGGCCAGAATTCGCGACGGATCGACAAACGCATGCCATGGAGGCTAGGCAAGCGCCCTGTCGTCCAGCTTTCCGCCGCTTTAAGCGCGCGGAAAGCCGGGGTTGCCTAGCGCCAGCCGGCGAGCAGTTCCAGCAGCAGCAGGTCGCCACGCAGCGGGCCGCTCAGCGCGTCGCGGGTGCGGTTGGCGGCGGCGTACCACGCCTGCAGGCCGTCCGCATCGAGCTGGCTGGCGAGCGGCGGCGACTGGCCCGCGGCCTGCGCGCGGGCCTCGTCCGCCACCGCCTGCGCGGCGAACCACAGGCGCTGCGCCGGCTCGCTGTCCAGCCAGCGGCGGATCACCGCCATCGCCTCGCCGCGGCCGGCGGCCAGCGCCGCCAGGTCCTTGCGCACTTCCTGGCGCCGGTCCAGCGCGCCGGAGGCCGCCCACTCGCGCGCCAGGCCAGGGTTGCCGCCGGCCGCGGCCAAGGCGTCCGCCGCCTGCGCGACGCCCTGCGAGGCCAGCCAGGCCAACGCCTGCTCCGCCGGCGGCAGCTGGAACTCGATCCGCTGGCAGCGGCTGCGGATGGTCTGCGGTAGGCGCCACGGCGCGTCGGCCAGCAGCACCAGCAGGGTCTGCGCGGAAGGCTCTTCCAGCGTCTTGAGCAGCGCGTTGGCGGCGGCCGCGTTCATCGCGTCGGCGGGGTCGATCACCGCCACCTGCCAGCCGCCGAACTGACTGGCCATGGCCAGCCGCGCGGACAGTTCGCGGACCTGGTCCACCACAATCTCGCTGCGCTGCACGCCGTCCTTGCGCAGGGCGTAGCCCAGCGTGACGAAATCCGGATGGGTGCCGGCCTCGAACAAGCGG
Source organism: Frateuria defendens (assembly GCF_001182895.1). Taxonomy (GTDB): domain Bacteria; phylum Pseudomonadota; class Gammaproteobacteria; order Xanthomonadales; family Rhodanobacteraceae; genus Frateuria_B; species Frateuria_B defendens. The sequence continues at coordinate 68,818 of NZ_LFQR01000006.1, read as the reverse complement.
CAGCTGCGGCACTCGCCGCAGCCTTCGCCGTCCCGCGGGCGCTCGCACAGCAGGCCGCGCACGAAGCGCCGCAGGAAGTCGCGCTTGCCGAGTCCGGCCGGGCCGCACAGCAGCAGCGCATGCGGCAGCGCCCCGCGCTGCACGCGCGCCTGCAGGCGCACCCAATGCTCCGCGAGCCAGGGCGGCGCCGTCACGGCGCAGCCTCTGCCGGCAAGGGCGCGTGCGCGGCGAGGGCCGCGTCGGATACGCGAAAGCGCGAAGGCTCCGCGGCGGCGCGTCCGGCGACTCGCGCGCAGCCGGCCGCCGCCGGCAGGGCGCGCAACGGCGTACGCCTGCCGGCGCCTTCGGCGTCTTCAAGGGTGATGGGACGGCCGCGTGCGTTCATAGGCAATGCTTCAGCTGGTAACAGGCGACGTTGCGGTTGTGCTCGGCCAGTGTATGGGCGAACACGTGGCTGCCGTCGCCGCGCGCGACGAAGTACAGCGCATCGCCCGGCGCCGGGTGCAGCGCCGCCGCCAGCGCCGCCTTGCCCGGCAAGGCGATCGGCGTGGGCGGCAGGCCGGCGCGGGTGTAGGTGTTGTAGGGCGTGTCGAGGGCGAGGTCGGCCTTGCGGACGTTGCCGTCGTAGCGCTCGCCCATGCCGTAGATCACGCTGGGATCGGTCTGCAGCAGCATGTGGCCCTGCAGGCGGCGCACGAACACGCCGGCGATCTGCGGCCGCTCCTCGGCGCGACCGGTCTCCTTCTCCACCAGCGAGGCGAGGACCAGCGCCTCGTACGGCGAGGCCAGCGGCAGGTCGGCGGCGCGCTGCGGCCACAGCGCGTCGAGCGTGCGGGCCATGGCCGCGTGGGCGCGCCGCAGCACGTCGAGGTCGCTGTCGCCCATCACGTAGGCATAGGTCTCGGGCAGGAAGCGGCCTTCGGGCATCTCGCCGGGCGCGCCGAGCTTCTGCATCACGGCCGCGTCGTCCAGGCCCGCGCTGTCGTGCCGGAGCTTGAGCGCGCCGGCCAGCGCGGCGCGCAGCTGGCGGAAGCTCCAGCCCTCCACGATGGTGAAGGTGTGCTGCAGCACCTTGCCGTCGGCCATGTCCTCAAGCAGCGCGGCCGGCGTGATGCCGGGCGGCAGCGCGTATTCGCCGGCGTGCAGGCGGCCGGCCACGCGCTGGCGCTCGGCCAGCGCGCGCCAGTACCACGGGCTGGCCCCGCTCAGGCCGCGCCGGCGCAGCTGCTCGACGATGCCGCGCAGGCTGCTGCCGCGCTCGATCTCGATCGTCTGGCCCGGCCCCGCCACCGCCAGCGGCGTGCGTGCGAAGCGGCCGAAGTCGTAGGCGAGCCACGCCAGCCCCGCCGCCGCCAGCACCAGCACGGCGAGCAGCACGCGCCAGACGATTCCGCCGCGCATCGGGTGTGTGCGCCTCATCCCGCCTCCATCGAAAAACCTAGCCCGCGCCAATGCCGCTGCATGGCGCGCGCGACCGGACCGACCTCGAGCGTGCGTCCGTCCAGTTCGCAAACGGGCAGGATGCCCCGCACGCTCGAAGATAGGAAGACTTCCCTCGCGCGCAGCAGTTCATCCAGCGGCAGGTCGCGCACCTGCGCCGGCCGCGCCGCCAGCACCTCGGCGCGCCCGACGCCAGCGATGCCGCAACGCTCCAGCGCCGGCGTCACCAGCGCGCCATCTAGCACAGCGAAGAGGTTCATCATGGTGGCCGAGATGGCGCGGCCGGTGGCGTCGCACAGCAGGCCTTCGGCGATCGCCGGGTCGCTCCACTCGGCGCGGGCCAGCACCTGTTCCAGCCGGTTGAGGTGCTTCATGCCGGCCAGCAGCGGCTGCTCCGCCAGGCGCAGCCGGCACAGGCGCATGCGGATGCCGTGCCGGTAATGCGCAGCGGGCAGCGGCGGCAGCGGGAAGGCGGCGACGATGCGGGTCGGCTGCACCATGGCCGGCGGCGCATAGCCGCGCGCGCCGGTGCCGCGGGTGACGGTGATGCGCACCACCGCCTGCGCCAGGCCGGCGCTCACCGCACGGGCCTCCTCGCGCAGCAGCGCCGCATCGGGCGCCGGCAACCCCAAGCGCTCGCAACCCGACGCCAGGCGCTGCATGTGGCGCGGCCACAGCGGTGCCTCGCCGGCCTCGAAGCGGAGGGTTTCGAACAGGCCGTCGCCGTAGCTCAGGCCACGGTCGAACACCGACACGCGATCCTGCGCCTGCCCGTCGACCAGGACGCGCACGGCCGCCTCCGCCATCAGCCCGGCGCTCCCAGCGCGCGCAGCAGGCCACGCGCCTTGGCGCGGGTTTCCTCCAGCTCCTTCTCCGCCACCGAGTCGACCACGATGCCGGCGCCGGCGCGCAGGCTCACCTCGGCGCCCACCTGGGTCAGCGTGCGGATCAGGATGTTGAGGTCCAGGTCGCCGCTGCGGTCGAGGTAGCCCAGCGCGCCGGTGTAGGCGCCGCGCGGCGAGCGCTCCAGCGCGGCGATGATCTCCATGCAGCGCACCTTGGGACAGCCGGTGATGGTGCCGCCGGGAAAGGTGGCGGCGATCACCTGCCCCGGCGTCACGCCCTCGCGCAGCCGGCCGCGCACGTTGGAGACGATGTGGTGCACGTGGGCGTAGCTCTCCACCGCCATCAGCTCGTTCACCTCCACCGTGCCCGGACGGCATACGCGGCCGAGGTCGTTGCGCTCCAGGTCGATCAGCATCACGTGCTCGGCGCGCTCCTTGGGGTGGGCGTGCAGTTCGCGGATGCGCGCGGCCTCGTCCTCGCCCGGCAGACGCGGGCGCGTGCCGGCGATGGGGCGCGCCTGCGCCGCGTCGCCGCGCACCTCGACCAGCCGCTCCGGCGAGGAACTGGCCACCGCCCAGCCCGGCTGCTGCAGCAGGCCGGCGAAGGGTGCGGGATTGGCCGCGCGCAGCGCCGCATACAGCGCGGCCGGCGACGGCGCCGCGGCGTAGCGCGCCCGCCAGGCGCGCGCGAGATTCACCTGGAAGATGTCGCCCGCGCGCAGATGCTCGTGGATGCGCGCCACCCCGGCGAGGAAGCGCCCGGGCTCGTCCTCCTCGATGGCCTGCGGCGCGGGCAGGTTCGCGGGCGATGCCGGGGCGACGAGGTCCGCCTCCATCGCATCCAGCAGCGCCTCGCTACCCGCCTCGGCCACCAGCACGGTGCGCTCGCGCGCGTGATCGACGATCACCGCCGCCGGGCAGCGCAGCGCCAGCGCCACCGGCAGGCGCCCGTCCGCGGCAAGGCGCAGCGTCGGCTCGATCTCGCCGGCCAGCTCGTAGGCCAGGAACAGCACCCAGCCGCCGTGGAACGGCAAACCGTCGTCCTCGCGCGGCAACCGCTCCGCCTGCCAGGCCGCATCCAGCGCATCGAGGAAGCGGCCGCCCTGCCGCGCACCGTGCCCGTCGCGCACGATGCCGTCCGCCTCCAGGCTCAGCGAGCCCTGCGGAAAGGCGAACAGGATGTCGTAGCGCGCCTGCGGCGTGCCGCGCAGCACGCTCTCGAGCAGGCAGGGATAGCGTTGCGGAAACGCGGCGGCCGGCGCGAGCAGGTCGCGCCGGCCGCCGAGGATGCGGCAGCTGGCCGTCACGCGCGTCAGACGCGGCGGAACGCCAGCGTGCCGTTGGTGCCGCCGAAGCCGAACGAGTTCGAGATGGCCACGTCGAACTTCGCCTCGCGCGCCGTGTTCGGCACGAAGTCGAGGTCGCAGCCCTCGCCCGGCTCGTCGAGGTTGATGGTGGGCGGCAGCACCTGGTCGCGCAGGGCGAGGATGGTGAAGATCGCCTCCACGCCGCCGGCCGCGCCGAGCAGGTGGCCGGTGACCGACTTGGTCGAGCTCACCGCCAGCTTGTAGGCATGCTCGCCGAACACCGTCTTGGCCGCCATCACCTCGCCCAGGTCGCCCAGCGGCGTGGAGGTGCCGTGCGCGTTGATGTAGTCCACGTCGGTGGGGTTGAGGCCCGCGTCGTTGAGCGTGTTCCGCATGCAGCGCGCCGCACCCTCGCCGCCCTCGCTGGGCGCGGTGATGTGGTAGGCGTCGCCGCTCATGCCGAAGCCCACCAGCTCAGCGTAGATCTTCGCGCCGCGCGCCTTGGCGAACTCGTACTCCTCCAGCATCAGCACGCCGGCGCCGTCGGACAGCACGAAGCCGTCGCGGTCCTTGTCCCACGGGCGGCTGGCGCGGGTGGGGTCGTCGTTGCGGGTGGACATGGCCTTGGCCGAGCAGAAGCCCGCCATGGCGGTGCCGGTGGTGGAGTACTCCGCGCCGCCGGCGATCATCGCGTCGGCGTCGCCGTACTGGATCATCCGCGCGGCCAGGCCGATGTTGTGCGTGGCCGTGGTGCAGGCGGTGACGCAGGCGATGTTCGGGCCCTTCAGGCCGTACATGATCGACAGGTGGCCGGACACCATGTTGACGATCGAGCTCGGCACGAAGAACGGCGACACGCGGCGCGCGCCCTTCTCCTTCAGCTCGATCGCGGTGGATTCGATGGTGGAGATGCCGCCGATGCCGGCGCCCACCGCCACGCCGATGCGCGTGGCGTTCGCTTCCGTCACCTCCAGCCCGGAATCGCGCAGGGCCTGCGCGCCCGCGGCGATGCCGTAGTGGATGAACGGGTCCATCTTCTTGACGTCTTTCGGCGCGACCCACTGCGCCGGGTCGAAGTCACGCACCTCGCCGGCGATGCGCGTGGCAAAAGTGGCGGCGTCGAAATGCGTCACCGGACCGATGCCGCTGACGCCCTTCAGGATGTGCTCCCAGGCGGTGGCGATGTCGTTGCCGACCGGCGAGATGATGCCGAGGCCGGTCACTACCACACGTCGCTTGCTCATGCTGTGGTTCCTTCGTGGTTGCCGGAACGTCCGCGCGGACGAGTCCCGTCTCGCGGACATCGTAGCCGTCCGTTCCGGGCGCCGGACCTGCGGCACCATACGTGATCGGACGTTACAAACCTACAAACGAAAACTGCGCCGTAGCGGCGCAGTTCCCAGTATCGCTTCAGGACGGCCGACGACCGGAGGACGGTCGCGAACCGATCGGTCCCAAACCGATCAATCCTTGGCGTGGGCCTTGATGTAATCGACGGCCTGCTGCACGGTGGTGATCTTCTCCGCTTCCTCGTCGGGGATCTCGGTCTCGAACTCTTCCTCGAGCGCCATCACCAGCTCGACGGTGTCCAGCGAGTCCGCGCCCAGATCGTCCACGAACGAGGCGTTTGCCGTGACTTCGTCTTCTTTCACGCCCAACTGCTCGACGACGATTTTCTTGACGCGTTCTTCGATGGTGCTCATGTGTCCTAGACCTCCGGAGGGGTTAAAGCCGGCGCATTGTAGTGGCAAAGCCTCAGCCTCGCCAGCCACCGGCGATTGCATGCACGCGCCACCATCGAGGCAGCGACGCAAGCCCCGCATTCTTACCCAAAATCCCCCTCTTGGCGACACCCCGGCCGGCCGGGCGCCACCGCACCCCGGCGACGCCGGGATGGCGCCTGGTCAGCCGTGACAACGAATTCCCGGCCCGCCACGCCGGCGCCGGGCACGAAGTGTGACGATCCGACCGAATCGCGCCCCGACCCATTGACAACGTTGTCAGGCGTCTCCACGCTCGCCTGCGTCCGGATGATCGCTCCCCCGCGCGGGGACGTGTGCCGCGGGAGGCGGCGCACGCACGACGGCGATTCCGGGCCGACACCGGTCACCGCCGCGCGGCACGCAACGACGCACGGACGGCGCCCTCGACACCAAGTGGTACCCGCCCTCGCCCCGGCTTTGCACCGTGCGGCGGAGGCGAGCAGGCAACGAGTCCTCGGTTCCGATGCGCAAGGCGTCGGTTCTCCACCTGTGTCGGGAGTGATCGCCATGAATGCCAGATGTTTCCTATGGGCCCTGCTGGGCATCCTGCTGCTGGGCTGCTGCTGGAGCGCGGGCGCCGCGGCGCAGGAAGTCTCCTGCAGCGGCATCGCGAGCTGGAACGCCACCACCGTCTACAACCCCGGCGACAAGCTGGTCTACCAGGGCAGCCCCTACCAGGCCAACGTGCAGATCTGGAACGCCGCGCCCGACTACTGTCCCGGCTGCGGCTGGTACACCAGGCTCGGCACCTGCAGCGCCAGCGGCAACGTGCCGCCCACGGTGAGCCTCATCGCGCCCGCCGCCGGCGCGCAGTTCGCCGCGGGCGCCAGCATCACCGTGTCGGCCAGCGCGAGCGACAGCGACGGCAGCATCGCCAAGGTGGAGTTCTTCCGCGGCGCCACCTCGCTGGGCAGCGCCACCGCGCCACCCTACTCGGCGACCTGGCAGGGCGCGGCCGCGGGCAGCTACACGCTCACCGCCGTGGCCACCGACAACGCCGGCGCCAGCACCACCTCCGCCGCCGTCGCCATCACCGTGCAGGCCGCCGCCGACACCACCGCGCCGAGCGTGCCCGGCGGCCTCGCCTCGCCCTCGCAGAGCGCCTCCAGCATCACGCTGAGCTGGAACGCCGCCACCGACAACGCCGGCGGCAGCGGCGTGGCCGGCTACGACGTCTACCGCAACGGCACCCTGGTCGGCTCGCCCACCGGCACCGGCTACACCGACAGCGGCCTCGCCGCCGACACCGCCTACAGCTATGCGGTGCGCGCCCGCGACAAGGCCGGCAACGCCTCCGCCCAGAGCGCCGCGCTGAGCGTGCGCACCGCGGCCTCCATCGGCGACGGTGGCGGCAAGCACGTGATCGGCTACTTCACCCAGTGGGGCATCTACGGCCGCGGCTACACGGTGAAGAACATCGAGAGCAGCGGCGCGGCGGCGAACCTCACCGCCATCAACTACGCCTTCGGCAACGTGCGCAACAACCGCTGCGAGGTGGGCGTGACGCAGGCCTCCGACCCGAACACCGGCGCCGGCGGCGACGCCTACGCCGACTACACCATGTCCTACTCGGCGGCCAACAGCGTCAGCGGGGCGGCCGACACCTGGGACCAGCCGCTGCGCGGCAGCTGGAACCAGCTCAAGCAGCTCAAGGCCAAACACCCGGGCCTCAAGCTGCTGGTCTCGCTGGGCGGCTGGACCTGGTCGCGCGGTTTCTCGGAGGCGGCCAAGCCGGCCAACCGCCAGGCCTTCGTCGCCTCCTGCATCGACGCCTACATCAAGGGCAACCTGCCGGTGGCCGACAACGCCGGCGGCGCCGGCGTCGCGGCGGGCCTGTTCGATGGCATCGACATCGACTGGGAGTACCCGGCGGCCTGCGGCCTGCAGTGCGGCACCTCGGAGGACACGGCCAACTTCACCGCCCTGCTGGCCGAGTTCCGCCGCCAGCTCGACGCGGTGCGCCCCGGCCTGCTGCTGAGCATCGCGGCCGGCGCCGGCATCGACAAGATCCGCGTCACCGACCCGGGCCAGTACGCGGCGTACCTCGACTGGATCAACGTGATGAGCTACGACTTCCACGGCGCGTGGGAGGGCACCACCAACTTCCACTCGGCGCTGCTCGCCTCGCCCAACGATCCCTCCACCGGCGACGTGCTGAGCTACAACACGGACGACGCCATCCAGGCCCTCCTCGACCGCGGCGTGCCGGCCTCCAAGCTCAACCTCGGCATCGGCTACTACGGCCGCGGCTGGACCAACGTGCCCAACGTCAACCACGGCCTGTACCAGCCGAGCAGCAGCCCGGCGCCCGGCACCTACGAGGCCGGCATCGAGGACTACAAGGTGCTCAAGGGCCTCGGCTACCCCGCCTACGACGACCCGCAGGCGCACGCGCACTGGATCTTCAACGGCACCACCTTCTGGAGCTACGACGACCCGGCGACGGTCACCGAGAAGATGAACTACGTGAAGACGCGCAACCTCGGCGGCGCGTTCTTCTGGGAGTTCAGCGGCGACGACGCCAACGCCACGCTCACCCGCACCATCGGCAACGGCCTGAAGTGAGGCCCTCGCGCCGCGCCCCGCCCGGGGCGCGGGCAACGAAAAAGGCAGGCGTCGCCGCCTGCCTTTTTCGTGTACGCGATGCCGAAAGAAGCCTGTCCAGTATCTGCATCACGCATGGCTTGAGGTCATTGGGAGCAGAACGAACTTCACGCGCAGGACACCGGCAAGGATCAGCGGCCCGAAGGCGTGGCCATGAGACTGGAGAGTGTGCGCTGATTGGAAAACCGGACAGGTCAGTCTGGATCACTTGAAGGGGCCGGGGCGATCCCCTAAGTTGGCCACTGCCACGCGCTCCGGGCGCAACAAGGGACATGCATGGGATCGAGGTGCGGCCATCGTAACGAAAGCACCCTCAGGAGCTGCATCATGAAAGTCAGGATATTCGCCCTCGCCCCTGCCCTGCTCGCCTGCTGCATGGCCGCATCCGCTGCCGAAAGCAACAGCGAGTACATCAAGCCCGACGCCCCCAAGGGCATCAGCGATGCCTTCTACGCCTGCGTCGACAAGGCCGGTTCCGATACCGCCGCCATCGCCAACTGCCTGATGAGCGGCAGAAGCAGGATGCCCGCCTCAACAGCACCTACAAGACGCTGATGAGCAAGCTCGACGCCAAGGCCAAGGAAAAACTAGTCACGGCCGAGCGGTCATGGCTGGACCTGCAGGACAAGACCGGCAGGCTCGAAGACACCCTCTATGGCAGCGAGACGGTGAGCAATCTCCAGCGTACGCAGAACGAAACGTTCCGCATCTGCGAGCGCGCCAATGTGCTGCAGAAGTACTTGGCCGTCATCGATCTCAAGTAAGTCCATCGCACCCTTTCTTCACGGACGAAGACCATGCCCAATCCCAATACTCATGATCTCGACGCGCTTACCGGCGCCACCTACTTCGTACGCAGCTTCGATGCCGCGCACGGCCGGACTCCGGACCAGAAGAGCGCCAACTTTGCCGGTGCACTGACCACCTCGGCCCGCGCGGCGGGCCTGAAGCGCATCGACCACGTCGTGATGAGCGACGACGGCAAGCGTGCCTACGCGGTGCAGGGCGAGCTCAACTCGCCATTCAAGAAGATCGCTGAGGTGGACGTGGGCCAGGCCGTCGCCACGCCGCTGGAGCACAGCAGCGCCGAGTTCCAGAGGCTCAGCCAGCCGCAGCAGGAGCAGCAGCCGGGCCACGCGCAGCCACAGCGCCAGCCGCAGCAGTTGGAGCCGCAGGGCGTGCATCGGTAACCGTTCGCCGGCAACCGGCAATCACCAGCAACGCGCCTGCCAGCGCCAGATTGGCCTACCAGGCGCGGATCGCCGCTTCGTGCGCCGTGCCTGCGACAAAGCTCAAGGCATGTACATGCCGCCGTTGACGTGCAGCGTCTCGCCGGTGATGTAGGCCGCCGCGGGCGAGGCCAGGAAGCCCACCGCCTTGGCGATGTCGCTCGCCTCGCCCAGGCGCCCCAGCGCGATCTGGCCGAGCAGCGCCTGCTTGGATTCCTCCGGCAGCGCGCGCGTCATGTCGGTGTCGATGAAGCCCGGCGCCACCACGTTGACGGTGATGCCGCGGGTGCCGATCTCGCGCGCCAGCGACTTGGAGAAGGCGATGATGCCCGCCTTGGCCGCCGCGTAGTTGGCCTGGCCCGGGTTGCCGGTGAGGCCGATCACCGAGGCGATCGAAATGATGCGGCCCTTGCGCGCCTTCATCATGCCGCGCATCACCGCCTTGGAGGTGCGGTAGACCGAGGTGAGGTTGGTGTCGATGATGGCCTGCCAGTCCTCGTCCTTCATGCGCAGCAGCAGCTGGTCGCGGGTGATGCCGGCGTTGTTGACCAGGATCGAAACCGGCGCGAATGCCTTGGCGATGCCGTCGATCAGCGCCTCGACCGCGGCGCCGTCGGTGACGTTCAGCACGCGGCCGTGGCCGCCCTGCGCCGCCAGCCGCTCGCCGATCGCGGCGGCGCCGGATTCGCTGGTGGCGGTGCCGATCACGGTGGCGCCCTGCGCCGCCAGTTCATCGGCGATGGCCGCGCCGATGCCGCGGCTGGCGCCGGTCACCAGGGCGATCTCGCCTTGCAGTGGCTTGCTCATGCGTGGGTTCCTTCAGCTAGGGGTTCGGAGTCGTGGGGCCACGCCGCGCGAAGCGGCACGGCCCGGCGGCATTCGGAGCGGTCAGGCCCACTCGGCGCGGGCCGCGCCCAGCTCGGCCGGCGTACCGATCGCGCGCGCCTCGATGCCCTTGTCGATGCGCTTGATCAGGCCGCTCAGCACCTTGCCCGGCCCACACTCGGCGATGCGCGCGGCGCCGCCGGCGGCCAGCGCCTGCACGCACCCGGTCCAGCGTACCGGCAGGTAGAGCTGGCTGACCAGCGCCTCGCGGATCGCCTCGACGCCATGGTGCACCTTGGCGTCGACGTTCTGCACCACGCCGATCTTCGGCGCGTGCCAGACGTAGGCGGTCATCGCCTCGGCCAGGCGGTTGGCCGCCTCGCGCATCAGCGGCGTGTGCGAAGGCACGCTCACCGGCAGCTTCACCGCCTTGCGCACGCCGCGCTCGGCGAGCAGCGCCAGCGCCTTGTCCACCGCGTCGGCGTGGCCGCCGATCACCACCTGGCCCGGCGAGTTGTAGTTGGCGGGCACCGCCACGTGGATGCCGGAGGCTTCGCGGCAGGCCTCCTCGACCACCGCGTCCTCGGCGCCGAGCACGGCGGCCATCGCGCCGGAGCCTTCCGGCGCGGCTTCCTGCATGCGCTGGCCGCGGATGCGCACGAGGTGCGCGGCGTCGCGCAGCGAGATCACCTCGGCGGCGACCAGCGCGCTGTACTCGCCCAGGCTGTGCCCCGCCAGCTGCGCCGGCAGCGCGCCGCCCTGCGCGCGCCATACGCGCCACACGGCGATGCTGGCGGCCAGCAGGGCCGGCTGGGTGTATTCGGTGCGGCTGAGCAGCTCCTCCGGCCCCTGCTGGCTCAACGCCCACAGGTCGACGTCGGCGCCGTCGGAGGCTTCCTCGAAGGTCGCCTTCACTTCGTGGTGGGCTTCGGCCAGCTCGGCCAGCATGCCGACCGATTGCGAACCCTGGCCGGGGAAAACGAAGGCGAGCGAGGCGTCACGTTGGCTCATGGAGCGAGGCATCCTGATGGCGAAAGTGCGGAATGGTGCCAGCAATGGGCGCCGTGCGCAGCTGTATTGGGTGGAAGCGCGGGATGCGGGACGGGCGGCGAGGGGGCATGGCGGCGTGCCGCGCGTCGCGCGCGCAGCGGATGGAGCGAGCGCGAGGTCGCGCCCGTCCAATGCCCTGTCGACAGGCTTTCGCGCCCGCACCACCCGCCCCCGGCGCCAAAACGCCGAAGGCCGCGCTCGAAGCGCGGCCTTCAGGTCGGATCCCGGCAATGCTAGTCGCGCCGCTTCAGTAGCGCAGCAGCGCCGAAGCCCAGGTAAAGCCGCCGCCGAACGCTTCCAGCAGCAGGTTCTGGCCGCGCAGCACCTTGCCCGAGCGCACCGCGTAGTCCAGCGCCAGCGGCACCGAGCCGGCCGAGGTGTTGGCGTGCTGGTCCACCGTCACCACCACCTGGTCCATCGACATGTTGAGCCGCTTGGCGGTGGCCTCGATGATGCGCAGGTTGGCCTGGTGCGGGATCAGCCAGTCCAGCTGCGAAGCCTCCATGCCGGCGGCCCGCAGCGTCTCCTCGACCAGCGAGTCCAGCGTCTTCACCGCGACCTTGAACACCTCGCGCCCGGCCATGCGGATGCGCACGCCGTGGTTGGGCTCGTCGGTGAAGCCGGCGGAGACGCCCACCGGGTTCCACAGCAGCTCCTTGTAGCCGCCGTCGGCATGCATGCAGGTGGTGTAGATGCCCGGCTCCGGCGAAGCCTCCAGCACCACCGCGCCGGCGCCGTCGCCGAACAGCACGCAGGTTTCGCGCTCGCCCCAGTCGACCATGCGGGTCAGCGTCTCGGCGCCGATCACCAGCACCTTCTTCGACTGGCCGCTCTTGATGAACTTGTCGGCCACGCCGAGCGCGTAGACGAAGCCCGAGCAGGCGGCGTTGACGTCGAACGCGGCGCAGCCGTTGGCGCCCAGGCGGTGCTGCACCAGGCAGGCGGTGGAGGGGAAGATCAGGTCCGGCGTGGTGGTGCCCACCACGATCAGGTCCAACTCCGACGCCTTGACGCCGGCCGCCTCCAGCGCGCGCTGCGCGGCGGCGAAGGCGAGATCGCCGGTGGTCTCGCCCTCGGCGGCGATGTGGCGCTGGCGGATGCCGGTGCGGGTGCGGATCCACTCGTCGCTGGTGTCGACGAGCTTCTCCAGGTCGGCATTGGTGAGCACGCGCTCGGGCAATGCGCTGCCGGTACCGAGGATGCGGGAATAGATCGCGGTCATGGACTATCCAAAGTGCGGGGAACGCGGCGCACGCGCCGCCGGACCGGGAGCGCAACCTTACTTCGCGGCCACCCGAACGCAAAGCGGCGCGTCACCGCGCCGCCCTGCCCTACAGCCAGATCCCTTGCGGGATGGCGATCAATCCTCGTCGACCACCGCCGTGTCGGTGTCGATCACCTTCTTGCCGCGGTAGTAGCCGTCGGCGGTGACGTGGTGGCGCAGGTGCACCTCGCCGCTGGTCGGGTCGGTGGCCAGCTGCACGGTCTTCAGCTTGTCGTGCGAACGACGCATGCCGCGGGTGGACGGGGTCTTGCGGCTCTTGGCAACGGCCATGGCTAATCTCCAGCTAAATCAGTTCTTCTTGAGTTCGCGCAGGACCGCGAACGGGTTGTCGGTACGCCCCGTGCCGGAATCCTCTTCCGGCGCGGGCTCGGTCACTTCATCAGGCAGGCTGCTGTCCGGGTTCACCGGCACCAGCGGCAAGGCCAACAGCAATTCGTCCTCGATCACCTCGGCCGGGTTCAGGCGCCCGTCCTCGCCGATCAGCAGCGGCTCGCAGTCGGGCGGCAGTGCCGCCTCCTCGCGCTCGGAGCCGATCAGGCCCAGCCGCCCTTCCACCGTCACCGGCAGCGCGAACGGTTCCAGCGTACGCTGGCAAAGCAGCGTCAGCGGGGCCTGGACGCGGACGTCGAGATAGGCCGAGCCGAACTCGTCGCGGCCGAAATCCAGCTCGTACTGCGCCGTGCCTTCGCGGCCCGCCAACGCTTCGCACAGCCGCGGCATGGCGGCTACGGGCAGCTCCCCGGCGAACGAACGCCGCGCCGAGACCATGCGCCAAGCGTCCACGGACTCTGGCAGTGTCACGGACATAATCGCGAAATCTTAAATTTACGCCCTTCCGAAGTCAACCGCGGGCCCGCAGCGGGCCGGCTGCACCGGACCATCATAAGCCCATGGCGGGCACCGCTCCCGCACCACGCCTTTTTGCCTGCGCGCCGCCCGATGGGGCAGACTGCGGCCGTCCCCCGCCACGCCGACCTGTCCGTGCAGCCATTCCTCACCCTCGGCATCGTCGCCCTGCTGGCGTTCGCGCTGGCCGTGGCCTGCGCGGCACTGCTGCGCCGGCGCCGGCTGGACCGCCGCGCCGACAGCCTGCGCCGGCTGCTGCAGCTGGCCGACCAGGTGGAGGCCGACCTGAAGACCTGCCGCAGCGGCCTGCAACAGGCGCATGCGGTGATCTCGCTCAACCCCGACCTGCCCGCCGCCAGCGAGCAGGAGGCGCAGCAGGCCATCGACGCCGGCCTGCGCTCGCTGCTGCAGCAGCGCATCTGGGTGCGCGACCGCTCGGCCCGCGCCAGCCAGCAGGAGCTGGACGAGGCCGCCTCCACCCTGCGCACGATCCGCGACCGCCTGGAACCGCTGATGCACGCGCTCGAACGCGCCCACCACGAGCTGGACGCGGCCATGCGCGAGCACATCCGCCCGGAGCCGCACGCATGAGCGCGCGCCTGGTGCTCGGCTCCACCTCGCGCTACCGGGCCGAGCTGTTGCGCCGGCTGGTGGCGGACTTCGAACAGCGTGCGCCCGGCCTCGACGAGAGCCCGCTGCCGAACGAGGAGCCCGACCGGCGCGCCCTGCGGCTGGCGATCGCCAAGGCCGAGGCGGCCGGCCTGGGCCGGCGCGATGCCCTGGTGATCGGCTCCGACCAGGTCGCCGCGCTCGACGCGCACGTGCTCGACAAGCCCGGCACCGCCGAGCGCGCCGCGGCCCAGCTGGCCGCCTGCTCGGGACGCACGGTGATCTTCCACACCGCGCTGTGCCTGCTCGACACACGCAGCGGTCGCCATGCCACGCACCTCGACCGCACGCGCGTGCACTTCCGCACGCTGTCGGCGGCGGAGATCGCGCGCTACATCGAGCGCGAGCAGCCGCTGGACTGCGCCGGCAGCTTCAAGTGCGAGGGGCTCGGCATCAGCCTGTTCGAGCGCATCGACAACGAGGACCCCAGCGCCCTGGTCGGCCTGCCGCTGATCGCCCTGGCTCGACTGCTGCGCCAGGCCGGCGTGGAGCTGCCCTGAAGCGGCCGCGCCATAGCACATGCGCGGCAAGCACGTTGCGCATCCCGTAACCGCCGCGTCGCGCCTGCCTTTGCGCTCAAGCAGATAGACCACCTATCCACAGACTTGCCCCAGGCGCGTCCACAGGCGCTGTGGAAAACTCGCCCTCGTTTCGGTCGCTGGCGCGAAGCGCGCCGCCTCAATCGCCGTAGCGCGCGGCATGGGCAGCGCGCCAGGCGATGCACTGCGCCGGATCGGCAGGCACGACCGACGAGGCGGCCGCCACCGTGCCGCGATAGAAGGCGATGCGCTTGGCGCCGTCGAACAGCGTCAGCCGCCGCACCGGCCGCAGGCCGTCCACCCGCGCGCACAGCGAGCCGAGCCAGGCGAGCCGGTCGCGCTCGCTCAGCGTGCCCTCGTCCACCGCCAGCAACACCGGCTCGCCCGCATGCGCCGCGCGCAGCGCGCGCTCGTCGAGGCGCCAGATCGCCAGCTGCGGCACGCGGCCGTGCTTGGTGTTGAGCGGGCTGTCGAGCGCGTACACCGGCTGCCTGCCGTCGAGCGCGAAATCCAGCTCCGCCGCCAACATGAAGTTGTCCGCCACCAGCAGCGCGGGTTGCGCGGCGAGCTGTGCGCGCGCCGCCGCCGCGCTCTCGCGCCAGCCGACGAAGCCGGCCGGGAACGCCTTCACGCCCGCCAGCGCCGCCGCGCC
The DNA here is from genome assembly GCF_001182895.1 of Frateuria defendens. GTDB lineage: Bacteria > Pseudomonadota > Gammaproteobacteria > Xanthomonadales > Rhodanobacteraceae > Frateuria_B > Frateuria_B defendens. The sequence goes on along the minus strand of NZ_LFQR01000006.1, from coordinate 53,764 downwards.
CTGCGCGCTCGCCGCCAGCGCGAGATAGCCCAGCGCCGCCAGCAGGCCCAGGCCCGCCATCGCCGCCGCCGCTACGGCCACGATGCGTTGTCGCCGCGATGCGCCACACAGCACCGGCAGCGCCGCCAGCAGCGGCAGGTAGCCCGGCAGCGGCCAGTGCGCGCGAAAGCGCAGGTCGTCGGCGAACAGCCCCAGCACGAAATAGCCGGCCATGAAGACCAGCGACACCACCGCGATCACGTCCCACGGCGCGCCCTCGCCGCGCCGCCACCAGCTGCGCCACGCCGCCCACAGCAGCAGCGCGTACAGCAGCGGCGTGCAGGCCAGCGCCTGCTCCAGCGGCTGCACCAGCGCGTCGGCATGGAAGCGCCAGGGATTGCGCTCGACCAGTTGGAAGGCAAGCCCCGCGCCGCGCTGCTGCCAGTTGGAAACGAGCAGCGGCAGCAGGCCGAGCGCGGCCACGGCGAGCGCCAGCCACAGGCCGCCGCGCCGCCACAGCGTACGGCCGCGCGGCGCGAGCGCGCACAGCAACAACCCTGCAAGCATCGGCATCGCGGCGCGGTAATGGGTGAGCCAGCACGCGGCCAGGGCCGCGCCGAGCAGCAGCCACTGCCACGCGCGGCCTTCCTCCATCGCACGCAGCAGTGCGTAGAGCGCGAGCAGGATCGCCACCGTCAGCGGCACGTCCGGCAGGGCCAGCACGCCGAGGCTGCCGGCCAGCGGCAGCGCCAGGCCGAGCAAGCCCGCCTGCCAGCCCGTGCGCGCATCGAACGCGCGCCGGGCGAAGGCGACCAGCAGCCACGGCAGCGCACTGCCCAGCAGCAGGAACGGCCAGCGCAGGCCGAATGCGCCGTGCCCGGCCACGGCCTCGCCCAGCGCGATCAGCCAGGCAGTGAGCGGCGGCAGGTCGCTGTAGCCCCAGGCCGGGTGGCGGCTCTCCATCCAATAGAAAGCCTCGTCGCCGAACGGCGACAGCGTGCAGGCGATCGCCAGCTTGAGCAGGCTCAACGTCGCGAAGGCCGCAAGGAACCACGCTCGCCAGCGGGCGACGTCGATGGCTACACTGCCTTCACCCCCTCCGCTGACCGATCGCGCCGACTGCAAGGAACCCATGTCCGCCACCATCACTCCATTGCCCGAAGAGGCTCTCTATCCGCGCCTGGAAGCGGCCATGGCGCAGGTCAACCGCGTGCTGCTCGGCAAGCCGCGGCAGGTGAAGCTGGCCTTCGCCTGCCTGATCGCCGGCGGCCACCTGCTGCTCGAGGACGTGCCCGGCGTGGGCAAGACCACGCTGGCGCATGCGCTGGCGGCGAGCTTCGCGCTCGACTTCCAGCGCGTGCAGTTCACCAGCGACCTGATGCCGGCGGACATTATCGGGGTCAGCGTGTACGAGCGCGAGACGGGGCAGTTCCGCTTCCATCCCGGCCCCGTGTTCACCAGCCTGCTGCTGGCCGACGAGATCAACCGCGCCACGCCCAAGACGCAGAGCGCGCTGCTGGAGGCGATGGCCGAAGGCCAGGTCACCGTGGACGGCCAGACGCACCGGCTGCCGCAGCCGTTCTTCGTGGTCGCCACGCAGAATCCGCTCGACCTCAACGGCACCTTCCCGCTGCCGGACTCGCAGCTCGACCGCTTCATGCTGCGGCTGTCGCTGGACTACCCGGACCCGGCCGCCGAACGCGCCCTGCTCACCGGCGACGACCGGCGCAACCTGCTCGGCCAGCTCGCGCCGCAACTCGATGGCGATGGCCTTGCCGCACTCCATAAACGGGCGCAGGCGGTGACCGCCAGCGCCGCCCTGCTCGACTACCTGCAGGCACTGCTGCTGGCCAGCCGCCGCCACGCCGACATCCGCGCGGGCCTGTCGCCGCGCGCGGGCCTCGCCCTGCTCAACGCCGCGCGCGCCTGGGCCCTGCTCAGCGGCCGTGGCCACGTGCTGCCGGAGGATCTGCAGGCGCTGTTCGTGCCGCTGGCCGCGCATCGCCTGGTGCCGGCCCGCGGCGCCAGCGGCGAGGCGCTGGCGCGCACCCTGCTCGCCGAGGTGGCGGTGGATTGATGCGCGAGGCCCTGCTCCGCCTCCAGCAGTCGGCCGAGCGGCGGCTGCCCGCCCTCACCCGCTACCGCCGCCCCGAGCCGCTGCCGATCGCGCTGCACCGCCGCCGCATCTACATCGTGCCCACCGGCTTCGGCCTCGGTTTCGGCGGGCTGCTCTTGGTGATGATGACCGGCGCGCTCAACTACTCCAACAACGCCGCCCTGCTGCTCACCTGCCTGCTGGCCGCCGCCGCCGCGGCCAGCATGCTGGCCGCCTTCCGCGCGCTCGACGGCCTGCGCCTGCAAGCCGTCCGCGCCGGCCACGCGGTCGCCGGCGAGCCGCTCGCGCTGACCCTGGAATTCGTCTCCGTCCGCCCGCGCAGCGCCTTGCGCGTCGACCTCGGCGACAGCATGCAGGCCTTCGCCCTCGACAGCGGCCATGCCGCGATCGCGCTGCCGCTCGCCACCGAGCATCGCGGCTGGCAGGCACTGCCGCGGCTGCGCGTGTGGAGCAGTTGGCCGCTGGGGATGTTCCGCGCCTGGAGCTGGCTGCATCCGCAGCAGCAGGTGCTGGTGTGGCCGCGCGCCGAGGCGTCCGGCCCGCCGCCGCGGCAGCCGGCGGACGAATCCTCCCGCGTGCAGCTGCGCCACGGCGACGAGCTGGCCGCGTTGCGCGACTACCGCCGCGGCGACGCCATGCGCCGCATCGCCTGGAAGAGCAGCGCCCGCCACCACGGCCTGCTGGTGAAGGAATTCGAGCAGCCCGAGCCGCGGCCGGCCTGGCACCTGGACTGGCGCGCCGTGCGCGGGCTCGACGACGAGTCGCGCATCGCCCGGCTGGCGCGCTGGCTGGGCGAGGCACAGCAGCAGGGGCGCCCCTACAGCCTGTGGCTGCCGGGCGAGGAGATCGGCCTCGGCAGCGGCGCCGCCCACTACGCGCACTGCATGGACGCGCTGGCGAAGCTGCCATGATCCGCCGGCGCCGCACGCCGCCGGGGCCGCCGACCGCGGCGCATACGCTGGACCTGCTCAGCCTCGCCGTGGCGTTGGTGCTCGCCGTGCACGCCAGCCATCTTCCCGTCTGGCTTACGCCACCGCTGGGCCTGCTGCTCGGCCTGCGCTGGTGGCAGCGGCGACGGCGGCCGGGCGGCGCGCCGCTGTGGCTCAAGCTGCTGCTGACCGCGGGCCTGCTCGCCGCGGTGATCGCCGGCTACGGCAACCTGTTCGGCCGCGAGCCCGGCTCCGCGCTGGCGGTGGGCCTGCTGGTGCTGAAGCTGCTCGAATGCGAGACGTCGCGCGACGTGCGCGTGGGCGTCGGCTTCGCCTGCTTCACCCTGATGGCCGCGCTGCTGTTCGACCAGGGCATGGTCGCCACCTTCGTGGTCGCGCTCGGCCTGCTGCCGGCCCTCGCCGCGCTGCGCTCGCTGGAGCCGGCACAGGCCCCGGCCAAGCTGCCGCGCGAACTGCTGCAGGCCCTGAAGCTGCTCGCCGCGTCGCTGCCGCTGGCCCTGGTCGCCTTCCTGCTGGTGCCGCGGCTCAGCTCGCCGCTGTGGGGCACGCCCAACCCCGGCGCCGCCCGCACCGGCCTCAGCGATTCGATGGAGCCGGGCAGCTTTACCGAATTGCTCACCGACGACCGGCCTGCCTTCCGGGTCAGCTTCGACGGCCCGCCCCCGCCGCCGGCGCAGCGCTATTTCCGCGCCTACGTGATGTGGCACTACGACGGCCGCCGCTGGAACCACGTCGACCTGCGCCGCCCACCGGTGCCGATCGACGTGGACCGCAGCATCGGCTACCAGGTGAGCCTGGAGCCTGGCGGCGCCGGCGTGCTGCCCGCGCTGGACGTGCCGCTGGACACCCCGGCCCAGGCCCGCGGCCGCATGGGCGAGGACCGCGAGCTGCTGCGCAACCGCCCGGTCGAGGATCTCCTGGTCTACACCGTGCACTCGGCGCTGAGCTATCGCCTGCAGCCGGACCTGCCCGCGCCGGCGCGCCAGCGCGACCTGGCGCTGCCGCCCGGCTTCAACCCGCGCGCCCGTGCGCTTGCCGCGCAATGGCGGCAGCGCTACGGCCAGGACGATGCCGCCGTCGCTCGCGCCGCGCTCGCGCTGTTCCACGACGGCGGCTTCAGCTACACGCTGGCGCCGGCACCGCTGGGGCGCGACGCGGTGGACGATTTCCTGTTCGGCACCCGCGAGGGCTTCTGCGAGCACTACGCCTCCGCCTTCACCGTGCTGATGCGCGCGGCCGGCATTCCCGCCCGCGTGGTCACCGGCTACCAGGGCGGCTACTGGAACGGCATGAGCAACTACCTGCTGGTGCGCCAGTCCGACGCGCACGCCTGGAGCGAGATCTGGCTGAGCGGCCGCGGCTGGGTGCGCATGGACCCCACCGCGGCGGTGCGCCCCGAGCGCGTGAACCTCGGCGCCAACGCCGCCGCCGGCGCCCAGGCCGGCTGGGCGCACGCCGGCTGGCTGGAAGAGCTGCGCAATCGCTGGGACGTGGTCAACCGCTGGTGGAACCAGGGCGTTATCGGCTTCGACGTGCTGCGCCAGCGTGGCCTGCTGACGCCCTTCGGCATCAGCCGCGTTGAGCCTTCCACGCTGGTGGCCCTGCTCGGCGTCGGCATGGTGCTGTCGGCGCTGGCCGGGCTGGCGTGGGCGCTGCGCCGCCACGAGGCCCGCGACCCGGCCCTGGCCGCGCTGCGCAAGCTGGAACGGCGACTGGCCCGCCGCGGCCTCGCGCGCCGGCCGGGCGAAGGCCCGCAGCACTTCCTAAGCCGGGCCGCGCGCGCACTGCCGGCGCAGCGTAAGGAATTGGAAAGCTTGATGAGCTGTTATCTCGAACTGCGCTACGCCCACGACGAACCGCCGACTGAATTGCTGCGCGTCTTCCACCGTGCCGTGCGGGATTTCCGTCCGCGCGGCGTGGTCAAATGAGTGTCAACGCGGTTGCCATCGCAACCGTCCAGATGGAGAACCGTCATGTCCCCTAGCCGCCTCATCCCATTGGCCGGCGCCACCGTGCTCCTGGCTGCCTGCGCGACGGTGCCCCAGCCGTTGCAGGGCACCTACACCGATGTCTCCACTTCCAGCGCGCAGCAGGGCGGCGCGGGCGGCACCAAGGTGCGCTGGGGCGGCGAGATCATCAAGACCGAGCCGGGCCCGCAGAACACCTGCTTCTTCGTGCTGTCGCGTCCGCTCGACAGCCAGGCCCGCCCGAAGACCGGCGACAACGGCGCCAACCAGGGCCGCTTCGTGGCCTGCCGCAACGGCTTCTACGATCCGGAAGTGTTCGTGCGCGGCCGCGAGATCACCGTTACCGGCACCCTGCACGGCACCGTGAGCCAGAAGATCGGCGAATACGAATACGCCTACCCGCGCGTGGAAGCCGACGTGGTGTACCTGTGGCCGAAGCGCCCGCTCTACGTGAACTACCCGCCGGGCTTCTACGACCCGTTCTGGGGTCCGGGCTGGGGCCCGTACTGGGGCCCGTGGGGCTGGGGCGGTCCCGGCTACTGGGGCCGTCCGCCGGTCGTGGTGGTGCGCCCCGCACCGCCGCCGCGGCCGATGCCGCGCAAGTAATAAGTCCCCGCGCGCGCGGAACGAAAAACGCCGGCTTTCGAGCCGGCGTTTTTTTGCCTGGGCGCGGCGAAGCGCGCCGCGCCCGATCCGGTGCACCGCGCTCAGCCCGGCGGCCAGTGCATGCGGCGCCCGGCCAGAAGGTGCACGTGCAGATGGAACACGGTCTGCCCGCCGTGCTCGTTGCAGTTGACGACCGTGCGGTAACCCTCGTCGGCGAAGCCCTCGCGCTTGGCGTAGTCCGCCGCCGCCAGCAGCAGCTTGCCCAGCAGTTCCGCGTCCTGCGCGGTGGCCTCGTTCAAGGTGGCCAGCGTGCGCTTGGGGATGAACAGCACGTGCACCGGGGCCTGCGGGTTGAGGTCGCGGAAGGCGAGCACTTCGTCGGTCTCGTAGACGATGTCGGCGGGGATCTCGCGCCGGGCGATCTTGCCGAAGATGGTATCGGCCATGGGCAAACTCCTTGAGCGTTGCGGACGCCGCAGCATACCCGCGCCACCGCCGCTGTGGAGCGCGCCTTGCGCGCGAAAAACCTACGCAGCGATGACGCCGTAAATCGGCGGTCGCGCGCGAAGCGCGCGGCTACAGCACCTGGCGGCTGCCGAAGGCGTGCGCCAGCGTGCCGCGGTCGACGTACTCCAGCTCGCCGCCCAGCGGCACGCCGTGGGCCAGCCGGGTCGGCTTCACGCCGCCGGCGCGGGCCAGCTGCGCGAGGTAGTGCGCGGTGGCCTCGCCTTCCACGGTGGGGTTGGTGGCGATGATCATTTCCTCGATCTCGCCCTCGGTCAGCCGCTGCGTCAGCAGCCCGAGGCCCAGCTCCTCCGGCCCCATGCCGTCGAGCGGCGAGAGCCGGCCGAGCAGCACGAAATACTGGCCGCGGTAGCCCGTGGCCTGCTCGATCGCGGCGAGGTCGGTGGGCGACTCGACCACGCACAGCACGTGCCGGTCGCGGCCGCTGCCGGCGCACAACGCGCACACCGGCTCCTCGCTGAAATTGCGGCAGCGGCTGCAATGGCCCACGCGCCGCATCGCCGCATCCAGCGCCGCGGCCAGCCGCAGCCCGCGCTCGCGGTCGCGCTCGAGCAGATGGAAGGCCATCCGCTGTGCGCTCTTGCCGCCCACGCCGGGCAGGCAGCGCAGGGCCTCGATGAGTTCGGCCAGTAGAGGGGAACTGCTCATGGCTCAGGCATCACCTGCAGGAGCACGACTTGCGTGCGACGGCTCCGGTTCGCGCCGGCACGGCGAGAACGGTCGCGCGCAAGCGCGCTCCTACGTGCGGGCTCAGAACGGCATCTTGAAGCCGGGCGGCAGGTTGAGCCCGGCCGTGACGCCGCCGAGCCGGCTCTTGCTGGCCTCGGCCACCTTGTTCACCGCGTCGTTGACGGCGGCGGCGACCAGGTCCTCGGCCATCTCCGGGTCGTCCGCGAACAGCTGGCGGTCGATCTGCACGCGGCGCACCTCGTGCGCACCGGTCATCACCACGGTCACCAGGCCGCCGCCGGCGCTGCCGGTGACTTCCAGCTTGGCGATCTCCTCCTGCGCACGCTTCATGTCTTCCTGCATGCGCTGGGCCTGCTGCATCAGCTGACCGATCTGTCCTCTCATGATCTCTACTCCGAAAACGCTCTATCAGATTCCCACGGGTTTGATCGACTGCGGCACCACCCGGGCGCCGAATTCGCGCTTGAGCGACTGCACCAGCGGATCTTCCTCGATCGACTGCTCGGCCGCCGCCTGCGCCGCCCCGCGCGCATTGGCCGCGCGCGCGGCCGGCGTTTCGGCCGTGCCGCTGCCCTCGCTGGTGAAGCGCAGGCGGACGCGCTCGCCCAGCGCCTGGCTGATGCGATCTTCCATCTGCCCCACGATCGGCTCGACCGCGAGGTGCATGTGCAGGGGCTGCAGGACCAGCACCAGGGTCTGGCCGTCGCGCTCGCGCAGGGCCGCGTTCTGGGCCAGCTGGCCCAGCGGGCCGCGCAGGTTGGCCTGCTCGATCAGCGCGCCCCAGTCCGGCAGGCCGCGGGCATCGCGCGCGAGCGGCGCGCGCGGCGCCGCCGGCGCTTCCCGCACGGCCGGCGGCGCAACCGGCGGCGTGGGTGGCGCATAGGGGCGTTCGGCCGCGGGCGCGGCGGCGGGCGACGGCGGGCGCTCCACCGGCACGGCGCTGGGCGGCGCGTCCGATTTCGGCGGCGCGGCGTCGAGCGCGATGGTGGAAGCCTCGACCTTGGGCGGCGCCTGCGCCGGCATCTCGGGCATCGCCAGCGACGGCGGCGTGGGCATGGGCTGGGTGCCCTCGGCCTGCGGCCTGCGCACCGGCTCGGGCTGGAACTTCGGCGGCACCGGCTTGCTGGCGGGCGGCGTGTCCAGGGCGACCTGGGGCGGCTCGCCGCTCACCGGTACCGGTTGCAGGGCGGGCGCGGGCCGGGGCCGCGGCAGGCTGAGCGGGCGCGGCGGCGCGGCGACGGGCGCGGGTTTGACGGGCGCGGGCGCCGTGTCGGCGGCGACCGCCTGCGGCGCGGCGGCGCGCGCGGCGGAAGGCTTCGCGGCCGCCGCGGCCGTCGCCGTGGCGGCCTGCGCGTTGCGTGGCCGGTTGGCCGCGGCCTGGGTGCCGCGATGGCGTGGCCCGACCTGGCGCGGCGGCAGGCCACGCACCGGCGGCGGGGGCGGCGGCTCGGGCGCCTTCTCGATCAGGCGCACGTGCAGCGCCTCGGTGCGATGCCCGGGCCCTTCGGGCAGCTCGTAGGCCGGACCGAGGATGATGCCGACCAGCACCAGCAGGTGCACCAGCAGCGTCCCGGCCAGCGCCAGCACGCGCAGCAGGCGATCGCGCGGCGGATCCCGCCGGTTGCGGCGGTAGACGGCCGCGCGCGCGGCGGCTTCGCGCGGCGAAGGCAGCAGGGTGACGGCAGGCGAGCCGGCGGGCTTGTCCGCGGGAGGCGTGGGCATGGCGCGAGTGTAGCCGGCGTGATGGATGCCGCGGGACTGTCGCCGTCACCGCCGCGTGGGTGGCGCCGCGCCGCTTCGACGGGGGCTTGATAAGGCATGCCGGTGACTCGGCGCCGCCCGCGGGCCGCATGCACCGGGCTTTGAACAGGCTCTTAAAACCGTGCAGGGCGCGCCTTGCGCACAGGACACCCGGGTAGCGGCGACACTACCGCGCCCCGGTCGCGCGCGTGTGCGCTCCTGCGAGCCCGGCACACCGGCGGCGACTCGTTCTAGCTAGGGACGGCTCGAAGGCGACGCCGGCGCCGCGGCGCGTTTGGCGGTGTCGGCCGGGCACCAGGTGGGCAGGCGCTTGCCGGCGCGGTAGCGCTCGATGCAGTCGCGCGCCTCGGCGTCCACCGAGCGGTTGGGCGTGTCCACCGGGCAGCCGTGGGGCAAGGGTTTGCCGTCGCGGTAGAGAGCGATGCACTCGGCCTCGCTGGGCGGCGGGGGCGGGTCCTTCGCCAGCGGCGCGGCCGGGGCCATGCTGAGGCGCTCGTCGCCGTCCTTGGCCGAGGGCGGCGGGGGCGGATCACCGCCACAGCCGCCGGCAAGCATGGCCAGCGACAGCGCGCAGTGGATGCGCACGCCCTTGGGCAGGCGGATGGTGGTCTTGACCGTGGTCTTCTGCACCGCCTTGTCCAGCGCGCGGGTGACGGCGCCACCGCCCTTGCCCCAGGCATCGTCGAAGCGCGTGGCCTTGTAGGGCAGCGGGCTGGCGTGCCGCATCACCTGTGCATCGCCCTGCGGCAGGCGCTGCACGTAGCCCGGCGCGGCGTTGGCCGCGGGCGCGGGCGCCTGCGTGGGCAGCAGGATGCGGCCGTCCTCGCCGTAGAGGCGTGGCGACGACGGCGCCGCGCCCGCGCTGGCAGCCGGGGCCGGCAGCGTGGCCGTCATGGCGTCGCGCGCGGGCCGCTCCGGCGACGCGGGTTTCGGCGCCGGCACGCGCCCGGCCTGCGTCGGGCGTGCCGAAGGCGGACTCGGCGTGGCCGCGGGAGGCGTGGCCGGTCGCGCCGCGGGTGGCGGCGATGGCGGCGGCGCGGGTGCAGGCGGCGGCGCGGCCGGCCGTTCGGCCACGATCAGGCGTACGTGCAGGGCATCGTCGCGGTAGCCGCCGGCATCCGGCGCCGGCGGCCGCATCTCCAGCCACACCACCCAGGCGAACAGCAGATGCAGCGCCAGCACCACGGCCAGCGCCGGCCAGGAGCGGCCCTGCCCGCGCGTCCAGCCCGGCGGCACCCAGCCGCGCGCGCTCAGGCGCGCGCAGGTGTCCGCGTCCAGGGACAAGGGCTGGAGCGTCGAGCGGTCGGAAGCCGGCGGCGGCCGGCGTTCGTCGGGAGGCGGCGTACGGGGTTCGATGACGGTTCTCTTGAACGGTGACGGGGCATGCCGGCGCCACACGCCCCGACAATGGCATTCTCCGGCACACAGACCTGGCCGGGGCCGTCCGGGTTCCCCGCAGCGCAGCTTGACCGCGCCGGGCGCCGGTTCTAAGAACCTTGCCCAAGGTCCTCACGCAAGCCTGCCTGGCCGGAACACAGCGAAGGCGTTCGCACCGCCCTGCCCCCGCGACGCCGGCGGTGCCGGGCGAACGCATCGCCGGCCGGCACGACGCGGCGTGGCGACCGGAGCGATTTTCGGCCCCTCCACCGCCGGGAGCGAGGCCGAGGGCGATGGCGCGGCCCGTACCGGTCGCGCCCCACGCCCGATCCGGCGCGCTGCGCCACCGTCTCCCGGAGGAAGATGGCAAGGCGCGGAGAACAGGAGCCGCACGACTTTGAGGCCTTGACGCACGGCGCCCCGGCGCCGCGCCCGCCTTGACCGCCCGTCCCTCGCCGCTGCGCGTCCGGACGGCCACGACGGCACGCCATCGCCATCCGTCCACGCGATCCCGCACGGCCACGCGCCGCTAAGCGGAACCGCCCAGCCGAGGAGGGTCGCATCGTGTCCTATCACACGGAAGGCATCCGCAATCTCGCGCTCGCCGGCCACGCCGGCGCCGGCAAGACCACGCTGTTCGAGGCGCTGCTGCTGGCCGGCGGCACCATCCAGACGCCGGGCTCGGTGGAGCGCGGCACCACCCAATCCGACACCGACCCGCAGGAGCAGGCGCGCGGGCATTCCATCGACAGCTGCATCGCCGCCATCGAGCGCGACGGCTGCCGCATCAACCTGATCGACACCGCCGGCCACACCGATTTCCGCGGCGGCGCGCTGTCCGCCCTCGCCGCGGTGGAGACGGTGGCAGTGGTGGCGAGCGCCACCAATGGCGTCGAGTACGGCACGCGGCGGATGATGGAGCGCGCCCGCGAGCGCGGCCTGGCCCGCCTGCTGGTGGTCAACAAGATCGACGCCGAGGGCGCCTCGCCCGCCGCCGCGCTGGAGGCATTGCGCGAGGAATTCGGCAGCGCCTGCCTGCCGGTGAACCTGCCCGCCGACGGCGGGCGGCGCGTGCTGGACTGCTTCTTCCACGCCGAGGGCGCCACCGACTTCTCTTCGCTGGCCGAGGCGCACCAGCGCATCCTGGACCAGGTGGTGGAGATCGACGAGGCCACCATGGGCGCCTACCTCGACGGCGGCGAGGCCACGCTCACGCCCGCGCAGCTGCACGACGCCTTCGAGCGCTGCCTGCGCGAGGGCCACCTGGTGCCGGTGTGCTTCGTCAGCGCGCGCACCGGGGCCGGCGTGCCCGAGTTGCTGGAGCTGGCCACGCGCCTGCTGCCCAATCCGGCCGAGGGCAATCCGCCGCCGTTCCGCGACGAGCAGGAGCGCCCGGTCGCGGTCGCCGCCGATCCGTCCGGGCCGGTGGTCGCCGACGTGTTCAAGATCGTCAACGACCCGTTCGTGGGCAAGCTCGCCGTGTTCCGCATCTGGCAGGGCAGCGTGCACCGCGACAGCCAGCTGTTCGTGGACGACGGACGCAAGCCGTTCAAGGTCGGCCACCTGTTCCGGCCCGGTGCCAGGTCGCACGTGGAGATCGAGCAGGCCGGCCCCGGCGATATCGCCGCGGTGGCGCGGGTGGAGGAGATCCACTTCGACGCCGTGCTGCACGACGCCAACGCCGCCGAGCACCTCCACCTCGCGCCGATGCGCTTCCCGCAGCCAATGTTCGGCCTCGCGCTGGAACCCCGACACAAGGGCCAGGAACAGAAGCTGTCGCAGGCGCTGGCGCGGCTGGCCGAGGAAGACCCGTGCCTGCGCGTGGAGCAGCACAAGGACCTCAACGAGACGGTGGTGCTCGGTCTCTCCGAGCTGCACCTCAAGGTGATGCTGGAACGCATGCGCCAGCGCTACGGGGTGGAGGTGGACACGCGCCCGCCGCGCATCGCCTACCGCGAGACCATCGCCGACAGCGCCGAGGGCCACCACCGCCACAAGAAGCAGACCGGCGGTGCCGGCCAGTTCGGCGAGGTGTTCCTGCGCGTGGAGCCGCTGGCGCGCGGCAGCGGCTTCGAGTTCGTGGACGCGGTGAAGGGCGGCACCATCCCCGGCCAGTTCCTGCCCGCGGTGGAGAAAGGCGTGCGCCAGGCGATGGAGCACGGCGTGGTGGCCGGCTACCCGATGCAGGACCTGCGCGTTACCGTGTACGACGGCAAGCACCACCCGGTGGACTCGAAGGAAGTCGCCTTCGTCAGCGCCGGGCGCAAGGCCTTCCTCGATGCGGTGAGCCGGGCGCGGCCGACCGTGCTGGAGCCGATCGTGGACGTGGACGTGGCGGTGCCCGAGGCCAACATGGGCGACGTCACCGGCGGCCTGGCCGGCAAGCGCGCGCGCATCCTCGGCACCGACACGCAGCGCGGCGGCGAACTGCTGATCCACGCGCAGGCGCCGCTGGCCGAGCTTGCCGGCTACGCCACCGAGCTCAAGGCGATGACCGGCGGCCGCGGCCGCTACAGCCTCGACCTCAGCCACTACGAGCCGGTGCCGCCGCCGGTGCAGAAGCAGCTGAGCGAAGCCTGGAAGCCGCATGCGGAGGAAGACTGAACACGACTGTTCTAGGCCGTCCGCACGGCTTGATTCGCGCCGCCCGCGCCACCACGCCGAAAGACATGCCGCGCGTGCGGCCCCACCTGCTCCCGAGCGACCACCATGAGCCGTGCATTCGTCAAAGATTCCGACACCCCGGCGGGCGACACCCAGCCGGAACTCGCCATCAGCGGACACACCAACTACGTGACGCCGCGTGGCCTGCGCCTGCTGCGTGAGCGGCAGGCGAAAGTGCGCGCGCAGCGCGACGCGCTCAAGGAAGGCGCCGACGCGCTCGCCCAGCAGGCCGAGCTCGCCGCCCTGGAGCGCGAGCTGCGCTGGCTGGACGTGCGCACCGCGGGCGCCATCGTGGTCGATCCCGACAAGCAGCCGCACGACCGCGTCGCCTTCGGCGCGCACGTCACCGTGGACAGCGCGGAAGGCGAGCGCCGCTGGCACATCGTCGGCGAGGACGAGGCCGATGCCGAGCACGGCCTGGTCAGCTACGTTTCCCCGCTCGCCAAGGCGCTGCTCGGCGCGCGCGTGGGCGACGAGGTCAACTGGACGCGCCCGGCCGGCATGCTGGCGCTGGAGGTGCTGGCGATCGACTACGACAAGGCGCCGCCGGAGTGAGGGCCGCGCGTTCGGCGGGTCGTGAACGGTTGAAAGGAACAGTTGGAGGTGGGCGTGATGCCTGGCGGTGCGCTCCGGGCGTACCCTCATCCGCCTGCCGGCACTTTCTCTCGGCGGGAGAAGGGTTCCTGCCTGGGAGCGTGGCGGCACACCGGCCGGGCAACGCGGCGGGCCCGCGGCGGGCGACCGTCTGCGCTCACGCCGCCAGCGCCTCGATCACCGCCTGCGCGAAAGCCGGGATGTCGTCCGGCTTGCGGCTGGTGATGAGCTGGCCGTCGCCCACCACCTCGCGGTCCTCCCAGTGCGCGCCGGCGTTTTCCAGGTCCCGGCGCAACGAACCCCACGAGGTGCGCGGCCACGGGCCATGGCAGATCGCGGCGATCGGCTTGCCGGCCCTGGCGAAGGCCTGCACCAACGCCACCGCCTCGGGCTGCGTGCGCAGCTTGTCGGGGGTGATCACGCCGCCGGGCAACACCAGCGCGTCGTAGCCGGCGGCGTCGACCTCCCCGAGCGTCCGCCCGGTCCACGTCCACCCAGTCGCCCCACTCGCGCACGTTCCAGCCCTTGATCCGCCCGGCGCGAGCACGTCCACGCCCGCGCCGGCCTCCTCCAGCAGGCGCTTGGGCTCGGTCAGTTCGGAGTATTCGAAGCCGTCGGTGGCGAGCATGGCCACGCGGCGGCCCTCGATGCGCTGGGTGGCCATGGGGTTCCTCCTCGCGTCGGAAAGCCCCACCCTCCCATGCCGCGCATGAGCGACCCGTGGCCGCGGCGTGAGCGGTGCGTGAGCCGCTTACGCGCGCTTGGACTTGAGCAGCGTGCCCGTGCAGTTGGGCGCGCCGCACAGGCAGCGCCACAGCTTCTTGAGGCGTGCCGTATGCGGCACGTCCAGCGTGATGCCGTAGTCGTAGGTGAGTTCCTGGCCCGGCTTGATGGGGCGGATGGCCTCGATGATCACCTTGTCCTTGCGCCGGTCGCCGTTTGCGCTCTCCTCGATCACCGCGCGGCAGTTGGGCGCGCAGCTGTGGTTGATCCAGCGCGCGGTGTTGCCCTTGCGGTTGGCGTCGACGATGTAGTCCTCGTTCAAGGTGAAGAGGAAGGTGTGGCCCGTCTCGCCGCCGTCGCCGTACATCGCGTCGGCCTCGGCGTGGGTCATCAGCGTGCCCCGGTACTGGATGATCTCCTCGCCCTTCTTGATCGGCGCGGTGGCGAACACGCCGGTGCCGTGGATCGGCGAGCGGCGGGCGATGAAGCGTCGTGACATGGAAGGCAGCTCTCGGTCGCGATGAAACCCCGATCATGCCCGTTTGATCCACACCGCGAAACCTTGCCATCGACGCGGGACGCGGCCAAAGAAATTCGAAAGAGCGCATGACACCGCCGGTGCGATGCGCGCCTGCGGCAACGCCACTGGCCGGCGCGCATCGCGGCGACGGTTTCCACGCGCGGCCGCAAGCCGGATTCGCGGGCGAAGGCACGCCCCCTCACCATCCCGCCCCCAACGCGGTTAGAATCGGCATTCAAACGATCGTTTGGAGAGACCGCAAGATGCGTTGGCTGCGCTGGATCGTCCCCGTCGTACTGGCCCTGGTCCTGATCGCCTGCGGCCCACCGCGCAAGAGCGTGTTTCCGCCCACGGTCAGCATCCAGCAGCTGGAAGTGCGGCCCAACGGCAGCTGGCACCTCACCGTGCGCATCCAGAACAACAGCTACGCCGGCATGGATTTCTCCGCCATCGAGGGCGAGATCCGCGTGGCCGAGCTGGTGCCGGTGCGCCTGCACGCCCGTTTCGACCGCGACATCCCCGCCTTCGCCGGCGACGTCGTCGCGCTCGACCTGCTGCCCACGCCGGAGATGGCCGCGGCCTTGCAGGCCATCGCCGGCAAGGGCAGCGCCAGCGGCCTCGCCTACAGCGTGAACGGCACCGCCAGCGCCACGCCGGAGAAGGAAAAGGCGCCGCGCGATTTCGCCTTCCACGGCAACGACTGGCTCTCGCCGGTGCCCGGCATCCCCAACACCTACCGCTGAACCCTCTCGACCTTTCGAAGGAATCCGCCATGACGATCTACAAGGCCCCGCTCGACGACCAGCGCTTCGCCCTCTACGACGTGCTCGGCGCCGAAGCCGCGCTCACCGCGCTCACCGGCGGCGAGGGCCACACCCGCGACCTGCTCGACGCGGTGCTGGAAGAGGCCGGCAAGCTCAGCGAGCAGGTGCTCGCCCCCACCAACGGCCCCGGCGACGAGGAGGGCTGCCACTACGACAAGGCCACCCGCACCGTCACCACGCCCAAGGGTTTCAAGGAGGCCTTCAGGCAGTTCGCCGAGGGCGGCTGGGCAGGCCTCACCATGGCCGAACACTTCGGCGGCCAGGCGCTGCCGCAGGTGTTAGGTACGGCCACCACCGAGATCTTCCAGTCCGGCAACCTGTCGTGGAGCCTCTACCCGCTGCTCTCCGAGGGCGCCTGCCACGCGCTGGAGCTGCACGGCACCGAGGCGCAGCAGCACACCTACCTCAAGCCCATCGTGGAAGGCCGCTGGACCGGCACCATGTGCCTCACCGAGCCACAGGCCGGCTCCGACCTCGGCCTGCTCAAGACCCGCGCCGAGCCGGGCGAGCACGGCAGCTACAAGATCACCGGCACCAAGATCTTCATCAGCGCCGGCGAGCACGACCTGGCCGAGAACATCGTGCACCTGGTGCTGGCCCGCCTGCCCGACGCGCCGGCCGGCAGCCGCGGCATCTCGATGTTCATCGTGCCCAAGTTCAAGCTGAAGGCGGACGGCTCGCCGGGCGAGCGCAACGAGGCCTACGCCGGCGCCATCGAGCACAAGATGGGCATCCGCGGCTCGGCCACCTGCGTGATGAACTTCGACGCGGCGGAGGGCTACCTCATCGGTCAGCCCAACAAGGGCCTGGCCGCCATGTTCACCATGATGAACGCCGCCCGCCTCGCGGTGGGCGTGCAGGGCCTGGCGCTGGCCGAGCGCGCCTACCAGAACAGCCTGAACTACGCGCGCGAACGCCTGCAGGGCCGCGCGCTCACCGGCGCGAAACTGCCGGAAAAGCCCGCCGACAACCTGGTAGTGCACCCGGACGTGCGCCGCATGCTGCTCACCCAGCGCGCCTTCGTGGAAGGCTCGCGCATGCTGCTCTACTACACCGCGCTCAAGAGCGACCTGGAGGCGCGCGGCGCCGACGAGGCGACCCGCCGCGACGCCGGCGACCTGGTGGCCTTCATGATCCCCATCGCCAAGGGCGTGGTGACGGAGCTTGCGCAGGAGTGCACCAAGGAGGCGCTGCAGGTGTACGGCGGCCACGGCTTCATCGTGGAGAACGGCGTGGAGCAGTTCGTGCGCGACGCGCGCATCATCACCCTGTACGAGGGCACCACCGGCATCCAGGCGGCCGACCTGCTGGGCCGCAAGATCCTCCAGCTCAAGGGCGCGGGCTTCAAGCTGTTCCTCGGCGAGGTGCAGGCCTTCCTCGCGCGGCACGCCCAGGACGCCGCCCTGCAGCCCTTTATCGCGCCGCTGGCCGCGCTGGCGAAGGAATGGGGCGAACTCACCCTGGCCCTCGCCCAGCGCGTGCAGGCCGACCCGGAGGAACTCGGCGCCGCCGCCAACGATTACCTCTACTACGCCGGCTACGCCGCCCTCGCCTACTTCTGGGCCCGCGCCGTGGCCGCCGCCGAAGCCGGCAGCCAGCCGGCCGCGTTCAAGCAGGCCAAGCGCGACACCGCCGCGTTCTACTTCGCCCGCATCCTGCCGCGCACCCGGGTGCACAAGGCGGCGATCGAGGCCGGCGTGGCGACGCTGCCCGCGATCGCCTGAGCCCTGTCGACGGCCCGGCGCAAGAACTGGATTTTTCCAGTGTCCGCCGCCGGGGCCGTCGCCTAATCTACCCGCATGGACCCGCATGGACCCGCATGGACCCGCATGGACCCGCATGGACCCGCATGGACCCGCATGGACCCGCATGGACCCGCATGGACCCGCATGGACGCACGGCTTCCGCTAAGCCACAACCTATAGAGCTGCACGCGCTTTCCCGATGCAGCCGTTTGTCCAGAAGCCCAGCCTTTAACCCGGCTGGGCTTCTTTGCCATGTATCCGGCTGATGCCCCACCGGCGAGCGCGACACGCTGGGGTTTCAGGCTCAAATGCTGTTCGTCATAACGGCTCGCCGACCACACGGGCGAAGGCATGGCGAGGGGCACCGGCGCGCGGCTGCTGCAGGACGACAAGCCCGTCGAGACCAACAGGCTCTCGCACCTGCGCGACGACCACGGCCGAGCAGCAGGCGCTCGACATGCCCTTCGTCGCCCGGTACTACCGGACGGACCAGGCGGTGACACCGGGCAAGGTGTCGGCGACGGCGACGTTCACGATGAACTACCAGTAGGCGCCGCGACCACGCGCGCCTTCAGCGCCTGCCGCCATCGTGCGCGCTGGCGATACCATGATTTTTCCACTTTCCGTTTGGACGTCCATTCGGCAATGCGGCGCGGCGCCTTCCCCGGCGCCGGGCACCCCGCGCAAACGGCCATGTCACGGCAATTTCGCAAACCACGGGGCAAGCTTACCCAGGCTCGTGGCCGGCCGCTCTGGCCATGCCGCCTGTTCGCGCACCGAGGCGCCCGGCCATGAAGATCGCGCAGATCGCCCCCCTCTACGAAGCCGTGCCGCCGCGGCTGTACGGCGGCACCGAGCGCGTGGTCGCCCACCTCACCGAGGCGCTGGTGGAGCAGGGGCACGAGGTCACCCTGTTCGCCTCCGCCGACACGTTCACCCGCGCCCGCCTGGTGCCGGGGCGTGACCGCGCGCTGCGGCTGGACCCCTCGCCGCTCAAGAGCGACCTGGCCTGCCACCTCAGCATGCTGCACGAACTGCGCCGGCGCGCCGACGAGTTCGACATCCTGCACTTCCACCTGGACCTGCTGCACTTTCCGCTGTTCGAGGACCGCGCCGGCCGCACGCTCACCACCCTGCACGGCCGCCTCGACCTGCGCGATCTCGCCGAGGCCTACCGGCGCTGGTGCTGCTATCCGCTGGCGTCGATCTCCTTCGACCAGCGCACGCCATTGCCGGAGGCCAACTGGTTCGGCAACGTCTACCACGGCCTCGACCCGCGGCCGTACGGCCTGGCGCGGCAGCCGCGCGGCGACTACCTGGTGTTCCTGGGCCGCATCTCGCCGGAGAAGCGCCCGGACCGCGCCATCGCGATCGCCCGCCGCACCGGCCTGCTGCTGAAGATGGCGGCCAAGGTGGATCCGGCCGACCACGAGTACTTCAAGCAGGTGGTGCGCCCGCTGCTCGACCCGGCGGTGGTCGAGTTCATCGGCGAGATCGGCGACGCGGAGAAAGTGCACCTGCTCGGCCACGCCCGCGCGCTGCTGTTCCCGATCGACTGGCCCGAGCCGTTCGGGCTGGTGATGATCGAGGCGATGGCCTGCGGCACGCCGGTGATCGCCTGGAACCGCGGCGCGGTGCCGGAGATACTCGAGCACGGCGTCACCGGCTTCATCGTCGCCGGCGAGGACGAAGCCGTCGCCGCCGTGCAGCAGGCGGCGGTGCTGAATCGCCGGCGTATCCGCCTCGCGTTCGAGCGGCGATTCACCGCGCAGACCATGGCCCATCGCTACGTGAACCTGTACTGGCGGCTGCTGGAACGGCACAGCGGCACCCGCCCCCTCAGCAAGATCGCCTGAGCCCGCACGATGGCGCACGAAGCCCCGAGCCTGCCCGACACCGAGCCGCCGCCGCGCAGCCTGCAATCGCTGTTCGTGCTCAAGGAGGGCGACAGCTTCCTGGTGGCCGACGCCTTCGGCGACGTCACCGGCGAGGACGATGGCCTGTTCCACAACGACACCCGCCTGCTCTCGGGCTTTCACCTCTATCTCGCCGGACGCCGGCCTTCGCTGCTGTCGAGCGCGGTGAGCCAGGACAACCTCTACTTCACCGCCAACCTCACCAACCACCCGCTGCCCTCGCTGGGCGACTCGCCCATTCCCCAGGCCGTGGTGCACGTGGAGCGCAAGCGCTTCCTGTGGGAGGACCGCGTGTACGAGCGCGTCCGCCTGGTCAACTACAGCGACCAGCCCACGCGCGTGCCGCTGATGCTGCGCTTCGCCGCCGACTTCCGCGACATGTTCGAGGTGCGCGGCCAGCGGCGCCTGCAACGCGGCCAGGCGCAGTCGGCAGAGGTCGACGGGCGCGGCGTGGAACTGCGCTACCACGGCCTGGATGGCAGGCTGCGCCGCATGGCGATCGACTTCTCCGAGCCACCGCAGCAGCTGGACGAATGGCATGCGGAGTTCCAGGTGGCGCTGGCGCCGCGCGCCGAGTGGCGGCTCTACCTCGAAGTGGGCCCGGCCCGCGCCGAGCCCTGCCGCGCCCGCTATCGCCAGTGCGCCGCGCGGGCCTGGCGCAGCCTGCGCCTGCGCCGCCACCGCGGCGCGCGGCCGGTGGCCTCCGGCCGCCTGTTCCAGGCGTGGCTGGACAAGTCGCGCGCCGACCTCGCCCTGCTCACCACCGAGCTGCCCACCGGGCCATATCCGTATGCCGGTATCCCGTGGTTCTCCACGCCGTTCGGGCGCGACGCCATCATCACTTCGTTGCAGGTGCTGTGGCTCGATCCCAGCCTGGCGCGCGGCGTGCTCGCCTTCCTGGCGCAGAACCAGGCGCGCGAGACCTCCGCCTTCCGCGACGCGCAGCCGGGCAAGATCATGCACGAGACGCGCAAGGGCGAGATGGCGGCGGCGAACGAGCTGCCGTTCGCCCAGTACTACGGCGGCGTCGACACCACGCCGCTGTTCCTGATGCTGGCCGGCGCCTATGCCCGGCGCACCGGCGACATGACCCTCGTCGGCCAGCTGTGGCCCGCCCTGGTGGCCGCCACGCACTGGCTGGAGAACAACGCCGACGCCAGCCCCTACGGCCTGCTCACCTACGCCCGCGGCGAGCTCAGCGGCCTCGCCAACCAGGGATGGAAGGACAGCCACGACTCGGTGTTCCACGCCGACGGCCGCCCGGCGGAAGGCCCGATCGCGCTGATCGAGGTGCAGGGCTACGCCTACCGCGCCTACCGCGACATGGCCGAGCTGGCCGAACGGCGCGAAGAAACGAACGCCGCCCTGCACTGGCGCCGCCGTGCCGACCAGCTGCGCAAGACGGTCGAACAGCGCTTCTGGATGGACGACCTGCGCTACTACGCGCTGGCCCTGGACGGCGCCGGCGAGCCCTGCCGCATCCGCGGCTCCAACCCCGGCCACCTGCTGTACGCCGGCCTGCCGCGCCCCGACCGCGCCCGCGCGGTAACGCGGCAGCTGCTCTCGCGGCCGCTCAACAGCGGCTGGGGCATCCGCACCCTCGCCACCGGCACGGCGCGCTTCAACCCGATGTCCTACCACAACGGCTCGGTGTGGCCGCACGACGTGGCGCTGTGCGCCGCCGGCCTCGCCCGCTACGGCGAGCGCGACGGCGTGGTGCGGCTGCTGGGCAACATGTTCGAGGCCGCCACCCAGTTCGGCATGCGCCTGCCGGAGCTGTTCTGCGGCTTCGACCGCGCGCCCGGCGAGGCGCCCATCGCCTATCCAGTGGCCTGCCTGCCTCAGGCCTGGGCCTCCGGCTCCGCCTTCATGCTGCTGCAGGCCTGCCTGGGGCTGTACGTGGACGGCCGGCGCGGCCGGCTGACCATCGAGCGCCCGCGCCTGCCGCGCGACATCGAGCAACTGACGCTGCGCGACCTGCAGGTGGGCGTGCAGCGCATCGACCTCGCCTTCCGCCGCCTGGGCGACCAGGTGTCGGTGTTCATCGAGCGCCAGCAGGGCCCGCGCGAGGCCAAGGTGGACGTGCGCCTCTGAGCGCGGCGCCCGTCGCCGTCCGCCTCCGCGCAGGCGGCGCCGACCTGCCCCCTCCCCTGCGTGCAGGGAGAATTGGGGGGTGAACACCGGCCTCGAGGCCACCCCCTGCAAGCAGAGGGAGGCGCCATGCCGCGTCGACGGCAAGCGTTTGAACAGGCCCCAAGATCTTGCGATGACGGCGCCGCCGCGCACCGGAACGGCAACCGCATCCCGCAACGCCAACGTGCGCATGCCGCCGCCGGCCGCAGCGGTTACTCTCGGGAGCGACATTCGTCAGACAGGGGGATCCACCGCATGCCATCGTCTACCGCGCCGCTCCGTCGCCGCGTCGTCGCCGCGCTCGCCGCCGCGCTGTCCGTCTCCATCGCCGCCGCGGCGGATACGCCCAAGCCGCAGTACCCGAACTACCCGAGCGAGACGCCGGCCGCGTTCACGCCCTCCACCGCCGACCACGACTACGTGCGGCGCGAGGTGATGATCCCGATGCGCGACGGCGTGAAGCTGCACACCGTCATCCTCGTCCCCAGCGGTGCCCGGCATGCCGGCATGCTGCTCACCCGCACGCCCTACGACGCCAAGGAACTCACCAGCCACACGCCGAGCGGCCACCTCGCCGCAATGCTGGAAGGCTACGACAACGCCACCGACGTGATCGTGGAAGAGGGCTACATCCGCGTGGTGCAGGACGTGCGCGGCAAGTACGGCTCGGAGGGCGACTACGTGATGAACCGCCCCGTGCACGGCCCGCAGAACCCCACCCCGGTGGACGACGCCACCGACACCTACGACACCATCGACTGGCTGGTGAAGCATGTGCCGGAGAGCAACGGCAAGGTCGGCACGCTGGGCATCTCCTACGACGGCTTCGAGCCGCTGATGGCGCTCTACCACCCGCACCCGGCGCTGAAGGTGTCGGTGCCGATGAACCCGATGGTGGACGGCTGGATGGGCGACGACTGGCTCCACCACGGCGCCTTCCGCCAGCCCAACATGGCCTACATCTACGAGCAGACCGCCAGCCGCGACAACAGCCACAAGTGGTGGAGCAACTACCACGACGACTACGACCTGTTCATGCAGGCCGGCTCCGCCGGCGCGCTGGGCAGGCGCTACGGCATGGAGCAGCTCGGCTTCTGGAACAAGCTGCTCGCGCACCCCGCCTACGACGCCTTCTGGAGCGACCAGGCGGTGGACAAGCTGCTTGCCGCCGAGCCGCTCAAGGTGCCGGTGATGCTGGTGCACAGCCTGTGGGACCAGGAGGACATCTACGGCGCCCAGGCCGTCTACCGCGCCATCAAGCCCAAGGACAAGAGCGGCGACATGGTGAAGCTGGTGATGGGCCCGTGGTACCACGGCCAGGAGATCCACGACGGCAGCGCACTGGGTGCGATCCGCTTTGGCAGCGACACCGCCAAGTACTTCCGCGAGCACGTGCTGCGCCCGTTCCTCGCCCAGTACCTCAAGGACGGCGCGCCCAAGGCCGACCTCGCCCCGGTCACCGCCTTCCAGACCGGCACCGACCAGTGGCAGCGCCTGGACCGCTGGCCGCTCGCCTGCGACGGCGGCTGCGCCACCAAGAGCCGCGCGATCTACCTCGAACCGGGCGCCAAGCTCGGCTTCGCCGCGCCCGCCGGCGGCGAGGCCTACGACGAATACGTCTCCGACCCCGCCCGCCCCGTGCCCTACCGCGAGCGGCCGATCCTGCCGACCGGCTACAGCGCCGGCAACACCTGGTCCGAATGGCTGGTGGACGACCAGCGCATGGCCGCCGGCCGCACCGACGTGCTCACCTACGTTTCCGAGCCGCTCACCGCGCCGCTGCGCGTCGCCGGCGCGCCCGAGGTCAACCTCGTCGCCTCCACCAGCGGCACCGACAGCGACTGGGTGGTGAAGCTGATCGACGTCTACCCCGACCAGGTCTCCGACCAGCCGGAGATGGGCGGCTACCAGCTCGCGGTGGCGATGGACATCTTCCGCGGCCGCTACCGCGAGGGCTACGCGACGCCCAAGCCCATCGCCGCCAACCAGGCCCTGCCCTATCGCTTCGACCTGCCCAACGCCAACCACGTCTTCCTGCCCGGCCACCGCGTGATGGTGCAGGTGCAGTCCAGCTGGTTCCCGCTCTACGACCGCAACCCGCAGACCTTCGTGCCCAACATCTTCTGGGCCAAGCCGAACGACTACGTGAAGGCCACCCAGCGCGTGTACCACGCGCCGGGCGAGGCGAGTTTCATTGCGTTGCCGGTGGTGGACTGAGCGACGCGGCGGACAGGCGAGAACGCCCGGGCGATCCGGGCGTTCTCCTCCGCGGTTTGCTATCCACCTGCGGGCATCGCGCACTCGCCGGCATACTCCAGCGGCTCGCCCGTCGCCCATGGGCGATAGCGGTTCGCCATCCGGATGCGCTCGCCCACCGGGGGGTGGGTAGCGCGGAACAGGCGCTCGAACCATCCTGGCTCGGCCAGTTCCGTCTCGCTCGCCCAGCCGGCGAACATCCGCGCGGCCGCGTCGTTCTCGTGCGTCATCTCGAGGGCGAACCGGTCCGCCTCGCGCTCGATGTGCCGGTCGAAGGCGAGGAAGGCCGGCGTAACCGCCAGCCATAGCCCCGTCGCGCAGAGCACGAACAGAGGCAGCGAGGCCGGGTCGTCCAGCCGGGCGAAACCGAGACGCCGCGGCCAGCGCCCGATGGCCCAGCCGCCGACCCCGTGCATGCTCCCGAAGCCCGCCAGCAGCAACAGGGCGGCGATGAGCAGCGCCTTCCAGTTGTCGCCCATCACGTAGTGCTTGAGCTCGTGCGCGATGGTGAAGCGCACCTGGGATGGGCTTTCCACCTCGGCCAGGTCCCGTTGCAGCACGATGCGGCTGCTCGGCCCCAGCCCGACCACGGTGGTATCGCTGCCGCCCACCACCACCGGAACATGGCGATGCCCGCATTGCGCCGCCAGCATCGTGATCTGCGCTTGCAGCGACTTGTCGGCGACGGGTCCATACGTGGCGGCCAGGGGCTTCATCCACAGCGGCTGCGACACCAGCAGCACGCAGGCGACGGGCACGCTCACGGCCGTGCTCCAGAGCCACCAGCGGCGCGGGCTACGGCGTATCAGCCAATAAGGCATCCAGAGCAGCAGGACCACCGCGATCATCAGGCCCAGCAGCGAGACGCCCTGCCCCAGCAGCCATCCGCCGGCGCTTTCCTGCTTGAGCCAGCCGAGGGACGTGGGCAGGACGAAGTGGCGCAGGTAATCGAGCGGCAGGCGCAGGAGCGCATCGAGCAACAGGTAGGCACAGCCGAACAGCGTCACGCTGGCGTAGCGCGCACCATGGGCCAGGCGGCAGCAGGCCGCGCTCAGCCTGGCGCCGAAGCCCGACACGAGGAAGCCGGCCGGGATCAGCAAGGCAAGCAGCGCCTCGGCGATCCAGTAGAGGTCGAACGTGCGGCCCAGCGCGATGGCGGCGGGGGAGTCGTGCGGGACGGCCACGCCCGCATGGGCGCTTCCCGCCACCGCGGAAGCCGCCAGCAGAAGCGGCCGCAGCAGGCTCGGACTGTGGCCGGAAGACAACGCACTCATCGGGTGTTCCCTGTCGCGGAGAAGACTTAGAGAAGTGTGTCCGGCACCGTGGCAACTGCCAGACCGGCCCGCCCCCGTTCCGACACGATTCGTCACAAAAACAGGGCATTGCCGCCGCAGCCATGGACGCCCCGGTGGCGCCTGGGCAGACTGCGTCCATGGCTTGCCCGAACCGCTCCAGTCGCCTCCCGCGCCGACGAACGCTGCCGCCATGGCTCGCCGAGAGCGGCGGCGGCTTCGGCTATTGGCTGCTCTTCCTGATCGTGCTCGAACCGGGCAATGCGCTGCGCGCCAACGCGCACGGCCATGCGCTCGCGGCCGGGCCGGAGGCCTTGCGCATGACGGTGGCCGCCCTGCTCGGCGCCGCCGCCACGCCGGCCCTGCTCGCGCTGACGCGGCGCTTTCCGCCGAGCGGCCCCAACGCGCTGCGCCGCCTGCCCGCCCTCGCACTGGGCGTGGCGACGCTGGCGTTCGGTCTGATCGTCGCCTCGTGCTTCCTCGCCGCATGGGGCTACCACCAGGCATGGCTGCCCTCCCTGGCCGATCTGCGCGACCAGCTCATCGACAACTGGCTGTTGCTGACCTACGCCCTGCTCGCGCTGGCCGCCCTGGCGCACTTCCTGCGCTGCCTCGGCAGCACGCGCGAAGCGGCGCCGGCCATGCTGGCGGCACCCGCACAGCCTTACCTCACGCGCGTGCCGGTGAAGCATCGGGGCCGGCAGAGTTTCGTCGAGCTGGACCAGGTCGATTGGATCGAGACACAGGGCAACTATCTGGCATTGCACACCGGCACCACTTCGCACCTGATCCGGGAGGCTGCCGTCGCCTTCGAAGCCAAGCTCGACCCCGCGCGCTTCATGCGCGTGCACCGCCGCGCCATCGTCGCCATCGACCGTATCCGCGACCTTCGCCCCATCACCAACGGCGACGCCCTGTTGCGGCTCAGCAGCGGCCACGCGTTGCGCGCGAGCCGCCGCTACCGAAAATCCATCGCGGAGCGATGGCGCCTGGACGGCTGATCGGCCGCGGCCCGGCATGAGCGCCGCCAATGCGGGCCGGCTCGGATACCGGAGCCCCTGCCGCGGCACGCCCGGACTTCGCACCACCCGCAGGCCCGCCCGCCGCGGCGGGCGGGCTTCCAAATAGCTGCCCCTCCGGTGTAGAACCGCAACACCGTTCACCGACGACCGCCAACGCATGAACGACGCCATCTACCGGGTCCGTCTCGCCGAGGACGACGACGATTTCATCCTCGGCCTGGCGCCGCGCCTCGCCGGCGTCCCCCTTCCCGCCTGGCGCAAACGGGCCGAGTGCATCAACGGCATCCGGCGCGACCTCGCGCAGCAGCTGGACGAGCAGCCCGCCAACAGCTTCGTGTTCGTGGCCGAGGACGCCGACGGCAAGCCGGTCGGCTTCATCCACCTGCAGAAGACGCAGGACTACTTCAACGGCCACGCCAACTGCCACATCGCCAACCTCGCCGTGGCCGCCGCGCACGAGGGGCGCGGCGCGGGCACGGCACTGCTTGCGCATGCCGAGACCTGGGCTCGCGAGCACCGCTGCGCGCTGCTGACGCTGGCGGTGTTTCCCGGCAACGAGCGGGCCCGGGCGCTGTACGAGGCGGCCGGCTACGGCACCGACCTGCTGCGGCTGGCCAAGCCGGTGCGCTGAAGCGTAAGCGGCGGCGTGGCGTAACGGCTTTCCCGCACTCGCCCGGCATGGCAAAGCAGAAGCGCAGCGCGCCTCTAAGGCTTGTCGTCCTCGTCCCCGGCTGTGCCGTTCTTGGCCTCGGCGATGCGCGCGGCTTCGTCCGCAATGTCGCCCGCCCGCCAGATCGCCAGGCGCCGCCCCAGCATCGGCTGCGCGTACAGCGGCGCGGCGGCGTAGCGGTAGCGCGGGTAGCTGCTGATTACCCAGCCGTCGGGATGCGCCCCGGCCCACGTCGCCACCTGCGCCTGGCCGTGCGCGCTGGGAATGGCGCGGGTCAGCCGGCCGGCGAAGGTGTACAGCCCATGCTGCTGGCCGGCGTGCAGCAACGGCACGCCGGCTGCCTGGGCCCGGGCGATGCGTTGTGCCGCCGGCCGCACGTCGTAGCCCGGGCCCAGCGCCTGCATGAAGGCGAGCTTGGCCAGGCCGATGGCGGCGATCATCCCCAGCGCGGCCGCCTCCACCGGCGTGTCGCGCCGGCCGCGCAGCAGGAAACCCAGGCCCAGCGCCGCCATCGCCGCCACGCACGCATAGGCGAGGCCGACCGGGCCCAGCGGATGCCGCAGCACCACCGCAAAGCCCACCGGGAAAGCCAGCAGCACCAGCCCCACGCGCCAGCCCACCACCCGCCAGCGGCCGTCGGCAAGCCGCACGCCGGCCGCCAGCAGCGGCCCCGGCAGCAGGGGCAGCAGGTAATGCGGCTGCTTGCCGCTGATCAGGCAGAAGGCCAGGAAGGCCGGCACCGAAGCGGCCAGGGCGAAGCGGTCCAGCGGCGACAGCGCGGCGCGGGCCACACCGCCGCGCCCGAGCGCCAGCGTCCACGGCAAGAGCAGCAGCGGCGCGACGGGCAGGTACCACCACCAGCCGCGCGCATGGGCAAAGCTGCCGGCCATCCGTCCTACCGTCTGGCGCAGGAAAATCGCGTTGGCGTACGCCTCGCCGCCGGCGCGCGCGGCCGGCAACGCCCAGGCCAGCACCAGCACCGCCGCCGCCGCGAGCGCCACGGCGACGGCGAGGTAGTAGCGCCGCCACGGCGTGCGCAACGGCGGTTGCCACCACGGCGCGAGCAAGGCCGGCAGGCCGCCGACCAGGAGGCCCACCGGCCCCTTGGCGAGCACGGCGAGGCCGAGCCCGAGGCCCAGCACCGCCACGCCCGCCGGCCCCTGCCCGCGCAGCAGCGCGAGCGCGCCCAGCCAGGCGACCAGGGTGCACACCACCAGCAGCGCATCGAACATCACGCCGCCGGCGAAGCCGGCCAGCGCGACACTGCCCAGCCACAGCCAGCGCGCACAGCGCACGGCCTCCGCGCTCGCGCCCAGGCGTCGGCCGAGCAGGGCCAGCAGCGGCAGGGTCGCCAGCGCCAGCAGCAGTTCCAGCAGCCGCGCCGCCCAGGCGTGCACGCCGGTGAGCGCCCAGGTCAGGTCGATCAGCCAGAACAGCAGCGGCGGCTTGTCCGAGTAAGGCGCGCCATCCAGCCACGGCACCAGCCACTGGCCGCCGAGGTGCATGTTCCAGGCCACCGCGAGGTAGCGCGTCTCGTCGATGGGAATGGGCAGCATGAAGAAGACCGGCGGCAGCAACAGCAGCACCGCCAACAGCCAGCGCCACGCACATGTCCCGCGACCGGCATGCATCGCCCACTCCTCCGTCGAGGATCGGCTACCCAGTCCTAGCGACTGGACAGCCTAGAACACCCTGCGTTTCAGGAGGAAGCAGTCCCGGCGAACCCGCTCCGCCGTGCGCGCGCTGACGGACCTGAAGCGAGCGGACGCGGCCAGGCGGAGGCGGCCGGCCACCCGGTGTTCATGCCGGGCCGGCTCGCGGCACGGGCGGACTCGTCGGTACCCATGGCCGCGGCAGCCATCCGGGCAGACGCGACGCCGTGGCGGTCCGCGCGGCCCCAACGAAAACAGCCAGGCAGGCGGCGCGAACGCCGCATTGCCTGGCCGTCTATCGGCATGCCCGCCCGGACGGGCGGGGCCGCGGGCTTAGTTGACGCTCGAGCTGGCGGCGGTCTCGGCCGCCTCGCGCTCGTTGAGGCGCAGGGCCAGGCGGTCGATGTTGGGCAGCGACAGCAGGTGCGAGTAGATCCAGCCGAACACGCCTTCCTGGAGGAACTCGTGCGCGGTCTTCTCGTCGAGCTGGCGCAGCTTGTCCTCGTTGACCACGAACAGGCCGTTGAGGTTGATCGCGTTGCCATCCTTCTGCAGGCGCACGTTGCGCGGCTCGAGCAGGTCGTGCTTGCGCAGCTGGTCCATGAACCAGTGGGTACGCGCCACGTGCTGCTGGAACTCGCCGAGGAAGCTCACGGCGCGGCTCAGCACTTCGCTGTCGGTGCCGTCGTCCTTGAACAGGCGCTCGCCCTCGTTCTCGCCGAAGCCCTCGAAGGCCTCGTCGAGGAATACGGTGAAGTCGTCGCCCTCCTGCCCCTCCGGCTTCTCCGCCAGCACGAACGGGTAGCGGCGCACGAAGGCCGGCACGTACACGTTCGGCGCCCACTGGCCGTCGGCGTCCACCAGCAGGTTCTCGTCCTGGCGCAGGCCGAGCAGGGCCATCGGGCCGGCGTCGGCCACGCTGGTGCCGGCGAACAGGATCGGCACGTCGCGCGCGGCCAGCGGGAACTCCACGCCGGTGAGCGGCACGGAGTGCACCTTGGCGGCGAACTTCATGCTCGGCACGCCCTTGATGCGCAGATCCTTGTGTTGGGTGCGGTTGAGCGGCACCGGGCGCTCGTAGAAAAGAACTTCAGCCACGTCACTTACCTCTGCCCCGCCGTGCCGGGGTCGCCACCCAGGCTCCCCCTCCCGAGCCCGGCGCCGGGTCTCTAGATCGACTGGCGACTATAGCAGCGGCCACCGGTGGTCGCGAATGGACGCCTTTAGCCTGCACCGGCAAAGGCTTGCACGGGAATTGCAATATGTTTTGGTCTATGCTGGGCTCGATACGACATCGCTTGGACGCTCTCTTCACTTAACGGGAAGGACGCAAGACATGCTGATGGAAGTAACCCGCCGGGCCAATCTGCACTCGACCCGCGTGCTGTCCCTGGACGCCGCCGGCCGCATCCTCGACTGGATCAGCTGGCAGGAGGCCGTCTGCCTCTACGTCCGCGAGGCGGTGGCCTGGACCCTGGGCGATCCCTGCCTCACCGTGCACGGCGGGCACAACCGCGAGCTCGGCGAGCAGAGCCGCATCCACGTGCACCCCATCGTCGCCAGCACCGGCCATTGCCGCGACCACGCGGTGGACCCGGCCCCCACCCTCACCAACACCGCGCTGTTCGCCCGCGACCGCTACCTGTGCCTGTACTGCGGCAACCACTACAGCCGCGGCGAGCTGACCCGCGACCACGTGCAGCCGGTGTCCAAGGGCGGCCGCGACGAATGGGAGAACGTGGTCAGCGCCTGCATGGCCTGCAACCTCAGGAAGGGCAGCCGCACGCCGCAGCAGGCCAACATGCCGCTGCTGGCGGTGCCCTACCGCCCGAGCTGGGTGGAGCACCTGATCCTCTCCAACCGCAACATCCTGGCCGACCAGATGGAATTCCTGGTGAGCCACCTGCCGCGCCACCGGCGCGCGGCGATGGCCTGAGGCCTCGCCCGAATCCCCCGCGCACGGCGGGCCCTGCGCCCTCTGCGCCGCCCCCGGCTCAACCAGCTCAACCGCTCAACCCGGCGGCGGCCGGCCACGCCGGCCGTGATGGCCGCTGTGGTCGATGTTGTCCTCGATATCCTGCTCGATCACGTCCAGCGTGTCCCGCGCCCGGCGGGCCAGCTTGCTGTAGTGCTCGCGGATGCGGTCCAGCGCCTGGTCGTCCAGCTCCTCCAGGTTGAGCAGGGCGTTGTGGGCGCGGCTGGTGCGGATCAACTCGTCCAGCTTGATCTGCAGCGCCGCGGTGTCGCGGTTCTGCGTGTTCTGGATCAGGAACACCATCAGGAAGGTGACGATGGTGGTGCTGGTGTTGATCACCAGCTGCCAGGTGTCGCTGAAGTGGAACAGCGGGCCGGTGAGGGCCCAGGCCCCCACCAGCACCACGGCGGTGGTGAACGCGCTGGGCCGGCCGGCGTGGCGAGACGTGGCCTCGGCGAAGCGGCGGAACAGGCGCTTGGACATGGCGGCAGCTTACTCGAACGGCGGCAGGCCGGCATGCCTAGGCGGCGTGAAAGGCCGCCCGCCTGCGCCCGTTCACACCGCTGCCCTTGCCCCGCCCCCTCGCTGGGCCAACAATATGCCGATGATCGACTCCACCCGCTTTCCCCGCCTGGCGCACATCGACGGCCCGGCCGATCTCCGCCGCCTGCCCGACGACGCGCTGCCCGCCGTCGCCAATGAGCTGCGCCAGTACCTGATCGAATCCGTCGCCAGCTCCGGCGGCCACTTCGGCGCGGGCCTGGGCGTGGTGGAGCTCACCGTGGCCCTGCACCACGTGTTCGACACCCCCGCCGACCGCCTGGTGTGGGACGTGGGCCACCAGTGCTACCCGCACAAGATCCTCACCGGCCGCCGCGACCGCATCACCACGATCAAGAAGAAAGGCGGCCTGGCGCCGTTCCCGCACCGCGAGGAGAGCGAGTACGACAGCTTCGGCGTCGGCCACTCCTCCACCTCGATCTCGGCCGCGCTGGGCATGGCCATCGCCGCCCAGCGCAAGGGCGACCCGCGCAAGATCGTGGCGGTGATCGGCGACGGCGCGATGACCGCCGGCATGGCCTTCGAGGCGCTCAACCACGGCGGCGACGTCGAGCCGGACATGCTGGTGATCCTCAACGACAACGGCATGTCGATCAGCGAGAACGTGGGCGGCCTGACCAAGATGATGGCCCGCGCCATGGCCAGCCGCACGCTCAACACCTGGCGCGAGCGGGCCAAGCGGGCGATCCCCAAGCAGTCGTTCATGGGCCGCTTCTTCCAGCGCTGGGAGGAACACGCCAAGGGCATGTTCGTGCCCTCCACGCTGTTCGAGGAACTGGGCTTCCACTACACCGGCCCGATCGACGGCCACAACCTGCCGCAGCTGCTCGCCGCGCTGCGCACGGTGAAGGACTTGCCCGGTCCGCGCGTGCTGCACGTGATCACCACCAAGGGCAAGGGCTACGCGCGCGCCGAGAAGTCGCAGATCGAATACCACGCGGTGGGCCCGTTCGACCCACTGGCCGGCGTGGTGAAGAAGGCCGGCCCGGCCAAGCCCACCTATACCGACGTCTTCGGCGACTGGCTGTGCGACATGGCCGCCGCCGACGAGCGCCTGCTCGGCATCACCCCGGCGATGCGCGAGGGCTCGGGCCTGGTGAAGTTCTCCAAGCGCTTCCCCGAGCGCTACTTCGACGTGGCGATCGCCGAGCAGCACGCCGTGACGCTGGCCGCCGGCATGGCCTGCGAGGGCGCCAAGCCGGTGGTGGCGATCTACTCCACCTTCCTGCAGCGCGCCTACGACCAGGCCATCCACGACGTGGCGCTGCAGAACCTGGACGTCACCTTCGCCATCGACCGCGCCGGCGTGGTCGGCCCCGACGGCGCCACCCACGCGGGCAGCTTCGATCTCAGCTTCCTGCGCTGCCTGCCCAACATGGCGATCATGGCGCCGGCCGACGAGCGCGAGTGCCGCGCCATGCTCAGCACCGGCTTCCTCCACGACGGCCCGGCGGCGATTCGCTACCCGCGCGGCGTGGGCCTGGGCGTGCCGGTGTCCGGCGACCTGGAGACGATCCCCTTCGGCAAGGCCGAACTGCGCCGGCGCGGCCGCGGCATGGCCTTCCTCTCCTTCGGCGCCATGCTGGCGCCCGCCGCCGCCATGGCCGAGGAGTTCGACGCCACCCTGGTCAACATGCGCTTCGTGAAGCCGCTGGACGAGGCGATGATCCTGGAGTTGGCGCAGGGCCACGACGCCTTCGTCACCTTCGAGGACAACGCCGTGGCCGGTGGCGCCGGCTCGGCCGTGGCCGAGTGCCTGGCCGCGCACGGCATCGTGATGCCGATCCTGCACCTGGGCCTGCCCGACACCTACCTGGAGCATGGCAGCCGCGAGGAAGTGCTGAGCATGGCCGGCCTCGACCTGCCCGGCATCCGCAACGCCATCCGCGCCCGCTTTCCGCAGGCGGCGGGGCGGGTCAACGTGGCGGGCTGAACGCGGGAGGGCGGCGGCCTCGATGCCGTGACCCTCGTCATCCGCCCCCGCGCCACCCGCGGCGCATCGCAAAGCGCTGCTGCCCATCCGGACGGCGGCTGACGACGCACCGGCCAGGGCTTCGCAGCGCGCTCCTCTGAGCCTGCCCTCGATCCCCACGAGTGCCTCGCCCCGTCCTGCCCTGCAGGGCGCTTTCGCGCGACCGCGGCGCGGCGGCGTTATCGCTGCGCAGGCTCGGTGCGCGTGCACGCGCCGCTACAGCGATCGCCCTTGCACGTTTGCGACGCCGGGGGCATGAACGGGCTCCTGGGCCAGCACCGGCGCGCGCCGGCCCTCGTCCATCCAGTCCAGCACCGGGCTGGCCGCCAGCCGCTCGGCCAGGAAATCGATCAGGGCGCGCAGCCGCCCCGACAGCGGCCGCGGCCCGGGCACGTAGACGGCCTGGATCGGCGCGGTGGGCGAAGTGAACTTGGGCAGCACGTCCACCAGGCGGCCGGCGGCGAGGTCCTCGGCCACGTCCCAGATCGATTTCAGCGCGATGCCGGCGCCGGCCAGCGTCGCCGCGTGGGCCACCTCGCCGTCATTGGTCTGGAACGCGCTGCTGCCCACGTTGACGGCGACCGGCTCGCCGCCCACCCGCGGCTGGAAGCGCCACAGGCTGATCGGCGGGTCGCCGGGCAGAATGCAGCGGTGCCCGGTCAACGCCTGCGGGTTGGCCGGCAGGCCATGGTTGCGCACGTACCCGGGCGAGGCGCAGGGTACGCGGCGATCCGGCACCAGCATGCGTGCGGCCAGCGTGCTGTCCACCAGCGCGGCCTGGCGGATGGCCAGGTCGTAGCCGCCCTGCACCAGGCTGACCAGCGCGTCGGTGGAGGTGAGGTGGATGCGCAGCCGGGGATAGCGCAGCCCGAACTCGGCCAGCAGCGGCGCGAGGTGGCGGCGCGAGAACGGCAGCGAGGCGGTCACGCGCAGCTCGCCCGCCAGCTCGCCGCCGCGCTGCACCGCCTCGCGCGCCTTCTCCAGCTCGTCCAGGATCACCCGGCAATGCGTGGCGAAATCGCTACCCTCGGGGGTCAGGTAGAGATGCCGGGTGCTGCGCTTGACCAGGCGCACGCCCAGCGCGTGCTCCAGTCGCGCCAGCTGCTTGGACACCGCCGCCGGCGACAACCCCGTGTCGCGTGCCACTTCGAGCAGGCTCTGCGCCTGCGCGATGCGCACGAACAGGGCCAGGTCCTGCAGATGCTCCACCGCTTTTTTCCATTTCGAAAAAAGTGAATTTAGCTCAAAGCGCTTATCCGGCACCGCCTGCGGGCGCTACCATGCGCCGGCCGCCCTCCGGCGGCTGTCGATTACTCCCACCATGGTCTTCCGCCCATGCGCCCTCGGGCCGCATGCCGGGTCAGTGTTGCCCATTGCCGCCAGGGACGGCGTCGAAGCTAAGGAGGTGTGAGCGAACGGCCGCCAGGAGGCCGGCCCCGCGTCGTCGACGCGGGCGTTCCCTCCAAGCCATGGGACCCACATGACCGACGCCTACGATCCGGTTCTCCCCCACGCCGATGCCGCGGACCCGCGCCGGCGCGCCTTCCTCACCGCCACCCTGTTCGGCGCCTCCGCCGCCGTGCTGGCCACGGCGACGCCGGGCTGGACCTCGTCGCTGCATGCGGCGCCCGCCGCGGGAGCTCTCGCGCCGGAAGGCTTCCTCGCGCTCTCGCGCCTGCTCACTGCGCATCCGGAGCTCAACCCCGACCTGGCCGATGCGGCCTGGAGCGCCCTGGTGGAGCGTGAGCCGGACTTCGCCGCCCGCTTCACCGACCTGCAGCGCGCCGTGGACGCCGCCGGCCTGCACGACATGCGCGATTTCGGCGCCTCGCCGGTGGCCGCCGACGCGGCCCTCAAGCGCACCGCCGTCGCCATCGTCGGCGCCTGGTACCTCGGCCGCGTGGGCGAGGTGAAGCCGCGCTCGGAGGACGGCCCGGCCTTCATCACCTACACCGGCGCACTGATGTGGCGGCCCACGCTGGACGTCACCGTGATCCCCACCTACTCGCGCGGCCGCCCCGGTTTCTGGGCCGAAAAGCCCGCCACGCTCGCCACCGACTGAACCGGCGCGGGCGCCGCCTCCGGCACCCGCCGCGTCACCGCAACAGGGAACCAGGCACCATGGCAAACACCCAATACGACGCCGACGTCATCGTGGTCGGCTCCGGCGTGATCGGCAGCCTCGCGGCGCACGACCTCGCCAGGCACGGCAAGGCCGTGATCCTGCTCGAGGCGGGTCCGCGCGTGCCGCGCTGGAAGATCGTCGAGAGCTTCCGCACCTGCGCCAACGTCAGCGCCAACAACGGCAACCGCAACCAGCCCTACCCCAACGAGCCGTGGGCGCCCAGCTCGTTCACGCCCGGCTACATCGAGAGCACCGGCCCGGTCGACTACATCCCCGGCATGCTGCGCCTGGTCGGCGGCACCACCTGGCACTGGGGCGGCGCGTGCTGGCGCAACCTGCCCAACGACTTCAAGCTCAAGAGCCTCTACGGCGTGGGCCGCGACTGGCCGATCGGCTACGACGACCTGGAGCCCTGGTACTACCGGGCCGAGGTGGAGATGGGCGTCTCCGGCAGCGACAGCGACGACTACAGCGGCCACGGTGGCGCCTCTTATCCGCCGCGCAAGCAGCCCTACCCGGTGCGGCCGCAGGCGCTCAGCTACTACAGCCAGCGCTTCAAGGAGCGCGTGGCCGAGGGCGGCTACCACTTCACCTACCAGCCCAACGGCCGCGCCACCGACCCCTACGACGGCCGCCCCGCCTGCGTGGGCAACAACGACTGCTCGCCGATCTGCCCGATCGGCGCCCAGTACAGCGGCGACCGCCACGCCACCAAGGCCGAGCGCGCGGGCGCCAGGCTGATCCCCAACGCGGTGGCCTACAAGCTGGAGAAGGGGCCCGACGGCAAGAAGATCGTCGCCGTGCACTACAAGAACCCCAAGGGCGAGAGCACCCGCCTCACCGCGCGCTACGTCATCGTCGCCGCGCATGCGCTGGAGACGCCGCGCCTGCTGCTGATGTCCGAGGTGGCCAATTCCTCCGGCCAGGTCGGCCGCAACCTGATGGACCACAACGCCTTCTCGATGGTGCTGCTGGCCGACGAGCCGCTGTGGTCGGGCCGCGGGCCGGTGCAGCAGGGCGACATCCTCAACTGGCGCGACGGGGCGTTCCGGGCCAGGCACGGCGCGATCCGCCACGAGATCGGCAACTTCGTCGGCAACGTGCCGATCACCGAGCGCCTGCTGAGCCAGGGCGTGATCGGCCCGGAGCTGGACCGGCAGATCCGCCACATGGCGGCGCGCTGGACGCCGCTCTCCTCCAACATCGAGATGCTGCCCGAGCCGGGCAACCGCGTGGCCCTCAGCAGCACGCGCAAGGACGCGCTCGGCCTGCCCACCATGACGGTGCACTACGACGTCAACGACTACGTGCGCGCCGCCGGCGAGGTGGTGAAGCAGGACTACGCCAACTTCCAGAAACTGCTCGGCGCCGAGGTGTTCGACAAGAACGTGGCCGTGTGGGAGAACCGCGACCACCCGATGGGCACGGTGATCATGGGCACCGACCCGAAGGACTCGGTGGTGAACCACGAGTGCCGCACCTTCGACCACGACAACCTGTTCCTGGCCACCACCGGCGTGATGCCGGCCTCTGCCGCGAACAACCCCACCATGACCGGCTGCGCGCTGGCCTTGCGCTCGGCGGCGATCATCCGCCAGGAACTGTGAGGAGCGCCGCCGTGACGAACCGCATCTTCCGACTCGGCCTCGGCCTCCTGCTCGCCGGCCTCGCCTCATCCGCGCTGGCCGCGGCAACTCCCGACGCCGCCCTCGCCCCGCGCGGTGCCTACGTCGCCCGCGCCGCCGACTGCGCGGCCTGCCATACCGCGCCCGGCGGCAAGCCCTACGCCGGCGGCTACGCCATCGCCTCGCCGCTGGGCGCCATCTACGCCACCAACATCACACCCTCGAAAAACGCTGGCATCGGCAACTGGAGCGAAGCGCAATTCGCCCGCGCCGTGCGCGAGGGCGTGGCGGCGGACGGCCATCGCCTCTATCCAGCGATGCCCTATGCCGAGTACAGCGGCATGACCGACGAGGACGTGCATGCCCTCTATGCCTACCTCATCACGCAGGTAGCGCCGGTGGACAAAGCACCGACGCAGCGCACGCAGCTCGGCTTTCCCTACAACCTGCGCAGCCTGATGGCCGGCTGGAATCTGCTGTTCCTCGACAGACAACGCAACACGCCCGCTGCCGGCGCCAGCCCGCAGCTCGCGCGCGGCCGCTACCTGGTCGACGTGCTCGGCCACTGCGGCAGCTGCCACACGCCGCGCAACCTGTTCATGGCCTCCGACCGCGGGGCCTACCTCGCCGGCGGCGACGTGGACGGCTGGCACGCGCCCAACCTCACGTCCGACCCGGTGAGCGGCATCGGCGGCTGGAGCGAAGACGAGCTGGCCGGGTTCCTCAGGAACGGCCACGCGCCGGGCAAGGCGCAGGCCGCCGGCGGCATGGCCGAGGCGGTGGAGCACAGCCTGCGCTACTTGAGCGATGACGATCTGCACGCCATTGCCGCCTACCTGAAGTCGGTACCGGCCAAGGCCAGACCGGGCCAGACGCAACCCGCCTATACCTTCGGCCAGACCGCCGAACGGGCCTACGACTTCGACAACGCGCAGAGCGCAACCACCCTCGCGGCCATCGGCAAGGCCCGCGCCGCCGCGGCCGATGTCGAAGCTCAGCGCAGCAACGTGGCCGGCGTCACCGACGGCGCCATCCTGTTCGACAGCGCCTGCGCGAGCTGTCACCAGCCAAGCGGCAGCGGCACCGCGGATCACTACTACCCGTCGCTGTTCCACAACACCGTCACCGGCGCCGCCACGCCCAACAACCTGGTGATGGCGATCCTGCGCGGCGTCAGCCGCCAGGGCGCCGATGGCGCCGCCTTCATGCCCGGCTTCGCCGGCGACATGGACGACGGCCAGGTCGCCGCCGTCGCCAACTTCGTCGCTGCCCACTTCGGCAACCCCGCCCTCACGGTGACCGCCGGGGAGGTTGCCCAGTTGCGCGTGGGCGGCCCGGCGCCGGCTATCCAGCGTGCGATGCCGTGGCTGATGGGCGGCGCGATCCTCGTGGTGCTGCTGGCGATCGCACTGGCCGCGCGCCTGGTGCGGCGAAAGCGAAGCCCCTGAGCCGCGATGGGAAGGCTCGCCCGCGGCGGGCCTTCTTTTTTAGGACGCATGGACTGTCTATCCTCCCTTGGTATTTGAGTCGTGATTGAACGGGTTATGGCACTCTGGGTGCACGCGATTACCTGATCGCTTCACACCAACGATTGACCATCAGGGGAACGATGATCGGGATGGAGTGGTTGACCGAGGATGGGCATCCAGAACGCAAGACTCCGCCCATCGCCAAACAGCGGGTGATACAAGACGGTCATGGCCTCGATGAAGAGAACGGCATCAGTCGTAGCCGGGGCCAGTGAGTTTTCACAACGCCGATCCGAAACCTTTCGCCTGGCACAAGAGCGCCGACACCATCTTGGCATCCGTCGCTCGCGCCGCGGCCAAACTTACTTAATATTATTTATGAGACCCTACACTAGGGGGAGGTCGATCTACCACGCCGGCCCTCAATCCTTACCTTCTCAAATTTCCAAGAGATAAGGGGGAGGCATTGCTGGACACAGGCACCGCCAACCAGACCCGGCTGTCGGACGGCCCCGTCGCGGGGCCGCTGTTCGATTTTGCCCCCGCCATCGACCAATACCTCAAGACCCATTTGTTCGGCGACATCTTCGAGCGCGACAATCTCGACTGGCAGAGTCGCGAACTGGCGACCCTGGGCATGCTCTCCGCCCTGCCGGGGGCCGAGCCGCAGCTGCGGGCGCACGTGCGCATCAGCTTGAATGTCGGGCTCGGTTCCGGCCAGTTGCGTCAGCTTGTGCGAGTGCTGGCCGAACGCGTGAATGCCGATGAGGCGGGGCGTTTGGAGACTGCACTGAGACAGTAGCTCGCCGGCGAGGCGGTTATGGCACGGAGGACGCTTCCAGCGTAGCCATGTCGATGACGAAGCGGTAGCGCACGTCCGAACGCTCCATGCGGTGGAAGGCCTCATTGATGTCCTGGATGGCGATCGTCTCGCACTCCGGCAGGATGCCCTTCTCGGCGCAGAAATCGAGCATCTCCTGGGTCTGGGCGATGCCGCCGACCGGGGTGCCGGTGACCTTGCGGCGGCCGAACACCAGCGGCGCACTGTCGAAGCCCTCCATCGCGCCGATCTGGCCGACCATCACCAGGGTCGCGTTGAGGTCGAGCAGCGGCAAGTAGGGCTTCAGGTCGTGCTTGACCGGAATGGTGTCGATGATCGCGTCGAAGCCGTTGGCTGCCGCGGCCATCGCTTCGGCATCGGTGGACAGCAGCACCGCGTCCGCGCCGAGCGCATGGGCTTCGGCGGCCTTGCCGGCGCTGCGGCTGATCACGGTGACGTGCGCGCCCATGCCGTGAGCCAGCTTGACCCCCATGTGGCCGAGGCCACCGAGGCCGATGACCGCGACCCGGGTGCCCGGACCGACGTTCAGCGCGCGCAGCGGGGTGTAGCAGGTGATGCCGGCGCACAGCAGCGGCGCGGCGCGGGCCATGTCGAGGCTGGCCGGCACTTTGAGCACGAAGCTCTCGCGTACCACGATGTGCTTGGAGTAGCCGCCGTAGGTGACTTGTCCGTCGCGGCGATCGCGGCCGTTGTAGGTGACGGTGACGCCTTGGCGGCACAGCGTCTCCTCGTGGGCCTGGCACTGGTCGCACTCGCCGCAACTGTCCACCAGGCAGCCGACCGCAACCAGGTCGCCGACCTTGTGGCCGGTGACGGCGCTGCCCACCGCGCTGACCTTGCCGACGATCTCGTGGCCGGGCACGCAGGGGTACAGGGTGGGCGCCCAGTCCCAGTCGCCGCGGGTCTGGTGCAGGTCGGAGTGGCACACACCGCAGTAGAGGATGTCGATGGCGACGTCGTCTGCGCGCAGGTCGCGGCGGTCGAAGGAGTAGGGAGCCAGGGCGGAGTGGGCGTCCTGTGCGGCGTATCCGATGGTGCGCATGGTGGTGATTCTCGGGTTGGGATGGATCAGACGGAAGATGCGGGTTGTCCAGGAAAAGCGTGCCGTACGCTTTTCGCGACCACGGCCAGAGACAGGCAGACGGATATCAGCGAGAACAGCTCCAAGCCGGCGACGCTGGAGGTGCCGAGCAGCAGCCCGCCCATCGCGCCGCCGCCGAAGATGCCCAGGTTGTAGATGGTGACGAGCATGGCCGTGGCCAGTTCGGCATTGCCGGTTGCCACGCGTCCCGTTGCGGACTGAAAAATGGTTGGCATCACGCCGAACGAAGTGCCCCAGGCGAACAACGCGACGCATGCCAGCACCAGGTGGGGATCGGCCGAGAGGATCAGCATCATGATGGCGGTGCAGGTCAAGGCCGTCATCGCCAGCGTGCGTTGCCGCTGGTCGACGAGGCGGCCGGCCATCAGCACGCCGACCAGCGCGCCGGCACCGAACAGCAGCAGCCCCTGCGCGGTGCCGCGGGGCAGGCGCAGCGCCTGCGCGAGCGGTGCCATGTAGGTGTAGAGGGTGTAGTGCGCCAGGATCGCGCAGAGCGTCGCCAGCAGGATCGGCCGCAGGCCCGGCGTACGCACGACCACTCGGATCGAGGCGCGTGCCTGCGCGTGCTCGCCTGGGGCTGGCGGTACGCACGCCAATACCCAGGCGATGACCAGCAGCGCCACCAGCGACAGCAGGCCGTAGCTGTAGCGCCAGCCCAGCAGGTCGCCCAGCGCGGTTCCGAGAGGCAACCCCGCGACCATGGCGACCGTGCTCCCGGCCAGGGTGATGGCGACCGCGCGCCCCATGTTTTCGGCCGCGACCAGGCGCATCGCATAGCCGCAGATGACCGGCCAGATGATTCCGGCGGCTAGTCCGGCCACCACTCGGGAGGCCAGCGTCAGTGCATATGACGAGGACAGTGCCGTGATGGTGTTGGCGATGGCGAAGCTCAGCACCAGGGCAATGTAGAGCGGCTTGCGCGGCAGGGTCCTGGTCAGTGCAACGATCGGGATAGCCGCCGCCGCGGAGGCCAGGGCGTAGACCGATACCAGCAGGCCGATGCCGGCTGGCGACTGCTTGAGACCTTCCGCCATGGCCGGCATGACCGCCGCCGGCATGGTCTCCGTAAGGATTGTCAGGAATGCGGTCGTTGACAAGACCAACAGCTTGTCGAGAGGCAAGCGGCCCTCATGCGCACTAGACATGCTCCACCATGCTTTTCCTTGGAATGAGCATCATCGGCACCATCGCGATGTGCATGGGAGTAGCGCAGGTTATCGGCAACGCCATGATCGCGGTACGGACGATCGGTGGATGCAGGCATGAATGGGATTGATGAGTTGCCGTCCAATGAAGTGAATCGGGAGGGATTTCGAGCGATTTCGAACGTCTATTTTTTTGATGGTCGGCGGCGCAGGGCGATCAGACGGCCATCTGGCAGGATGGCAGGCAGGCGTGGCGCCTTCTTACCGTCGAGCCACGCGTCGGCCTGCCCAGGCCGATGCCGCCGCACTCCTGAAGGCCGCGTCCCTCCCCGATGCGAGCGCCGCCGCTCCCATCCACGGGCCGCTCACGGCCCCGGCATGCGCCCGCCGCTGACCCGGTCGCGCCGTTCCAGGTCCTGTGCGGTGAACACCTCGGCGTAGCCCGCCGCCTGCAGCAGCGCGCGCGCGGCCTCGCCCTGGTTCCAGCCGTGCTCGAACAGCAGCCAGCCGCCCGGCTCGAGGTGCGCGCGTGCGTCGGCGACAATGCGGCGGATCGCATCGAGGCCGTCCGTGCCGGAGGCGAGCGCGGCCATCGGCTCGAAGCGCAGGTCGCCCCGCCCCAGGTGCTCGTCGGCGGATTCGATATACGGCGGGTTGGACACGATCAAGGCGAAGCGACGGCCGGCCAGCGGCGCCAGCCAGTCGCCCTCGGCGAACTCGACGTTGCGCAGGCCCAGCCGCCCGGCGTTGCCGCGCGCCACCGCCAGCGCCCCGGCGCTGGCGTCGGTGGCGACCACGCGGGCCCGCGGCCGCTCGCTGGCGAGCGCCAGCGCGATGGCGCCGCTGCCGGTGCCGAGGTCCGCCACGCTCGCCGCCGCCTCGCCCGGCAGGCGCGCCAGGGCCAGCTCCACCAGCAGCTCGGTCTCCGGCCGCGGGATCAGCGTGGCCGGCGTCACCGCGAGATCGAAGCTCCAGAACCCGCGCCGGCCGGTGATATAGGCCACCGGCTCGCCGCCGGCGCGACGCTCGACCAACGCCGCATAGGCCGCCGCCTGCGCCGGGTCGAGCGCATCGTCCGCATGCGCGACCAGCCAGCTGCGCGGCTTGTCCAGCACGTGCAGCAGCAGGACCTCGGCATCGACGCGGTCGCCGAGACGCTCCACCGCCGCGGCCAATATCCGACGGACCTCAGCCATGGTTGTCGATGCGCTCTACGCCACCGGCATCACCAGCCCGGCCCCCGTCGCCCGCACGTATTCCGCCAAGGCAGGCTGCAGCAGCAAACAGAGAACTTCGACGAGACAGCATGCATCGGCCCCTGGTGATGACAAATCAGCAACAGTGTAAGCCCGTCCTGGCGGCCGCCCGCGAAATCCCGGTAAGCGTAAAGACAAAAGAAAACACCGAATGGCAAACGCCATCCGGTGTCTGCCGGGCCGATGCCGTGCGCATCGGCCCGGTTCCAGGCAAACCTCAGCGCAGGATCGACGCCGGATCCTGCTTGCCCTTGAGCGCCGCGCACAGCAGGGTGGCCTCGGTGGTCTGGGCCAGGCCGCGTTCGGCGCCGGTGACGTCCTTGGCGCGGGTCTTGAAGAACGCCTGCAGGCGGTCGGCCTCGGGCTGCGAGCAGCCGCCGCCGCCCATCAGGGCCGGCAGGCGGCCGCCGGCGAAGCTGCCGGTGCGGCCCACGATCTTGTCGTAGTTGGCCACCGACCAGTTCCACACCGCATCGCGCTGGGCCTGGGTGTCGCGGCCTTCGCGCAGCAGTGCGGCCATCTCGCCCACCTTCACCTGCTTATCCAGGGCGAAGTTGCGCACCTGCTCGGCCAGGGCCGGCGCGTCGGCGGCGGCCAGGCCGGCGAGGATGGCGTTGCGCTGCGCCGGGTCGCTGGTCTTGGGCAGTTCGGCGATCAGCGCGTCGACGGTGCTCTTGCCGTGCTCCTGCACCGCCACGCCCAGCGCCGCGCCGAGCAGGTCCGGGTCGGCGGCGGCGAGGTCGAGATGGCCGTCCTTCGTCTTGAGCGCGGCATCGCCCTGCTTGAGCAGCGGGGCGCGCACCTCCGGCAGCTTGTAGCCGAGGCCGAGCCGCTCGGCCAGCGT
The DNA here is from genome assembly GCF_001182895.1 of Frateuria defendens. Lineage (GTDB taxonomy): Bacteria > Pseudomonadota > Gammaproteobacteria > Xanthomonadales > Rhodanobacteraceae > Frateuria_B > Frateuria_B defendens. The sequence continues at coordinate 10,867 of NZ_LFQR01000006.1, read as the reverse complement.
GCTGCGCAGCAGCGAGTCGCCGTCGGCCTCGCCCGCCTTGCGGGCATAGCCGAGGGCTTCCAGGCGCGGCAGGTAGGCGCTCTTCACCCAGGCGACGATGCGTGCGCGCTGGGCGTCGGTCTGCGCCGCCTGGTGGTAGATCCAGTCGACGGTGCCGAGCGGCGCGGTGGCCACCTCGCGCGGCTTGGCGGCGGCGAGCGGCTCGAGCGCGGCCAGCACGTCGCCGGCGGTGAGGTCGCCGTGGCGGAAGGCGGCGTTCACCGCGTCGGCGTAGGCCAGCTGCTCGGCGTCGTCGAGCTTGCCGATCTGCTTGCCGAGCGCGGCGAGGTCGGCCTTGGCCATGCCGAAGCGGTAGTAGCCGCTGCCGTTGGCGTTGGGCAACACCCAGGTCGAGGGGCTGGCGCCTTCCAGCACGATCGCGCCCTCGGGCTTGTCGAGCAGCTCGCAGCTCACCTTGCTGCCGGAGGCCACGCCGTAGCGCACGCACATCGGCACGCCCCACACATGGTTGGCGTCGCCCTTGCTGCCGTAGGGCAGGTAGCGGCTCTGCTTGAGCTCCAGCACGGTCTTGCCGCCCTGCTGCGCGAGATGGGTCTGCACGTAGGGCACGCCGGGCTGGTCGAGGAAGCTGCGGAAGGCCTGCTTGAAGTCCTGCCCCCTGTCGGCGGCCTTGGCGATGGCGTCGATCAGGTCGTCGGCGGTGGCGTTGCCGTACTTGTGCTGCTGGATGTAGCCACGCATGCCCTGCCGGAAGGTGCCCTCGCCCACGTAGCCCTCGAACATGCCGAGCACGGCGGCGCCCTTCTGGTAGGTGATGGCGTCGAAGGCGGTCTCGATGTCGCCGTTGCCGGTGATCGGCTGGCGGATCTTGCGCGTGGTGACCAGGCTGTCGCCGTTCATCGCCATCTGCGCCCCGCGCACGCGGTCGAGGTCGGCACGGTATTCGGGGTGCACCTTCTGCGTCACCTTCTGCTGCATCCAGGTGGCGAAGGCCTCGTTGAGCCACAGGTCGTCCCACCAGGCCATGGTCACGGTGTCGCCGGTCCACTGGTGGGCCAGCTCGTGCGCGGTGACGTTGAAGGAGCCGCGCACGTACTGCGCCGGGGAATCCGGATCGAGCAGCAGCAGCCAGTCGCGGAAGGTGACGAAGCCGGGGTTCTCCATCGCGCCGGCGGAGAAGTCCGGCGCGGCCACCAGGTCGAGCTTGCCGAAGGGATAGCCGAAGCCGTAGTAGTCCTCCAGCGTCTTGATGATGCTCGGCGTCTCGCCCAGCACGTGCTGCATGCGATGGCCCTCGCCGCGCGCGGCCACGCCGCGCAACGCGATCGCCTCGCTGCGGTAGCTGTCCGGCTGGATGGTCGGGCCGGGCTGCAGGTCCCACGGACCGACGCCGAAGGCGACCAGGTAGGTGGGCAGCGGCGGGGTCTGGGCGAAGTCCAGCGTCTTCCAGCCGGCGCCGGCCGGCGTCTCCTTGACCTGCTTGGTGTTGGCCACGCCCACTTCGTCGTTGGGAATGGTGAGGCTGATGGTGTAGGGCGTCTTGAAGTCGGGCTGGTCGAAGCCGGGGAAGGCGTAGCGCGCGCTGATCGGCTCCATCTGCGTCATCGCATAGGGTTCGCCCTTGTGGCTGACCTTGTACAGGCCCTGCAGCTGCTGGTTGAGCGGCGCGCTGTAGTCGATGGCGAGCGTGATCGCCTGCGGCTTGAGCGTGGCGCCGAAGTCGATCCGAACCACGCCCTCCTTCGGCGCCGCGTCCACGTACTTGCCCGCGCGCGACTTGCCGGCCGCGTCGGTCACGGTGACCTTGGACACCTTCAGCTCGCGCCCGTGCAGCCACACGTGGTCGGCGGCCTGCTTGAGCTCCACCTTGATGGTGGTGGTGCCGGAGAAATCCTGCTGCTTGGGATCGACCTTGAAGGCGAGCCGGTACTGCTCCGGCACCGCCCAGCGCGGCAGCTTGCCGTGGGGCACCTCATCGGCGGGAGCGGCGGCGAATGCCGCGCCGCAGCAGGCGGCGAGCGCGGTGAGCACGAGGGGGCGGACGAGACGGCGCATGGGGACTCCCAGGGTGGGGCAAAGGAGGGCCACGCTAGGTCGGCCATGACTTGCGACACAGTGCCAAAAGGCATGGTCGCCCGGCGGCCTGCCGCCCTCCTGCCCGCACCGGGTCGCGCGGCGGCGGAGCTTGGCTTGATCCGGGCCGGCCCCATTACGTCTACGCTTTTCCCTGGCATGCACGGCCCGGCGGCTCCTTTCCGCGCGCCGCAGGGTTCGCAGCTCGTCCCGCGACTCGCCGACACGAAAAACCGGGAATAAAAAAACCGGCGTCGAAGCGAAGCTTCGCGCCGGTTCGGAGTGCCGCGCGCCGAGGGAGGGGGAAAGCGCGCGGAACGGGCAGGCTCGTAGGGGCTGCGAGCCGCTGCTAAAGCTACGCGCCCGAGCCGCATTGTTCTAATTGATTGATTGCATCACAATCATAGCCATCAACTATTGATTTAGGGGCAAGCACCATGAACCTGCGTGACCTGCACTACCTGGTGGCCCTGGCCGAGCACCGCCATTTCGGCCGAGCCGCCGAGGCCAGCTTCGTCAGCCAGCCCACCTTGTCCACCCAGATCAAGAAGCTGGAGGACGAGCTGGGCGTGCCGCTGGTGGAGCGCACGCCGCGCAAGGTGCTGCTCACCGAGACCGGCCGGGAGATCGCCCGCCGCGCCCGCGGCGTGCTGGCCGAGATCAACGAGATCAAGGCGATCGCCCAGCGCACGCGCGACCCCGAGTCCGGCACGCTGCGGCTGGGGATCTTTCCCACCCTCGGCCCCTACCTCTTGCCGCACCTGGTGCCGCTGGTGCGCGAGCGCTACCCGCGTCTGGAACTGCTGCTGCGCGAGGAGAAGACCGAGCAGATCATCAAGCTGCTGCGCGAGGGCTCGCTCGACGCGGGCATGCTCGCCCTGCCGCTGCACGAGGACAGCCTGCACGCGGAGTTCCTGTTCGAGGAGCCCTTCGTGCTGGCCGTGCCCGAGCGCCATCCGCTGGCGCACCACCACGGCCGCCTCAAGCTGGCCGACCTCGAGGACCAGAACCTGCTGCTGCTGGAAGACGGCCACTGCCTGCGCGACCAGGCGCTGGAGGTGTGCCAGCTCGCCGGCGCCAGCGAGAAATCCGGCTTCCGCGCCACCAGCCTGGAGACGCTGCGGCAGATGGTGGCGGCCAACGTCGGCATCACCCTGCTGCCCACCCTGGCGATCAAGCCGCCGGTGCCGCGCACGGACAACGTGCACCTCTTGGAATTCGCCGGCCATCCGCCGAGCCGGCGCATCGCGCTGGTGTGGCGCAAGAGCTCCTCGGTGGGCGCCTTCCTCACCCGCTTCGCCGAGGTCATCCGCAGCCTGCCGCCCGAACTGCTGAAGCCCGAGGGCCAGGCCGCGGCGACGCACGACAAGCACGACAAGCACGACAAGCACGACAAGGCCGTGCATCCGGCGCCGTAGGCGTCCGCCGCGGCGCGGGCGCGGGGCTCAGCCCGCCGCGCCCAACCCCACCGGGCAGCTCACGCCGGTGCCGCCCAGGCCGCAATAGCCGGCCGGATTCTTGGCGAGGTACTGCTGGTGCTCGGCCTCGGCGTAGTAGAACGGGCCGGCCGGTGCGAGCTCGGTGGTGATCGCCCCGTGGCCGGAGCGCTCGAGCTCGGCCTGGTAGCGCCCGAGCGACGCGCGCGCCGCCTCCAGCTGCGACGGATCGGACGTATAGACGGCCGAACGGTACTGCGTGCCCACGTCGTTGCCCTGGCGCATGCCCTGGGTGGGATCGTGGTTCTCCCAGAACACCTTGAGCAGCGCGTCGAAGCCGACCTGCGCGGGGTCGTAGACCACCTGCACCACTTCCGCGTGCCCCGTCAGCCCCGAGCACACCTCGCGGTAGCTGGGGTTGGGCGTGTAGCCGCCGGCGTAGCCCACCGCGGTGGTGAGCACGCCGGGCAGGCTCCAGAACTTGCGCTCCGCGCCCCAGAAGCAGCCCATGCCGAACAGCGCCGTGGCGCTGCCGGGGAACGCCGCCGGGTCCAGCGGGCGGCCGTGCACGAAGTGCGCGTGCGCCGTGTCGATGGGCTGGCCGCGCCCGGGCAGAGCCTCTTCGCGGCGGGGCAGGCGTTGTTTCCACGCACCGATGCCGAGCATGACGGTTCTCCTTCGATAGTCGAGAGGTTCGCCCGCCGGGTGGATCGGCACGGACGGTTTCAGTAGCGCACCAGCGCGCGCAGCGGCGAGGTGCCGTTCCAGCGCTTGCGTCCCTGCATGGCCTCCAGCTCGATCACTACGCAGGCACCGGCCAGCGCGACGCCGAAGCGTTCCACCAGCGCCCGCGCGGCGGCCAGGGTGCCGCCGGTGGCGAGCACGTCGTCGGCGAGCAGCACGCGCTCGCCGGGCTTGAGCGCACCCTCGCGAATCTGGAGCCGGTCGACGCCGTATTCAAGCTGGTAGCGCTCCTCCACCACCGGCGGCGGCAGCTTGCCCGGCTTGCGCAGCGGCACGAAGCCGGCGTTGAGCTTCTGCGCCAGCGCGGCGCCGAAGATGAAGCCGCGCGATTCGATGCCGCACACCGCCTGCACGCCCTGCCCCAGCCAGGGCTCGGCCAGCGCGTCGATGCAGCGCGCGAAGGCGCCGGCGTCGGCCAGGAGCGGGGTGATGTCGCGGAAGATGACGCCCGGGGTGGGGAAATCCGGCACCTCGCGGATCAGCGTCTGGAAGTCCTGCATGTCTTGGCTCCCCTCGGGCCGGCCGCACGCCGGCCCGCATTGGTGATGATCGCCGCGCACCGCCCGCGCCGGCGCCTCGGGGCACCGGCGGGCGTCGCTGGCATGGATGGAAAGCGCGGCGGCTCAGCCTGCGCCGAGCGCCGCGCCGTCGAGGCCGTCCCAGTCGGCGATGGCCACGCGGGCCTCGGCCAGGTCGTCCGCGACGCGCCGCACGATCGCCTCCGCCGCCGCGATGCTGGCCTCGGGCACCATCACGGCGAGGTAATCGAGCGCGGGCAGCTGGCCGATGCCGCCGGTCAGGTATTCGCCGGCGACGAAGGCGGGGATCGCCTCGCGCTCCAGCGCGTCCTTGACCAGGTGGGCATCGATCAGGTTGTCGGCTCGATAGGCGATGCGCATGGCCCACGCTACCGCCGCCGCCCGGCGCGGCGCAAGCGCGGCGGCGCGCGCTGCGCGGGGATGCCGCACGCGGCCGGGCGGGCAAGACCGGGCGAGGGCCGCTCGCTCCGGTGCTTTCGCCCACACCGTTTCGCGGGGCTACCGGGCAGCCCGTCACAGACTCTAAAGTCGGCGCCACCCAGACTTCGACTGTCACCACGGGGAGAGGCGTCATGCCGGCCGCGCCGCGGGACGCGCAACGCAAATTCGTCGCCCAGGTCTACCGCCTGCGCATCCTCGGCCTGGGGCTGGGCACCCTGCCGGTGGCCGGCGTGCTCTACCAGCAGCAGGCGGCGTGGTGGCTGTGGACGCTGATCGCCCTGAACGGCTACGTGTGGCCGCACGTGGCCTACCTGCTCGCCGCCCGCAACGAGCACCCGCTGCGTGTCGAGCGGCTCAACCTGATTCTCGACGCCGGCTTCGGCGGCGCCTGGGTGGCGATGATGCAGTTCAACCTGCTGCCCAGCGCGCTGCTGGTGACCATGCTGGCGATGGACCGCATGAGCGCCGGCGGCTGGCGGCTGCTCGGCCCCTCGCTGGCGCTGCAGACGGCGGTCTGCCTGCTGGCGGCCTGGCTGCAGGGCTTCCCCGTGCAGCCGGTGAGCGACATGTTGAATGTCCTTACCTGCCTGCCGATGCTGGTGATCTACCCCATCGCGCTCAGCCTGGCCAACTTCGCGCTGGCCCAGCGGGTGCGCCAGCAGAACCGCCTGCTCGACCAGCTGAGCCGCACCGACCCGCTCACCGGCCTGCCCAACCGCGCGCACTGGCTGGAGGCGGCCGCGCGCGAGCTGCAGCGCTTCCAGCGCAGCCAGCGGCCGGCCACCCTGATCCTGCTCGACGTCGACGGGCTGAAGCCGATCAACGACCGCGCCGGCCACGCCGCCGGCGACGCGCTGCTGTGCCGCTTCGCCGGCCTGCTGCGCAACAGCCTGCGCGACGTGGACACGCCCGGCCGCCTGGGCGGCGACGAGTTCGGCATCGTGCTGCCCGAGACCGGTATCGCGCGCGCCGCGGAAGTGGCCGAGCGCATCCGCCGCCAGGCCGAGCATCTCGGCGTCGACAGCAGGCATGGCGCCTGGACGCTGAGCCTGGGCGTGGCCGAGCTCGGTGTGGAAAGCGCCGACGTGAACGACTGGATGCACCGCGCCGACCTCGCGCTGTACCGCGCCAAATCGCAAGGCCGCAACCGCGTGTGCGTGGCCGGGCGGGCGACCTCGCCCGCCACGTAGACGCAGGCTGGGCCAGCCGGCGCACGGGCGGGTAAACTGGGACGTTTCAGCCACCGCCCGCGAGCTTCGCCCGATGCCGATCGAGACCCCCGCCGCCGACTCCGCCGCCACTGCCGCCCCGGCCGAGGGCCAGCGCGACTTCGTGCGCCAGATCGTCCGCGACGACCTCGCCAGCGGCAAGCACCGGGCCATCCGCACCCGCTTCCCGCCCGAACCCAACGGCTACCTGCACATCGGCCATGCCAAGGCGATCTGCCTGGACTTCGGCATCGCCCGCGAGTTCGGCGGCTGGTGCAACCTGCGCCTGGACGACACCAACCCCGGCAAGGAAGACCCCGAGTTCGTCGAGGGCATCAAGGACGACGTGCGCTGGCTCGGCTACGACTGGCACGACCTGCGCCACGCCTCGGACTACTTCGAGGTGCTCTACCGCTCGGCGCTCAAGCTGATCGGGGACGGCAAGGCCTACGTGGACGACCTCTCCGCCGACGAGCTGCGCGACTACCGCGGCACGCTCACGGAGCCGGGCCGCAACTCGCCCTACCGCGAGCGCACCGTCGCGGAGAACCTCGACCTGTTCCAGCGCATGCGCGCCGGCGAGTTCGCCGACGGCAGCAAGACGCTGCGCGCGAAGATCGACATGGCCGCCGGCAACATGAACCTGCGCGACCCGGCGCTGTACCGCATCCGCAAGGTCGCCCACCAGAACACCGGCGACGCCTGGCCGATCTATCCGATGTACGACTTCGCCCACGCGCTGTCCGACGCGATGGAAGGCATCACCCACTCGCTGTGCACGCTGGAGTTCGAGGACCACCGCCCGCTGTACGACTGGTGCGTGGACAACGTGGACCTGCCCGCGCACCCCGAGCTGTGGCAGTCGGTGGTGGAACAGGCCGGCATCCGGACCATCCCGGCCAAGCCGCGCCAGATCGAGTTCTCGCGCCTGAACTTGAGCTACGCCATCACCAGCAAGCGCAAGCTTGCCCAGCTGGTGAACGAGGGCCTGGTGGACGGCTGGGACGACCCGCGCATGAACACCCTGCGCGGCCTGCGCCGGCGCGGCTTCACCCCGGCCGGCATCCGCCTGCTGATCGAGCGCGTGGGGGTGAGCAAGCAGAACAGCGTGATCGACTACGCCGTGTTCGAGGGCTGCATCCGCGAGGATCTCGACGCCACCGCCGCGCGCCGCATGGCCGTGCTCGACCCGCTCAAGCTGGTGATCGCCAACCTGCCCGAAGGCCACGAGGAAACCCTCGTCTTCGCCAACCACCCCAAGGACGAGGGCTTCGGCACCCGCGAGGTACCCCTCGCCCGCGAGGTGTGGATCGAGCGCGAGGATTTCGCCGAGGTGCCGCCCAAGGGCTTCAAGCGCCTGGTGCCCGGCGGCGAGGTGCGCCTGCGCGGCGTGGGCATCGTCAAGTGCGAGGAAGTGGAGAAGGACGCCGAGGGCAACGTCGTCGCGCTGCGCTGCACGCTCGATCCCGACTCCCGCCACGGCCTGCCCGGCGCCGACCGCAAGGTGAAGGGCACCATCCACTGGGTCAGCGCCAGGCACGGCGTGGCCGCCGAGGTGCGCCTGTACGACCGCCTGTTCAACGTGGCGGCGCCCGACGACGAGAGCGACGGCAAGAGCTGGCTGGAGCACATCAACCCCGAGGCCAAGCGCGTGGTGCACGGCTGGCTGGAGCCGGCCGCCGCCGCCGTGGAGCCGGAGCAGCGCTTCCAGTTCGAGCGCCTGGGCTACTTCGTGGCCGACCGCGTCGAGCACCGCGCCGACGCGCCGGTGTTCAACCGCACGGTAACGCTGCGCGACACCTGGGCCCGGCAGGCGGGGGCGTAAGCATGCAGCCGTTGCAGATCCAGCTCGCCCTGCCCGCCTGGGTCACGGACGTGGCCGACTTCGGGCGCCTCTACCGCACCGACGAGGAGCGCGTGGGCCTCGCCATCGCGCTCTCGCGCGAGAACGTGGCGCGCGGCGACGGCGGCCCGTTCGGCGCCGCCGTGTTCGATCAGGAGGGCCGCCTCGTCGCCGCCGGCGTCAACCGCGTGGTGCCGCAGAGCTGCTCGGTGGCGCACGCCGAGATGATGGCCTACATGAGCGCGCAGCAGCGCCTGGGCACGTTCCGCCTCAACGAGGCCGGCGGCCGCTACACCCTCGCCACCAGCGCGCAGCCGTGCTGCCAGTGCTACGGCGCCACCGTGTGGGCCGGCGTCGACGAACTCTTGATCGGCGCCCGCGCCAGCGACGTGGAGGAACTCACCGACTTCGACGAAGGCCCGCTGCCGGTCGACTGGATCGGCGAGCTGGAGCGCCGCGGCATCGCCGTGCGCTACGACATCCTGCGCGAGGAAGCCCGCGCGGTGCTGGCCGACTACGGCGCCAACGGACCGAACTATTGAGCCGGCTGCGCGCCGTCCTGCCCCTGCTGTTGCTGGTGGCCGCCGGCATCGCGCTGTACGCCTCCGGCGTGCTGAAGCCGCTGCATCCCGAGCAGCTGGTCGCGCACCGGCAGGAGTTCGAGGCCGGGATCGCCGCCCATCCCTGGCTGAGCCGCGCCGCCTACGTCGGCCTGCTGACCCTGGCGATGTCCACCGGCATCCCCGGCACCATCGTGATCATCCTCGCCGGCGGCTTCGCCTTCGGCCGCGTGGAAGGCACGCTGTATTCCTCCATCGGCCTCACCCTCGGCTCGCTGGTGCTCTACCTCGCCAGCCGCTACGCCTTCGGCAACGGCAGCCGCCCCCCGCCGCCCCTGGTGGCGCGCCTGCACCACGGCTTCGAGCGCCACCCGACCGGCTACACGATGTTCGTGCGCTTCGTGCCGATCGCGCCGTTCGGACTGGTCACCATCTGCCTGGCCTGGCTGCGCTGCCCGCCGTGGCTGTTCCTGGCCGCCACCTGGCTGGGCGGCACCACCTCGCTGGTGTTCGAGACCTCGGTGGGTGCCGGCCTGGGCGACGCGCTGGGCCGGAGCCCGCACCTGGGCCTCGGGCTGCTGCTGCACCGGGAGGTGCTGCTGCCGCTGGCGGCCATCGCCCTGCTGGCGCTGCTGCCGGTGGGGGTCAAGCACCTGCTGCGGCGAAGGGTGCCGCGGGGGTAATGGGCTCCGGCCTGGGGCGACTGCGGCCATCGCACGGCCCAAATCGCACGGCGCACATGCGGCGACCGGGCGTTGGCGCGGCCTCGGCGGCCCCGGTCCTGTCCTGCCCGCCTTTGCCCCCCACCGAGGCCGCGGGTATCCTCGTCCCGCCCTCCCTTCCCTTCACCGCCCCGAGCCCATGAGCCCACAGACCGTCCTGGTCATCGACGACGAACGCGACATCCGCGAGCTGCTCACCATCACGCTCGGGCGAATGGACCTCAAGGTCGATGCCGTCGGCACCGCGAGCGACGCGCGGCACGCACTGTCCGAGCGCAGCTACGACCTGTGCTTCACCGACATGCGCCTGCCCGACGGCGACGGCCAGCAGATCATCGAGCTGATCGCGGCGCAGTACCCGGACACGCCGGTGGCGATGATCACCGCCTACGGCAACGTGGACGCGGCGGTGAACGCGCTCAAGGCCGGCGCCTTCGACTTCGTCTCCAAGCCGGTGGACATCCAGATGCTGCGGCGGCTGGTGCGCACCGCGCTCAAGCTCACCGAGGAGCGCCGCACCGGCGCCGCCGCCGCCGGTGCCCGCGACCGCCTGATCGGCGCCTCGGCGGCGATGCAGCAGGTGCGGCACACCATCGCCAAGCTGGCGCGCAACCAGGCACCGGTGTACATCGCCGGCGAGTCGGGCGTGGGCAAGGAGCTGGTGGCGCGGCTGATCCACGAGCAGGGCCCGCGCGCCAACGGGCCGTTCGTGCCGGTCAACTGCGGTGCGATCCCCTCCGAGCTGATGGAGAGCGAGTTCTTCGGCCACCGCAAGGGCTCCTTCACCGGCGCGCACGTCGACAAGGAGGGCCTGTTCCAGGCCGCCAACGGCGGCACGCTGTTCCTCGACGAGGTGGCCGAGCTGCCGCTGCACATGCAGGTGAAGCTGCTGCGCGCGATCCAGGAGAAGGCGGTGCGCCCGATCGGCGCGCGCGAGGAAGTGCCGGTGGACGTGCGCATCCTCTCGGCCACGCACAAGAACCTCGGCGCGCTGGTCGAGCATGGCCAGTTCCGCCAGGACCTGTTCTACCGCATCAACGTGATCGAGCTGCGCGTGCCGCCGCTGCGCGAGCGCCGCGGCGACGTGCCGCTGCTGGCCGAGTTCATCCTCGGCCAGCTGGCCGCCAAGAGCGGCGCGGCGCCGGGCAAGCTGCAGCCGGACGCGCAGCAGGCGCTGGAGAACTACGACTTCCCCGGCAACGTGCGCGAGCTGGAGAACATCCTCGAACGCGCGATGGCGATGTGCGACGGCGAGCTGATCACCGCCGCCGACCTGATGCTGCCGCAGCGCGCGCTGCGGC
>NZ_LFQR01000059.1 GCF_001182895.1 Frateuria defendens | reverse complement strand
TAGATCAGAGCATCCCTAACGCCAGCCTCCACAAGCGGCGTCCCTTGGGGATCCGTATAGATATAGGTAATCGTACCTGCCCATCCGTCACCCCACGACGCAACAGTCAGCGCGATGAAAAGGATTCCTTTCTTTATCATAATTTATCCTCAGTGCCCAACAGCCCAGCCAGAGCAGCCCACGGCATTGCACGCCCGAACCGAGAAGTTGTAATAGAGGGGTGTGGCGGGAATAAAGGCAGTCCCCATGATGAAGCTGGTGCCCGTACCATTATAAACAGAGGCCCCTGTATCGTTACGAATGGCCTCATAGCGCGTAGCACCAGACACAGCATCCCATTGGGCTCTATTCGCCTCTGTCTTCGGGCTTGGGAAATACTCGACGACCTTCGCATTGGTCGGCACGGCCGGCACCAGCGCCACCGCAATGCTGCCGACCCCGCTCCATGGCCCGCATCCCCCCGCATTGCACGCCTGCACCTGGTACCCGTAGGTGCCGTTGCCCTTGCCGCTGGCGCCCCAACTGGTCGCGCCGCTCGCCTGCACCGTGCTCCAGCCGCCGCCGTTGAGCTGTTCCAGCAACGTGTAGCTGGTTGCCTCGCTCACCCCGCTCCAGCTCACCGTGTAGCTGCCGCTGTTGCTGCTGCCGGGCACGCTCAGGCTCGGCGCCGCATTGGGCGGGATCGTCACCACGACCGTGCCGCTGTTGGCGAACTGCCCGCTCCAACCGCTGTCGTTCACCGCCGCCACAAAGAACGTGTAATTGCCCGAGGTCGTCGCGTTGACCGTGGTGCTGGTCGACGGCCCGCTGTAGACCTGCGTCCAGCCACCTCCGTTGATGCTCTGGTAGAGGTCATAGCGGGTCGCCGTCGGGCTGGCGGCCCAGCTGATGCCAATCGGCCCGTTGCTGCTCGCCGGCACGCTGATGCTGCCCGGCGTCGGCGGCGGCAGCAGCACCGTGGTGCTGGCGGTACCACTCCAGGGCCCGCAACCGCCCACGTTGCACGCCTGCACGCGGTAGCCGTAGGTGCCGTTGCCCCGGCCGCCGGTGTTCCAACTGGTCGCGCCGCTGGCCTGCACCGTGGTCCAGCCGCCGCCGTTGAGCTGTTCCTGCAGCGTGTAGCTGGTCGCTCCCCCGATGCCGTTCCAGCTCACCGTGTAGCTGCCGTTGCCGTTGTTGCCCGGCGTGCTCACCGCCGGCGCGCTGCCCGGCGGATGGGTCACCACCAGGGTGGCGTTGCCTGCCGTCCACGGGCTGCAGCCGTAGGTGTTGCAGGCCTGTACGTGGTAGACGTAGCTGCCATCGGCCAGGCCGGTGAGTGCGGTGCTGGTGCCGTCACTGTTGTAGACCCCGCTCCAACTGATGCCGCCGTTGCTGCTCTGTTCGACCACGTAGCGGGTCGTCAGGGCGGACGCGCTCCAGCTCAAGCCGGCATTGCCGTCGTTGCTGCTGGCCGGCACGCTGAGGCTGGCCGGCGCCGTCGGCACCACGCCGTAGGTGGTGTCCACCGTCACCGCATTGGAGCCAGCCCAGCCACGTGTGCCATAGCCGTTCTTGGCCGATACCTGGTAGGTGTAGCTGCCGCTGCTGGTACCGGGGCGGCTGATCGAGGTGGCCGCGGTGTTGCTGGCGATGGTGGCCCAGGCGCCGCCGTTGAGCCGCTCCTGTACGTCGTAGGCAGTGGCACTGGCTGGCGCGCTCCAGCTCACCGTGTAGGTGCCGTTGATGGTGCCGCCCGGCACGGTCACGGTCGGCAGCACTGGGGTGACGCCCAAGCTGGCCGAGCCCGTCCAGCCGGTACAGGTGCCGCCCGCACAAGCCTGCACCTGGTAGGTATAGCTGCCGCCGCCCTTGCCGATCATCGCCACGCTGGGATCGCTGCCGGTGTAGACCGTGTTCCAGCCGCCACCATTGACGCTCTCCTGCAGGGTGTAGCCGGTCGCCCCCGTTACGGCGGGCCAGCTCACCGTGTAGTTGCCGTCGTTCGGGTTGGCGCTGAAGCTGATGCCGCTGGGGGCGATCAGTCGCAGGTTTTCGTTGCGGGCAATCAGTTTGCGACCGAGATAGACATAGTTGGTGGTCTTGGCCGTGCCCGTATCCCACTGGTACAGCAGTTGCCCCGCCTGGGTGTAGAAGTAATAGGTCGGCGCCCCGCCCTGCGGTGTCTTCATCACCCGCCGCCCCGCCGCGTCGTAGGCATAGCCCACATGCCCCGGCAGGCCCGTCAGCTGGTTCTTCTGGTCGAAGTCCAGGCCAATACCGTTCTTGACCGTCACGTTGCCGCGGTTGTCGTAGGCGAAGCTGCTGGTGGTGCTGCCGTTGCTGGTGATCGAGCCCAGCCGGTTGAGCGCGTCGTAGTTGTAGGTAAAGGTCTGCCCGTTGCCCACCCGCGCGCGGATGTTGTTGAGCGGGTCGTAGCTGTAGCTCTCGCTGCCCCACAGGCTGCTGGCCTGGGCGCTGGCCAGCCGGTTGAGGGCGTCGTAGCCGAAGGTCTTGGTGCGCGGCCCGCCGGTCAGGTCGCTGATCTGGGTGATGTTGCCATTGGCGTCGTAGCGGTAGTCCTCGCTGAGGTCCAGCGTGCCGCCCCGGCCATAGGTGAAGTTGCTGAGCAGTTGGCGCGCGTTCTGCTCGGCCGTGTAGCCGGCGCCGTTGCCGTAGAGGAAGGACTGCACGTCGCCGTTGGGAAAGTAGCGCAACGTGTTCGCGTAGCCGCCCACCTGGGTCGCCCGACCCAGGGCATCGGGGGCATACGCCACGCTCTCGCCGTCCGGGTAGGTCAGCTGGCGCAGGCTGCCGTAGGCATCGTGCGCGTAGCCGATCGTCCACGGGTTCTGCCCGTTCACCTGCAGCGTCTCGCGGGTCAGTTGGCCCAGCTTGTTGCGCGTGGCCGACCAGGTGGTGAGGCCCGACACCGCCGCCCGCACGTTGCCCAGTGCGTCATAGGTGTAGGCCGTGCTCTGCGTGCCCGCCGGCGGCGTCAGGTTGAGCACTCGGTTCATCGCGTCGTAAGTGCGCTGGGTCTGCGCCGTCGCCGGCACCTGCTCCTGCCCGCAACCACCGCCGCTGATCGCCAGGCCCGCGGCCGTCCAGGCCACGTTGTTGGCGCCGTCGTAGGCGGTCACCTCGCTGCCGCTCTCCGGCTCGGTGGTGCGGCACAGGCGGTGGTAGCCGTCGTAGGTGAGCGTTTTGGTGACGTCCCCGCTACCGCCCGCCGAGCTGCCCCACTGGTGGATCGCGGTGGGGTTGCCGTAGAGGTCGCGCGTGATGGCCTGGGTCACGCCCTCCGGTGCCTGCACCAAGGTCACCGCCTCGTAGGCCGGCTGGTCGAACACCTGGTAGCTCGTGGTGGTCACCTGCCCCTTGGGGTCGGTCACCTGCTGCCGGGCGCCGGACAGGTACGCCGTCGTGGTGGCCAGTGGCCCCTGCTCGGAGGTTTGCTGGGTCTGGACCAGGCGGCCCAGGGCGTCGTAGCGGCTGGACGTACCGCTGCCGAGGTCGTCCAGGTTCGGGCTGCCGCCGGCCGGGTAGGAGACGAAGGCCTTCTGGCCCTTCCAGTCGTAGTCGGTACGGGCGTTGGTGTGCGAATTGCCGTCGGCGACGCTGTAGGTGTCGCTCAGCACCGGGCGCAGCAAGGCGTCGAAGTAGGTCACCTGCCGCCAGTCGCCCTTCCAGATCGTGCGTCGCCAGTGGTTGCCGCCGATCCCGCGCTCGGCGCCGGTGACGAAGTCGTAGGCGAAGCCCTTGCCCAGCCAGGCCTGCTCGTCCCCGCCGGGGTAGCTGATCTGGGTCAGCCGGCCGACCGGGTCGTAGCTGTAGCCGGTGGTGCTGCCGGCCTGGTCGGTGATCGCGGTGATCTGGCCGAAGTCGTCCACCACCAGGCTCTGGCCGGTGCCGTCCGGGTAGCCGATCGCCTGCGGGATGCCGCGCTTGTAGTTGCCCAAGCTGGTGGTGTGGCCGTTGCCGTCGGTGAAGCTGGCCAGGTTGCCCTGCCCGTCGTAGGCGTAGCTCATCAGCTTCTGGCCGAAGTGCCAGCGCTCCTTGAGCGTCACGCTGCCCAGGTCGTAGACGTTCTGGTCCACCACCTCGCCGGTGCCCAGGTTGGTCACCTGCTGCGGCAGGCCCAGCACCCAGTGCGCGGTGTCGTTGAGGTAACTGGTCTGCTCCTGCAACGTGCCCTGGCCGGCGATCGAGTTGAAGCGCCGGGTTTGCGTGACCTGGGCGTATTCGTTGAAGGCCTCCGCCTGCCAGGTGTAGGTGTCGCCATCCTGTTGCAGCACGCGCTGGCTCTGGGGCGACAAGGTCCGCAGCAGCGCCTCGTTCATGTACAGCTGCAGCGAAGAGCCCAGCGACGTCGGCCACGGGCCGCCGGTGGGGTTGGCGTAGTTGCTCTGTTCGCTGCGGATTAAAGCCGAACCCGCCGCGCCCGCATAGAAGTCCGTACTCAGCAGCAGGCCCTCAGTCGCATCGAAGCGGTTGCTGAAGGTGTAACGCTTGGCATGGCCCTCAGGATCGATGGCATCGGTCCATACCGTCGAGACGCAACCGTTCGAACAGTTTTCGATGGCATTTTCATTGGGAGGCGAATAGGCGTAGTTCCACGTCTGATTCGGCATCCCTGCCCCTGACAGCACCTCCTGCGTAACCGCGGCGACTACGTAGGCATACGGCGTGCGGGTCTCCTTTTGCCAAGCCCCTACCTGAACACAGGTTGAAGGCGTATAGGAGCGGCCGCGCACCGTACTGGTGACGGCGAACGTGCCTAGAAGCCCCGAAGGATGGGTAACCGACAACGTCGAGCTTGTACCGGGATGATCCCAGACATCCAGACATCCCGATGAGGAGTCCAGCAAGTGGTCGAGCGTGGGGTTCCGAGCATTGGCGAAGTTGAAAGACCAAAACGTACCGTCCGGCAACTGCACTTGCGATAGCCGGGGCAAGTTATTCACGACGGTGTAGAAATAACGCCACGTGCGTGGCGCGCCGCTCTCGGGTTGCAGGGTAACCGAGGCGAGTCGGACGCCCGCAACTGTGGAGGTCTGCCAAGACTCGTAGCTCGCGACCAGTTTGCGTCCATCGCTGGCGACGATGCTCGTGAGATGCCCGTTGGCATCGTAGGCGTACGTCAACGCATTGCCGAAGCGATCTTCGATGCGGGATACCAGCATCTTGATGTTGCGTCGACGCAATGGGCTGCCCGATTTCTTGATCATCACGGGCGCGTCGGTATAAGCCAGCCAATCGAACCAGAACTTGGTCCCGTCCGTCGATACGGCGAGAAATCCCTCGCCCGGCTGGCCGTTCGAGGTCTGCGCCAGACAGCCGACGGCCCAATGCTGCTTGGTGACCGCCGTGAACGAAACGGCCTGGCCACCCACACTCAACGTCGGTACCTGATTGTTGCTGCTGTCACGCTTGAGCAGGTCTTGGCTCGAGCCATCCGGCGTGATCAGCTGATAGCCGTGCCACCAGTTGTAGGCTTCGTATTCGACAGGAACCGACCCCGGTGTCTGCTGCACTGTGATGCTTGGTGCGCTGCGTATAGCCGTGCAACGCTGAGGGTTGTCCTGAAAGAACCACAGGTTGTTGAGCGTCTCGTCCTTGGCGGAGAGCGTCTCGATGCGCGGAACGTTGAGCGTCCAGTCCGTAAGCTCGCTCGTCGTGATATCGACGTAGTACTGCTCCGGCGGCAGGTCGGGAATTTTGAACGACCGGGTCAGTTGCAGCGTGGGGCCGTTACCCGACGCGTTGGCATCCACCTGCGTGAACGAGAGCGCGCCACTGTACAGGCTGATGCTCTCGCCAAAGGGATGCTCGCCCAGCGGCTGCACGTCCTCGGAGACACGGATCTTCTTCGAGAATTCGTCCTCCGGCTTGACCGAGGTCGATTGGGCATGAAGCACACTGCCCACCGCACATACCACCATGAACACACACGAGCGAGCCAACCATCCCTTTGGCAACCTGGACATGCACGCCCCTGTTTGGGCCGCATTGCGCGGCCCGGGGATTCCAATCAATCGAACGACTGACGTCTATAGGGCTAAAGTTATAGCTGCAAAGCAGCATGAGAAATGCTTGCTTCTCACTGCGCTCAGCGGCGACGCCACGACAAGAGCCTTTACATGGTGGCGTGCCCGCACTGCTGCGGAAGTACCGGCCATGCGCGCATATCGCACGTAAGCACCGAGTTCCCCGAGGCCGCCAGGCATTGCGCCCGCGCACAAAAAAAGTGGGCGGCTCGCGCCGCCCACCCGTTCTTCAATCACGCCGTAGCGTGGAAATCGGAACGCTTAACGCACATTCCCGACGTTGACGTTGGCCGGGATGTCGCCGAAGCCGCCCAGGCCGCCGGTGCCGTAGGTCAGGTCGACCTGCGTGGTGGTGGCGCCGATGTCGATCTTCACCGTCGGGGCCAGCGCACCGCCGCGGCGGGGACCGATCGCGTCGATGAACGACTCGACCAGGCCGCCCGGCATGACGTAGTGCGAGTACGACTGGAAGGCGCGCGGGTTCTGCGACGGATCCAGCGCGAACGGCGCACCGACCGGCGCATTGAGGTCGGTCGGGTTGCCGAGCACCAGGCCGCTACCGCCGTTCAGCGGCAGGAAGTCGCTGCGGATGCCGTTGCCGATGAAGCCCATCACGCCGTCCGGACCATCCATGCCCGCCGCATAGGTGGAGCGGTGGGTGATGGTGAACAGGTAGTACTTGCCGTCCTTGAGGTAGAACTGCGGACGCTCGGTCTGGTCCGTGACGCAGTTGGCCGAGAGGATGGGCGGCAGGAACTTCCACTGGGTGAGCTGCTTGTTGGTGGCGACCGCCAGGCCGACGTTGGCCTGCTGGAAGGTGGCGCCGGAGTTCAGCACGTCCTCAAGGTTCTCCCGGTTCGGATCGTCGGGCGCATAGCCCAGGTCGGCCTCGGTGCAGGAACGGGCGCCGCGCTGCACGGCCGTGTTGCCCTCGAACACCATGTAGGTCTGTCCCGGGTGCGCCGGATCCTCGAACACGAACGGGTCGCGGAAGTTATAGAACGGGTTCTGCGCGCCATTCTGGTAGTACACGCCATCGGGCCTGAGCAGCGGGGCGTGCTTGTCGAAGCCGGTGAACCACACGTGGGTCTTGTCGGCATGCAGCTGGCCGTCGGTGCGCGAAATGATCGCCACGGCCGGGCTGATGTCCTGGCCCTGCGGCGTGCGGTTGAACGCCAGCGCGGTGTAGTACACGCTGACCTTGCCGCCACGGTTTAGCAGGCGGCTCGAGCCGGACCATTCCGCATTCTGGGTGATCGGGGTTCCCGGGTCGAACACCTTGATGCTGGCGCCGTCGGGGAACACGTGGCCGCCGTAGATCCAGCCGCCGTCGCGCGGACGCTGCGAGGCCGGGATGCCCGCCTTGCGGTAGAAGAAGCCCAGGCGCGCATGCACGTGGCGGTCATCGAAGACGTAGCCGGCGTGCGGGTCGGCGGTCAGCGAGAAGATCACCTCCCAGCCATCGAAGCTGATGTTGTTGGCCTGCATGTCGCTGAGCGGCCAGGTGTCCCACACCCACACGTCCGGGTCGGTCTGCGGGAAGTCGGCGGGGATGTCGGGCATGGTGAGCCACGACGGCAGCGAGTTCTGCCCGGTGGGAACCGACGGGTTGGACATCGCCTTGATCTGGCTGGCGTCCGCACGGGTCCAGAGGGACGTGAAGGCCGCCGCGGGGTCGTGGGCCTCCTGCGTGTGCGGCGTGGGGAACGGGAAGTCGGCCGCCAGGGCCACCGGCGCAGCAACGACCGACGCCAGCGCGGTGGAGAGCAGAACGCCCAGCGCGCGCGGACGCGGGCAACGGATATTGAACTTCTGAGACTTCATAGCCTCCCTCCTTATGGGGTAAGCGCCCGTGGGGTGATTGATGAGCGCAAAGGCTAGCTAACACGCATAAAACCAACTTTCAATAAACAGTAGATGAAAAAGAGACACCGCACATCGTTACACGTATATTATTGATCAGGCAGCATTTTATTTATGGATAGTTTTGATCGTTTTTTCAGCATCAAGACAGCCCTTTTGCAGGATGTGTAAAATTGTCGCAGATAGCTGTCAATATACATTTTTGCCAACCTCATTCAAATTGAATTCATTTACCTGATTTAGCTTGGCCTGTTTTTTTCGAGGAAGCCCCATGCATCCGGCACGAAGCTTTTTTCTCTCCCTCGGTGCGGCGCTGGCGGTCTCGACCGCGGCGTGCTCCGCGCCCACGGGCAGCCAACCGGCGCAGGCCGGCGAGGGCACCTCGCAGTGGCGCCCCGCCCTCCACTACACGCCGCAGCGCAACTGGATGAACGACCCCAACGGGCTGGTCTACTACCAGGGCGTCTACCACCTCTTCTATCAGTACAACCCGCACGGCAATTACTGGGGCGACATGTCGTGGGGCCATGCGACCAGCCGCGACCTGATCCACTGGAGCGAGCAGCCCGTGGCCATGCCGGTCACCGACAGGGAGGAGATCTTCTCCGGCTCGATCGTGCTGGACGAGCACAACACCTCGGGCCTCGGCAGCGCCGGCAAGCCGCCGCTGGTGGCGCTGTACACCAGCGTCTTCAAGGAAGGCTCCGGCCACGAGGCCGGCATGCAGGCGCAGTCGGTCGCCTACAGCACCGATGGCGGCGAGAGCTGGCGCAAGTACGAGAAGAACCCCGTGCTCACGCTCAACCCCGAGTCGCGCAACTTCCGCGATCCCAAGGTGAGCTGGTACGCGCCGGGCGGCTACTGGCTGATGGCCACCGTGGTGTCGGACGCGCACGTGGTGAAGTTCTACCGCTCGAAGAACCTGATCGACTGGGAGTTCCTGAGCGACTTCGGCCCCGCCGGCGTCGCCAGGCCCGGCGTGCTGTGGGAGATGCCCGACCTGTTCCCGCTGCCGCTGGACGGCAATGCGCGCGACCCGCGCTGGGTGCTGATCGTCAACATCAATCCGTGGTCGATCGCCGGCGGCTCCGGCGCGGAGTACTTCGTGGGCCGCTTCGACGGCAAGACCTTCACGCCCGAGAACCTGGCGCCGCCCGACTCCGACCCCTCTCGCTACCTGTGGCTCGACCACGGCGCCGACTACTACGCCGCCGGCACCTTCGCCAACGAGCCCCACGGCAAGGCGGTGACCATCGGCTGGATGAGCAACTGGGACTACGCCGACCGCGTGCCCACCACGCCATGGAAAGGCGCCATGGCCCTGCCCCGCCAGCTGGCCCTGAAGACCATCGACGGCGTGCCGCAGCTCACCTTCGCGCCGGCCGACCAGTACGCCGCCCTGGTGGACAAGGGCCCGACCACGCGCGTGGGCACGTTCGCCGTGTCCTCCGGCAGCAAGGAGCTGGTGCCGGCCGCGCGCGGCACCGTGCAGAACATCGACCTCACCCTCGAACCGCGCTCGGCCCGGCGCGCCGGCCTGGTGGTGCGCGGCTCCGCCGACGGCGCCGCCGGTACGCGGATCGTCTACGACACCGCCCGGCACACCTTGACGCTCGACCGCTCCCACGCCGGCATCGGCAACTTCTCGCCGGCCTTCAGCAAGGAGCACATCGTCAACCTGCCGCTCGACAACGGCCGGCTGCGCCTGCGCATCGTGGTCGACCGCGGCTCGGTGGAGGTCTTCGCGGCGGACGGACGCGCCGTCATCACCGACCTCGTGTTCCCCGCTTCCACCGACGACCGCATCAGCGCGTTCGCCGAGCAGGGCGAGGCGAGCTTTCACGACGTGGCGGTGACGAACCTGCGCTGATCGGCACCACGTACTGCCCACGACCAGGGCCCGGCATGCCGGGCCCTTTTTGCGACCGGAGGCTTGCCGGGTACAGCGTGGCGCAGCCACGGCCGCATCGCGCGGACGCGATGCGCGAGGGCGGCGACATGTCCGCCCCGGCAAGCACGTCAGGGACGTCGGGCCCGGCGCCGGCGATGCGCGGCAGGCGCCGGCCCGCCTGGTTCAGGACTCGCCCGGCTCCTCGTCGCGCGGCGTGCGGTCGCGGCGGATCACGTGCATCGCCAGGCTCGCGCCGAGCGCCGCGGCCAGGGCAAACAGCAGCAGGGCCAGCACCGGATAGCCGAACAGGCGCGCCCCGCCCGGCACCCGCGCCAGCATCGCGCCGGCGATCACCAGCGCGGCCGTGATCACGCCGGTGCTGATGCGGTTGGCGATCTTCTGCAGGTTCTCGATCAGGCGCGACTCCTCCAGCCCGTCCAGGCGCACCCGGAAGCGGTTGTCGGCCAGGGTCTGCAGGATGCTGCCGAGCTGCGCCGGCGTGCGCACCGCGAGGTCCTGCAGGTCGAGCAGCGAGGCGGCGCCCTGGGCCGGCGAGGCGGTGCGCAGCAGGTGCCGGGCCAGCACCCGCTGCAGGTGCGAGCGCACCACCTCGCGCACCGGCAGCTGGCGGTCGAGGGCGAGCAGCACCGTCTCCAGGTTGAGCAGGGTCTTGCCGAGCAGGGTCAGCTCCGAGGGCGGGCGCAGGCCGTGCTCGGCGCCGCGCACGGTGAGTTCGAGCAGCAGGCGCCCTTCGGAGAAGGCCGCGTCCTGGCGGCCCGTCTCGTAGCGCGACACGGCCGTGCAGATCTCGCGCCGGTAGGCGGCCGGATCGAAGTCGGCTAGCTTGCTGCCCAGACGCTCGGTGATCGCCGCCACGCGGTCGCCGTCGCCGTCGACCGCCGCCAGCATCATGCGCAGCAGCTGGCTGCGGACCTGCGGCGAGAGCCGCGCGACCATGCCCAGATCCACCAGGGCCACGCGCCCGTCGTCGGTCACCATCACGTTGCCCGGATGCGGGTCGGCGTGGACCAGGCCGTGCACGAACACCTGGTCGAGGTAGGCGCGCAGCAGCTCCTCCCCGTGCGGCCCCCAGCGCCGTGACGTTCGCGGCAGCCCGGCCGCCTCCGACACCTTGCGGCCGATCACCCGCTCCATGGTCAGCACGCGCACGGTGCACAGGCCGGACACCGGCCGCGGCACCCACAGGCGCGGATAGCCGCGCAGGTTGTCGGCGAAGGCGTCGAGGTTGTCCGCCTCCAGCAGGAAGTCCAGCTCGCCCAGCAGGCTGCTGCGGAACTCGTCGACCCAGTGGGCGATGCCGTAGCGGCGGCCCGCCTCGGTGTAGCGCTGCGCCGCGGCGGCCATGCGGTCGAGCGCGGCGAGGTCCTCCATCACCTGCGCGCCGACGCCCGGGCGCTGAACCTTGACGATGGCTGCGCGGCCGTCGCGCAAGGTCACCGCGTGCACCTGCGCCAGCGAGCCGGCCGCCAGTGGCACGGGGTCGAAGGCGCCGAAGGCCGCCTCGACGGGGCGCCCCAGCTCCGCCTCGATCACCGCGCGCACCGCCGCGGCGTCGATGGAGGCCACCTTGTCCTGGATGCGCTCCAGCGCCGCGAGGTAAGGCGGCGGCACCAGGTCGGGGCGCGTGGACAGCACCTGCCCGAGCTTGATGAAGGTCGGCCCCAGCCGTTCGAGGTCCGCGACGAAGCGCTCGGGCAAGTTGTCCGATGCGGCCACGGCGCCGCCCTGCGCCAGCGACTCGTCCACGCTCAGCCCGTGCAGCAGGCCGGTGTGGCGGTAGCGCAGCACGAAGGCGGCGATCTTGGCGTAGCGGGAAAGTTCGGCCATCGCCGTCTGGATCTCCTCGCGCGCCGGTGCCGGCAAGGCCGGCATGCGAGCGCCTGGATGGGTACCGGCCGTGCATGGATGCGGCGTGCGCACATCCGGCGGCGGTCGGAACCGGACCTGGCGGCCGGACAGCGGGGGTCGCGCCGGCCACCGGCCCCCTCGAGACTGCCGCAGCGCCATCCTGTCATGCCCGCCTGCGTGGCCGGCGTGAACGGGCGTGCCGCGAAGGTGTCCGGCCGTCGCGCCACTTGCACGGACCATCGCCCGCAGCCTGCGCCACCCGGAGTGTCCCATGGACGCCCTCGAACGGCTGACCGCCGACCGCAGGCCGCGGCGCGTACTGCGCGAACAGCCCGAGGCCACCACCGCTCCCGGCATCAAGATCCGGCAGGAACTGCTGGAGCAGATGGTACTCGCGAGCAGATCGTGAACAGGTTCCGAGAGCATGAGCGGCCACCAAGAAGCCCACGCGGAAAAATTTACGCAAACGATACGGGGTAGCGGTTTTCCGCTACCCCTTACTTTATGCGCAGCCGCCTCGCCGACACGCTGGCCAGCTACGAGGAACGGCTGCCGCGCGAGGAGCGCCGCGAGCTGCTGGAGGCCATCCTGGGCGAGGGCCAGCGGCTGGACCGCTACATCCAGAACCTGCTCGACATGACCCGGCTCGGCCACGGCACGCTCAAGCTCAACCGCGACTGGACCGACGCCGCCGAGATCGTCGTTGCGGCGGTGGCGCGCCTGCGCAAGCTGTTCCCCGAGCTGCGCGTGGACACGCAGCTGCCGGCGGAGACCGTGCTGCTGTACGTGCTGCCCGGCGGCGCGCGGCGACCGCGCGCCGCCGGGCACTTGGCTCGGCCTCGCCAGGTGAGCCTGGACGACGCGCCGCTGGCGCTCACCCGCAAGGAATACGCCGTGCTGGCGATGCTGCTGCGCCACGCCGGCCGCGTGGTCGCGCAGCAACAGCTGCTGCGTGAGAGATGGGGCGCCAGCCACGTGGAGGACACGCACTACCTGCGCATCGTGCTCGGCAAGCTCCGGCAGAAGCTCGGCGACGATCCCGCCTCACCGCGCTGGCTCAAGACCGAGCCCGGCGTGGGCTACCGCTTTCTCGGCGGCGGCTGAATGCTTCGGCGGCACTGAAGGCGGCGGGCCGTCGGCAATACGGCGGCGGGTGGTTTAGGCGGATGGTTTAGGCGCCCCGGCACGCGCCCGGCCGCCCACGCCCTCCCCTGCTTGCCGGGGAGGGCCACGGAGGGTAAGCCCTGGCCTTCGGGGCAAGGGCTCACCCTCTCCCCGCCCCCCCCCCTTGCACGCAGGGGAGGCGCGGTGCCAGGCGCCTCAGCAGGTGGGCGACAGCCAGCCCTGGCTGCCCGTCGCGCCCTTGCTGGCGTAGGCCACGGCGTCGTGCGGGTGCAGGCTCTCCTGATGTTCCAGACGCACGTGGAAGTCGGCGATGCGCGCGTCGGCGTCCAGCGCCTTCTGCACGCGCCGCGCGGCGTCCTCGCAGAACATCAGGTTGCCGCCGTTGGCGAGCGCGAAGGCCTGCTCGTCCTCGCGCTTCACCGCCGTCTGCACCGGCGTGCCCAGGGCCTGCTCCACGCGGTCGAGCAGGCCGATCAGGTCGAGCGGCGCGCCCTCGGCGAAGCGCACCAGCAGGCGCGCCACGCTGCGCTGCGCGTGCGGCGTGGCGACGATGCCCTGCTCGCTGCCCAGCCAGGCCAGCACGGCGGAGTAGTCCAGCGGCCGGTCCTTGGCGAAGTCCTTGGCGAACTGCTCCTGGATCAGCTGGCGCGAGAGCGCCGCGGAGGCCGGGCAGGTGGAGGAATAGACCACCTCGGTGCCGAGCTCCAGGCGGAAGCCGTCGGCATCGAGCTGCGCCTCGATCGACACCGGGTAGGCGCGCCAGCCGCTGTTGCCACTGCGCAGCGCGGCGCGGCGCACCAGGTGCTCGAAACGGATGCTGATCCGGGCACGGTCGGAAAGCTCCTTGTGCGTGCCGAGGAACTCGCGCAGCAGCGACTCGACCATCGCCGCATCCAGCGTCTTCGCGCTCAGGTACTGATCGACCAGCAGGTACAGGCGCGACATGTGGATGCCGCGCTTGTCGGGGCGGTTGAGGTTGACGAAGGCGCCGACCTGCGCGCTGGCGCGCTGCACCTCGCCGTCGCCGGCGTCGAAGCGGACCGGCACCTCGATGTCGTCCATGCCCACCCAGTCCAGCGCGCCGGCGAGGTGCGGCTGCGCCTGGCTGGCGACGTCGGGCATGAGGCGGACGGTGTTTTCGTGGCTATGCATGGGGGAAATCCTGTAACGCTTTCGGCGGCCGCGCCGCCTGACCCGAGCTTATGTTGGGGCAGCTCGGGCGAGCGCAACAGGCCGCTGCCGGAAACACTGCGTCGCGGCGGAGCGGTCCGAACGCCGCGAAATCGCTTACGCCGCCGCCCGCCGCCAGCGCCGCGCGGCCTGCCAGGTGGCGAACACCGCCGGCAGGCCAGCCTTGTCGCCCGTCTGCAGGGCGGCCAGCGGATCGGCCGCGGATGCCGCGCGCCGCGCCGCGCGCGCCGCCTGGCGCGCCTCCAGCGCCCGGAACACGCTGAGCGGCCCCGGCAGGCGCTCGGCCTCGCGCCAGGCGGCGAGCAGGCTTTGGAGCTGCGCGCGCACGGCGCCGTCGCGCGCCTCGTTCCGCTGGCGCAGCTGGCCGCGGCGCAGGCCGAAGCGGGCCAGCCGGTCCATCGGCAGCGGCAATCGGTCGCGCTCGGCATCCTCCTCCAGCCGGCGCAGCGCGTGCAGCAGGTGGGCCAGGGTCGCCAGGCGGCCGGCGCGCTCTGGCGAGGCGCCCTCGCCGTACCACCAGGCGGTCTCCAGCGCCGCCAGCGCGCCGTGCAGCGCGGAGGCAGCCGCGAGCTGGGCGTCGAAATCCGCCGCGGTGCCCTCTTCCAGCTGCGCCATCGCGGCCAGCACCGGCGCCAGCCAGCGCCCGGGCGGCAGCGCGCGGGCGCGCCCGTCGTCGAACAGCACCCGCGTCAGCGGATGGCGGCCGCCGCTGGCGGGGGCGCCGGTGAGTTCCTGCGCCCACCATTCGAGCTTGGCCGCTGCCACCTGCGGCTCGCGGATGCCGTAGGCGGCGCCGAGCAGTTCCTGTTCCAGCGCCGCCAGCGCGATGTGGCCGGCGTGCCGCGGCGCATCCACGAAGGCCAGCGCGATGCGCTGCGGCGGCTGCACCGCCAGCCATTTGTCGATGTAGCTCTGCAGGGCGCCGTGCCCCTCCGCGTTCATGCGAGGGCCTGTCGCCCGGCGAGCAGCGCGGCGAGTTCCTGCGGGTGGTCCACCACCAGGTCCGCGCCCCAGTCGTCCGGGTCGCCGCCGTTGAGGTAGCCCCAGCGCACGGCCACGGTGTACAGGCCGGCGCCGCGGCCGGCCTCGACGTCGCGGCGGTCGTCGCCCACGAACAGGCTGCGGGCCGGCGCGAGGCCGGCGCGGTCGCAGGCCAGGCGCACCGGTGCGGGGTCGGGCTTCTTCACCGGCAGCGTGTCGCCGGCCACTACCGCGGCCGCGCGCCCCCCCCAGCCGATGCGCGCCAGCAGTTCCTCGGTGAGGAAGCCGGCCTTGTTGGTGACGATGCCCCAGCGCACGCCGTCCGCCTCCATGCCCTCGAGCAGGGCGTCCACGCCGGCGAACGGGCGCGTGTCGCGCCCCATCACCGCGTGGTAGAGCTGCAGGTAGCGCGGCAGCAGGGCCTGCCGGGCCGCCTCGTCGTGGGCGGGAAAGCCCTGCCGCAGCACGGCGGCGGCACCGCTGGAGACCACCTCGCGCACCGGCTCGTACGGCGGCGGCGCCTCGCCCTCCTCCTCGCACTGCGCGAGCAGGGCCGCGTAGAGGTCGGGGGCGCTGTCCAGCAGCGTGCCGTCCAGGTCGAACAGCACGCCTTCGATGGCATCGGGCAAGGGCTGGGTCATGGCGGTTTCCGTGGATCGCGGCCATCAGGCCGGCTTGCGCGCGCAGAGCACGTAGTTCACCGCGGTGAGGCGGCTCAGCCAGGCCTTGCGGGTGAGGGGGTTGTAGCCCAGGCCCGAGACGTCCTCCAGCTCCAGCCCCGCCGCGCGCAGCAGGCGCGCCAGCTCGGAGGGCTTGAGGAACTGCGCGTAGTGGTGCGTGCCGCGCGGCAGCAGGCGCGTGATGTATTCGGCGCCGAGGATGGCCGCGCCGAACGCCGCCGGCGTGCGGTTGAGGGTGGAGACGAACACCCGCCCGCCGGGCCTGAGCATGGCGGCGAGGTCGCGCACCAGCGCGGCCGGGTCGGGCACGTGCTCGATCAGTTCCATGCAGCACACGGCATCGAAGCTGGCCGGCTCGGCGGCGGCCAGTTCGGCGGAGGATTGCACGCGGTAATCCACTTCGAGGTTGGACTCGTGCAGGTGCAGCTGGGCCACGTCGATCACCCGCTGGCCGAGGTCGATGCCGGTGACCTTGGCCCCCGCGCGCGCCAGCGCCTCGCTGAGCAGGCCGCCGCCGCAGCCGACATCGGCCACGCGCGCGCCGCGCAGGTCCACCCGCGCGGCCACGTAGTCGAAGCGCACGGGGTTCAAGTCGTGCAGCGGGCGCGACTCGCCGTCCGGGTCCCACCAGCGCGAGGCCAGTTTGCCGAAGCGGGCGATTTCCTCGGGGCTCGCGTTGCTCGTCGTCTGCATGGTCGGTTCCTTACGTCTACTACGGCGCGCAGCTTAGCGCGCCAGCCATTCGTACACCGTGATGTCCCAGCCGCCGCTGGTGTGGGCGGGATCGCTGAAGGCGACCCGGCGCGCGTCGTCGAGGTCTGCCGCGCGCATCAGGTAGGCGCCGCCGGTCTGGTCGCCGAACGGCCCGGAGCGTTCCAGCCGGCCCTCGGCACGCAGGGCGTCGAGGAATTGCTTGTGCGCCGGCACCACCGCGGGATCGAACTGCGGGCGGCGCATGGCAAGGACGAGGAACAGGGGCATGGGCGTTTCCATGGAATCGGCTCGGTGATGGATGGTCAGGCGTAGGAGACGATGCGCTCGCGCCAGGCGCGCGCCTTGGCGAGGATGGCCGGCACGTCCATGTCCACCAGCTCGCGCGCGGCGAGCTTGCGCTTGCCCGCGATCCACACGTCGCTCACCTGCTGGCGGCCGCTGGCGTAGACCAGCTGCGAGGCGACGTGGAACATCGGCTGCGTCTCCAGGTCCGACAGGCGCACGGCGGCGAGGTCGGCCTGCTTGCCTTCCTCGATCGAGCCGATCTCGTTCTCCAGCCCCATCGCCCGCGCGCCGTGCAGGGTGGCCGCGCGCAGCGCGTAGGCGGCGTCGAACGCGGCCGCGTCCTCCGCCACCGCCTTGGCCAGCAGCGCGGCGGTGCGCATCTCGCCGAACATGTCCAGGTCGTTGTTGGAGGCGCAGCCGTCGGTGCCCAGCGCCACGTTGACGCCGGCCCGGCGCAGCTTCTCCGCCGGGCAGAAGCCGGAGGCGAGCTTGAGGTTGGACTCCGGGCAATGCACCACCGACACGCCGGCCTCGGCGCAGGCGGCGATCTCGCCGTCGGTGAGCTGGGTCATGTGCACGGCGATCAGGCGGTCGTTGACCAGGCCGAGCTTCTGCAGGCGCTGGAACGGGCGCAGGCCGCTCTTGCGCTTCTCCTCCTCCACCTCATGCGCGGTCTCGTGGGTGTGCAGGTGCACCGGAATGTCGAGTTGGTCGGCCAGCACGCGGATGCGCTCGAAGCTCGCGTCCGACACCGTGTACGGCGCGTGCGGCGCGAAGGCGGTGCGCACCAGCGCATCGCCGAGGAAGGCGTCGTGCACCTCGCCGGCGCGCTCGAAGTATTCGTCCTGGGTCTTGGCCCAGGCGGTGGGGAACTCGATCACCGGCAGGCCCACCACGGCGCGGAAGCCGAGCTTGCGGTAGGTGGCGCCGATGGCGTCGGGGAAGAAGTAGTTCTCGTTGGCGCAGGTGGTGCCGCCGCGCAGCATCTCGGCCACCGCCAGCTCCACGCCGTCGCGCACGAACTCAGGCCCCATCACCTTGGCCTCGGCCGGCCAGATGTGCTCCTGCAGCCAGGTCATCAGCGGCAGGTCGTCGGCCAGGCCGCGCAGCAGGGTCATCGGGTTGTGCGTGTGGCTGTTGACCAGGCCGGGGATCAGCGCGTGCTCGGGCAACTCCACCCGCTCGCGCGGTGCGAAAGCCGCGCGCGCCTCGGCGATGGGCAGCAGGCCCACGATGTAGCTGCCGTGCACGGCCACCGCGTGGTGCTCCAGCACCACGCCATGGGGCTCGACCGGCACCACCCAGCGGGCTTCGATCAGGAGGTCGACAGTCTGCGGCGGGGTCTGGCTCATCGGGGGGCTCGCTTTCGTTTCTGGGGGTTGGATACAGCAAGGGGCGGCACACCCAGCGGCGTCCGCCCCCTCGCTTTGGATCGCCATGCCGGCGCGGGCCGGAATCCAGTCCGGCCTGTGCGGTGCGCACACTTCAGTGTCGTGTGCTTCGCACGGGTGCCTTGACTGGATCCCGGCCTGCGCCGGGATGACATATCGGTCCGCACGCGGACCGATATGTCACTTGCCGACGCGGCTGACGTATTCGCCGGAGCGGGTGTCGACCTTGATCGTCTCCTCCTGGCCCACGAACAGCGGCACGCGCACCACGGCGCCGGTTTCCAGCGTGGCCGGCTTGCCGCCGCCGCCGGAGGTGTCGCCGCGCACGCCGGGATCGGTCTCGACGATCTTCAGCTCCACGAAGTTCGGCGGCTGCACGGCGATGATCTCGCCGTTGAACAGCGTCACCACGCACTCCTCCTCGCCCTTGAGCCACTTGGCCGCCTCGCCCACGCCGGCCTTGCCGGCCTGGTGCTGCTCGAAGGTGTCCGGCTGCATGAAGTGCCAGAACTCGCCGTCGGCGTACAGGAACTGCATGTCGGTGTCGGTGACGTCGGCAACCTCGAAGGAGTCGCTGGACTTCATGGTCTGCTCGGTGGTGCGGCCCGTCTTCAGGTTGCGGATGAAGATGCGGGTGAACGCCTGCCCCTTGCCGGGCTTGATGAATTCGGCGTCGGTAATGACCCACGGGTCATTGTTGTGAAGGATCTTCATACCCTTCTTGACGTCATTGAGACCGGCGGTGGCCATGCTTGAGCTCCAGAGGTAAATCCGCCCCGCCAAAGGGGCTAACATTAGGGGTTCGTCACGGGCCGAGCGGCCCACTCCAAGGCCGACCATGATAACCGCAAGCCCCACTTCCCGCCTATCGTCACCGGTCCGCGACTGGCGCGAGCTGTGGCGCGAGGCGATCACCGACGCCGGCGAGCTGCTGCGCACCGTGGGGCTCGGCCAGCATGCGGAGCGCCTGCCCCCCGGCGACGCGGGCTTCGCGCTGCGCGTGCCGCGCGGCTTCGCCGCCCGCATGCGCCACGGCGATCCGCGCGACCCGCTGCTGCTGCAGGTACTGCCGCAGCTGGCCGAGCTGGACGAGGCGCCGGGCTACGCCACCGACGCGGTGGGCGACCTCGCCGCGCGCGAGGCCCGCGGCGTGCTGCACAAATACCGCGGCCGCGCGCTGCTGATCGCCAGCGGCAGCTGCGCCGTCAACTGCCGCTACTGCTTCCGCCGCCACTTCCCCTACGGCGCGGAGATCGCCGCCGCCGGCCAGTGGCGCCAGGCGCTCGACCACGTGCGCCGGGACGCCACCATCAGCGAGCTGATCCTCTCCGGCGGCGACCCGCTCTCGCTCGCCACCGCCAAGCTGGAGGAACTCGCCCGCGGGCTGGCCGACATCCCGCATGTGACCCGCCTGCGCATCCACACCCGCCTGCCGGTGGTGCTGCCCGAGCGCATCGACGACGCCTTCGCCGCTTGGCTGGCCGCCCTGCCGCAGCAGAAGGTGGTGGTGCTGCACGCCAACCACGCCAACGAGTTCGACGCCGCGGTGGACGCCGCCTGCGCCCGGCTGCGCGAGGCCGGCGCCACCGTGCTCAACCAGTCGGTGCTGCTGCGCGGGATCAACGACGACGCCGACACGCTGGCCGCACTGTCCGAGCGCCTGTTCGCCGCCGGCGTGCTGCCCTACTACCTGCACCAGCTCGACCGCGTGCAGGGCGCGGCCCACTTCGAGGTGGACGACGACGCCGCGCTGGCGCTGATGGGCGCCCTGCGCGAGCGCCTGCCCGGCTACCTGGTGCCGAAACTGGTGCGCGAGGTGGCCGGCGACGCCGCCAAGCGCCCGCTGTGAAAAGCCGCCGCGGATGATCTTCGTCATTTTCGCGGCAGGCGCGACTGGCAGCCTCGGCCGGAATCCGCTACAACCGCAGGAACAGGCTGAACCGTTTGCATCGCCCCGGCCTGCGCAATCCCCGAGGACAGCCCGGCGGCCATGAAGAAAGATTTCGTCATCAAGGTGCTCTTCGTCGAGAAATCGGTCGAGGAGGCGGAACAGATCATTAGCCTGCTGCGCAACGCCGGCATCGCCGTGCGGCCCGCCCGCGCCACCCAGCTCGAGGAAGTGCGCGCCGCCCTGGAAGAACTGGTGCCCGACCTGGTGCTGCTCGATCCCGGCGCCGGCCTCGACCTGCGCGAGCTGACCCACGAGCTCGACGTCTACGGCCGCGACCTGGCCCTGCTCGCCGTGGTGCCCCAGGTGGACAACCGCACCGCCATCGAGCTGTTCGCCGCCGGCATCCGCGGCCTGGTGCTGCGCAACCAGCCCAAGCAGATGATCGCGGTGCTGCAGCGCGAGTTCGAATCGCTGCAGACGCGGCGCCAGGTACGCCTGCTGGAGGCCGCGCTGCGCGAATCCGAGCGCCGCTGCGACGCCCTGCTCGACTCCTCCAACGACCCCATCGCCTACGTGCACGACGGCATGCACGTGCGCGCCAACCAGGCCTACCTGGAGACCTTCGGCTACGACAGCTTCGACGACCTGCTCGGCCTGCCCGTGCTGGACCTGATCAGCACCGCCGACGCCGAGCCTTTCAAGCAGCTGCTGCGCAGCCACGCGCGCGACGAGAAGGCCGAGCCGCGGCTGGAGCTGCACGCGCGCCGCGCCGGCGGCGACGGCTTCAAGGCCACGGTGGAGTTCGCCCATGCCACCTTCGAGGGCGAGCCCTGCCTGCAGATCGTGTTCCGCCGCCAGCAGGTGGACCCTTCGCTGATCGACCAGCTGCAGCGCGACCCCGTCACCGGCCTGTTCAACCGCGCCCGCACGCTGGAATTCATCGACGAGGCGGTGGCCGCTGCCGCCAAGGGCAAGAAGAGCCAGACCCTGCTGCTGATCGAGCCGGACAACTGGCAGGACCTCGTCGCCGGCATCGGCCTGGCCCAGGCCGACCAGCTGCTGGCCGCCTTCGCCGGACGCATCGGCGACCTGCTCGGCACCGACGAGGTGGCCGGCCTGCTCGCCGATCACACCGTCGGCGTGATGCTCGACAGCCGCGGCGACGAGGACGTCAAGCGCTGGATCGCCGAGGTGCAGCAGGCCGTCGCCAGCGAGATCTTCGACGCCGGCTCCCGCTCCGTCACCATCACCGCCAGCCTGGGCGGCAGCCTGCTCGGCGAGAAGAATGCCAACACCGAGCTGCTGCTCAACCAGGCCGGCCAGGCCCTGCGCAACGCGCAGAGCCAGGGCGTGGGCCGCATGGAGCTGCATGACCCGGCCGCGCGCGAGAAGGCCGAGGAGGAGCGCGAGCGCTACTGGCTGCAACTGCTGCGCGAGGCGCTGCGGCAGGACGGCTTCGTGCTCTACCACCAGCACATCATCAGCCTGCAGGACGCCGAGGGCGAGTACTCCGAGATCCTGCTGCGCCTCAACGGCCCGCAGGGCGAGGTGCTGCCCGGCTTCTTCATGCCCATCGCCGAGAAGCACGGCCTGACCGGCGCGATCGACCGATGGGTGATCGACCAGGCCATCAAGACCCTCACGGCACGCGACCATTACGGCGTGCAGACCACCTTCTTCATCAAGCTCACCGCCGAGGCGCTGCAGGACGCCGCACTGCTGCCGTGGCTGGCCCAGCGCCTGCAGCAGGCCGGCCTGCGCCGCGGGCAGATCGTGCTGGAGATGACCGAGAGCAAGGTGGTCACCCTGCTGCGCCCGGCGCAGGAGTTCATCGGCGAGTGGAAGAGGATCGGCGGCCGCTTCGCGCTGGAGCAGTTCGGCTCGGGCCTCAACTCGTTCCAGCTGTTGCAGCACATCGGCGCGGACTACCTGAAGATCGACCGCACCTTCATGACCCAGCTGCCACAGCACCCCGAGAACCAGAAGAAGGTCGCCGAGATCTGCCAGCAGGCGCGCGACATGGGCCGGCAGACCATCGCCGAATGGGTGGAGGACGCCGCCAGCACCTCGCTGCTGTTCGCCTGCGGCGTCGACTTCGTGCAAGGCAACTTCCTGCAGGAGCCGCAGAAGCTCGCTTGAATAGCGCACGGACCTCCTGAGCTTCGGAGCCTGTTCGTGACGCCCTTGCGAGGTGCTTGTGGAGCGCGCTTGCGCGCGATCAGCCTATGTAGCGGCAACACCGCAGTTGCGCGCAAGCGCGCTCCCGCATTGCTTCCAGACACGTTTTCGACGGCGTGATCGTCGGGGCGAGCTCCAATGCCTGGGCGTCAACCTTTGTCCGCAGCCGGCCGAATAGCCAGAATGCAAAAGCCCCGCGAATCGCTTCGCGGGGCTTCGTATTGCGGCGATGGCGGGCGCGCTTACTCGGCCGCGCTGGCCTTGGCGTTGGCCTTGGCCTTGGCCGCCGCGGCGATGTCTTCCTTGATGCGGGCCGCCTTGCCTTCCAGGCCGCGCAGGTAGTACAGCTTGGCGCCGCGCACCTTGCCCTTGCGCTTCACCTGCACCGAGTCGATGGTCGGGCTGTGCGCCTGGAACACGCGCTCCACGCCGGTGCCGTGCGAGATCTTGCGCACGGTGAAGGAGGAATGCAGGCCGCGGCTGCGCTTGGCGATGACCACGCCCTCGAAGGCCTGCACGCGCTCGCGATTGCCTTCCTTCACCTTGACGTTGACCACCACGGTGTCGCCAGGGCCGAATTCCGGCAGCTGGCGGGTGATCTGCTCGGCTTCGAACTGTTCGATGATCTTGTTCATGGCAACACCTGATTGATTTCTGAGTCGGTCACTGACCGAGTGCATCGTCGTGCCGCGCCTGCGCTTGCCGTGCATGCTCGCGGCGGAATTCATCCAGCAGCGCACGGGATTCCACATCCAGCGCGCGCTGCGCCAAAAGGTCGGGACGGCGCAGCCAGGTCCGTCCCAGCGACTGCTTCAGGCGCCAGCGGCGGATCGCCGCGTGGTCGCCGGAGAGCAGCACTTCCGGCACGTCGCCGTATGCGTCGTGCACCGGCTTCGCATAGTGCGGGCAATCCAGCAGGCCGTCCGAGAACGAATCCTGCTGCGCCGACTGCGCGTCGTTCAACGCGCCGTCCTGCAAGCGGCCCACCGCGTCGATGATCACCGCGGCGCCCAGCTCGCCGCCGGACAGCACATAATCGCCGATGGAAAGCTCCTCGTCGACCTCGTGCGCCAGCAGACGCTCGTCCACACCCTCGTAACGCCCGCAGAGCAAGGCGATGCGCGGCAGTTTCGCCAGCGCTTCCACCCTGCCCTGCGTCAGCCGCGTTCCCTGCGGACTGAGGTAAATCGTGTGCACCGGCTCCGGTGCCGCCTCCCGCATCGCCTTCAGGGCGCTGCGCAAGGGCTCGATCAGCATCACCATTCCGGGCCCGCCGCCGCAGGTGCGGCCGTCCACGGTGCGGTAGTTGTCGGTGGCGTAGTCGCGCGGGTTCCAGGCTTCCACCCGAAGCAGCTCGCGCTGCTGCGCGCGCCCCACCACGCCGACCGTGGCGCACTGGCGCACGAAGTCGGGAAACAGCGTGACGACGTCGATGCGCATCAGATCCTCAAACCCCGGCTTTCAGAATTCGGGATCCCAGTCCACCACCATGCGCCCGCCGGAAAGATCCACCGACCGCACGTAAACGCCCTGGACGAAAGGAATCAGCCGCTCGCGCTCACCGTCCCTTGCCACCACCACGTCGTTGGCGCCGGTGGCGAACAGGTGGGTGACCCGTCCCAACGCCACGCCCTCCGTGGTGACGACCTCGAGTCCCTCGAGATCGACCCAGTAGTACTCGTCCTTGCCGGGCGGTGGCAGCAGCTCGCGGGCGACGTGGATGTCGTGCCCCACCAGCGCGGCCGCCTGGTCCCGGTCATCGACCCCGGGCAACTGGGCGATCAGCCCCTTGCCCTGCGGTCGACCCTGCACTCCTTCGATCTCCGTTTCCGTGCCCGGCGCCGAGGTCAGCAGCCAGGGCTGGTAGCGGAAGATCTGCGTGCGGGGCTCGGTCCAGGATTCGATCTTGACCCAGCCCTGCACGCCGTACAGCCCGACGATGCGCCCGACGGGGACGCGCCGACCGGCTGCGGTCATGCTCAGGCAGCCTGCTGCTTGCCGGCTTCCTTCACCAGCGCCGCGACCTTGTCGGTCAGCTGGGCGCCCTTGGCCACCCACTCCTGCACGCGGGCGACGTTGAGCTCGAGGCGCTTGTCGTTGCCCGAGGCGACCGGGTTGTAGTAGCCCACGTTCTCGATGCTGCGACCGTCGCGCTTGTTGCGCTGGTCGGTCACGACGACGTGGTAGAACGGACGGCCCTTGGCGCCGCCGCGCGAAAGACGAATCTTGACCATAGTAAAAAGCTCCAGAGTTGCCGGAATCGCCGGCAGCGCGCACGAGACCGGGCGCGGTGAACGCGGCATTTTAGGGGGGGAATCGAAAAAAGGGAATAGGGAGTCGGAAAATCGGGTCAAAACAAGCCGCTAAGCCCGCTCCAATTCCCCATTCCCGACTCACGACTCCCAGCGCAGCTCCGGCGCAGCCTCACCGCATCGGCGGCAAGCCGCCGCCCATGCCGCCCATGCCCTTCATGGCGCCGCGCATCTGCCGCAGCAGGCCCTTGCCGCCGCCCTTGGAGAGCTTGGACATCATCTTCTCCATCTGCATGTACTGCTTGAGCAGGCGGTTGACGTCGGCCGGCTGGGTGCCGGAACCGCGCGCCACGCGGGCGCGGCGCGAGCCGTTGAGCAGGTCAGGGTGGCGGCGCTCCTTCTTGGTCATCGACTGGATGATCGCGACCATGCGCTTGATCTCGCCATCGTTGACCTTGGACTTCACGCTGTCGGGCAGGCCCGACACGCCCGGCAGCTTGTCCATCAGGCCGGCCAGGCCGCCCATGTTGGTCATCTGCTCGAGCTGGTCGCGCATGTCGTTGAGGTCGAAGCGCTTGCCCTTCATCACCTTCTGGGCGAGCTTCTGCGCCTTCTCCTGGTCGACCTTGCGCTCGACCTCCTCCACCAGCGACAGCACGTCGCCCATGCCGAGGATGCGCTGCGCTACGCGGTCGGGGTGGAACGGCTCCAGCGCGTCGGTCTTCTCGCCGGCGCCGAGGAACTTGATCGGCCGCCCGGTGACGTAGCGCACCGACAGCGCCGCGCCGCCGCGGGCGTCGCCGTCGGTCTTGGTCAGCACCACGCCGGTGAGCGGCAGCGCCTCGGCGAAGGCCTTGGCGGTGTTGGCGGCGTCCTGGCCGGTCATCGAGTCGACCACGAACAGGGTCTCGACCGGCGTGATCGCGGCGTGCAGCGCCTTGATCTCCGCCATCATCGCCTCGTCCACGTGCAGGCGGCCGGCGGTGTCGACCAGCAGCACGTCCACCACCTCGCGGCGCGCGGCGGCGATGGCGCCCTTGGCGATGTCGACCGGGTCCTGCCCCGCCTCGGACGGGAAGAACTTCACGCCTACCTGCTCGGCCAGCGTGCGCAGCTGCTCGATGGCGGCCGGACGGTACACGTCGCAGCTCACCACCATCACC
Source organism: Frateuria defendens (assembly GCF_001182895.1). Taxonomy (GTDB): domain Bacteria; phylum Pseudomonadota; class Gammaproteobacteria; order Xanthomonadales; family Rhodanobacteraceae; genus Frateuria_B; species Frateuria_B defendens. The sequence continues at coordinate 33,662 of NZ_LFQR01000059.1, read as the reverse complement.
TTCTTCTTTTTGCGCTCGGTGAGGAAGCGCGCGAGCTTGGCCACCGTGGTGGTCTTGCCCGCGCCCTGCAGGCCCGCCATCAGCACCACCGCGGGCGGCTGCTGGGCGAGGTTGAGCTCGGTGTTGGCGGTGCCCATCACCGCGGTCAGCTCGTCGCTCACCACCTTTACCAGGGCCTGGCCCGGCGAGAGGCTCTTCATCACCTCCTGGCCCACCGCACGCACCTTCACGCGCTCGACCAGCGCCTGCACCACCGGCAGGGCGACGTCCGCCTCCAGCAGCGCGATGCGCACCTCGCGCAGGGATTCGCGGATGTTCTCCTCGGTCAGCCGGCCGCGGCCGCGCAGGCGGTTGACGGTGGTGGAGAGGCGTTGGCTGAGCGACTCGAACATGGGCGTGGCAAATCAGGCAATGAAGGAGGCGAGTATAGCGGAGGCGGCGGACGGACTACGGGCGGGCCTGGGCTACCTGCTTCGCCACGAAAGGCTGCGCCTTGGTCCAGGCCGCGATGTCGCGGATCACGCCGGCATCAACATGGCCCGGCACCGCGTAATCGGCCAGGGTCTGCGTGCCGCCAGCCGGCATGAACAGGTGGCTCAGCCCCGGATACAGATGGAACGACACCCGCGTCCTGCCAGCCAGTGCCTGCTTCCAGCGCGCGAAGTCCTGGGCCGGCGAGACCTGGAAATCGCCGCCGCCCTGCAGGACGAGCAGCGGCATCGACAGGCCCTGCGCCACCTCGACCTGGCGGTAGTCGCGCAGGCTCAGCCAGTAATGCTGCGGGACGCCGCCGAACCGCCCGGGCGGTGGATGCCGGGGATCGGCACCGGCGAGAAGCTTCCGCTCGGCGACGATCGCCTGCGCCCTGCCGACGATCTGTGCCTCGTCCAGGCCATGGCGCGCCCCCTGCTCGCGCGCCTGCTCGGCGGACACGTCCAGCAGCGGCCGTGCCGGCGCCGCCAGCAGGACCAGGCCCGCCAGCCGCGCATCGCGCTGGCCGATGCGCGGCGCCATCATCGCGCCCAGGCTGTGGCCCAGCACGAACAGGCGATGCGGATCGATCGCCGGCTGGGCAGCGAGCAGGCGCACGGCCGACAACGCATCGTCGGTCACTTCGTCATCGATGGAGAGATCGGCGGGCCGTTCCATCATCGCCTTGCCATAAACATGGGTGCGCTTGTCGTAGCGCAGCGAGGCGATACCCTCGGCGGCCAACCCCTGCGCCAGGTCGCGGAACGGCTTGTTGGGGCCGATCGTCTCGTCGCGGTCACTGGGGCCCGAGCCGGCCACCAGCAACATGGCGGGGAAAGGCCCCGCGCCGGCCGGCAGCGTCAACGTACCGGGCAGCGGCCCGAGCGGCGAAGGCACCGCCAGCGGCTGCTCGCGCACACCGGCGGGCAGCGCGGGACCCGGCGCCTCCGCCGCGGGCGCCAGAGCCACGGCGGCCGCAGGGATCAGCCGGAAAGTGTCGATCCCGCCCTCGGCATCGCAGCCGACGAGCGCGGCAAGCGGCTGCCTGGCGAAGACCACCCGTGTCACCGCCAGCTCGCGGCCCGCCATCGCGCGCCATGCGGGCGCACCATGGGACTGGTAGGCCCCCATCTGCGCCTGGACCTGCTCCCAGACCTGGTGCAGCCTGTCGGCACCCAGCGCACGACTGACGTCGGCATCGAAATCCTTGCCGGCATGCGCGTAGTCGCCGCGAGCCAATGCATCGAGCAAGGCGGTGGAATGCGCCTGGCAAGCAGCGGCGGCGGCGCTATCGGCCGTCGCGGCCAGCGGCGTCGCTAGCAGCAGGCCGGCACATGAGGCAAGCAGGAAACGAGTGATCATGAACGCGCTCCTCCGTGAATCACCAAAAGGGGGAACAGGCGGCGGGGCCGCCTGCAAGGCTCAGCGCCGGCGTTCCAGCCGCCGGTAGAGCACGAACGAGTATCCGACGGAACCCAGCGCCGCGGCGGCGATGCACGCCAACGGCAACCAGCGGCCGAAGCGCAACAGCGTGCCCAGCACAGCGACCAGCCCCGCCAGCACGAACAGCCGGCCGCCCAGCCGGTGCGTGCGCTCCCACGCCGCGTCGCTGCTCAGCGTCCACGGCGTGCGGATGCCGATGAAGAAGTTGCGGCGCAGCTTGCCCATGTAGTTGCCGATCACCATCAGCAGCGCCCCGACCGCCAGCATCGCCACGGCCGGCACCGGCACCGCATGGCCGGCGCCGCGCAGCAGGATCGCCAGCCCCGCCGCCAGCACCACGCCCTGCGCGGCCAGCATCACCAGGTGCCACGCCCCGGCGAACGGCTCGAGTTCGTAGCGCCGCGGCGCCAGGGCCGGCAGCACCCGTGCCATGAGCGCCAGCAGCGCGATCAGCAGCGGCGCGAAGACCACGGCCCACTGGCGCGCGTGATAGCCGTCGATCCGGCCGTGCAGGTCCCAGTGCGTGGGCACCTGCGCCGGCAGGGCCGGATACAACCAGACCGCGGCGCCCGCCGCGATCAGCACGAAGGCCACGGAGATCCACAGGGCTTGCGGCGATTTCATCGTTTACCTCCCCGGGCGCCGCCCGGCGGGAACAGGTCCAGCACCATGCGTGCGAGGTCTTCCATCACGGTGCTGTTGAGCGAATAGACGATGTACTGCCCGCGCCGCTCGGTGCGCACCAGGTCCGCCTGCTTGAGCACGGCGAAGTGGTGCGAAAGCGAGGCGGGCGTGATGTCGAACGCGGCGCCGATGTCGCCCGCACTGAGCGCGCCGCCCTGCAGCCGCTTGAGGATGGCGCGGCGGGTGGGGTCGGCGAGTGCGCGGAAGACGTCCTGCTGCTTCATGGCTCGGCTTGGCGATTCGATAGCCAGACATTTAGCCAATCATCTAAATATTTCAAGCCCCTCCCGACGGGACTTTTCGCCGCCGATCGGCGTCACTCCGGCGCATGTACGGCTTTCGGGGCCTGTGCGACACTCTCGGGTCATGCTGACCGCCCTCTCGCTCATCGCCATCGCCTGTTACCTGCTGGCCACCGCGCTGCTCGCGCGGCCGCTGTTCGGCGGCGCCACCGCGCCGGCCGGCAGGGGCTGGCGGCGCCCGGCGCTGGCCATCGCCGCGGTGGCGGTGCTGGCCCATGCCGGCGTGCTGCTCGGCATGCACCGAGGGCGGCTGGATCTGCACTTTTTCGCGGCGCTCTCGCTGATCGCCTGCGCCATGTCGGTGCTGGCCCTGCTGGTGAACCTGCTCTCGCGGCCGGTGGTCGCCGCCGGCGTGATCGTGTTTCCGCTCAGCGCGCTGATGCTGGCGCTGGACAGCCTGCTCGCCCCCTCGACCCGGCCCGAGGTGCTGGACTGGCAGATCGAGCTGCACGCCGCGGTGGCGGTGCTGGCCTTCAGCGTGCTGGCCATCGCCGCGGTGCTGGCGGCGCTGCTGGCGGTGCAGGAGCATGCGCTGCGCCGTCGCCGCTTCGGCCACTGGCTGCGCGCGCTGCCGCCGCTCACGCTCACCGAATCGCTGCTGTTCCGCCTGATCGCGGTCGGCTTCGTGCTGCTCACGCTGACCCTGCTGACCGGCATCCTGTTCGTGGACAACCTGTTCGGCCAGCACCTGGTGCACAAGACCGTGCTGTCGATCATCGCCTGGCTGGTGTTCGGCGCCCTGCTCTACGGCCGCTGGCGCCACGGCTGGCGCGGCCGCCAGGCGGTGAATCTGACCCTCGCCGGCATGGCCCTGCTGCTGCTGGCCTTCTTCGGCAGCAAGGCCGTGCTGGAACTGATCCTGCACCGCGTAGCCTGATTTCTCCCAACGCATGTCGACCGAATACGTACTGACGCTCTCCTGCCCCGACCGCCCCGGCATCGTCGCCGCCGTCTCCGGCCACCTCGCCGCGCAAGGCGCCAACATCGTCGAGGCGCAGCAGTTCGGCGACACCGAGACCGGCCGCTTCTTCATGCGCCTGGTGTTCGCGGTGGACGCCGCCGCCGAAGCGTTGCGCGGCGCGTTCGCGCCGGTGGCCGACACCTTCGGCATGCAGTGGCAGCTGCGCGAACGCCACGCGCGCCGGCGCGTGCTGCTGATGGTGTCGAAGTTCGACCATTGCCTGGCCGACGTGCTCTACCGCTGGCGCATCGGCGAGCTGCCGATGGAGGTGGTGGGCATCGTCGCCAACCACCCGCGCGAGACCTACCGCCACCTCGACTTCGGCGACATCCCGTTCCACTACCTGCCGATGGAGAAAGACGCCAAGGCGGCGCAGGAAGCCCGGGTGTGGGCGGCGATCGAGCAGAGCGCCGCCGAACTGGTGGTGCTCGCGCGCTACATGCAGGTGCTGTCGGACGAGCTGGCCGGCAAGCTGGCCGGGCGCTGCATCAACATCCACCACTCCTTCCTGCCCGGCTTCAAGGGCGCGCGGCCGTACCACCAGGCGCACCGGCGCGGGGTGAAGCTGATCGGCGCCACCGCGCACTTCGTCACCGCCGACCTCGACGAAGGACCGATCATCGAGCAGGACATCGAGCGCGTCACCCACCACGACACGCCCGAGGACATGATCCGCATCGGCCGCGACATCGAGCGGCGCGTGCTGGCGCGCACGCTGCGCCACTACCTGGACGACCGCGTGCTGCTCAACGGCAGCAAGACGGTGGTGTTCGCTTCCTGACCCTGCCCCGGAGACGCTGGTGGAACTGATCGGCATGCTCGACTCGCCCTACGTGCGCCGCGCCGCGATCTCGCTGCGCCTGCTGGGCGTCCCGTTCACGCACCGCTCGCTGTCGGTGTTCCGCGGCTTCGACACGTTCCGCGCGATCCACCCGGTGGTGAAGGCGCCGACGCTGGTCTGCGACGACGGCGAGGCCCTGATCGACTCCACCCTGATCATCGACCACGCCGAGGCGATCAGCCCCGGCGGCCGCAGCCTGATGCCGGTGGCGCCGGCCGAGCGCCGGCGGGCGCTGCAGCTGATCGGCCTTGCCCTCGCCGCCTGCGAGAAGACCGTGCAGATCGTCTATGAGCACCAGCTTCGGCCGCCGGAGAAGCAGCACGCGCCGTGGTTGGAGCGCGTGCAGGGCCAGCTGCACGCCGCCTACGGCCTGCTGGAGCCCGCGGCCCGGGCCGCCCAGCCGTGGTTGCTGGGCGCGCAGATCGGCCAGGCCGACGTCACGCTGGCGGTGGCCTGGCGCTTCACCCAGCTGATGGTGCCCGAGGTCGTCGACGCCACCGCCTATCCCGCCCTCGCGGCTTTCTCCGCCCGCGCCGAGCAGTTGCCGGCATTCATCGCCCTGCCGCCGGTGTAGGCGCGGCGGCACCGGCGCACGCCCTGCACGCGGCAGAGACGCTCAACGGCAGGCGTCGATCGCCTGCGCCAGCCGCTCCACGCCGATGATCTCCATCTCGCCGATGCGCGCCTTCTTCGGCGCGTTGGCCTTGGGCACGATGGCGCGCAGGAAGCCGTGCTGCGCGGCTTCCTTCAGCCGCTCCTCGCCGTTGGGCACCGGGCGGATCTCGCCGGAAAGGCCGACCTCGCCGAAGGCGATGGCCTTCTCCGGCAGCGGCCGGTCGCGCAGACTGGAGAGCACCGCCAGCAGCACCGGGAGATCCGCCGCGGTCTCCTGCACGCGGATGCCGCCGACCACGTTGACGAACACGTCCTGATCGTAGGCGGCCACGCCGCCGTGCCGGTGCAGCACCGCCAGCAGCATCGCCAGGCGGTTCTGCTCCAGGCCCAGCGCCACGCGGCGCGGGTTGCCCAGGGAGGACTGGTCCACCAGCGCCTGCACCTCCACCAGCAGCGGCCGCGAGCCCTCGCGGGTCACCATCACGGCGCTGCCCGGAGTCGGCCCGGCGTGGGCGGAGAGGAAGATCGCCGAGGGGTTGGGCACTTCGCGCAGGCCTTTCTCGCTCATCGCGAACACGCCCAACTCGTTGACCGCACCGAAGCGGTTCTTGAACGCGCGCAGCACGCGGAAGCGGCTGCCCGACTCGCCCTCGAAATAGAGCACTGCGTCGACCATGTGCTCGAGCACGCGCGGGCCGGCGATGCCACCCTCCTTGGTCACGTGGCCGACCAGGAATACCGAGGTGCCGGTCTCCTTGGCGAAGCGGGTGAGCTTGGCCGCCGACTCGCGCACCTGGCTCACCGAGCCCGGCGCCGCGGTGAGGAGTTCGGTCCAGATGGTCTGGATGGAGTCGATCACCAGCGCGCGCGGCCGGCTCGCCGCGGCCTCCGCGAGGATGCGCTCGATGCAGGTCTCGGCCAGCGCCTGCAACGGCGCCAGCGGCAGCTCCAGCCGCTGCGCGCGCGCCGCCACCTGGGCCAGCGATTCCTCGCCGGTGACGTAGACGCTGGGCAGCACCTCGCCCAGCTTGCCGAGCATCTGCAGCAGCAGGGTGGATTTGCCGATGCCCGGGTCGCCGCCGATCAGCACCACCGAGCCGTCGACCAGGCCGCCGCCGAGCACCCGGTCCAACTCGCCGATGCCGGTAAGCGTGCGCGATTCCGCCGTCACCGCCACCGCGGTCAGCGGCGTCACCCGGGGCGCGTCGTTGGCCGCGCCGGCGTAGCCGCTGCGCCGCGCGGCGCCGGCCGACTTCGCCGCCGGCTGCACCACGAATTCGGACAGCGTGTTCCACGCCCCGCACTCCACGCACTGGCCCTGCCACTTGGAGTGCTCGGCGCCGCAGTCGGCGCAGACGTAGGCGGTCTTGGCTTTGGCCATGCGGGGTTCCTGGGAAGACGGTACGGCGGACGAGCTTAGCCGGCGCGGGTCGCAGACGGCGAGACGCGAGACGCCCGTCCGCATGCATGCGTCATTGCGCACATCGCCCTTGCACGCCATGCCCGGCGCAGGAGCGCGCCTTCGCGCGGCCGCTCCGCCTGGTCGCCAGGCTCGCGATAGAGCGGTCGCGCGCAGGCGCGCCTACAAGAAAGCGGCGCGGCTACTCGAACGCACCGACGAACGAATCCGGCGCGTAGTTCTCGAACTTGGTGTAGTGGCCGAGGAAGGTGAGCTTCACCGTGTCGGTGGGGCCGTTACGCTGCTTGCCGATGATGATCTCGGCCAGGCCCTTGTCCGGCGATTCCTTGTTGTAATACTCGTCGCGGTAGATGAACATGATCACGTCCGCGTCCTGCTCAATGGCGCCCGACTCGCGCAGGTCCGACATCATCGGCCGCTTGTCGGCGCGCTGCTCCAGCGAGCGGTTGAGCTGGGAGAGCGCGATCACCGGGCAGTTCAGTTCTTTCGCCAGGCCTTTCAGCGAGCGCGAGATCTCGGAGATCTCGGTGGCGCGGTTCTCCTTGTTGCCGGGCACCTGCATCAGCTGCAGGTAGTCGATCACGATCAGGCCCAGCGTGCCGTGCTCGCGCTGCAGGCGGCGCGCGCGCGAGCGCAGCTCCACCGGCGAGAGGCCGGGCGTGTCGTCGATGAAGATCTTGGCCTCGGAGAGGATGGCGATGGCGTTGGTGACGCGCGGCCAGTCCTCCTCGTTGAGGTCGCCGTTGCGCAGGTGCTGCTGGTGGATGCGGCCGATCGAGGAGATCAGTCGGAACGCCAGCTGCGAGGCCGACATTTCCATCGAGAACACCACCACCGGCTTCTTCGCCCGCAGCGCGGCGGCCTCGGCCAGGTTGAGCGCGAACGCGGTCTTGCCCATCGAGGGGCGCGCCGCGAGGATGATGAGGTCGGAGGGCTGCAGGCCCGAGGTCAGCTCGTCCAGGTCGGTGAAGCCGGTGGAGATGCCGGTGAGCTGGCCGCGGTTTTCGTAGCGCTCGGTGAGCAGGCGGAAGGCGTCCTTCACCGCCTCGCGCATGGAGACGGAATCCTTCTTGCCGCGCGCGCCGGATTCGGCGATGTGGAACACGCGCTGCTCGGCGGCCTCCAGCACCTCCTGCACGCTCTGCCCTTCCGGGCGGTAGCCGTCCTCGGTGATCGCGGTGCCGGCGTCGATCAGCTGCCGCAGCACCGACTTCTCGCGCACGATGTCGGCGTAGGCGCCGATGTTGGCCGCGCTCGGCGTGGCGTTGGCCAGCTCGATCAGGTAGCTCGCGCCGCCCACCATCTCGGCCAGGTCGTTGGCCTCGAACCAGTCGCCCAGGGTCACCGCGTCGCACGGCATGCCCTTGTTGGCCAGCTCGGTGATGGCGCGCCAGATCAGGCGGTGGTCCTTGCGGTAGAAATCCTTTTCGCCGAGCTTGTCGGCCACCTTGTCCAGCGCGTCGGGCGCCAGCATCAGGCCGCCGAGCACCGCCTGCTCGGCCTCGATCGAATGCGGCGGCATGCGCAGCGCCTCCACCACCGAAGGGCTGCCGGATCTGCGCTCGGGACTGAAGGCCATCGATTCGCCTCGCGATGCGTCGGAAGACCGGCGGCGCCTTTTCCGCGCGCCGCGTTCGTCGTCCTCGATCATACGCGGCGGCGTCCCAGGCGCCGAGACGATAAGTCTGTGGAAAAGCTGTGCATGTCGGTGGATAACCTTCTGGCGCAAACGAGAACGGGCGCCCGAGGGCGCCCGTTCGTGCCGAATGGCATCGGCGGCGGCTTACTTGTCGCCGACCACGATCACCTTGACGGTGGTCTGCACGTCGGCGTGCAGGCTGACCAGCACGTCGTACTCGCCGGTGTTGCGGATCGGGCCTTCGCCCTGGATCACTTCGCCCTTGTGCACGTCGTGGCCGGCGGCCTGCAGCGCCTCGGCGATGTCGCGCGGACCGACCGAGCCGAACAGCTTGCCTTCTGGACTGGAGTGGGCGGCGATGGTCACCGAGACGTCGGCCAGCTTGGCGCGGCGCGACTCGGCCTCGCCCAGCAGGCCGTTGGCCTTGGCTTCGTAGTCGGCGCGACGCTGCTCGAAGGCTTCGAGGTTGGCGGCGGTGGCCGGCACGGCCTTGCCCTGCGGCAGCAGGTAGTTGCGGCCGTAACCCGGCTTCACCTTGACCTTGTCGCCCAGGTTGCCGAGGTTGCGGACTTTCTCGAGAAGAATCAGTTCCATGGTCTATTCCTTTTCGTTAGCGCCGGACGCGGCCGGCGCAGCCTTGGACGGGTGTCCGAAGAGTTGGGCATCGGGAAGCGAATAGGGAATCGGAGAGCAGGCCGCAAGGGCGAACCTATTCCCTATTCCCTACTCCCTCGACAATCAGACGTCGTGGTTGTCGGTATACGGCAGCAGCGCCAGGAAGCGCGCGCGCTTGACCGCGGAGGCCAGCTGGCGCTGGTAGCGCGCCTTGGTGCCGGTGATGCGGCTCGGCACGATCTTGCCGGTCTCGGTGATGTACTGGCGGAGCGTGTTGAGATCCTTGTAGTCGATCTCCTTCACCTTCTCGGCGGTGAAGCGGCAGAACTTGCGGCGGCGGAAGAACTTGGACATGGCTACGCTCCTGATCAGTCGTTGTCGCTGCTGTCGCGGTCGCCATCGTCATCGCGGCGGCGGGCGGACTTGGCGTCATCCTTTTCCTTGCTCTTGAGGATGAAGGACGGCTCGGTGTCGGCTTCGTCGCGCTTGACGGTCAGGTGGCGCAGCACGGCGTCGTTGAAGCGGAAGCCCGACTCCAGCTCGTTCAGCGCGTTCTGGCCCACTTCGATGTTGAGCATCACGTAGTGCGCCTTGGCCAGGTTCTGGATCGGGTAGGCCAGCTGGCGACGGCCCCAGTCTTCCAGGCGGTGGATCTTGCCGCCGTCGGCTTCGATCAGCGTCTTGTAGCGATCGATCATCGCCGGGACCTGCTCGCTCTGGTCAGGGTGGACCAGAAACACGATTTCGTAATGACGCAGGGTCATCGGTCAAACTCCTCGTGGATGCGGCCCTTGCGGGCCTCGCAGCCTCCCGCCGGTGCGGTGAGGCAAGGGCGCCCGCGTGGCAAAGCCGTGCGGACAGAAGCGGAAGTGTACGATGCGCGGCCGGCTGGCGGCAAGCGCTTGAAAAGCCTGGGACGAGGGGCGGTAGCGAAGTTGCGACGGCCAACCGCCTCGCGGGCACGAAGGACTTGAGAGCCGAATCCGGTATGCCGCAGGGACTCGTGGCGCCCGGGCAGGCGCGTCCCCGCCCTCAACCCACCGTAAAGCTCTCGCCGCAGCCGCACTCGCCGGTGGCGTTGGGGTTGTGGAACACGAAGGCGGCGTTGAGTCCCTGGCGCTGGAAGTCGATCACGGTGCCGTCCACCAGCGGCAGGCTCTTGGCGTCCACCACCAGCGGCACGCCGTCGATCTCCACCACCTGGTCGCCTTCGCCCACCGTGTCGGCCAGGTCCACCACGTAGGCGAAACCGGAGCAGCCGGTGCGCTTGACGCCGAAGCGCACGCCGGACGCGGCCGGGGCCTGGGCGAGGAACTGGCGCATGCGCTGGTTGGCGGTGGCGGTGATCGAGATGGTCATGGCAATTCGTGGCGGCGCGCGATGAGGTCGCGGGGCGGACAAGGCCTACATTATCATGTCGGTTTGTCCTAGCGCCGAGATATGGCGCCACAGCGGGAGTTTCAATTCATGGCGGTTGTTAGCGTGAAGCAGGCCCTTTCCGGCCGCGTCGAGGCCGGCGGCAAGGTGACCGTGCGCGGCTGGGTCCGCACGCGGCGCGACTCCAAGGCGGGCCTGTCCTTCGTCAACGTCAGCGACGGCTCCTGCTTCGACCCGATCCAGGCGGTGGTGCCCGCCACCCTCGCCAACTACGAGAGCGAGGTGAAGCACCTCACCGCCGGCGCCGGCGTAATCGTCAGCGGCACCCTGGTGCCCTCGCAGGGCAAGGGCCAGAGCTTCGAACTGCAGGCGGACGCGGTGACCGTGACCGGCCTGGTGGACGATCCGGAAACCTACCCGATCCAGCCCAAGGCGCACTCGATGGAGTTCCTGCGCGAGGTGGCCCACCTGCGCCCGCGCACCAACCTGTTCGGCGCGGTGACGCGCGTGCGCCACAGCATGATGATGGCGATCCACCGGCACCTGACCGAGCAGGGCTTCTTCTGGATCAACACGCCGATCATCACCACCTCCGACGCCGAGGGCGCCGGCGACATGTTCCGCCTGTCCACCCTGGACCTGGCCAACCTGCCGCGCGACGAGAAGGGCAGGATCGACTTCCGCAAGGATTTCTTCGGCCGCGAGGCCTTCCTCACCGTGTCCGGCCAGCTCAACGTCGAGGCCTACGCGCTGGCGATGAGCAAGGTCTACACCTTCGGCCCCACCTTCCGCGCCGAGAACTCCAACACGCCGCGCCACCTGGCCGAGTTCTGGATGGTGGAACCGGAGATCGCCTTCGCCGACCTCGCCGCCGACGCCGACTGCGCGGAGGCCTTCCTCAAGGCGATCTTCAAGGCCGTGCTGGAGGAGCGCGCCGACGACATGGCGTTCTTCGCCGAGCGCGTGCTGCCCGAGGCCATCACCCGGCTCGAAGCCTTCATCGCCCAGCCGTTCGAGCGCATCGACTACACCGACGCCATCGCCATCCTGAAGAAGTCCGGGCAGAAGTTCGACTACCCGGTCGAGTGGGGCATGGACCTGCAGACCGAGCACGAGCGCTACCTGGCCGAGAAGCACGTCGGCCGCCCGGTGGTGGTGATGAACTACCCCGAGGCGATCAAGGCCTTCTACATGCGCCTCAACGACGACGAGAAGACCGTCGCCGCGATGGACGTGCTGGCGCCCGGCATCGGCGAGATCATTGGCGGCGCCCAGCGCGAGGAGCGCCTGGACTACCTCGACCGCCGCATGGCCAAGTTCGGCCTCGATCCGGCCACCTATGGCTGGTACCGTGACCTGCGACGCTATGGCACCGTACCGCACGCCGGTTTCGGCCTAGGCTTCGAGCGGTTGCTGGTATACGTCTGCGGCCTGTCCAACATCCGCGACGCCATCCCCTATCCACGCGCGGCAGGGACGGCCGAATTCTAAAGATCTGCGACTTTCCATGCCCCGACGACGTACCGCCCCGCTCATCGCGCCGATAGCCCTGACGCTGCTGCTCGGGGCCTGCCACAGCATCAAAGTGCTGGTGCCGCCGAACCTGCGCGCGCCGAGCGACACCAGCAACTCGCTGGACGCGGCGCGCAACCGGCTCAAGCAGGCCACGCCCTGCTGCAGCAGCTTCGCCGATTTCTCCTACCAGACGATGCTGCCTTGGCGGCCGAAGAAGTTCGAGCTGGGCCCGGGCAGCCCGGTGGTCAACATCAACGGCGTGCACAGCTATTTCCTGGCCTTCCGCCTGCCGCCCGACGCCAAGCTGCCCTACCGCGTGGCGCTGAAGGCGGACTTGAACGGCCGCTGGCTCAGCGCCAGCTACCTGTTCGCGCCCACCGTGGTGCAGCTGGACGAAGCCTTCCAGCCGCTCGACACGCGCGACGTCGGCCTGTGCGAGTACATGGGCTGGAGCAACAGCAGCACCGGCGCCTTCGGCCAGGTCGAGGTGAACAGCGACAAGGCCCGCTACCTGGTGCTCTACTCCTCCGCCGGCCAGCAGACCGGCAGCACGTACTGGGAGCAGTCGCCGGCCGCCTTCTCGGCCGAGGCGCCGGTGAAGATGGCCCCCAACGGCAGCTTCCGCCTCCCGCACGGGCCCGATGGCGCGATCTGGGCCGGCGTGATGAACGATTCCTACAGGAAGGCGATCGACAACGCGATCTGCGACAAGGCCCCGCCGGGCGACGGCCTGCTGCATACCTTACGCACCTCCCTGCCGGTGCCCTGGCTCAGGAGCAAAGATTGAACGTGGTCGTCCTCTACCTCGCGCTGCTGTTCGGCGGCGTGGTGTGCTTCGTGCTCTATTACGTGGCGCAGTACCGCGTGGCGACGCTGCTGCGCCAGCGCCACCCACAACAGTGGAAGATCATCGCCGAGCCCGAGGAAGGCTCGCGCAGCGCGGTGCGCATCTGGATGCGCCTGCAGCTGGTGCTGCGCACCGCCCGCCCGCGCCTGCCCGAGCTGTTGCAGGATGCGGCGATCACCCGCTGGTACCGCGTCTGGCGCTGGGCCCTGTGGCTGGCCTGGGCCTGCTGGTTCGCGGCGCTGTACCTGCAATGGCGGGCGCGCTGAGCGGCCCGCCGCGACGCATCGCCCGCGCCACTGAGCGTACACTTCCCGCAAGCCCTCCCGAGCGGCGCGCCGGCGTTTCGCGCGGATCGCCGGGAGATCGGACAGGTTCTCGAAGGAGCACCGTCATGCAACTCGATCTGAGCGGTCGCCACGCGCTGGTCTGCGGCGCCTCGCAGGGCATCGGCCGCGCCAGCGCCATCGAGCTCGCCACCCTGGGCGCCGACGTCACCCTGCTCGCCCGCTCGGCCGACGCGCTGGCCGCGCTGGCCGCCGAACTGCCCCGCACGCACGCGCAACAAGAGCACCGCTGGCACGCCGTGGACATGCTCGACACCGGCGCGCTGCAGGCCTTCGCCGTCGATCTGGCGACGGCCCATCCGGCGCAGATCCTGATCAACAACACTGGCGGCCCGCCCGGCGGGCTGGCGCACACGGCCGACCCCGCCGCCTTCGAGGCCGCCTTCCGCCAGCACCTGATCGCCGGCCAGGTGCTGGTGCAGGCGCTGCTGCCGGGCATGCGCGAGGCCGGCTACGGCCGCATCGTCAACGTGATCTCCACCTCGGTGAAAGAGCCGATCCCGGGCCTGGGCGTCTCCAACGCCGTGCGCGCCGCGGTGGCGGGCTGGGCCAAGACGCTGTCCGGCGAACTGGCCGCCGACGGCATCACCGTCAACAGCGTGCTGCCGGGCTACACCCGCACCGACCGCCTGGAGAGCCTGCTCGCCGCGCAGGCGGCGGCCAGCGGCCGCAGCGCCCGCGACATGGCGAACGCGCTGGTAGCGAGCGTGCCCGCGCGCCGCTTCGGCGAGCCCAGCGAGGTGGCGGCGGTGGTGGCCTTCCTCTGCACGCCGGCGGCGGCCTACGTCAACGGCGTGAGCATCCCGGTGGACGGCGGACGCACGCGCTCGTTGAGCTGACGCCGGCACGCGGCCGTCGCGCTAAGCTCGCCCCCATGGCGGCGACCCTTTCCCATCTGATCGGCGGACGGCTGCGGCCCCCGGCAGGCGGCCGCTACCTCGACGTGCACGAGCCGGCCATCGGCGCCCCCTTCGCGCGCAGCCCCGACGGCGACGCGGACGACGTGGCGGCGGCGGTCGAGGCCGCCGGCATGGCCGCCGCGGCCTGGGCGGCCACACCCGCCGCCGAGCGCGCCCGCTGGCTGCGCCGGCTGGCCGAGGCTGTCGAGGCGCGGCTGGAAACCTTCGCCGCCGCCGAGTCGCGCGACACCGGCAAGCCGCTCGCGCTCGCCCGCAGCCTCGACATCCCCCGCGCCGTCGCCAATCTGCGCTTCTTCGCCGCCGCGGCCGAGGCCTGGGGCAGCGAGGCGCACGCGATGGAAAGCGGCGCGGTGAACTACACGCTGCGCCAGCCGCTGGGCACGGTGGGCTGCATCAGCCCGTGGAACCTGCCGCTGTACCTCCTCACCTGGAAGATCGCCCCCGCGCTCGCCGCCGGCAACGCGGTGGTGGCCAAGCCCTCGGAGGTCACGCCCTACACCGCCCACCTGCTCGGCGAACTCAGCGTCGAGATCGGCCTACCGCCCGGCGTGCTCAACATCGTGCAGGGCACCGGCGGCGGCGTCGGCGAGGCGCTGGTGCGGCATCCGGCGGTGAAGGCGATCTCCTTCACCGGCTCCACCCGCACCGGCGCCGCGATCGCGGCCGCGGCGGCGCCGCAGTTCAAGAAACTCTCGCTGGAACTGGGCGGCAAGAACCCGGCCATCGTGTTCGACGACGCGGCGCTCACCGACGCCGACCTCGACACCCTGGTGCGCTCGGGCTTCGCCAACCAGGGCGAGATCTGCCTGTGCGGCTCGCGATTGCTGGTGCAGCGCTCCATCTACGAGGCTTTCCGCGAGCGCTACCTCGCGCGCGTGCGCCGCCTGCACGTGGGCGACCCGCTGCGGGCGGACAGCGACCTCGGCGCGCTGGTCTCGCGGCCGCATTTCGACAAGGTGCTCGCCTGCATCGAGCGCGCCCGCACCGCGGGCGGCACCCTGCTCTGCGGCGGCCACGCGGTGCAACCCGGCGGCCGCTGCGCGCAGGGCTGGTTCGTCGCGCCGACGGTGATCGAGGGCCTGCCGGCGGATTCGCCCACCAACCAGGAGGAGATCTTCGGCCCGGTGGTCAGCCTGCTCCCGTTCGAGGACGAGGAGGAGGCCCTCGCCATCGCCAACGGCACCGGCTACGGCCTCGCCGCCTCGGTGTGGACGCGCGACCTCGGCCGCGCCCACCGCCTCGGCGCACGGCTGGAGGCCGGGGTGGTGTGGGTCAACTGCTGGATGCTGCGCGACCTGCGCACGCCGTTCGGCGGCATGAAGCAATCCGGCGTGGGCCGCGAGGGCGGCGTCGAGGCGCTGCGCTTTTTCACCGAGGCGAAGAATGTCTGCATCCGCTACTGAAACCGCCGTGCCTTACCGCCGCGCCGTGCACGCATGCATCGGCGGACGGCCCGCATGAGCCGCATCGTGCGCACCGGCGACGCGCCCGCGCCGGTCGGCGCCTACCCACACGCGCGGCGGGTCGGCAACCTGCTGTTCCTCTCCGGCGTCGGCCCGCGCCGGCCCGGCAGCGGCGAGATCCCCGGCAACGTCTACGATGCCGCCGGCGCGCTGCTCGCCTACGACATCGAGGCGCAGTGCCGGCAGGTATTCGCCAACGTGCGGGCGGTGCTGGAAGCCGGCGGCGCCCGCTGGGAAGACCTCGTCGACGTGACCGTCTTCCTCACCGACATGGCGCGCGACTTCGCCGCCTACAACCGGCTCTACGCCGAGCATTTCGCCGGCGTCGACGCCTGCCGCACCACGCTGGGCATCAGCGCCCTGCCCACGCCGATCGCGATCGAACTCAAATGCGTCGCCGCGCTGGAACGGTGAGCGCATAGAAAAACCCCGGCGGCGCGAGCCGGCCGGGGTTTCGCAGCAGACCGCGTAGCGCTTACTTGCCGCTGGTGCTGGCCGGAGCCGGCGCCGTGGTGGACTTGGTCGCGGCCTTGTGCTTGTGGTGGTGATGCTTGGTGGTGGTCTTGGTCGCGGCAGGCTGGCTGCTCGTCGAACCGGCGGCCGGCGCCGTGGCGGCGTCCTGGGCCAGCGCGGAACCGGCCAGGGCAAGACCCGACACGAGCAGGGAAGCGATCACGAGTTTGCGCATGGTTGTAGCCTCGAAGTTGGGGGAAAGAGCGCCACGCCGCCGCCCCCTTGCATCAGCCGGCAGGCGATGTGACGGCTTCACGATGCGACCGCCGCGTCGTCTCGAAACTGAACACGCCGCACCGCCCGGCGCACGCAAACCGGCCTGCGGCCTTGACTTCACATGCGCCTAACGGCACCCGCAGAAACCTGCGTTCACGCGATGCAGCGGCGCAGCAGCAGTCGGATCAGGCCCTGCACCGCGGCCGCCCCGGCCTCGTCGTAGGCGAAGCTGCTCTCGTCCATGTAGCGGTATTGCGCCAGCTCCAGCTGCACCGCCTCGACGCCTTCGTCTGGACGTCCATACTGCCGGGTGATGTAGCCGCCCTTGAAGCGCCCGTTGACCGCGAAACTGAAGTCCCGCTGCGCTTCGAGGCCATCCGCCAGGCTCGCCTGCAAGGCCGCTCCACAGCTGGCGCCGTCCGCCGTGCCCAGGTTGAAATCCGGCAACGGCCCTTCGAACAGCATCGGCACGCGGCGGCGGATGGAATGGCCTTCCCACAGCACCACCCGCCCGTGTTGCACCCGCAACATCGCAAGTTCCTGCTGGAGCGCGAGGTGGTAAGGCCGCCAGTAGGCGTTTATCCGCCGTTGAATTTCGGCCGCGTCCGGTTCGGCGCCAGGCAGGTACAGCGGCTCGCCGTCGAAGCCGAGGGTGGATACCAGCCCGGTCTCGCGCCGCCCCGGATACAGCGCCTGCCCGTCGGCCGGACGGTTGAGGTCGATCACGTAGCGCGACAGCCGCGGCCGCAGCAGGCTGGCGCCGAGTTCGCGGGCCAGCGGCTCGTAGAGGCGGCCGACGTGCCAGTCGGTATCGGGCGAGCGGCGCGCGGCGGGATGCAGGCGCACGGCGAGTTCCGACGGGATGTCGCTGCCGTCGTGCGGCAGGCTGATCAGCAGGGGCGCGCTGCCGCGTTCGAGCGTGTAGAGGTCCATGGCCGTAGTGTCGGCGGCGGTAGGGGGCACGGCAACCGTAGGCGCAGCGAAGCGCCCCGACCGCTTCGCTGCACAGCGCCTTGCGCCGGCTGGGGCGTAAATCTAGGCTGGCGCCCACTGTCATGGATCGGGGGATCGCTGGCATGCGTCGGATGACAGTCGTCTGTCTCGCCATGCTCGGCGTCGCGCTGTGCGCCGCCGCCCCGGCGCGCCAGGCGCCGCAGCAGGATTTCCTGAGCGGCATCCAGCCATTGCGGGACGACCTGCCGCGCTACCGCTACCTGGTCACGCGCCTGCCCGACCTCGCCGGCCAGGACCTGCTGCTCGCGCACCAGTGGCTGGCCTTCACCGAGAACGAGCTCGGCCTCTACAGCGAGGCGGTGCGCGACTTTCCGCTCAAGAACCAGCCGCTGGCCGGCGCCCAGCTGCCGGTGCCGCCGGAGTGGGAGGCCGTGGATGCGGTCGAGGCGATTGCCGCACAGGCCGCCGGCCGCCGCATCGTGATGGTCAACGAGGCGCACCACGACGCCCACACGCGCCTGCTCACGCTGGCCCTGCTGCCGCGGCTGCGCAGGCTCGGCTTCACGCATTTCGCCGCCGAGGCGCTGGACGAGCGCGACGAGGGGCTGATGCGGCGCGGTTATCCCGTCGCCGCCAGCGGCAGCGAGTACCTGCACGAGCCGGTCTACGGCGAGATCGTGCGCGAGGCCGTCCGGCTGGGCTACACCGTGGTGCCGTATGAGGCCGGTGGGGGCTCGCCGCAGAGCCGCGAGGACGGCCAGGCCCGCAACCTCTACCGGCGCGCGCTCGCCGGCGACCCGAAGGCGCGGCTGTTCGTGCACGGCGGCTACGCCCACATCGACAAGGCCGCCGGCCGGCTGGGCGCGACAGTGAAGCCGATGGGCCTGCTGCTGCGCGAACTGAGCGGCAGCGACCCGCTGTGCATCGACCAGGTGGACCTGCGCGAGGAAGAGCCGGCCAGCGAGGCCGCCGCCCGGCGCGAGATCGAGGCCAGCCTGCGCAAGAGCCGGATGCTGGACATGCTCACGCTCGGCACGGAGCGCCATCGCCCGGCCAAGGACTACTACGCCCAGTTGATCAGCGCCTACCATCCGAACCGCCCGGTCGTGTTCCGCCGGCGCGACGGCCAGGCATTCTGGAGCGCGCGGCCGCAGGCCTATGACGCCAACGTCGTCCTGCCGCCGGCCAACGAGGCGATTTCCGACTACTCGCGCGGCCCCGTGCGCGTCGAGCTCGACGGCAAGGGCTACCCCATGCTGCCGCCCGCCTCGCGCGGCCGGCGCCCGCCCTGGCTCGCACTCGGCGGGCTGCGCGTCCCCGTGCCGGTGGACAGCCACGCCTGCAAGGCGGGCGTGCCGTGCCTGGTCGAGGCGCGCTACGCCAACGAATCCGCCGAAGCCGTGGCGGCCGACCGCTATCTGTTCCTCGAAGCGGGCGCGGACAACACGCTCTACCTGCGCTCCGGCGCCTACCGGCTGCGCACCGTGGACATCGACGGCCGCGTCCTGGCCGAGCGCGCGCTGGACGTGGCTCCGGGCGTGCATTGAGCCGGGCGTGCGGCCTCCATCGGCGGAGGGCTGCCGCGTGGGCCGTCGCGTCTGAAGAGGATGCGTACAACACTCGCCTTTAGTCTCAAGACTTCTACGCAATCCCTTGATTTGCTAGCCTTGCCGAAAACTTCACCCGAGGTTTTCGCATGCGCCTGGCCGCCCCGCTTCGCCCGCTGTCGCCCTCCCTCCGGCCGGCCGCCGCCCTGCTGCTCCTGCTGCTGGCCGGCTGCGCCGGCGGCCCGCATCGCCGAGAGCCTCCGGCTTCGGTGCTCGCCAACCTGCCCGCCCGCGCGCCCTCGACCGCCAACGCGCAGGTCGCCAACGACGTGCTGTTCCACGCCATGGCCCTGGTCGGCACGCCCTACCACTGGGGCGGCAACACCCCGCAGGGCGGCTTCGATTGCAGCGGTCTGGTCGACTACATCTACCGCAACGGCGCCAACATCAGCCTGCCGCACAGCTCGCGCGAGTTGGCCGCGCTGGACGGGCGCAAGCTCACCCGCATGACCGAACTGGCCAGCGGCGACCTGGTGTTCTTCGGCGGCCGCGGCGGCATCAGCCACGTGGGCGTGTACGTGGGCAAGGGCCGCTTCGTGCACGCGCCCAACAGCGGCGGCACGGTGCGGATGGACGACATCGACGGGCCCTACTGGCGCGACCACTTCGCCTACGGGAAGCGGCTGCTCGACTGAAATCCAGCGACCGCCGCACATGAAAAACGGCGCCCGAGGGCGCCGTTTTCGTTTCCATCACCGGCCATCGCCGCAATGCGCTCAGTGCGCCTCGGCGTTCGGCGCGTGCGCGTGGCCGTGCTGGATCTCCTCCTCGCTCGCCTCGCGCACTTCGTTCACGGTGACGTCGAAGTGGAGCGTCTTGCCGGCCATCGGGTGGTTGAGGTCCACGTCCACCGCGGTCATGCCGACCTTGTGCACCACCACCACGCGGTGGCCGCCTTCCTTCAGCGCCAGCACGGTGGTCTGGCCCGGCTTGAGCCTGGCCGACTGCTGGAAGTACTTCTTCGGCACGCGCTGGATCATGCCCTCCTGGCGCTCGCCGTAGCCCTCGGCCGGGCTGATCTCCGCCTTGAGCGACTCGCCCGCCTCGCGCTCTTCCAGCGCCTTCTCCAGGCCCGGGATCAGCTGGCCGTGGCCGAGCAGCACCCACAGCGGCTCGCCGCGGTCGTGCGAGCTTTCCACCTGCTCGCCGTCCACCGCGAGGGTGTAGTGGAGGGATACGACCTTGTCCTTGCCAGCCTTCATCGTGCGTCTCGTCAGGGATTGCAAAGCGGCGGATTCTATCAGAACGCCCCGCCGCCCATGCCGTCAGGGCCGCTTAGTTCTTGGTCGGCGCAGCGCCGCCGAAGCCCACCCCGCGCGCCTCCGGCCCCAGGTACACCAGCAGCGCCAGCACCAGCGCCACCACGGCCATCCAGCCCGACATGGCCAGCGGCAGCCCGACGTGGCGCTCGGCCAGCCAGCTCTGCGCGCTGGCGGTGCCGGCGGCGAGCAGGTTGCCCATCTGGTAGGCGAAGCCCGGCAGGGTGCCGCGCACCGCGTCGGGCGAAAGTTCGTTCAAGTGGGTGGGCACCACGCCCCAGGCGCCCTGCACCATCACCTGGATCAGGAACGCCCCCAGGCCGTAGAGCGCCAGCGAGCCGCCGTACATCCACAGCGGGATCACCGGGATCGCGAGCAGCGCGGCGACGATCATCGCCCGCCGCCGCCCGACGCGCTCGGACCAGGCGCCGAAGAACAAGCCCGCCAGCCAGCGCGCCGAGGTTGAGCAGCGCCACCAGCACGAAGGCCGCGCCCGAGCCCGTCTTGAGGCCGAGGTCCACCTCTTCGAAGGTGTGGTACATGTCCTGCGAGCCGTGGCTGAACATGTTGAACGCGGCCATCAGCAGCATCAGGTACAGCGCCAGCTTCCAGTGCCCGCGCATCGCCTCGCCCAGGCCGCGCCTGGCCTGCGCGGGCTGGCGCGCCTGCCACACCGGCGACTCGGGCACCTTGCGGCGGATGTAGAGCACCAGCAGCGCCGGCAGCGCGCCGACCACGAACAGCCCGCGCCAGCCGATGTGGTCCACCAGTAGCCAGTTCGCCAGCGCGCCGAGGAAGAAGCCGCAGGGGTAGCCGCTCTGCAGCAGGCCCGACACCGCGCCGCGCGCCTTGGGCGGGATCGACTCCATCGCCAGCGAGGCGCCGATGCCCCATTCGCCGCCCATCGCGATGCCGAACAGGAAGCGCAGCGCCAGCAGCGTGCCGAGCGTGTGTGCGAAGGCGGTGGCCAGTTCGAACACCGAGAACAGGATCACGTCCAGCATCAGCACCGGCCGCCGCCCGAAGCGGTCGGCCAGCCGGCCGAAGATCAGCGCGCCCAGCGGCCGCGCCATCAGGGTCAGCAGCAGGCCGTAGGTGACCTCGCTGTTCGCAACGTGGAATTCGCTGGCGACGCTGACGATGACGAAGGTCAACAGGAAGTAGTCGAAGGCATCGAGCGTCCAGCCGAGGAAGCTGGCCAGGACGGTGTGACGCTGCTGGGGATCGAGTTCGCGCAGCGTGGAAAGAACGGCCATGCTCCGGCTCCGGCAGGGGCGAAACGCAAAGGCCGGAGGCTAGCACTTCCGCCGGCCGTGACGCGGGGCCGGTTATCCGCATTGACGGCATCCCCCGCAAGATCATACGTTGCGGCAGCCGGCATCCGTCGCCGATGGAGGGGATTGGCGACGGGCACTGCCGGCGGCACGCCGGCGGTCCATGACGGACCGCCGGTCCATCCATTCGGGGAGGTTAGAACGATGATGCACAAACCGCTGGCCGGCGCCCTGTTCGCCGCCATGGGTCTTGCCGCCGCTTCCGGCGCGATGGCCGCCACGTCCACGCGCATCCACGCACCGGCGCTGGGCCGGCTCGCTGCTGCGGAGGTCGGCCGCCACCTGGGCCTGGATCCGGAAGCTTCGCTGTCGCCGCAGCGCTCGGCGCAGACGGTGCACGGCACGCTCAAGACCCGCGAGCAGCAGTTGTTCCGCGGCGTGCCGGTGTACGGCCGCGGCCTGGTCGTCGAGCACGATGCGGTGGGTGCCGCGCTCGGCGCCGAAGGCAGCATCGCCCAGGGCCTCGGCTTCGACCTGGCCTCGGTCACGCCCGCGCTGAGCCGCGCCCAGGCCCTCGCCGCGCTGCGCCAGCACGCCGGCCTGCTGCCGCTCGGCATCGGCATCGATGCGGTGGCGCCGTCCGACATCGGCGTCGAGCAGGCCGACCTGTTCGTCTACGCCGAAGGCAAGAAGGCGCGCCTGGCCTACCTCACCTCCTTCTTCGTCGACCGCAGCGGCAAGCCCTCGCGCCCGACCGCGCTGGTCGACGCCAACACCGGCGAGGTGATCCAGAGCTGGGAAGGCCTCACCACCGGCAAGCCCGGCGGCGGTGGCGGCGGCACCGGCACCCCGGCCACCGCGACCGGACCAGGCGGCAACCAGAAGACCGGCCAGTATCTCTACGGCACCGACTACGCGGCGCTGGAGGTCACCCAGTCCGGCAGCACCTGCTACGCGCAGAACCCGGACGTGAAGACGGTGAACCTGGGTGGCCGGCGCACCGGCGGCTCGGTGTGGGCCTTCACCTGCTTCAACAGCACGGGCGACGGCATCAACGGCGCCTACTCGCCGATCAACGACGCGCACCACTTCGGCGGCGTCGTGCACGACATGTACAACAGCTGGTTCGGCGCGCCGCCGCTGAACTTCCAGCTGGTGATGAACGTGCACTACAGCCGCAACTACGAGAATGCGTTCTGGAACGGCAGCTCGATGAACTTCGGCGACGGCGCCAGCTATTTCTACCCGCTGGTGTCGCTGGACGTGACCAGCCACGAGATCAGCCACGGCTTCACCGAGCAGCACTCGGGCCTGCAGTACTCGGGCCAGTCCGGCGGCATCAACGAGTCCTTCTCGGACATGGCGGGCGAGGCGGCGGAGTTCTTCGACCGCGACCACAACGACTGGCTGGTGGGCGCCGAGATCATCAAGAACGGCACCGCGCTGCGCTGGATGTGCACGCCCACGCAGGACGGCCGCTCGATCGACAACGCGGCCAACTACACCTCGGGCCTGGACGTGCACTACTCCAGCGGCGTGTACAACAAGGCCTTCTGTACGCTGGCCAAGACCGGCGGCTGGGACACCAAGAAGGCCTTCGAGGTGTTCGAGCGCGCCAATGCGCTCTACTGGACGGCCACCACCACCTACAACTCCGGCGCCTGCGGCGTCGAGAGCGCGGCGGCCGACTACGGCTACTCCGGCAGCGACGTGGCGGCGGCGTTCACCGCCGTCGGCGTGACCTGCCAGTAAGCGACGCCAGCGTGGCTTGAAGAAGGGCCGGCCCTGTCCACCGGGGCCGGCCCTTCGCGTTTTCAGGTATCGATACGTGTGCGACCGCCATCGATGCGTACTGCACTGCCGCCGCATTCGCATTTGTCGGCCAAGATGCTCACAATGCGACGACGAGGCTTGCCTACACTCGTTCCATCACCACTCGCCAAGGAGATGTCGATGCAACGCACAGGTATCTGTGTCCCTGCCCTGGCCCTCGCCGGCTTCGCGCTCGCCCTGGGCGCGGCCCATGCCCAGCAGGAACCCCGCCCCGCGCCGCAGCAGATGCCCACGGGCCATGCGGCCGATGCCGACGTGCCGTCCTTCGGCGAGCTGGACACGCAGCATCACGGCTACCTCACGCGCGGCGACATCCCGAAGGACGTGGAGGGCCTGAAGGCCCTGCGCGCCCACTTCCGGGAAGCAGACAAGGACGGCAACGGCCGCCTGACGCCGGACGAATACGCCGCCTATACCGGCGGCAAGTGATGCCGGTCGCCGCGCTCGTCCCGCGCGGCCCCTGCGGCAGGCCGCGATCCCGCCATCACGCAGGAGCCCGCTCCCGCCACCGACCGCGCCGCACGCCATGACGCGCATCGACCGCCCCACCCGCCTCGCCATCGCCGCGCGCTTCCCCACCGCCGGCCAGCGCCAGTACGTGCGCAACAAGCTGGCCGGCGACCCGTTGTACGCCGCCGCGGCGAAGACGCTCGCCCTCGCCGCGCCGCTGCCGCTGCTAGACGTGGGCTGCGGCATGGGCCTGCTCGGCCATTACCTGCATGCCTGCGGCGTCCTGCGTCGATACCTCGGCATCGACCACGACGAGCGCAAGATCGTCGCCGGCCGGCATGCCGCGGAGGGGCTGGAGGGCGCCTTGCAGCTCAAGGTCGCCGACGCCGCCGACCTGCCCGAGTTCCGCGGCCACGTGGCCCTGCTCGACGTGCTGCACTACCTGCCGGCCGGGCGCCAGCCCGAGCTGCTCGCCGCGCTGGCCCCGCACGTGGCGCCGGGCGGGTTGCTGGTGATCCGTAACGTGCTGCGCGAACGCCACTGGCGCTTCCATGCCACCGTGGTGGAGGAGCAGTTCCTCTACTACAGCGGCTGGATGCGTGTGCGCCCCACCCACTACCCCTCGGCGGACGAAGTCGCCACGCCGCTGCGCGCCGCCGGTCTGGACGTCCGCATGCAGCCGCTGTGGGGCCGCACGCCGTTCAACAGCTACCTGATCCTGGCGCAGCGCCCGGCCTGACCGCCGCGGAATGCGGCGCGGCGAGACCTGCGGCACGCTTCCGCACGCCGGTTCAGCACGCCATGGCGTTCCCCGCTATACTTGCCGGCGCACGCCCGCCACGGGCGGCCTCTCCCCCCCCCTAATTGATTGCAACGCGGTTCTGAAAGAACGCTCCGGGTTGCGCAGGAGTATGCATGTCTTTCGAATCGCTGGGCCTTGCGCCGGCGCTGTTGCGCGCGCTGGCCGACCAGGGCTACGCCAATCCCACCCCGATCCAGGCCGGCGCCATCCCGCTGGTGCTGGAGGGCCACGACCTGCTGGCCGCCGCACAGACCGGCACCGGCAAGACCGCCGCCTTCGCGCTGCCGCTGCTGCACAAGCTGATGCACGGCCGCGAGGCCACCCAGCGCCGTCCGCGCGCACTGGTGCTCACGCCCACGCGCGAGCTGGCGGCCCAGGTCAACGACAACCTGCGCGACTACGGCAAGCACCTGCGCGTGAGCAGCACGGTGATCTTCGGCGGCGTCGGCATGGGCCCGCAGATCCAGGCGCTGCGCCGCGGCGTGGACGTGGTGATCGCCACGCCCGGCCGCCTGATCGACCACATGCAGCAGCGCACGGTGGACCTCTCCGGCGTCGAGGTGCTGGTGCTGGACGAGGCCGACCGCATGCTCGACATGGGCTTCCTGCCCGCGCTCAAGCGCGTGCTCGCCGCGCTGCCGAAGCAGCGCCAGACGCTGCTGTTCTCGGCCACCTTCGCGCCGCCGATCAAGGCGCTGGCGCTGGACTTCATGCACCAGCCGCGCGAGGTCTCGGTGACGCCGGCCAACACCGTCGCCACCACCATCACCCACCGCGTGCACCCGGTGGACGCCGCGCGCAAGCGCGACCTGCTGCTGCACGTGCTGGCCGAGGACAGCCGCCGCCAGACGCTGGTGTTCAGCCGCACCAAGCACGGCGCCGACAAGCTGGTGAAGTTCCTCGAGGCCGCCGGCGTGCGCTCGGCCGCCATCCACGGCAACAAGAGCCAGAACGCGCGCACCCGCGCGCTCGGCGACTTCAAGAGCGGGCGCATCACCGTGCTGGTGGCCACCGACATCGCCGCGCGCGGCATCGACATCGACCAGCTGCCGATGGTGATCAACTTCGACCTGCCGATGGTGGCCGAGGACTACGTGCACCGCATCGGCCGCACCGGCCGCGCCGGCGCCGAAGGCCTGGCGGTGTCGCTGGTGAGCCACGAGGAATCGGGCCTGCTGCGCGACATCCGCAAGCTGGTGAAGCAGGAGATCGAGATCGTCGACGCGGCCGGCTACGAGCCCTCGCAGCCGCTGCGCCTGGACGCCGGCGCGCCGCGCCCGCAGCAACAGCAGCGCCAGCCGCGCGGCGCGCGCCAGCCCCGCACCGGCAGCCACGGCGCGCCGACGCCGCGCGCCAACGCCGGCGCCGCCGACCAGGCCAGCCACAACCGTCGCCGCCGCCGGCGCAAGCCGGGCAACACCAGCTCGCAGGCCTGACCCCCGGCCCCGACGCCACGGCTAGGCCGCCCGGCCTAGCCGTCCGGCGGATACCGCGCGGCCCGACCTCCGCCGATGATGCGCGCCCTCGCCATCCTCTGGAGTGTTCCATGACCGTGTTCGCGCATGGCCTGCTGTTCGCGCTGCGCCTGGCTTTCGGCGCCTGGTTCGTGTTCGCCGGCCTCAACGACCTGCTGCATTTCTGGACGCCGCCGGCGCCGAGCACGCCGCAGTCGCAGATCTTCATGACCGGCCTCGCCGGCAGCGGCTTCGTCTTTCCCGTGCTCGGCGTGGTGTACCTCGCCTGCGGGCTGGCCGTGCTCTGCAACCGCTATGTGGCGCTGGCCCTGGTGGTGCTGGCCGCGCCCACGGTGGTGATCGTCGGCTACCACGCGGTGATGGAACGCCACCTGCTCAGCCCCGGCCTGGTGCTGCTGGCCGTGCACCTGCTGCTGGCCTGGCAGCAGCGCGCCACCCTAGCGGCGCTGCTGCGCCCGCAGCCTCTGCTCGCGCCGGTGCGCCGCATCGGCTAGTTCTACCCGCCGGGGCGGACCTTGGCGGTGAGTACGTGGCCCTCCCACGCGCCGGCAATCCTGAGATAGCGCGGCGCGTAGCCTTCGCGCTCGAAGCCAAGGCGCTCGAGCAGCCGCGCGCTGCGCAGGTTGCGCGGCATGTAGTTGGCCATCACGCGGTGCAGGCCCAGATCGCCGAACGCCCAGGCCAGTGCGGCCTGCAACACCTCGTGCATCAGGCCGCGGCCCTGCTGCCCGGCATCCACCGCGTAGCCGAGATGGCAGGCCTGGAAGGCGCCGCGCACCACGTTGGAGAAGGCGAAGGTGGCGAGCACCGCCGAGCCGTCCGGCGCGAAGGCCGCGAGGCGATAGCCGCGGTCCTCGGCCGCCGCGCGGCGGCCTTCCGCGATTGCCGCGCGCGTGCCGGCCAGGGTGTAGTAGTCCGCCTCGCGCACAGGCTCCCACGGCGCCAGATGCGCACGGTTTTCCAGCCGGAAGCGCAGCAGCAGCGGGGCATCCGCCGCCTCCGGCAGGCGGATCGCCGCGCGCGCGGTACGCAGCGGCGACAGTGGCGGCGCGCCGTCCGCCCCGGCCATCCTCAGCGCTCCTGGTCGGTGGGCCGCATCAACACCTCGTTGATATTGACGTGGGCCGGGCGGCTCACGCAGAAGGCGATCACCTCGGCCACGTCGCGGCTTTGCAGCTGGCGCATGCTGTCGGCCCAGGCGTTGAGCGCGTCCTTGGTGTCGGCGTGGCCGATGTGTTCGCGCAGCTCGGTGGCCACCACGCCCGGCTCGATCACGCTGACGCGGATGTTGTCCTGGTAGACCTCGCGGCGCAGCGCCTCGGAAAAGGCCACCACGCCGAACTTGGTGGCCGAATACGCCGCCGCGTTGGGGTTGGCCACGCGCCCGGCGGTGGAGGAGACGTTGACGATGTGCCCGTCGCGCCGCGCGCGCATGCCGGCCAGCGCCGCCTGGGTGGAGGCGATCAGGCTGAGCACGTTGAGCTCCAGCATCCGCCGCCAGCGGCCGAGGTCGGCCTCCGCCACCGGCTCCAGGTACATCACGCCGGCGTTGTTGACCAGGATGTCGAGGCGGCCGTAGTGGGCCTCGGTCTCGGCCACCACGCGCTGCGCCTCGCGCTCGTCGAGCAGGTCCGCCGCCAGCAGCAGGGGCTCGGCGCCGAGCGCCTCGAGCCTGGCCGCCAGCGCCTCGAGCCGGTCGCGCCGGCGCGCCGCGATGGCGACCCGGGCGCCCTCCTCGGCCAGCGCCAGCGCAGTCGCCTCGCCGATGCCGGAGGAGGCGCCGGTGACCAGGGCGATACGGCCGTCCAGACGTCTTTGCATGCGTGTCACCTCTTTATCAAAGGGAATGGGGAATCGGGGAGGAAAAAAGCGCGCACGCCGCGGGCGGGGCGCAAGGGGCTGGTACAATGCCCTACATTCTGCCGCATGCCGCCGGGCATGCCACCCCGAGGTTTCCCCCATGTCGTCCGTCGATACCGATACCGCCCCGGCAACCGCCGGTTTCACCGCGCTCGCCCTCGCCCCGGAGGTACTGCGCGCGCTGGCCGACGTGGGCTACGAGTCGCCCTCGCCGATCCAGGCCGCCACCATCCCGCCGCTGCTGGAAGGCCGCGACGTGCTGGGCCAGGCGCAGACCGGCACCGGCAAGACGGCCGCCTTCGCGCTGCCCATCCTCTCGCGCATCGAGGCCCGCGCCGGCAAGCCGCAGGCGCTGGTGCTTGCGCCCACGCGCGAACTGGCCATCCAGGTGGCCGAGGCGTTCCAGCGCTACGCCGCGCACCTGTCCGGCTTCCAGGTGCTGCCGATCTACGGCGGCCAGAGCTACGGCCCGCAGCTGCACGCGCTGCGCCGCGGCGTGCACGTCGTGGTGGGCACCCCCGGCCGCGTGATCGACCATCTCGACAAGGGCACGCTGGATCTCTCCGAGTTGAAGTTCCTGGTGCTCGACGAGGCCGACGAGATGCTGCGCATGGGCTTCATCGACGACGTCGAGAAGGTGCTCAAGGCCACCCCGCCGGAGCGCCAGGTGGCGCTGTTCTCCGCCACCATGCCGGCGCCGATCCGCAAGATCGCGCAGGGCAACCTCAAGGACCCGGTCGAGGTCACCATCAAGACCAAGACCACCACCAACACCAACATCCGCCAGCGCTACTGGTTCGTCAGCGGCCTGCACAAGCTCGATGCGATGACGCGCATCCTCGAGGCCGAACCGTTCGACGCCATGATCGTGTTCGCCCGCACCAAGCAGGCCACCGAGGAGCTGGCGGAGAAGCTCTCCGCCCGCGGCTTCGCCGCCGCGGCGATCAACGGCGACATCGCCCAGGCGCAGCGCGAGCGGGTGATCGGCCAACTCAAGGACGGCAAGCTCGACATCCTGGTCGCCACCGACGTGGCCGCGCGCGGCCTGGACGTGGAGCGCATCAGCCACGTGCTGAACTACGACATCCCCTACGACACCGAGAGCTACGTGCACCGCATCGGCCGCACCGGCCGCGCGGGGCGCAGCGGCGAGGCGATCCTGTTCGTCACCCCGCGCGAGAAGGGCATGCTGCGCGCGATCGAGCGCGCCACCCGGCAGCCGATCGAGGAGATGAAGCTGCCCTCGGTGGAGGCCGTCAACGACCGCCGCGTGGCACGCTTCAAGCAACGCATCAGCGACACCCTCGCCGCCGAGGGCCTGGAGCTGTTCCGCCAGCTGATCGACCAGTACGAGCAGGAGCACGACGTGCCGGCCGCGGAGATCGCCGCCGCGCTCGCGCGCCTCGTGCAGGGCGACCGCCCGCTGCTGCTGGAGCCGCCGGCCCGGCGCGAGCGCACCCACGAGCGCGACGGCGAGGAACGCGCGCCGCGCCACGCCGACCGCGACGGCGCCCCGCGCGAGCGCGCGTCCCGCGCGCCGCGCCCGCACGCCACCGAGCCAGGCAAGCGCACCTACCGCATCGAGGTGGGCCACAGCCACGGCGCCAAGCCGGGCAACATCATCGGCGCGATCACCAACGAGTCGGGGCTGGAGGCGCGCTTCATCGGTCGCCTCAGCATGCGCGACGACTACAGCCTGATCGACCTGCCCGACGGCATGCCCGAGGAAACCTTCAACCACCTCAAGAAAGTGTGGGTGAGCCGCCAGCAGCTGCGCATCGCGCCGTGGGACGGTAACGAGGACGAGGGCGGCGGTGCCCGGCCGCGGCGCCCGCACGGCGCAGCGCCCGGCCGCGGCCCGCGTCCGCACGAAGGGCGCCGGCCGCCGCGGCGCCCGCGCTGACGGTGCCCCCGGCACGCGTCGGGCGACAGCCCGGTCGCGTTTCCCCGGTCGCGCTTCCATCCGGGCGCATCGCAACGCTGTGATGCCGTCGCCTCGCGCGACGGCGCGCCGCCGGCTTACCATCGTGCGGCCGCACAGCCCGGACGTCGCATGGCCGCCCTTCCTCCTTCCGCTCCCCCTTCGCCCGACGCGCGCCTGACCGGTCTGCCGGCATCGGCAGTCGCCCGCCTGCAGGCGGCGGCGCGGGCGATCCGCGACGGCGCCACGGCACAGGCCGCGCAACAACTGGATGCCGTCCTGCACGAGGCGCCCGCGCACCCCGAGGCGCTGCGCCTGTACGGCATCCTGCTCACCCGCACCGGGCGCCACGCCGAAGCCGTCGCCGCCTTGCAGCGCGCGCTGGCGCGCTGGCCGGACGACGCACTCGCGCTCACCGACCTCGGCAACGCGCAGCAGGCCGCCGGCCGGATCGACGCGGCGCTGGCCACCTGGCGCCGCGCCGCCGAGCTGGCGCCGCGCGAGCCGATGCCGCACTTCAACCTCGGCCGCCAGCTGCAACTGCTCGGCGAGACGGAGCCGGCCATCGCGGCGCTGTCGCAGGCCGTCGAGCTGGCGCCCGGGTTCCTGCCGGCGCACATCCTGCTCGGCGATGCGCTGGTGCACCGGGGCCGCTTCGACGAGGCGGACGCCAGCTACCGCGCCGCGCTGCGCCTGCACCCGGCCTGCGGCGACGCCTGGCGCGGCCTCGCCAACATGAAGACCCGGCCGCTGTCCGACCAGGACCGCGCGCAACTGGCCGCCCTGCTCCAGCGCGACGGCCTGGCGCCGCCGGACCGCATCGCCATGGGCTACGCGCTGGGCAAAGTGTGCGAGGACCAGGGCCGCTATGCGGAAGCCTTCTCCGCGCTGCGCGAGGCCAACGCCGAATGGCACCGGCTGGCGCCGTGGAACGCCGGCGCCTTCCATGCGCAGGTGAGCGCGGTGCTGAAGGCCGACCGCGCCTTGCCGGCGCCGCTCGACCCGGCGCTGGGCACGGAGGCGATCTTCATCGTCGGCCTGCCGCGCTCGGGCTCGACCCTGTTCGAGCAGATCCTCGCCACGCACCCGCAGGTGGAGGGCGCCAGCGAGTTGCCCGACCTCGGGCTGGTGATCCAGGAGGAATCGGCGCGCCGGCGGCAGGCCTTCCCGCAGTGGGTGGAGGCGGCCACGGCCGAAGACTGGCAGCGGCTCGGCCGGCGCTACCTCGAACGCACCGCACGCTGGCGCCGGCAGCGCCCCCGCCACACCGACAAGCTGCCGGAGAACTGGCTCTACGCCGGCGTGCTGCGCGCCATGCTGCCCGGCGCGCGCATCGTCGACGCGCGGCGCGACGCGCTGGAGGCCGGCTGGTCCTGCTACAAGCAGCAGTTCTACGCGCGGCCGCACTTCGCCTGCACGCTCACCGACATCGCCGCCTACACCCGCGACTACGAGCGCGCGATGGCGGCCTGGCAGGCGGCCGATCCGATGCGCCTGCGCATCCAGTCGTACGAGGCCCTGCTGGACCATCCCGAGGGCGAGATCCGCGCCCTGCTCGCCTTCTGCGCGCTGCCGTTCGACGCCGCCTGCCTCGACTTCCACCGCGCCATGCGCAGCGTGCGCACGCCCAGCGCGGCCCAGGTGCGCCAGCCGCTGCGCCGCGACACCGCCCGCGCCGGACACTACGGCGCCCTGCTCGATCCGCTGCGCTTCGCGCTGGGGCTGCCCAGGGCGGACGAGGTCCCGGCCTGAGCACACGCCCGGGCCCGGCAGGGGCCGGGCTGGATCAGCCGGCGGGCGCCAGCGGAACCGCGGCCGCTTCGCTCGCCGCCACCATCGCGCCGGGCACGCCGGGCGTGGGCGACGACCCCGTAGTGGCGGCCTCGCGTACGACGCCGATCCAGTCAGCCGGCGTCAACGGCGCCATGCCGTAGGCGAGGCGGGCCTTGTCGCACTGCGGGCTGGGTTCGCCGAACTCCCACGAAACCGGCACCGCGCGGCAGACCGAGGGCCGGCGCGGGTAGATGCCGCAACGGGCGCTGCCCAGCGGCCCTTCCAGCGCCGCACAGCGGGGCTTGGAGGCTTGCGTGCCGCGCATCACCACGCGGTGCGGGTCGAGCTTCTCGGTAAGCGCCGCCGGCACCGTGCCGCCCAGCGCGGGATCGGTCTCGGACCAGTGGAAGGCGACGCGGAAATAGGCGCAGCAGACGCCGCAATGCAAGCACGGATGATCCATGCGTAACCCACCAGGGAGCGCACCCCAAGGCGCGCAGCGCGCGGATTCTAATATGGCCCGCGCCGGCCGCAAGAGGGTCCGCCATCGCCATTCAACCGCCCATGGGCGTACGGGGGGCGGCTGGCCGTCACGAGCGGGGAAAACGCTCCAGGGAGAAGCCGATGCGGCGCGCCGCCGGCCGTTCGCGCCGGCCCACCGCGGGGCACGCCCGCACGGGCTCAGAGCGCGCCGGCGAAGGTGTTGCAACGGCCCACGTCGCCGCCCTCGAAGCCGGCCTTGAACCACTTCACGCGCTGCGCCGAAGTGCCGTGGGTGAAGGAGTCGGGCATCACCTCGCCACGCGCCTCGCGCTGCAGGGTGTCGTCGCCGATCTGGCTGGCCGCGTTGAGCGCGGATTCGAGGTCGCCCTCCTGCAGCCAGTGGAGGCTCTGCTGGCTGTGGCTGGCCCACACGCCGGCCAGGCAGTCGGCCTGCAGCTCCTGGCGCACCGACAGGCCGTCGGCGCCCTCCATCGGCGCGCCGCGCTGGCGCGCCCGGGCCACCTGGTCGAACACGCCGAGCAGCTTCTGCACGTGGTGGCCCACCTCGTGCGCCACCACATAGGCGCGGGCGAAGTCGCCGCCGGCGTGCAGGCGGTTCTGCAGTTCGCCGAAGAAATCCAGGTCCAGGTACACCTTCTGGTCGCCCGGGCAGTAGAACGGGCCGACCGCGGCGGTGGCGCCGCCGCAGGCGGTCGCCACACGGCCCTTGAACAGGTTGAGCTTCGGCACCTGGTAAGTCCGCCCGGCAGCGCTGAACTGCTGGCTCCAGGTGTCTTCGGTCGTCCCCAGCACGTTGCAGACGAAGCGCACGTTCTCGTCGGGCGAGTTGACGCAATCGACCTTGCGGTTGCCCTGTGCCTGCCCGCTGGTCTGCGCCGGCTCGCCGCCGCCGGAGAGGAACGGCGTGATCAGGTCGCGCTTGAAGACCAGGCTGAGCACGACCAGGATCAGCAGCCCGCCGAGGCCGAGGCCGCGCCCGCCGCCGGGCAGGAAACCGCCGCCCCCGCGGCCGTCGCCGCTGCCTTCCTCCACGTTCTCGCTGGGTCGACCTTTCTGCCAGTCCATAGGGTTCCTCGAAGCATTGCGCGGGCCCGACCGGGCTCGCCGGGACGATAGCCGTACTCGCCAGCGGGCGCCAAGCGCTACAGTGGCGTCCCCTTCAGCGAGGTTCCCATGATCCAGCACCTGCCCGCCCTGGTGGTCCTGCTTGCCGTGCTGCTGCAGCTGGGCACCGCCGCCCTGGTGGCGCGGGCGCGCACGCGCTACGGCGTCCATGCGCCCGCCACCAGTGGCCACCCACTGTTCGAGCGCGCCTTCCGCGTGCAGATGAACACGCTGGAAGCCACGCTGATGTTCCTGCCCGCGCTGTGGCTGGCCGCGCGCTACGGCGCGCCGCTGTGGGCCGGGCTCGCCGGGCTGCTGTGGGTGGCCGGCCGGGCCTGGTACGCCGCGGCCTATCTCAAGGACCCGGCCCGCCGCGGCAGCGGCTTCACGCTGGCCCTGCTCGGCCTGCTCGCCGCCCTGGCGCTGGGTGGGTTCGGGCTGGCGCGGGCCATGCTGGCGGGCTGAGCGCCGGCCGCCGCATAGGGGACTCCAAGAGCCAAAGAGCGATAAGGACAACAAGCCACCGCTCGCTCGCATCTTAGGCGCTCGCGCAGCGAGCGCGCCAAGAGTGCGCACACGGATGTGCGCGGCTCTTTCCGGGGCCCCTGGGGCGCGGCGAGGGAGGGATGGAAAAGCCCGAAGGGTGGCCGGCAGGGATGC
>NZ_LFQR01000058.1 GCF_001182895.1 Frateuria defendens | reverse complement strand
GCTCGATCATCGCCTGCATCGAGGCCACCATCTTCGCTGAAGCCGTGCGTCTAGACGTCCTGGACGGCGAGCCTCGCTTTGGACCTCCTCGCAAGGCTGACGCCTACAAGTACGTCAGGCTCTACACGGTCCTGCTGGACTCAGGCATGCGCCTAGGAGA
The DNA here is from genome assembly GCF_001182895.1 of Frateuria defendens. Taxonomy (GTDB): domain Bacteria; phylum Pseudomonadota; class Gammaproteobacteria; order Xanthomonadales; family Rhodanobacteraceae; genus Frateuria_B; species Frateuria_B defendens. The sequence continues at coordinate 84,327 of NZ_LFQR01000058.1, read as the reverse complement.
GGCCCTCAACCTCCTTCCAAGCGACATCGACTACGGGACGGAGGAGAACCCAGGAATCATCAAGCTCCACCGCGTAAAGGAGCTTAAGAACGGAAAGGCTCGAACCGTTCCCATGACCAAGAGGTGCCGAGCCGCGCTGATGGAGTGCAGGGACGTCCCAGGAGGCCCCTTCAAAGACCTGTACCGACGTCGGGCTCAAGCAATCTGGAAGGCGGCCACGAAGAACGCCGGAGTGACCAACCCTGAATGCGTCATCCACTCGCCACGGGAAACATCAAACTGGTCCAGGAGTGGCTAGGTCACACGACTATCGTCACGACCTCCAACACCTACGCGCATGTTGTCTCGAAGACGATGATAAGCGCCGCTCGCTCCTTGGAGGAGCGGAGCGGAACCTAACCTCACTTAACCGGGAATGTTCTAGGACAGGGAATGTCGGAATGTCCTGTTACCTGTAAATCTAACGAGGCTAGTATAGTTAACTCGTTGATTTACAAGCATTTTATATGGTGCCCAAGGGGGGACTCGAACCCCCACGCCTCTCGGCGCTACCACCTCAAGGTAGTGCGTCTACCAATTCCGCCACCTGGGCAGGTGTCTTGCTTTTTACTTCTTGGCCGGCGTTGCGGCCGGTACCTCGCCTGCGCTCTTGGCGGGAGCAGGCTGCGCCGCGGGTACGTCACCAGTGTGGGACGACTGCGGTGCGGCCTGCGGCACTTCGGGGTTGGCCGTCGTTGCCGCGGGCTGCGCATTCTGCGCAGGTGCGGGCTTGTTGGCAAGCCCCGACATCACGCCCAGATCGGTATCGCCGCCCTTGGGCGCGCCGCCATGGCTGAGATAGATGCCCATGCCGAGGCTGAGCACGAAGAACAGCGTCGCCAGCACGCCGGTGGCGCGCGTGAGGAAGCTGGCCGAACCGCGCGCACCGAACACGGTGGCCGACGCGCCGCCGCCGAAGCCCGAGCCCGCGTCGGCGCCAGCGCCGCGCTGCAGCAGGATCAGCACGATCATCGCCGCCGCGATCAGGATGTAAAACACGCTGAAGATGACGAACATGTGGTTCCAGGCTTCCGTGGCGCTCAACGCGCCGCGGCGCAGATAGCGAGAAAGTCGGCCGATGTCAGCGACGCCCCCCCGATCAGCCCGCCGTCCACGTCGGTTTGCGCGAACAGTTCGGCGGCGTTGGCCGGTTTGACGCTGCCGCCGTAAAGCAGCCGGGTCAGACCGCCAATCATAGCATCTTCTTTTGCGAGTTGGCTACGAATGAAGGCATGCGCGGCCTGCACCTGTGCCGGCGTGGCGGTGTGTCCGGTGCCGATGGCCCAGACGGGCTCGTAGGCGACCACGGCGGTGTCGAAGCTGGCGATGCCGTTGAGCGCCAGCACGGCGTCGAGCTGGCGCGCGATCACCGCATCGGCCAGACCGGCCTCGCGCTGCGCCAGCGTCTCGCCGACACAGAGCACCGGCGTCAGGCCGGCCGCGCGTACCGCGGCGAACTTGCGCGCCACCAGCGCATCGCTTTCGCCGTGGTACTGGCGCCGCTCGGAGTGGCCGACCAGCACCCAGCGCGCGCCGACGTCGGCCAGCATGGCGGCGGAAACCTCGCCGGTGTAGGCGCCCTGGCCCTCGTGCTCGCTCACGTCCTGCGCGCCGAAGCCGAGGCCGTCGTCGGCATGCCGCCCGGCGAGTTCGCCCAGGTAGGGATAAGGCGGGAAGAGCAGCACATCGATCCCGGCGGGCAGCGCCGCGGCGATCTCCGACGCCAGCGCGGCCGCCATCGAACGGCTACCGTGCATCTTCCAGTTACCGGCAACGAGTTTCTTGCGCATCGCATGCATCCGTGTCGGCCAAACCGGAAAAGCTTAGCGACCGCCCGGGGGCGGAGCAAACCCCATACTGGCGGGCGAGCGGCGATGCTTTCAACATGGGCGCCCCGCTGCCGAGGAACCGCCATGCCGCCTGCCCGTCCGCTCAGCCTGATCACCGGCGCTTCCGCCGGCATCGGCGCCGCCTTCGCCCGCGAGCTGGCCGCGCGCGGGCACGACCTCGTGCTGACCGCGCGCCGCGCGGAGCGACTGGAAGCGCTGGCCGAGGAGCTGCGCGCCACGCACGGCAGCACGGTGACGGTGCTGCCGTGCGACCTGGAAGATCCGCGCGCACCGGAGCAGCTGTGCGCCGCGCTGGCGGAACGCGGCCTCGAGGTGGGCTGGCTGATCAACAACGCCGGCTACGGCGTGCCCGGCAGCTTCGTCGCCAACCGCTGGGCCACGCATGCGGCTTTCCTGCAGGTGCTGCTCACCGCGCCGACCGAGCTGGCCTGGCGGCTGCTGCCGGCCATGCGCCGGCGCGGCTACGGCCGCATCGTCAACGTCGCCTCGCTGGCCGGCTTCGTGCCCGGCACGGCCGGGCACACGCTGTACGCGGCGAGCAAGGCGTATTTGATCAAGTTCTCGCAGTCGCTGGCGCTGGAGAACCACAGCGCCGGCGTCAACGTCTGCGCGCTTTGCCCGGGCTTCACCAAGTCGGAATTCCACGACGTCACCGGCACCCGCGCGAAGGTGGAGCAGATGCCGGGCTTCATGTGGATGCGCGCGCAGGACGTGGTGCGCGAAGGCATCGAGGCGGTGGAGCGCGGCCGCGCGGTGCACGTGACCGGGCGCGTGAACCGCGCGATCAAGGCGCTGTCGGAACTGCTGCCCGACCGGCTGGCGCTGTGGCTGTCGGCACGCGAGTCGAGGCGCTACCGCAATCTCGACCACTAACCGGAACGTCGCGCCCGGCATCGCGCGGCGGCAATTGCGACGCCCCGCACCGATCCGCACGCGCAGGCCCCGCCGCCCTGGCCGTTTGCGCTAACGTGGAGGCACCTCTGCGCCGCGGATCGCCCATGTCCCTGTTCCCCCAGCACCCCGCGATGCGGCCCCTGCCCTACCGCAAGCCGACCGAGGGGCGCGACTACTGGATCGTGGACGACGTGCTGCCGGACCCCGACGCCGTGCGTCGGCGCTGCCTGGCCAAGACCGAGTGGGAGTACGGCTACCCGACCACCGGCGAGGCCTGGCCAGGCATGCGCGCCATCCCGGCGCTGGCGGACCGGGAACTGGCCGCGCTCGATGCGCTGGTCTGCCGCCTCACCGGCGCGAAAAAGCTGTGGGTGGAGGAAGCCGAGGGCGGCATGCGGCTCAACCACAACTGCGTGCAGGTGGTGGGCGCTGCCGAGGGCGTGATGAAGCCGCACACCGACTCGCTCAACCTGTGCCGCTATGCCGCGGTGATCTACCTCAACCCCGCGGTGCCCGCGCCATGCGGCACCAGCTTCTTCCGCCAGCGCCAGCCCAACGGCGGGCTCGGCGGCAACCTGGTGATGCCGCCGCACCGCAACCTGGTCGATGCGCTGGGCACGCGCTTCGTACCGCCCGGCGCCTTCGCCGAGGACGTGCGCGTGCCGCACCGCTACAACCGCCTGCTGCTGTACAAGGCCAACCTCGTGCACAGCGCCAGCGCGTACTGGGGCCTGGACTTCGCCGACCGCCGCATGGCGGCGGTGTTCTTCTGGATGGCCTGAGCACCCGGCGCGCGATGCACCGGGCGGCGATGGTCAGATCAGCTTGATCTCGCGCAACCGCTGCAGCAGGTACTCGTGCGAGGTGATCGAAGTGTCGTAGCGGCTCGGGTTGTCAGGCGTGACCGTCTGCGGCAGCGGGTCGAGCACCACGTCCGGGTTCGGATGCAGGAAGAACGGCACCGAGTAGCGCGGCTTGCGCGCGCTGGCGTTGGGCGGGTTCACCACGCGGTGGGTGGTGGACGGGTACACGTGATTGGTCAGCCGCTGCAGCATGTCGCCGATATTGACCACGATGGCGTCGCCCTCGGTGGTGATCGGCAGCCACGCGCCCTCGCGGGTGAGTACTTCCAGGCCTTCGGCGCTGGCGCCCACCAGCAAGGTGATGAAGTTGATGTCCTCGTGCGCGCCGGCGCGCACGTTGGGCACGTCGTCCTGCTCGATCGGCGGATAGTGCAGCGGGCGCAGGATCGAGTTGCCCTGGTCGGTCTTGTCCTCGAAATAGTGTTCGGGCAGGCCGATGTGCAGCGCCAGCGCGCGCAGCACGCGGGTGCCTAGCTGGTCCAGCGCCTCGTAGAGGCCATGACCGTATTCCTTGAAACCAGGCACCTCGGCGGGCCAGAGGTTCGGCGGCATCAGGCTGGCGAACTTCGAGTCGCGCGGGATCTCGCGGCCGATGTGCCAGAACTCCTTGAGGTCGGGGTACTTGCTGTCCTTGGCGGTCTCCACCTTGAACGGCGTGTAGCCGCGCGCACCGCCGCTGCCGGGCACGTGGTACTGCAGCTTGGTCTCGGCCGGCAGCGCGAAGAAGCGCTTGAAGGCGTCGTAGGCGCCGTCGATCAGCTCGGACGCGATGCCGTGGCCGCTGATGCAGCAGAAGCCGAATTCGCGGTAGGCCGCGCCGAGTTCGGCCACGAAGGCGTCGCGGTCGGTGTCGTAGCGGCGGATGTCGAGGGTGGGAACGTTCTTCATGATGGTTTCGGTCCAGGTGAGCGTGCGGTCGATTTGTTCCGCCACCGCCGGGCGGGGCACGTCGGGCCAATCCTTGGCGACCTGGGCGAAGGGCCTTGAGGCCCTACCGGTTCACGAGCGTTCGGCCGCGGATTTTACGACGCCGGCCAGGCGCTCCGCCAACTGCTGCACCTCGTCCGCGTCGGCCGCCTCCACCGTCACGCGCACCAGCGGCTCGGTGCCGGAGGCGCGCAGCACCACGCGGCCGCGGCCGCGCAGGGCCTGCTCCACTTCGGCCAGCGCGTGGCGCACCGGTTCGCCGTCCAGCGCCTCGCGGGCGCCGTCCGCGCGCACGTTGAGCATCACCTGGGGTAGCTTGTGCAGCCCCTGGCGCGCCTCGGCCAGATCCTGCCCGCTGGCGGCCAGCGCCTCCAGCACGGCGAGCGCGGCGACGATGCCGTCGCCGGTGGTGTGCCGGTCCAGGCACAGGATATGGCCGGAGGTCTCGCCGCCGAGCAGCCCGCCGTGCGCCTTGAGCTGCTGCAGCACGTAGCGGTCGCCGACGTTGGCGCGGACCAGCGCGATGCCCATGCCGGCCAGGGCCTTCTCCAGCCCGTAGTTGCTCATCAGCGTGCCGACCACCGGCCCCTTGAGCGCACCGCGCGAGCGCCAACTGCATGCCAGCACGTAGAGGATGTCGTCGCCGTCGGCGAGCGCGCCGTGGCGGTCCACCAGCTGCACGCGGTCGCCGTCGCCGTCGAAGGCGATGCCGAGGTCCGCGCCGTGCGCCAGCACCGCGCGCTGCAGGGTCTGCGGATGGGTGGAGCCGACCTCGAGGTTGATGTTGAGGCCGTCGGGCCGGTCGCCGATGGCGACCACCTGCGCGCCCAGCTCCGCGAACACCTTGGGCGCCGCCTGGTAGGTCGCGCCGTTGGCGCAGTCGAGCACGATCTTCAAGCCGTGCAGGCTGAAGTCCTCCGCCACGGTGGCCTTGCAGAATTCCGTGTAGCGCGCGGCGGCGTCGGCCAGGCGCACCGCCTTGCCCAGCCGCTCGGACGGCACGGTAACGAACTCGGCCTCCAGCTCGCGCTCGATCGCCTGCTCCACCTCGTCGGGCAGCTTCTCGCCGTCGGCGGAGAAGAACTTGATGCCGTTGTCCTGGTGCGGGTTGTGCGAGGCGCTGATGACGATGCCGGCCGCCGCGCGCATCGAGCGGGTGAGGAAGGCCACCGCCGGCGTCGGCATCGGGCCGAGCAGGCCCACGTCCACGCCGGCCGCCACCAGCCCCGCTTCCAGCGCGGATTCGAACATGTAGCCGGACACGCGCGTGTCCTTGCCGATCAGCACCTGCGGGCGGCGCCCGGCGCCGCGCGCCAGCACGGTGCCGGCGGCGCGGCCCAGGCGCAGGATGAAGTCCGCGCTGATCGGCCATTGCCCGACCCGGCCGCGGATGCCGTCGGTGCCGAAATACTTGAGTTGCGTCATGGCGTGGTCCTTGCGCTCGGCCGCGCGCGGCGGCGGGCGGGATTCATTCGTCGTCGGGCCAGCGCGGCGCGGGCGGGCGGTCATCGCGGCGCGTCGGCGCGTCGCCAGCCTTCACCGCCTGCCACACCGCGAGGGCGTCGATCGTGGCGGCGACATCATGCACGCGCAGCAGCAGCGCGCCACGCTGCGCTGCGATCAGCGCCGCGGCGGCGGAGCCGGCCGCGCGCTCGGCCGGGCGCTCGCGGCCGGTGAGGGCGCCGATCATCGACTTGCGCGAGAGGCCCACGTAGAGGCCGGCGCCCAGGCCCGTGAAGCGCTCCAGCGCGCGCAGCAGCGCCAGGTTGTGCTCCAGCGTCTTGCCGAAGCCGAAGCCGGGGTCGACCATCACCTTGCGCTTGTCCAGGCCCGCCAGCTCGCAGGCGAACAGGCGGTCGGCGAGAAAGCGGTGCACCTCGCCCACCACGTCGTCGTACTGCGGCGCCGCCTGCATGCCGCGCGGCTCGCCCTGCATGTGCATCAGGCATACCGGCACGCCGAGTTCGGCCGCCGCGTCCAGCGCGCCTTCGCGGCGCAGCGCGTAGACGTCGTTGATCATGCCGGCGCCGGCGGCCACGGCGGCGCGCATCACCTCGGGCTTGGAGGTGTCCACCGCGATCGGCAGCGCGGTCCGCGCGACAAGTTGCTCGATCACCGGGATCACCCGGCGCAGTTCTTCCTCCAGCGGCACCTCGGCCGCGCCGGGGCGGGTGGATTCGCCGCCCACGTCGAGCATAGCCGCGCCCTGCTCCGCCAGCATCAGGCCGTGCGCCACCGCGCCCGCGGCGTCGGCGTGCTCGCCGCCGTCGGAGAAGGAATCGGGCGTAACGTTGACGATGCCCACCACGCGCGGCCGGTCCAGCACCAGCCGGCGGCCGGCGCAGTCCAGCACGGGCGCGAACAGCGGATCGGGCGTGCCCATCAGGCGACCAGCCCGCCCAGCGCGCCCATGAACTGGCGGTAGTAGCGCAGCTCCTGCACGGAGTCGCGGATGTCCGAGAGCGCGGTGTGCGCGGACTCCTTGCTCACCCCGCGCGCGATCTCCGGCGACCAGCGGCGCGAGAGTTCCTTGAGCGTGGACACGTCGAGGTTGCGGTAGTGGAAGTAGCGCTCCAGATGCGACATCTGCCGGTGCAGGAAGCGGCGGTCCTGGCAGATCGAGTTGCCGCACATCGGCGACTTGCCGGGGCCCACCCACTCGCGCAGGAAGTCCAGCGTGGCCCGCTCGGCCGTGGCGTGGTCGATGCTCGATTCGAGCACCTGCTGCCACAGGCCCGAGCGCTGGTGCTGGTTGCGGTTCCAGGCGTCCATCGACTCCAGCCGCTCGGCCGGATGGTGGATGGCGAACACCGGCCCTTCGGCCAGGATGTTGAGGTCCTTGTCGGTGACGAGCGTGGCGATCTCCAGCACCGAATCCTGGTCGGTGTCCAGCCCCGTCATCTCCAGATCGATCCAGATCAGGTTTTCATCGTTGGCTTGGCTCATGCGTCCTCCGGGCAAGCGGCGCAGTCTAAAACAGCCGGCCGGCCCGCGTCGCGCCGGGCCGCGGGAGGAAACGCGGCTCAGGCGCTCTCGCCCAGCGCCTCCGGCGTCGCGGCGCGGCCGCGCACGGCGAAGAAGTAGTAGGCGGCGGCGAGCGCGAACAGCGCGAGAAAGACCGCAAACAGCAGCGGGTTGTAGACCACCATCGTCACCAGGCAGAGCACCGCGGCGAGGAGCGCGACCAGCGGGAACCACGGGTGGCACGGCGCACGGAACGGCCGCGCCAGCCCAGGCTCACGGCGGCGCAGCTTAAGCTGCGCCAGCATCGCCACGATGTACATCGTCACCGCGCCGAACACCGACAGCGTGACGATGTTGGCGGTGAGCGGCTGCCCGCCCAGTTGCACGAGGCTGTCGGAGAAGATCGCCGCGATGCCCACCGCGCCGCCGGCGAGGATCGCCCAATGCGGCGTGCGCCGCCGGCCCAGCCGCGCCAGCGCGGGCGGCAGGAAGCCCGCGCGGGCCAGCGCGAAGATCTGCCGCGAGTAGCCCATGATGATGCCGTGGAAGGAAGCAATGAGCCCGAACAGGCCCACCGCCACCAGCATGTGCAGCCAGCCGCTGTGCTCGCCCACCACCGCGCGCATCGCCTGCGGCAGCGGGTCGTTGATGTCGGCGAGCCGGCGCCAGTCGCCCACGCCGCCCGCGCACAGCATCACGCCGAAGGCCAGCAGCGCCAGCGTGCCGATGCCGGCGATGTAGGCCACCGGCACCGTGCGGCGCGGCTCGCGCACTTCCTCGGCGGCCATCGCGGCGCCCTCGATGGCGAGGTAGAACCAGATCGCGAAGGGAATGGCCGCCACCATGCCGCCCAGCGCGTGCGCGCCGAAGGCGTCCTGCCCGGCCCAGCCGTACGCGGCGAAATTCGCCCACGCGAAACCCGGCGCCACCACGCCCATGAACACCAGCAGCTCCACGATGGCGAGCAGCGTGACGATGAGCTCGAACGTGGCCGCGATCGACACGCCGGCGATGTTGAGCGCCATGAACACCCCGTACGCGCCCACCGCCACCGCCTTGGGCGGCAACGCCGGGAACTGCACGTTGAGGTAGGCGCCGATGGACAGCGCGATCGCCGGCGGCGCGAACACAAACTCCACCAGGGTGGCGAAGCCCGCCACCAGCCCGCCCCACGGCCCGAACGCGCGGTAGCCGTAGGCGAACGGCCCGCCTGCATGCGGGATCGCGGTGGTCAGCTCCGTGTAGCTGAAGATGAAGGTGACGTACATCAGCGTGACGAACGCCGCCGTGACCAGGAAGCCCAGCGTGCCCGCGCCGGCCCAGCCGTAGCTCCAGCCGAAGTACTCGCCCGAGATCACCAGCCCCACGGCGATGCCCCACAGGTGCCAGCCGTTGAGGTGCTTGGCGAGGGTGGCGGGTTGGGTCATGGATGGACTCCGGGGAAATGTTCGTGGGTGTGCATGCTGGGATGAGGGAAGTTCGAGGCCATCCGGTGGCGGCGCGGCACTGGATGCCGGCCTGCGCCGGCATGACGACGAGGGGGGATGCCGCCTGAGCCGCATCCGGCCGGCCTATGTCCGGTCGCGTTACATCCAGGCCGTGCAGCATCCTGTGCGGCGAGATGCCAGGTATCGAACCCGGCTTCGTGCGGCGGGCGAGCGGCGGGGACGTGGACGAAGCGCGATGGCGAACCGCGCTCACCCCGCCCGTCATGCCGGCGCAGGCCGGCATCCAGCGCCGCACGCCACCATGGTCGCCCCATGACGACGAGACAACGCGCCCCTGCCGCTCGCCTTGTCGCGTCCCTCATCGACTTTCCGACGCCGGCAGGGAAACATCGAGCTTCAACGCCGTGCCCGTCAGCCGGCGCTGGCGCGCCTCCGTCGCCAGCGCCGCGAGCAGGCCGCTGGCGCGTTCGTAGTCGAGCCCATGGGCGTGGATGTTGGAGAGGCAGTTGCGCAGCGCATCCGGGTGGCCGGCGCGCGGCGCCCAGGTCAAATACACGCCGAGGCTGTCGGCCACGCTGAGGCCCGGCCGCTCGCCGATCAGCACCGCCACCATGCGCGCGCCGAGCCGTTGCGCGACGGCATCGCCTAGCGCCACCCGCGCCTGCCGCGCCAGCACCATCGGCGCGATCGACCAGCCGGCCAGCCGCCGCCGCGTGGCGTCCAGCAGCGGCAGGGCATGCGCCATCGCGGCGGTGGCGGAGAGGCCGTCGGCGATCACGAAGGCGAGGTCGTAGTCGCCGCGCGCGGCGTCCAGCGCGTCCATGCCCTGCCCCAGTTCGCGCCCCCAGTCGGGCCGCGCCAGGTAGGCCGTGCGATCGGGCGCGCGGCTGGCCACCTCGATGCACGCGCGCGGCGCCAGCGCCCGGCGCAAGGCGTCGAGGTCGATCGCCGCGTGCACCGCGTCGCGCGCCTGGCTGGCGGCGGCCTGGAAATCGAGCAGGGCCCGGGTGGGCAGCGCATCGCCACTGCGGCCGAGGCCGATGCGTGCGCGGGTGAGCGCGCGCAGCCGCGCGAAGGGGTCGAGGCCCGCCGTCATCGCGCCGCACCCAGCAGCCGGCGCACCGGCGCGCTGCCCGCGGACGGCGGCGGCAGCCGGCCCTGCCCGTCGAGCAGGCCCATGCGCGCCAGCCACTGCGCGAATTCCGGTGCGGGCCCGAGGCCCAGCGTGTGGCGCAGGCCCAGCACGTCGTGGAAGGACAGGCTCTGGTAATTGAGCATCACGTCGTCTGCCCCCGGCACCGCGATCAGGAAATTGACGCCGGCGTTGGCGAGCAAGTGCATCAGCACGTCCATGTCGTCCTGATCGGCCTCGGCGTGGTTGGTGTAGCAGACGTCCACGCCCATCGGCAGGCCGAGCAGCTTGCCGCAGAAATGGTCCTCCAGCCCCGCGCGGACGATCTGCCGCGCGTCGTAGAGGTATTCCGGCCCGATGAAACCGACCACGGTGTTGACCAGCAGCGGGTCGAACGCGCGCGCCACCGCGTAGGCGCGCGCCTCCAGCGTCTGCTGGTCCACGCCGTGGTGCGCGCCGGCCGACAGCGCGCTGCCCTGCCCGGTCTCGAAGTACATGCACTGCTGCCCGACCGTGCCGCGCTTCAACGCGCGCGCCGCCTCGTGCGCCTCGCGCAGCAGCGCGAGGTTCACGCCGAAGCCTAAGTTGGCGCCCTCGGTGCCGGCGACGGACTGGAACACCAGGTCCACCGGCGCGCCACGCTCGATCGCCTTGAGGCTGGTGGTGACGTGGGCCAGCACGCAGGACTGCATCGGGATGTCGAAGCGCCGGCGCAGTTCGTCGAGCAGTTCGAGCAGGCCGATGCAGTCGGCCACGCTGTCGCCGGCCGGGTTGATGCCGATCACCGCGTCGCCCATGCCGAACAGCAGGCCGTCGAGCACCGCCGCGGCGATGCCGGCCGGGTCGTCGGTGGGATGGTTGGGCTGCAGGCGGCTGGCCAGCGTGCCGGGCCGGCCGAGCGTGGTGCGGAAGGCGCTGGCGACGCGGCACTTGGCGGCCACCGCGATCAGGTCGGCGTTGCGCATCAGCTTGGACACCGCCGCCGCCATCTCCGGCGTCAGCCCCGGCGCCAGCGCGGTGAGCACGGCCGCGTCGGCCTCGTAGGAGAGCAGCCAGTCGCGCAGCTCGCCCACGCTCATGTGGGCCACCGGGGCGAAGGCTTGCACGTCGTGCGTGTCGACGATCAGCCGGGTGACTTCGTCGTCCTCGTAGGGCACCAGGTCGCGTTCGAGGAAGGCCTGCAGCGGGAGGTCCGCCAGCGCGTAGCGCGCGGCCACGCGCTCGGCCTCGCTGGCGGCGGCGATCCCGGCCAGCTCGTCGCCGGAACGGCGCGGCGACGCCTTCGCCATCAGCGAACGCAGATCGTCGAAGCGGTAGCGCGTGGCGCCCAGTGTCGCGGTATAGGCCATCGGCAACCCTCGCTGTCCTTACCGATACTAAGGCGGCCGGATTTTGCGACGCAACACGCCTGGGGCTTGGCTTGCCGAGGGAGTGCGCCGGCGCGCGACCATGACGCCAGGCGTGCCGCTGCGTAGGCTTGCCGCGCGCAGCGCGCTCCAGAGCTTGCTCACGATCTTCCTGCTGGTGGCGTGCAGTGTTGTTGAAGCCCAACCCTGTGTTGTTGGAGCCCCATCGCAAGCTGGCCGGCCTTCGGCCGGTGTTTCGCTCATCTGCCGAAGGTCGGCCAGTTCGCGCCAACGTTTCGCTTCAAAAACCCGGACGTGTGGCGCTGGGTGACCAGCTTCGCTGTTGTGAAGCGCCTCCGGCCTACGTCGGAACGACGAGCAAGAGCGCAATCGCTAGCGTTCCCGCGCCCCCATGGCTACCGCAAGACGCGCTCCATGGCTCCAACGCGCCGGCAGCAAGATCGTGAACAGGCTCTCAGCGCGGCTTTGCGTCGGACCGCGGCGCGGCGGCCTCCGGCGAAAACAACGCGGCCCGCTCGCCGGCGACTTCGAGCAGGGGCCAGTCCGGCTGGCGCGGCACCAGCTGGCCGGCGAGCAAAGCGGCGCGGACCTTGTGCTGATCCATCCAGGCCCAGGTCACGCTGCCCTGGGCCGTCCAGCCTTGGGCGTCCCGGGTGGCGAGGACGCATTCCACCAGCCCGCCCACCTCGCACAGCAGGTGCTGGCGCTGGCCATCACCGCGCAGGTCGGGCGTCAGCAGCAGGCAATCGGCCTGCTTGCGTAGACAGCCCGCGTCGGGCAGCCGGTGCGTCAGCAGGGCGTCGAGGTAGCTGTCCTCGACCGGCGCGACGCCGGGCCCCAACCGGATCCGGCCGCGCAGCTCGGCTGGCGTGGGCGGTGCTTGCAGGCGGCGCCATGGCATGGGCGACGTCCTCGCCAGCGCATCGGTCATCGCCTGGCTCAGCGTGGCGCTGGCGATGACGTCCGGATCGTCGCGCAACGCCTGCACGGCCCGGTAGCCCAGGCGGCCGCTGTCGAAGCGCAGGTAGTCGAGATCCAGTTCCTCCGGTGCCTTGCCCGCCGCCCGCCAATGCGCCAGCTGGCTGGCCACGGCGATGCGATGCGGATCGAGCAGCGGCGAGTCGGCCGCGGCGGCCAGCAGCACGCTGCACAGGGCCAGCGCCACGTTGACCCGAGGCACGTCGTGCAGCCAGCCGCGACGCCAGCGCAGCACGGCGACGGCATAACCCAGCGCGTGACCGGCCAGCAGCAGCGCCAGCAGCGCGACCCACACCCGCTCCGCCGTCCAGCCGTACTGGGCCACGCGCAGGTACAGCGCGTACAGGGTCAGGCCCGCGTACAGCGGCAGGCTCAAGAGGCCCGCCTCGACGATGCGCCGCAGCCACGCCGGATACGGCACGTTCCCGGTGCCGTCCTGCCGCACGGCATTGAGTAGCAGCACCATCACCAGTTGCAGCGCGATCAGGATGCTCGCGGCCATGCGCGTGCGCCACAGGCCTTCCAGGCCGGTGAACGGCAGGCTCAGCACGAACAGCACGCCGATGAAGGCGACCAGCGGCAGCAGCCCCCGGCACACCCCGAACAGGATCTGCCGCGTGACCTCGAGCGCCCGCTGCTGCGTGCGCCCGACCAGCAGGCCGAGCCCCGCCATCAGGCCGGTAGCGAGGTAGACGAACGGACGCCAGCCGAACAGCTCGCGGAAGATGCGCAGGCCCACCAGCGCGAACAGCTCCGCCCACAGGGTCAAGAGCAACCAGCACACGCCGACGAAGGCCACCGCCAGCAGCAGGATCAGGCCGTTCTGCCAGGCATGCCCGAACAGCCGCGGGTAATCGGGACGCCAGCGGCCGCTGTCGAGGTAGGCCTGCAGGAACGGCAGCAGCAGGAACAGGGCCCCGCCGAGGCTGAGCACGTACGGCGCGATCACGGTGTCGGCATGGATCGAGGGAGCGTCGATGCTCCAGCCGGCCCACGTCGCCAGCGCCAGCAACCCCGCCGTCAGCGCGAGCAGCGCGCGCGCATAGCGGCGGTCGTCGAGCCGCCGCAGGGCCAGCACCATCACGGGCGGCAAGCCGATCGCCAGGGTGTACCAACCGACCAGGCGGGTCGGGGCAGCGAAGGGCCACCAGCCCGCGCGCTGTCCCTGGTCGGCCAGGTACAAGGCCAACCCCGTCAGCACGGCGATCAGCACCACGGCGCCGCGCTCGCGGCGGGGCAAGGCGTCCTGCTCCGGCATGGCTGTCCCCTCCGCTTTCCCGATCCGGTCCAGCATACCCGCCGCCCCGGGCCTTTTTGCGGGCGCCGGCGTGGCCGCAGCGAGTTCTCGCGAGCCAGCCATGCGATCATCGGCGGATGAGCCAAGCGACCTTCTTCTGGCACGACTACGAAACCTCCGGCGCCGATCCGCGGCGCGACCGCCCCCTCCAGTTCGCCGGCCTGCGCACCACCATGGAGCTGGAGATCGTGGGCGAGCCGGTGATGTTCTACGGCAAGCCGCCGCGCGATGCCCTGCCGCACCCGGAGGCCTGCCTGATCACCGGCATCGCCCCGCAGCAGGCCGAGCGCGAGGGCGTGGGCGAGGCGGCCTTCGCCGCCCGCGTGCACGAGCAGCTGGCGCAGCCGGGCACCTGCGGCGTGGGCTACAACTCGCTGCGCTTCGACGACGAGTTCACCCGCCACCTGCTCTACCGCAACTTCTACGAGCCCTACGCGCGCGAGTGGGAGCACGGCAACTCGCGCTGGGACCTGATCGACCTGGTGCGCATGTGCCAGGCGCTGCGCCCGGAAGGCATCGTGTGGCCGCAGCGCGAGGACGGCACGCCGAGCTTCAAGCTCGAACACCTGGCCGCCGCCAACCACCTGCAGCAGGAGCGCGCGCACGACGCGCTGTCGGACGTGCACGCGCTGATCGGCCTGGCGCGGCTGATCCGCGCGCGCCAGCCGCGGCTGTGGGATTGGTTCTTCGACCTGCGCCGCAAGCAGCGCGTGTTCGGCCTGCTCGACGTGGGCGGCATGACGCCGCTGGTGCACGTCTCCTCGCGCTACCCGGCGAGCCGCCACTGCCTGGCCGTGATCGCGCCGCTGGCGATGCACCCGAGCCGGCCGGGCGAGGTGATCGTCTACGACCTGGGCACCGATCCCGCCGAGCTGCTGGCATTGGAGGAGGACGACATCGCCGACCGCGTGTTCACCACGCGCGCGGACCTGCCCGAGGGCGTCGAGCGCATCCCGCTGCGCACCGTGCGCGCCAACCGCGCGCCGGCGCTGGCGCCGCTCTCGGTGCTCAAGGGCGCGGACCACGCGCGCCTCGGGCTCGACCTGGACCGCAACCTGGCCCACCTCGAACGCCTGCGCGCGGCGGCCGATCTCGCCGCCAAGGTCGGCCGCGTATTCGCCCGCGCCGCCGACCTGCCGCCGCCGGAAGACCCCGAACTCGCGCTCTACGCCGGCTTCCTGCCCGATGCCGACAAGCGCCTGCTGGCCCAGGTGCGCGCCACACCGCCGGAGCAGTTGGGCACGCGCGGCTTCCCCTTCCGCGACGCGCGCTATGTGGAGCTGCTGTTCCGCTACCGCGCGCGCAACTGGCCGCACACGCTCGACGCCGAGGAGCGCGCGCGCTGGGAAGCCTTCCGCCTGCACCGGCTGACCCGCCCCGGCCCGCTCACCACCCTCACCCTCGACGGCTACTTCGCCCGCCTCGCCGCGCTGCGCCAGGAGCCCTCCGCGCACGACAAGCTGCCGCTGCTGGACCAGTTGCAGGCCTGGGGCGAATCGCTGGCCGCCGAACTGGTTCCCCTCGCCGTCTGACACCGCCCCGACCGCCATGCCCCAAGCCTATTTCACGCCCGCCACCTTCCGCTTCTTCAAGGCGCTCGCGCGCCACAACGACCGCGAGTGGTTCGCCGCGCACAAGGACGACTACGAGCGCCACGTGCGCGAGCCGTTCCTGGCACTGATCGGCGACCTCGCCGCGCCGCTGGCGAAGATCAGCCCGCACTACCGCGCCGACCCGCGCAAGAACGGCGGCTCGCTGTTCCGCATCTACCGCGACACGCGCTTCGCCAACGACAAGCAGCCGTACAAGCCCTGGCAGGGCGCGCGCTTCTTCCACGAGCGGCGGCGCGAAATCCCGGCGCCCTCCTTCTATTTGCACATCCAGCCCGGCGAATGCTTCGCCGGCGGCGGCATGTGGCACCCGGAGCCGGACGCGCTCAAGCGCATCCGCGCCTTCCTCGCCGACAACCCGGCCGCGTGGAAGCGCGCCACGCAGGGCAAGGCGTTCCGCGAGCACTTCGTGTTCTGGGGCGAATCGCTGAGCCGCCCGCCGCGCGGCTACGACCCCGCGCACGAGTTGATCGAGGACTTAAAGCGCAAGGACTTCGCCGCCGGCACCGACTTCTCCGAAGAGCTGGCCTGCTCGACCGAACTGCTGCCGTGGACGGTGGAGCAGTTCAAGCGCATCGCGCCGATGATCGACTACCTGTGCGCGACGCAGGAGCTGGATTTCTGAGGGCCTGCCTGCGCGCCATTTTTTGCGTGACATCCCTGCGCGCACGACCGCGGCATGGCGGCGTGGCGGCTGCGTAGGTTTGTCGCGCGCAAGCGCGCTCCACATCCCCGAATGTTTCGACGGCAAGATCACGAACTGGCGCAGCGCCACCTGCTCCTCCCCTGCCGCAGGGGAGCGTTGGGGAGGGGTAAACCCTTGCTCCGAGGCTAGCCCTCGACCGCTCTGCGCGAGCAGAGGGAGGTGCCCGTCAAAGGCGCTGCGACAGCCGGTGAACCGGCCCCTCAGCGCTCATGGAACGCCCGCTTCGTCGCCATCAGGTACACCCCGACCAGCGCCCCCACCACCGCGGTGATCGCCACGTAGTGCGCCGGCGCCATCGCGCCCAGGCGCGCGGCGAGGTAGGCGATCAGCGGCGGCGTCACGGCGCCGACGGTGGCGTAGGCGAGGTTGTAGGAGAAGGACAGGCCGGAGAAGCGGATGGCCGGCGGGAACGCCGCCACCATCACCGCCGGCACGATGCCTACCGCGCCCACGCACAGCCCGGCCAGCGCGTACAGCGCGAGGAAGTGCCGGCCGCCCGCGGCGAGATCGCGGTACAGCGCATAGGTGGCGAGCAGCATCGCCAGCGAACCGAGCAGCAAGGCGCGGCCGCGGCCGAAGCGGTCGGCCAGCAGGCCGCCGCCGATGCAGCCCGCCAGCAGCGCGAGCGCCGCCAGGCTGTTGCCGAGGAAGGCGCGCGGGGCGTCGATGTGGAAGCTGGTCTGGGCGATGGTCGGCGTCATCAGGATCACCACCACGATCGCCGCAGTGAGCATCCAGGTCACCAGCACCGACAGCAGTACGCCGTCGAGGTGGCCGGCCAGCACGCGCTTGAGCGGCAGCTCGTGCTCCAGTTCCTTGCGCTCGCGCATGGCCGCGAACACCGGCGTCTCGCTCAGCCAGCGGCGCACCCACACGGCGAAGAAGCCAAAGATGCCGCCGAGCACGAACGGGATGCGCCAGCCGTAGCCGCGCACTTCTTCCGGCGTGAGGTGGGTGTTGAGTCCCGCGGCGACCAGCGAGCCGACCAGGATGCCGGCGGTGAGGCCGGAGGTGAGCACGGCGCAGGCGAAGCCGATCCGCCCCGGCGGCGCATGCTCGGCCACGAACACCCAGGCGCCCGGGATCTCGCCGCCGATGGCCACGCCCTGCACGATGCGCAGCAGCAGCAACAGCACCGGCGCCAGCGCGCCCACCTGCGCGTAGGTGGGCAGCAGGCCGATGCACAGCGTGGGCAGCGCCATCAGGAACACGCTCAGGGTGAACATCTTCTTGCGGCCCGAGCGGTCGCCGAAGTGCGCCATCACGATGCCGCCCAGCGGGCGTGCGAGATAGCCCGCGGCGAAGATGCCGTACACCTGCAGCAGCGCCAGCCACTCGGGCATGTCGTGCGGGAAGAACAGCTGTCCGAGCACCTTGGTGAAGAACACGAACACGACGAAGTCGTAGAACTCCAGCGCGCCGCCGAGCGCGGCCAGCGCCAGCGTGCGCACGCCGCCGCGGCCGAAGCCCGGGTGCGCGGCCGGCGCCGCCGCGGAGGTTTCCGCCTTCATGGCCTGGATTTCCTTGAGCCTGGGATTCAGGGCGCCGGGACGCTCAGCGCTCGTAGTAGCGGCGGCGGCCGGCGAGCAGGTAGATCGCCACCAGCACGCCCAGCACCGCGGTGGCCGCCACGTAGTAGGCCGGCGCCATCGAACCGAAGTGCGCGGCGGCGTAGGCGATGGAGGGCGGCGTGATGGCGCCGAACACCGCGTAGGCCACGTTGTAGGAGAAGGAAATGCCCGAGTAGCGGATGGCCGGCGGGAAAGCCGCCACCATCACCGAGGGGATGATGCCGATCACGCCGGTGAAGAGGCCCGCCAGGGCGTAGAGCGCGTAGAAGTGCTGGCCGCCGGTGCGCAGGTCGGCATACAGGGCCAGCGCCGAGCCGCACAGGCCGATACAGCCGAGCAGCAGGCCGCGGGCCCGGCCCAGCCGGTCCACCACCACGCCGCTGGCGAGGCAGCCCAGGGTCAGCATCAGCGAGGCCAGCAGGTTGCCGTGCGAGGCGGTGACCGGGTCCAGGTGGAAGCTGGTCTGCACGATGGTCGGCGTCATCAGGATCAGCACCACCACCGCGGCGGTAAGCACCCAGGTCACCAGCACGGTGAGCAGGATGCCGTGCAGGTGGCCCGACAGCACTTCCTTCAGCGGCATCGTCTCGCTGAGCTGGCGCTCGGCGCGCAGGGCCGCGAACACCGGCGTCTCGCTCAGCCAGCGGCGCACCCACACGGCCACGAAGCCGAACACGCCGCCGAGCAGGAAGGCCAGGCGCCAGGCCCAGGCGGTGACTTCCTCCGGCGCGAAGTGCGACGAAATGCCCAGGGCGACCAGGGAGCCCATCAGGATGCCGGCGGTGATGCCCGAGGTGAGGCAGGCCACCGCGAAGCCGGCGCGGCCCGCCGGCGCGTGCTCGGCCACGAACACCCAGGCGCCCGGCATCTCGCCGCCGATGGCGGCGCCCTGCATCACGCGCATGAGCAGCAGCAGCACCGGCGCCAACGCGCCGATCTGCGCGTAGGTGGGCAGCAGGCCGATGCACAGCGTGGGCAGCGCCATCAGGAACACGCTCAGGGTGAACATCTTCTTGCGGCCCGAGCGGTCGCCGAAGTGCGCCATGATGATGCCGCCCAGCGGCCGCGCCAGGTAGCCGGCGGCGAAGATGCCGTAGACCTGCACCACCGACAGCCACTCGGGCATGTCCTTGGGGAAGAACAGGTGGCCGAGCACCTTGGTGAAGAACACGAACACCACGAAGTCGTAGAACTCGAGCGCGCCGCCGAGGGCGGAGAGGGCCAGGGTGCGGGTGTCTTGGCGGTTGAGCTGGCCCGGCACGGCGGGCGCGACGACGGATGCATCGTGGGACATCGTGGATTCCCGAATCGCTGTTCTTATAAAGATGGCCGGGCAACATACACGCAAAGCGCACAGCAAGTCACCCTACCAAGGTGTACGGGCGTAAAGCCATCTAGCCGTCCAAAAAACGTGGCCTTCCCGGCCGCATTGATGCTATAACGCCCGGCCATTCATCGACTTGCCGCCCCTTACATGTGCTTTCCGACCACCGCCCTCCCCCGCCGCAGCGCCTTGTACGGCGCCGTCCTGCTGGCCTTCGCCCTGCCCTCGCACGCCGTGGACTTCAAGCTCGCGGACGGAGAGATTACCGGGAAATGGACCACGCGCGTGGTGGCGGGTGCGGCAATGCGTACCAGCAGCCCTTCGAAGCACCTGGTGGGCAAGGGCTACCGCTCGGACGGCCGGCCCAAGGGCGGCGACGGCGCGGACACCGCCGACGACGGCAACGTCAACTACGGCAAGGGTGATGTGTACTCCAACCTCTACAAGGTGGTGAGCGGCGTCGACCTCAAGTACAAGAACTTCGGCATCAACGCCAGCGCGCGCGCCTGGTACGACGCCGCGCTGGACAACCGCGACGTGCCCCAGGGCAGCGCGGCGAACGGCTTCGGCGCCAACCGCCCGCTCAGCGACCGCGGCCTCAACCACGCCAACCGGTTCTCCGGCTTCATGTGGCTCAACGCCTACGCCTACGGCCACTTCGCGCTGAGCGACGACGTCGGCCTGGACCTGCGCGCCGGCAAGCAGACGGTGAAATGGGGCGAGGACCTGTTCGCGCAGAACCTCAACCTCGTCAACCCCATCGACTACACCACCCTGCACCGCCCCGGCACCGATCCGGCCACCGAGGCGCAGCTGCCGGTGGAGCTGCTGTGGGGCAAGCTCGGCCTGGGCAAGGAAGTGAGCCTGGAAGGCTTCTACCAGTGGAAGTGGCGCGCGAACGAGTACGACCCCTGCGGCACCTTCTTCTCCTCCACCGACCTCGGTTTCGACCGGTCCTGCTCGAGCATCCAGAGCAACGCCTACTACCCGATCAACGCCTATTCGGCCAATGCGGGCAAATGGCTGAGCGACAGTTTCATGTACCAGCAGGGCGCGATCCTGCCCGGCGGCCCCGCGGTGTACGGGCGTGACCACGGCCAGTGGGGCGTGTCCCTGCACTACGCGCCGGCGGCGCTGGGCACCGACTTCGGCGCCTACTACATGGTGATCAACTCGCGCTCGCCCTACCTCAACGCCACCACCATCAACCCGGCCACGCAGAACAACGCGCTGGTGCCGGCGCTGACCGCCGCCGGCGTGCCGCTGGCCTATGCGAACCTGTCGGCGCGCCTGTCCAGCATCACCGAGTACTGGGTGTTCCCCAACGCCATCCGCGTCGCCGGCCTCTCGGCCTCCACCCGCGTGGCGGGCTGGAAGCTGGCCGGCGAGGTGTCCTACACCAAGGACCTGCCGGTGCAGATCAACACCGCCGACATGTTCGCCGCGCTCACCCGCAACGGCGGCCCGATCGGCGACCGCATGGCCGGTATCGCGCCGGGCGGCGTGCTGGCGGGCTACGACCGCTTCGACAAGACCCAGGCGCAGGTCAACGCGGTGCGTGTGTTCAAGGACGTGTGGGGCGCCGACAGCGCGCTCCTCGCCGGCGAGGCGGTGTGGAGCCACGCCAACCTGCCCGCGCTGGCCGACACGCGCTACGGCCGCGGCTTCGCCTGGGGCTTCTCGCCGCAGTGGAGCGACGGCGCCTGCTCGGCGGTGCAGAACCCGCAGGGCTGCCTGAGCCGCGGTTTCTACACCCGCCAGGCCTGGGGCTATCGCCTGAAGGGCCAGCTCAACTACGCGCTGGCGGGCGGCTGGACGCTGTCGCCGGCGCTCGGCTGGGCGCAGGACGTGCACGGCTTCTCCGTCGACAACCAGCTGGTGGACGGCCGCAAGCAGTACACCGCCAGCCTCACCGCGCAGTATCGCAAGCACTACTTCGCCACGCTGAGCTACACCAACTGGGTGGACAACGCGCCCTACGACGTGCTCAAGGACCACGACTTCCTGAGCTTCGCGGTGGGCGCCACGTTCTGACCTCCGGGCGTGGCGGGCCGGCCTGCGCCGTCCCGCCGGCCTGATGCGCGGGCCCATGCTGCGTTGCCCGACGCCACGGCCTGCGCCTTCGCGTATGCTGCCGCCGTCCGGCCACCGCGCCGGACCCGGTCCCGGCCTACCGCTGGCTATGCGGGGTGCCGGTCCGGTCAGGGGAAAAACGTTGTCTGGCCTGCATAAGGAATCTTCCTATGAGCATGGGCAAGCGTTTGGCGGCCGAATTCTTCGGCACGTACTGGCTGGTCACCGGCGGCTGCGGCAGCGCCGTACTGGCCGCGGCCTTTCCACAACTGGGCATCGGCTTCGCGGGCGTGGCGCTCGCCTTCGGCCTCACCGTGGTGACCATGGCCTACGCGGTGGGCCACATCTCGGGCGGACACTTCAACCCGGCGGTAACCGTGGGCCTGTGAGCCGGCGGCCGTTTTCCGGCGCGGGACGTCGTGCCCTACCTGGTGGTCCAGGTGGTCGGCGCGATCGCGGCGGCGGCGGTGCTCTACGTCATCGCCAGCGGCAAGGCCGGCTTCGACGCGGCGGCCGGCGGCTTCGCCTCCAACGGCTACGGCGAACATTCGCCCGGCGGCTACTCGATCACCGCGGCGATCGTGTGCGAGCTGGTGATGACGGCGTTCTTCCTGATCGTGATAAACGGCGCCACCGACCGGCTGGCCCCGAGCGGCTTCGCGCCGCTGGCGATCGGCCTCGCCCTCACCCTGATCCACTTGATCAGCATCCCGGTCACCAACACCTCGGTGAACCCGGCGCGCAGCACCGGCGTGGCGTTGTTCCAGGGCGGCTGGGCGATCGGGCAGCTGTGGCTGTTCTGGCTGGTGCCGCTGATCGGCGGCGCGGTCGGCGGCCTGCTCTATCGCCACCTGCTGGAAAGCCGCGATTGACCGCAGCGCCCGCGCGGCCGGCGCACGGATCGGTCCACACTCTTGCCGTGATGCCGAATGGCCACTCCCTCGCGTACGGCAGGCAGCCGCCTGAAAGACCATGGCTACGCACGAAGGAGTGGAACGCCATGCGTCTTGAACAGGCGCTCACGCCGTCTCGTACAGCTCCAGCGGCAAGCCGTCCGGGTCGGCGAAGAAGGTGAAGCGCTGGCCGGTGTACTCGTCCACCCGCACCGGCTCGCACGCCACGCCGCATTCGCCGAGCGCGCGCACGGCCACCTCGATGTCCTCCACGGCGAAGGCCAGGTGGCGCAGCCCGGCCGCTTCCGGGTAGGAGGGCCGTGGCGGCGGCGCGGGGAAGGAGAACAGCTCCAGCGTCACGCCCGGCGCCACTTCCAGGTCGCACTTCCACGAATCGCGCGCCTCGCGGTAGACCTCGCGCACGATCGGCAGGCCGAGCGTCTCGCTGTAGAAGGCGCGCGAGCGCGCGTAGTCCGAGCAGATCACGGCGACATGGTGGATGCGCGTCAACAGCAACTGCGACATGGGGCGAGAGTCTCGGCAAGCCAGCTATCGGCACGAGCATAGAGCGCCCGGCTGTGCGTTTGCAGCATCGCTTTCGCCCAACCCTGTCACAGGCCCCGCGCGGGCGCGTTGCTACAGTCGTCCGGCCGCCAGCGCCGGGGGAACGGACGGCGGCCACAACGACGCACGACACCGCAACACGGACAGGGATGGCCGTATGCACGCCCCTGCCCGCTCGCGCAGCCATTGCGCCCATCGAGGGAGGACGATCATGCGAAGACTGTTCACAGCGGCCCTGCTCGCCGTCGCCACCGCGGCCGAGGCCGCCACCGGCGTGGCGCTGGTGCACGGCACCGGCCACCAGACCGACGCCTACAACGACTACTGGCAGAGCCCGATGGTGGAGGGCGTGCGCAAGGGCCTCGCCGATCCGGCCAACCTGGTGGTGGTCAACTGCGACTTCGACCAGTACATGTGGGACGACCGCGCCGCCGGCTGCCTGGCGCAGCAGCTCACCGACTTCATCAAGGCACGGCAGATCGACCGGCTGGTGGTCATCACGCACTCCAACGGCGGCAACGTGATGCGCTGGATCCTCTCCAACCCCACCTACGACGCGCGCTATCCCGGCATCATCCAGCGCGTCGTCAAGGTGGACGCGCTGGCCCCGTCCAGCGCCGGCACGCCGCTGGCCGACGCGGTGATCGCCGGCAACGTGTTCGAGAGTTCGCTCGGCTGGCTGCTCGGCTACAAGACCGACGCCGTGCGCCAGCAGCAGGTGGGCTGGATGGCGAGCTACAACCAGAACTACCTGCTCGGCAGCGCCGGCCGCCCGGCGCTGCCCGCGCCCTTCCGCGACGTGGCGGGCACCGACGTGGTTTCCGCGGTGTGGAGCGGCCAGGCCTACTGCGGCGGCTATACCCAGAGCGTGGGCCTGGAGATCACCCAGAACTGGCTCGACAGCTGTTCGGACGGCTTCATCGAGTGCAGCAGCGCCACCGCCGCCGGCAGCCTGTGGTTCAAGGACACCCAGCGTACCAGCGGCGGCGCCGTGCTCAACCACAACCAGAGCCGCCGCGCCTGCTTCGGGCTCGAGTCGATCCTGGCCAACGACGTGAGGAACTGAGTCATGCGCCTGCACCCCTTCTCCCTCGCCGCGCTGTGCGCGTTCGCCCTGCCCGCGCTCGCCCACGCGCAGACCCTGCTGCCGGCGCAGGCCGATGACCTGGTACCGCACGCCCTGCTGGCGCAGTCGGCACGCAGCACCGTCGCGCCGGGCCCGGCCCGCCCGCGGGTACACCGCGAATCGCAGCCGATCCAGGTCAGCTGGCCGCTGGCCGCGGACGCCGCAGTGGTTTCCACGCCCGAGCCGTTCTCCCGCCCCAGCCGAGGCTATGCCTTCGACACCTCCGCCACGGAACTTAAGCAGGGCGTCGACCTGCCGCTCAGCGCACCCGGCGCGGTGATCCGGCTGAGCGCCAGCGACACGCAGGCCGGCCGGCTCGACCCGGCGCGCATCCAACTGCACCTGGGCGGCCGCAGCCTGCGCGCCGACGCCGCCAGCCTGCATATCGCCGACGCGCCGGCCCTGCAGGCGGCGGGCATGGCGGTGCCGGCCGGCAGCCTGGCCCTGCAGCTCAAGCCCGAACTCGGCAGCGGCGCCGCCACGTTGCAGGTCGAGGGCGCCAGCGGACGCTACCTGGTACAGGTGCTGGAGCCGCAGAGCCGCACCAGCCTCTCCGCGCGCGCCGACCACGCGAGCCTGCTCGCGGGCGAGACAGCCACCGTCGAGCTCGACCTGCGCGACGACGCCGGCCGCCGGCCGATCACCGCCGCCGGCGGCTTCCTGCTCGCGCCCGACGGCAGTTCGGTGCCGCTGCGCTACCGCCCGCTCGGCGACGGCCGCTACGCCGCCGAGGTTTCGCCGCAGGCGGCATCGAGCCAGCCCGGCGGCCTGTGGGAAGTGCAGAGCTTCACCCTGGGCACCGACGCGGACGGCCACGCCGTGCGCCGCGACGGCACCACGGTACTGGCCGTGGCGGCGCCCAGCGCCCGCTTCACCGGCCGCGCCCAGCCGCAACGGCTGGCCGACGGCGGCGTGCAGGTCACGCTCGGCATCGAGGCCGCGGCAGGCAGCCGCTACGCCGTCTCCGGCGTGCTCTACGGCCGCGACCGCGACGGCCGCCTGCGCGCCGGCGCCTACGCGCAGGCCGCGGCCGTGCTGCCGGCCGGCACGCAGCCGCTGGCGCTGCGCTTCGACCCTTCGAGCGTGCGCGACATCGCCCCGCCCTACGAACTGCACGACCTGCGCCTGCAGGACCAGTCGGCGGTGAGCACGCTGGAGCGGCGAGGCTTGGCGATGCGCTTCGGACTCTGAGCGCGCCAGGCAGGCGCCCGCTTCCGGAAGGTGTCCCTGATCGGCGCACGTGCCGATCAGGGACGCCGCCGGCTCAAGGCAACCGGCGAAGCTCCGCTACCGCATCCAGCACACCCCGCAACAATGCGTCGTCGCGCGCCGGTTTCCCGCGGCAACACGCAACCCTATTGCTCGACGCCTGGACTACGCTGCGCGGCCTGCCCCGCTTTCACAGGACCGCCATGCAACCCGACGACTTCGCGCCCGACCACGCGCACCGGCCCGAACTTCCGACAGGCCGCGCGCCCGGAGCTGCCGAAGCCGCGGCCCCCGACATCCGCGTGGTGATCGTGGTCGATCCCGACCTGCCTCCCGGCCTGCTGGCGAACACGGTGGCGACCATCTCGATCGGCCTCGGCGCCGCGATGCCGGGACTGGCCGGCGGCCTGGCGCCGGATGCGCAGGGCTGCACCCTCCGCACCAGCGCCAATCGCCCGGTGCCCATCCTGCGCGGCACGACGGCCGTGATCGGGGCTTTGCTGGGCAAGGCTCACCCCATCCCCGAGGGGGCCTGCGTCGTCCCGTTCCCCCGCTTCGCGCGCAGCATCCACGACTACGCCGCCTACGAGCGCGAACTGGCGAACCGGGACGTCCTGGCCGAGCCCATGGAAGGCCTGGGGCTTGCCGGCCCCTCCCGCTGGGTCCGCTCGCTCACCGGCTCGCTGGGGCTGCTCCGCTAGCGGCCGCGCCGCTCAGCCGCGCGGCTTGCGGCCGACCATCATGCCGATGCCCACCGCGATCAGCACCGCCGGCCACCAGGTGGCGAACAGTTCGCCCAGGTGCAGGTTGATGCCGAAGTTGCGCAGCAGGAACAGTACGCCGACCGCGACCAGGATCAGGCCAGGAACGCTGGGTTTCATCGACTGCCTCGTGGATGTGCGATGCGGGCACTCTGCGTGGCCGGCCGCAGCGCGTCAATCCATGCCGCGCATGACCCGCGGCATTCGCCGGGACAGCTCCGGACAACCCTGCCCCGGAGCCTTGGCGGCTTCGACGCCGCGACGACCCGGCATGGCGTCTACTTGCCCGCGGAACGTACCGCGCGCACGCGGTGCAGCACCGGCGAACCACCGACGGGAGCGAGCCATGGCCACCTGCGAAGTCTGCGGCAACAGCTACGCGAACACCTTCATCGTCTTCATGCACGGGCGCGAGCACGTGTTCGACGCCTTCGAGTGCGCCATCCAGGCACTGGCGCCGCGTTGCCAGTCCTGCCACTGCCCGGTGATCGGGCACGGCGTGGAACACGGCGAGCATGTCTATTGCTGCGCGTTCTGCGCGCGCAAGGCCGGCGTGGACGGGCTGGTCGACCACAACGGCTGAAACCTCGCCGGCTGCCGGGCGCATCCTTGCCGCGTGCGCCTCGCCGGCGCGCCCGGCACGTCGTGCACGGCGCGAGGCAATCACCCATGGACGTCTATACGTCCAGATATGTCCACCGCACCCGCAATAGGAGAGACGGCGTGCCGCCCTCCCCCAAAAATCGATGCGGCCCGCCCGGATCGCCCCGGGCAGGCCGCATCCGGCCGGTCAGAGCGCCGCGTCCTTGAGCTTCTTGAGCGGACGCACCTTGACCTTCACCGTCGCCGGCTTCGCGGCGAACACCTGCTCTTCGCCCGTGAAGGGGTTCTTGCCCTTGCGCTTGGGCTTGGCCGGTACCTGGATCGCGTTGATCTTGAAGAGGCCCGGCAAGGTGAACTGCCCCGCGCCCTTCTTGTGGATCGCCCCCAGCACCGTGTGCTCGAGCGCGGCCAGCACCGCCTTGACGTGCTTGGCCTCCACGCTGGCCTGCTCGGCCAGGCGCGAAACCAGCGCAGACTTGGTCAGCGCGTCCTTGATCGGCTTGACGGTGGGGCTCGCCTTGGCAGGCGCCTTCTTGACTGCAGCTTTTGTGGCCATGTGTATGTCCGTGTGGATGAAATGGACCGCCCTGGACGGGCGACGCCTTTCGGCTCTTGAAATGTAGGGGAAAGCGAGGCTCCGTGCGCGCGGCAAAGCATCATCGGCGCGGCCGGCGGCCGCCGGCATGGACGGGCGTGATGCGTTTCACGCCCGCCGGCGCCCCCGCGATGCAGGCCGGCGCCGCGCCCTCGCCGCCGGCTCATGGTGACTCGGGGCGCCTGAAGACGCCCGCCCCAGGCCGCAAAACGACCTCGCTTCAAAGCGCCCGGCGAATGACCACCGGGATGGATTTGTAGGACGGCGTTCCGCTCTGCGCGTCGTACCGGTCGAGCGCGACGAGCCCGTTGGCCTCCGGGTAGTAGGCGGCGGCGGAGCCCGGCGCGATCTCGTAGGCCACGACGGTCTGGCGCGGGAGCACCCGGGGCGCACCGCCGGGAACCTCGGGCACGGCTTCGACGTCGACGAGGTCGCCGTGCGCCAGCCCCAGCGCCTCGAGGTCCCCCGGGTTCACGAAGACGATGTCGCGGCGGCCGGTGATGCCGCGGTAGCGGTCGTTCAGGCCGTAGATCGTCGTGTTGTACTGGTCGTGGCTGCGGATGGTCGCCAGCCGGAGCACGTTCGAGCCGCTGGTGCGCGAATCCTCCTCGAGACCGGCGCACACCAGGAAATTGGCCTTGCCGGTCGCGGTGCGCCATTCGCGCCTCGACGCCGGCACGTCCAGCCGGAAGCCGCCCGGTACGGCGACGCGCTCGTTGAAGCGGTAGAAGTCGGGAAACACGGCCTCGATCTTGTCGCGGATGCGTGCGTAGTCGGCGATCAGCCAGGTCCAGTCCACCTTGCTCTGCGGCAGCGTCTCCAGCGCGATGCCGGCGACGATGGCCGGCTCCGAGCGCAGCTGCTCGGAGGCCGGGCGCAAGGTGCCCCGCGAGGCGTGCACCATCGACATCGAATCCTCGACCGTGACGGCCTGGGGCCCGGCCTCCTGCATGTCGCGCTCGGCCCGGCCCAGGCACGGCAGGATGATGGACTCGCGCCCCACCAGCAGGTGGGAGCGGTTCAACTTGGTGGCCACGTGCACGGCCAGGTCCAGCTTGCGCATGCCGGGGAACACCGCCTCCGGGTCGGACATGGCGACGGCCAGGTTGCCGCCAAGGCAGACCAGGGCCTTGGCGTGCCCCTCGATGATGGCCTGGAGCGCCTCCACCGCGTTGTGCCCTTTCGCCTGCGGAGGCCGGAAGCCGAAGCTGCGCTCGATGGCCTGCAGCAGCCCCTGCGAGGGAATCTCGGTGATGCCGACCGTGCGGTCGCCCTGCACGTTGGAGTGGCCGCGCAACGGGCAGATGCCGGCGCCGGGACGGCCGATGTTCCCGCGCAGCAGCAGCAGGTTGGCCAGCTGCTGCACGTTGGACGTGCCATGCCGATGCTGGGTGATGCCCATGCCGTAGCAGAGGATGACGTTCTTGGCCGAGGCATAGACCTTGGCCGCGGCCGTGATGTCCGCCTCGGTCAGGCCGGAATGGGTCTCGATGGTGTCCCAGGACACCGCGGCGAGGTCGGCCTCCAGCGCCTCGAAGCCGGTGGTGTGCCCGGCGATGAAGCCGCGGTCGAGCAGCCCCGGGCCGCCGGAGGCGAGGTCCTCGGCGTCCATGGCAAGCAGCGCCTTCATCATGCCTTTGAGCACCGCCACGTCGCCGCCCACCTTCACCTGGTAGTAGGTCGAGGCGATCGGGGTCGAACCGAGCGTCAACATCTCCAGCGGGTCCTGCGGCGCGGCGAAGCGCTCCAGCCCGCGTTCCTTCAGCGGATTGAAGACCACGATCGGTACGCCCCGCCTGGAGGCCTCGCGCAGCGTCGCCAGCATGCGCGGGTGATTGGTGCCGGGGTTGTGGCCGATCGAGAAGATCGCATCGCAGTGATCGAAGTCTTCCAGGGTCACCGTGCCCTTGCCCACGCCGATCGACACGGGCAACCCCACGCTCGTCGCCTCGTGGCACATGTTCGAGCAGTCGGGGAAGTTGTTGGTCCCGTATTCCCGCACGAACAGCTGATACAGGAACGCGGCTTCGTTCGAAGTCCTGCCCGAGGTGTAGAACTCGACCACGTTCGGGTCGGCATAGCCGCGCAGGACCTGGCCGATGCGCATGAAGGCGTCGGCCCATGCGATGGGCACGTAGCGGTCCGTGGCGTGATCGTAGGCCATCGGGTGGGTCAGGCGGCCCTCGTTTTCCAGGGCGTAGTCCGACCATGTCCACAGCTCGGAAACGGTGTGCCGGGCGAAGAATTCCGGCGTGGTGCGCTTGCTGGTCGCCTCCCACGACACCGCCTTGGCGCCGTTCTCGCAGAACTCGAACGAGGAGCTGTGCCTGGGGTCCGGCCACGCGCAGCCCGGGCAGTCGAACCCCCACGGCTGGTTCACCCGCATGAGGGTGCGCACGTCCTCCGCAACGGCCATCTGCCCCTTGAGCGCGCGCGCCACGGCGCCGAGGGCGCCCCAGCCGCCGGCGGAGCCGGCGTAGGGTTTGACCCCGGGAATCTTCTCGTCTTCTTTGGCCATGCGATGTCCTCCGGCAAGTTTTTTTGAGGTGTCCGCGTCCCGGATGCGCCGGTCGGCTGCGCCCCCGTTCCGCGGCGGCGGCCGGCCCGCGCGCCGTCACCGGCAGGTCGCGGCCCGTGTGGCGCGTTTGGACGGCTAACCGCCCAATTCCTGGAAGGTGTGCCCGTTGGCTTCAAGTCCCTGCAACACCGCGGGCGGCAGTTCGTTCGCCCAGACCTGGCCTTCCAGCTGCCACGGGCTCGCCTCGGCGAGATCCGGCAGGCCCGCGCCCTTTCGCACGTAAAGACCGAGCGTCGGTTTCTTCGGGTTGATGTAGAAATCGAATGCCTGCATGGCTGGAAACACCCCGGTTGGTGGGTCGCGCTTTTTTACTCGTCGACCGCCTCCGCCTCGGGGGCGGGGGCGCCGGCCGCCGCCGGAACGGCGGCCTTCGCCGGCACGTTGGCGAGGAAGGTCGCCGAGGGCGCGAAGAACAGCGTGCCCGTCACCGCCCTGCTGAAATCGAGCAGGCGGTCGTAGTTGCCCGGCGAGCGTCCATCGGTGCGTTCTTGCCGGAGCCATGCCCGCCAGCACTCCCGGCCACCCGCTCCGGTCCCACGGGCTTGCCGGCAGGGCCTTGGGCCGCAGGTCTCTCCGGCAAGCAAACAGCCGAACGGGATGCATGCGGCCCCAAGTTTTGCCAGCGGCGGCAACGCCTGACAAACCATGGCGATTGAGCTGTGATAAATCCTGCTTATGAAGCGCCCACGGCGCGTTGCACGGCGATGAATGCACGGCCACAAGCGGCGCTCCCGACGACGTCGATGGCTGCGCGCCTGGACGGCTACGACTGGCCGCGCCTCCTCGCCGCCCTGGACGGCAACGGCTATGTCCTGCTCCCCGCCCTGCTGCGCCCGGCCGAATGCGACGCCCTCGCCGCGCTCTACGACCACGACGAACACTTCCGCCGCCGCGTGGTGATGGCACGCCACGGCTTCGGCCGCGGCGAGTACCAGTACTTTCGCTACCCGCTGCCCGATCTCGTCGAAGACCTGCGCGCGGCCGTCTACCCGCATCTGGCGCCGCTCGCCGATGCCCGGAACGCGGCCATGGGCATCGACGTGCGCCACCCGGCCGCGCACGCGGGCTTCATGGCCCGCTGCCACCGTGCGGGCCAGCGGCGCCCCACGCCCCTGCTGCTGCGTTACCGGCCGGGCGACTACAACCGCCTGCACCAGGACCTCTACGGCGAGCACGTGTTTCCGCTGCAACTGGCGATTCTGCTGTCCGAGCCGGAGCGGGACTTCAGCGGCGGCGAATTCGTGCTGACCGAGCAGCGCCCCCGCATGCAGTCGCGGCCGCAGGTGGTGCCGCTGCGCCAGGGCGACGCCGTGGTCTTCGCCGTGCACCACCGCCCCCTGCGGAGCGGCCGGGAGCATCCATCGCGTCAATCTGCGGCATGGCGTGAGCACGTTGCGCGACGGACAGCGCCATACGCTGGGCATCATCTTCCACGATGCCCCTTGAGCAGGAGCGAGCCTTCCTCCGTGACATGGGACAACGAAGCTCAACGGTGCCTCATGCCCCGCAGCACGTGGCCGTCCGCGCATGCAGCCGGTCGAAGTCTACGCATCGTGGAATCGTGGCGGCGCCCTCCTGTTCACGCATCCGGCCTGCGGTGGAATCCGAGAACGCGCGCCCTATCGGGCAAATTCCGGCGATCCGCGTTCGCCATATCGGCGGCCGCGCTGTGCGCATCGCTCTCCAGGCCATACCAATGCGGCGTGACGCCGAATCGACCGCGAATGGTTTCGCCTTCGCTGGACAGATGCCAGCGACCACGCCACTGGCCCGCTGCGTTCGGGCCGTCCGTCCACGTCTCTACGATGATTGCCGACATGCGCGCATGCTCTTTGGCGGCCTTGGCCGCGATGGTTCAAAGGGGGCGGCGCCACCGCATTGCCGTGAGGAGACACACCATCGCTTCGGACAGATGGCTGGACGAGGCTGCATGACGATGCAGCCCATTCCTAAAGGTAACGGTCAAAACCGGCCTGGATTCCTGACCTGGCGTAGAAGCGCGAGCCTTCGTGCGCGCTCCTCGGCCGTCCTCTGATCCTGGGCCATCATCAACTCCTGCCTGCGTGTCAGGGGGGCGGGCACGGGAGCCGGCTCGATGAGCCTCATGTGGCGGGCGGTGCGGATGACGCGCTCCAGCCACACCTTGAACAGCGGGGGGGCGCGAGACAGCGATGTGGCGTGAGCGGTCATGATCATGTCCTCGGCAATGCTTCGTCGCTCGTCGACTTGCAACGAACGTGTTTACCCCTGCAACCAATGTGCGCGCTTGGGCATTAGATGGTTGTAATGGCGGTGACGGCAGTGTTTGCGGGCCGGCCACGGCGCACCTGCAAGAG
This sequence comes from Frateuria defendens, assembly GCF_001182895.1. Classification (GTDB taxonomy): domain Bacteria; phylum Pseudomonadota; class Gammaproteobacteria; order Xanthomonadales; family Rhodanobacteraceae; genus Frateuria_B; species Frateuria_B defendens. The sequence goes on along the minus strand of NZ_LFQR01000058.1, from coordinate 52,619 downwards.
CCTTGCGGGCCGCCACGTGTCCGGCGTTAGAGCCTGTTCAAAGTCTTGCCGTTGACGCGGCTTGGCGCCTCCCCAACCCTCCCCTGCAGGTGCAGGTGCGAGAGACTTTGAACAGGCTCTGAGAGCCGCGTCGCTCTTTGGATCATGGCCGCGCCGTGCGTTACACCGGCATAACACCATCCCGCGCATAGTCGCTTGGCGTCTCGAATGTTCTCCGTTGTTCGGCGCCTCAGCTTTGCGGTTCTCTCCCTAACGCCACTGAGAACTTCCCCGCGCAATACCGGGGTTGCGGTTTCGGCCGCCCAGGATCTGCAACTGCGGATCTCTACGCATAGGCAACCCATGAACAAGCCCGTCACCCAGCTTCCGGCCACCGATCTCATCGCCACCGCCGCCGCCCATGGCTCCTTCACCACGCTGCGCAAGGCACTGGATGCCGCAGAGCTGACCCACGTGCTGCAAGGCACCGGGCCCTATACCGTGTTCGCGCCGACCGACGAAGCCTTCGGCAGGCTGCCGAACGGCACCCTTGAGAACTGGCTGAAACCGCAGAACAAGGCGGAGCTGCTTTCCGTGCTCAAGTACCACGTGCTGCGCGGCTATGCGTCATCGGCGGACATCGGCACCATGACGCACCCGAGGATGCTGCAAGGCCACTCGGCCGACATCAAGAAAGAGGGCGAGCAGATCAGCATCGACGGGGCGCACTTGGTCGGCGTGGATATCCCGTCCAGCAACGGCGTCATCCACGCCATCGACGCCGTGATCCAGCCTCCCAAGCTGGCCAGCAGACACTAAGCCATCGCCACGCATGGCGATGCGTGCGCGGGGATCGTGGCGAAGGCATGCCCTCGCCACTTTTTCGTTGCGCGGCAAGCTTCGCAGGCGGCACCAGGCACCACGCGCGTCCGGCATCCCCTTTTCACGACGCTGCCGATGGATCAGCGCCGGTCGGAAGCTGCGTCCTCGAGGCGCAGCGCCCGTACCGCGTCAACCACTACGACACCTCCGCGGCGTACGTGCGCGCGCAGGTGGAGCAGTCGCTGCGCCACCTGCACACCGAACGGCTGGACCTGGTGCTGATCCACCGGCCCGATTACCTGATGGACGCCGCCGCGCTCGCCGGCACCTTCGCCGCGCTCACCCGCGAGGGCAAGGTGGGCCACTGGGGCGTGTCCAACCACAGCCGCAGCCAGTTCGAGCTGCTGCACCGGCATTACCCGTTGCAGACCAACCAGCTCGAACTGTCGCCGCTGCGGATGGATGCACTGGACAACGGCACGCTGGACCAGGCCAAGCAGCTCGGCCTGCGCCCGATGGTGTGGTCGCCGCTCGGCGGCGGCCGCCTGTTCACCGGCGACGACGCGCAGGCACTGCGCGTGCGTGCCGAGATGACGGCCATCGCCGCGCGCTACGGCATCGGCCTCGCCACGCCCGCCTTCGCCTGGGTACTGCGCCATCCCTCGCGCCCGCACCCGATCACCGGCACCGGCCGCATCGAGGGACTGCGCGAGGCTACCGCCGCGCTGGACGTGACGCTGGAGGCGGAAGACTGGTATGCGATCTGGACGGCCAGCAAGGGGCATCCGGTGCCGTGAGCGAAACGGCCTCCGGCGCGGTGGCTTTTTGGAGCCAGTCGGTGCCCGGCTCCCTCCTCTGCCCGCACCCGCATGGCCTGATTGGCGTTGAATCTCAGCGATGGCCTGCGCACGTGGCAAAGGCTGTCGATGCAGCGACGTGAAGCCCCGCTCCCGACGGGTGAGGGGTTTGGGGGTGAGGGTTCGGGCGGAGCGAAGGGCTGTGCTCCGGCCGAACCCTCATCCGCCTGCCGGCACCTTCTCCCGAGGGGAGAAGGATTCGGCCTGGGGAAGTGAGGCCATGGCAAGGCGCTCGCAAAGACCCGCTGAGATTCAACGCTAATCAGGCCCGCAGGGGGAGGCATGAACTCTTGCCCCTGAGCCTCGGGGCGAAGGTTCACTCCCTCCCGGCCATCCCCTGCAGACAGGAGGAGGCGTCAAGCTGCGTCAAGCATTTTGCACAAGCGCTTGCACACGAGTCGATGCGCTAGGCCCGGCGGGCGGCGCGGCCGGTGCCGGCGCTGCCCTTGATCAGCGCGGCCAGGTTGAGCACCGCCTGGTCGTGCCCGCCCTTGCGGTGCAGCAGGGTGACGTGGGTGCGGATGCGCCCGTGGCGGATCGAGTGGTAGCTCACGTCTTCGCCGCGGATGTGGCGGATGGACGGCGGCACGATGGCGTAGCCGAAGCCGGCAGCAACCAGGTTGATGGCCGAGGGCACCTGCGAGGATTCCTGCGAGAGCCGCGGCGAGAAGCCGGCCTGCTGGCAGCTGGCGATGATGGCGTCGTGCAGCGAGGGCGCGGTGGCGCGCGGGAAGACGATCAGCGCCTCGTCGGCCATCTCTTCGAGCGCGATGGTCTTGCGCCGCTCCAGCCGGTGGCCCGGCGGCAGGGCCAGGAGCATGTCTTCCGACAGCACGTCCTGCCGCGCGAAGTCGTCGATGCCCGCGCACGGCAGGCGGATCACGGCGGCGTCCAGCTCGCCCTCGCGCAGGCGCTCCACCAGGCGCACGGAGCTGTCCTCCACCGGCGACAGGGTCACCTCGGGATACTGCGCGCGGTAGTCGCGGATCAGTTCCGCCAGGCGCTGCTCGAACACGGTGGAGCTGCAGAAGCCGACCACGATGCGCCCGCCCAGTCCCGCGCCGATGCTGCGCGCCTTGTCGGTGGCGCGCTGGGAGAGTTCCAGGATGTGCACCGCATCGCGGTACAGCGAGCGCCCCGCCGCGGTCAGCTCCAGCCCGCGCGCGTAACGGCGGAACAGCGGCGTGCCGACGTGTTGCTCGAGCTTGCGCAACTGCTGGCTGAGCGGCGGCTGCGCCATCTGCAGGCGCTCGGCGGCGCGGGTCAGGTGCAGCTCCTCCGCGATCACCACGAAATAGCGGAGGTAGCGCAACGTCATATATTTTTCGTTGGCAACACTCATCATTCATATATTAGACAGTGGCAACTTGTCGCAGCAAGCTGCGCGCCTCCGCTTCATCCCAACAGAGGCCACTGCGATGCAATTCTTCCGCGCAAGACCGGTGATCACCGGTCTCGCCTTCGTGCTGATCGGCCTGTTCATGGCCGTCGGCGGTATCCGCCTGGCGACGCTGGACGGCTCCTGGTACTACCTGCTGGCGGGCCTGGGCATCCTCGCCGCGGGCCTTTTGACCTGGGCCCGCAAGCGGCTCGCCTACTGGCTCTACGCGCTCGTGCTGCTGGGCACCGTGGCCTGGTCGCTGGCCGAGGTGGGCCTCGACCTGTGGTCGCTGGAAGTGCGGCTGGTGATGCCGGTCGTGCTCGGCGTGTGGCTGCTGCTGCCGTGGGTGCGGCGCAAGCTGTTGCCGTTGCAGCGCCCGGCCAGCCTCGCGCTGGCGGCGGCCACGGCGCTGGCGGTGCTGGTGCTCGGCGCCTCCGCGTTCCGACCGTACGGCGTGCAGGGCTCCGCCGACACCACCGCGCCGGTGGCCGACCAGCACGACGACTCGGTGAGCGACGGCGACTGGGCCTTCTACGGCCGCACCGCCCACGGCGACCGCTACTCGCCGCTGGCGCAGATCACGCCAGTCAACGTGAAGAACCTCAAGCTCGCCTGGCAGACGCGCACCGGCGACACCCAGCAGGCGGGCGAGGACGTCTCGCTCGGCCCTGACAGCGGCCATGAGTTCAACCTCGAGGTGACGCCGCTCAAGGTCGGCGACACGCTGTACATGTGCACCCCGCACAGCTGGGTGGTGGCGATGGACGCGGCCACCGGCAAGATCAAGTGGAAGTACGACCCCAAGCCGAACAAGGCCGACCTCGACGCCAACGTATACCTCGCCTGCCGCGGCGTGTCGTACTACAAGGCGCCGGCCAACGTGGCCACCAGCTGCCCCGAGCGCATCATCTCGCCGGTGGCCGACGTGCGCGTGATGGCGCTCAACGCGCAGACCGGCCAGCCGTGCGAGGACTTCGGCGAGCACGGCTTCATCTCGCTGCGCGAGCACATGGGCCACATCCCCGGCGGCTTCCACTTCATCACCTCGCCGCCGCTGGTGGCCAACGACCGCGTGGTGCTGGGCGGCTGGATCTTCGACAACCAGGCCAACTTCGAGCCCTCCGGCGCGGTGCGCGCGTTCGACCCCATCACCGGCAAGATGGTGTGGTCGTGGGACGCCGGCCACACGCCGGAGAACTGGAACCCTGGTCCGGGCGAGACACTCACCAAGGACACCCCCAACGCCTGGGGCGTGTACACGGCCGACCCCAAGCTGGGCCTGATCTACATCCCCACCGGCAATGCGCCGCCGGACAACTACGGCGGCACGCGCCGGCCGTTCGACGACGCCACCTCCAGCGCCACCATCGCGCTGGACATCGCCACCGGCGAGCGCCGCTGGACCTTCCAGACCGTGCACCACGACCTGTGGGACATGGACGTGCCGATCGGCCCCTCGCTGGTCGACCTGCCCGGCCCGGACGGCCAGAGCATTCCGGCGCTGGTGCAGTCGAACAAGCGCGGCGAGTTCTTCGTGCTCGACCGCCGCACCGGCCAGCTGGTGCCCGGCTACCCGGTGGAGGAGCGCAAGGTGCCGACCGACGGCGTGCTGCCGGGCGACCATGTCTCGCCGACCCAGCCGTTCGCCGCGGGCCTGCCCTCGCTGACCCCGCCCGACCTGAAGGAAACCGACATGTGGGGCGCCACCCCGCTGGACCAGCTGATCTGCCGCATCCAGTTCCGCGACTCCGCCTATGACGGCCAGTTCACCCCGCCGCACCTGGGCAAGCCCACCATCGTGTACCCGGCCTTCTACGGCATCGTGGACTGGCAGGGCGCCACCATCGATCCCAGCCGCAAGCTGCTGATCGCCAACGCCAGCTACCTGCCCTTCCGCATCACCATGGACAAGCGCGACAACCTGGTGAACGGCGGCGTGATCGTGCCGCACTGGGACGGCAGCGGCAACGAGCCGCCCACCAAGGGCGACGCGGGCCTGGGCGTGTCGCCGATGTTCGGCACGCCGTACGTGGCGCACACCTCGCCGTGGCTGAACCCGCTGGGCGTGCCGTGCAAGGGCCCGATCTGGGGCACGCTCACCGCGATCGACCTGGTCAGCAAGAAGATCGTGTGGCAGCGCCCGATCGGCACCACCCGCGACACCGGGCCGTTCCGCACCCACAACAATCTGCCGCTGCCGACCGGCATGTACAATATCGGCGGCAACATCGTCACCAAGGGCGGCCTGGTCTTCATCGGCGCCACCGCGGACGACTACCTGCGTGCCATCGACCTGGCCAACGGCAAGACGCTGTGGCAGGCGCGGCTGCCGGCCGGCGGCCAGGCCACGCCGATGTCGTACGAGGTGAACGGCAAGCAGTACGTGCTGATCGCCGCCGGCGGCCATGGTGGCCTGGGCACCCGCTCGGGCGACTACATCATGGCCTACGCGCTGCCCGACGAAGCCGGCAAGTAAGCACCGATGCCGGCTGCCGCTAGGGCAGGCCGGCGACAGGAAAACGGCTCCGATCCCTGGCCGGGTCGGAGCCGTCTTTGATTTGGAGGGACCGCCACCCTCTCCGCTTTACGCATCCCGCCCGCCGCGGCGGCACGGGATGGCAACGAGGAAGCTATGTCCGCAAACAACAAGAACCGCCACCGGCCGCTGAGCCGCGCGCTGTGGCTGGCGCTGGGCGCATCGCTCGCCGGCGGCGCCGCCGCCGCCGATGCCCCCGCGCAAACACCGCCGCCCGGGCCGCAGGCCAAGGATCTCGCGCCGGTACAGGTTTCGGCCATCCGGATGGATATACCGCCATTCGACATCCCCGCCTCGATCAGCGACGTCGAGCTCGACCCGAGCCACGGCGGCAAGCCCGGCGTGAACCTGTCCGAGGCCCTGGTGGGCGTGCCCGGCGTGCTGGTGCGCGACCGCCAGAACTACGCGCAGGACGCGCAGCTCACGCTGCGCGGCTTCGGCGCCCGCTCCACCTTCGGCGTGCGCGGCGTGCGCGTGTACACCGACGGCATCCCCGGCACCCTGCCCGACGGCCAGGGTCAGATCTCGCAGATCAACCTCGCCACCGCCGAGCGCATCGAGGTGCTGCGCGGGCCGTTCTCGGCGCTGTACGGCAACTCCTCCGGCGGCGTGGTGGAAGTGACCACGGCCGAGGGCGGCGACACGCCGGTGACGCGCATCGGCGTGTACGGCGGCAGCTACGGCACCTTCTCCACCCACCTTGGCACCAGCGGCAAGCTCGGCGGCGTCAGCTACAACGTGGGTGTGAGCCACTTCCAGACCGACGGCTACCGCGACCACTCGCGCGCGATGCGCGACTCGCTCAACGCCAAGTTCGGCATCCCGGTGGGCGAGTCCGGCAAGCTCACCCTGGTGCTCAACAGCATGGCGCTGCCGCACGCGCAGGACCCGCTGGGCCTCACCGCCGCGCAGTACAAGGCCGATCGCCGCCAGGCGCCGCTGGCGACGCAGTACGACACCCGCAAGGCCGCCCACCAGACCCAGCTCGGCGCCGTGTACGAGCAGTCGCTGGGGACCAGCGACGACCTGCGCTTCACCGCCTACGGCGGCCGCCGCAGCATCATCCAGTACCTGTCGATCCCGCAGGCGCCGCAGCGCAATCCCAAGCACGCGGGCGGCGTGGTCTACCCGGTCACCGACTACGAAGGCCTGGACGCGCGCTGGACGCACCGCGGCGAGCTGGCCGGACGCCCGTACGAATGGGTGCTCGGCGCCAGCTACGACAACCAGGACCAGCGCCGCAAGGGCTACGAGAACTTCATCGGCAGCGAACTGGGCGTGCGCGGCCGCCTGCGCCGCAACGAGGACGACAACGTCTACAACCTCGACCAGTACGCGCAGTGGTACTGGCACCTCGCCGACCGCTGGACGATGCTGCTGGGCGCGCGCCACGACGCCGTGCGCTTCAAGGAGCGCGACCACTACATCACCGCCGGCAACCCCGACGACAGCGGCCATGTGAGCTACGGCGCCACCACGCCGGTGGCCGGCCTGCAGTTCCGCGCCACCGACGCGCTGCGCTTCCACGCCAGCTACGGCAAGGGCTTCGAGACGCCGACCTACAACGAGCTGGGCTACCGCGCCGACGGCGAGCCCGGCCTCGCCTTCAACCTGCGCCCCGCGCGCAGCCAGAACTACGAGCTGGGCGCGAAGTGGCAGCCGAGCAGCGCGGTGGAGCTGGACGCTGCGGTGTTCCGCACCAACACCCGCGGCGAACTGGCGGTGTACGCCACCCTCGACGGGCGCGCCACCTACCAGAACCTGGGCAACACGCGCCGGCAGGGCTATGAGTTGTCCTTCACCGGCGACCTGGGCGGCGACACGCGGCTGATCGCCGCCTACACCCACCTGCAGGCCACCTTCCGCCAGGGCTACGCCAGCAGCGGCCAGCCGGTGCGCGCGGGCAACGACCTGCCCGGCGTGCCCGGCAGCTACGGCTCGCTGCGCCTGGAGCACGGCGGCCGCTTCGGCTGGCAGCAGGGGCTGGAGCTGAGCGGCGCGGGCAAGACGCCGGTGAACGACGCCAACACCGCCTACGCCGCCGGCTACCTACTGACCGGCGTGGACGCCGCCTACGTGTTCAACCTGGCGCCGGCCACGCTGCGGCTGAGCGCGCGCGTGGACAACCTCCTCGACCGCCGCTACGTGGGCTCGGTGATCGTCAACGACGGCAACGGCCGCTACTTCGAGCCGGGCCCGGGCCGCAGCGTCATGCTGGGCGCCGAGCTGACGTTCTGACCGGGCGCGTGCCGGTGGCGACGCGCACGCCATCGGCACGGCTCGGCAGAAGCGGGCTCGTGCGTGCCCCGGCCGCCGCCGGCTCGACTGGACTCTGCCATGCACCGGCGGCCGCTATCCCGGCATCGCGAGCGCGGCCCCTAGCGTTCGTCACCGCCACGCCACGCGGGCGCGCTAGAGTGGGCATCGAGCACATCCTCCGGCGGCCACGGCGTAGCCCGGATCGGATCGGATCGGATCGGGCCGCGCCACCTCCGGCGCACCGGCGCCCTCGCCGGCGGCGGCCGCAGGCGCCGAAGGGAGCCAGCCCCACGCCCGGGGCAGGAGGCCGACATGAGGAATACCTGGATTCTGGTGGCCGATGGCGGCCGCGCGCGCCTGTTCGCCTGCGAGCCGCCCGGACGCACGCTGAGCGAAGTGGCCTGTTTCGCCAATCCCGACGGCCGCCTGCCCGGCCGCGAACTGGTCACCGAGCGCCCGCCGCGCGTCGACGAAAGCGTGGGCGGCGCCCGCCATGCGATCGAGCCGCACACCACGCTGCGGGAGAAGAGCACCGAACGCTTCGCGCGGACCTTAAGCGCGGCGCTCGAACGCGGCCGGCTCGACCGCCTCTACGAGCGGCTCGTGCTGGTGGCGCCGGCGCGCTTCCTCGGCGCGCTGCACGGCTGCATCGGCAAGCCCCTGCTCGGCCGCGTGGTCGGCGAAGTGCGGCGCAACTTCACCGCCCTGCCCACGCCGGAGATCCTGGAGCGGCTGCCGCGTCGGCTGCTGCACTGAAACCGGCGTGCGGACCGCCGCCACGGCGACGGTCCGCACGCTAAAAAATCGCGCCCGCGGTTGCCTGTCATGGCCGCGACGCGCTGACGCCACGGTGCGCGGAGGAGCCGCCATACCGCGACGCCTGCCGTCAACGAACGGCACGCGCTTCTCCCTCGTGCGCGCCACCCCACGCACGCTGGAAATGGCCCGCCGTCGACGACGCTGCGTCAGCACGCAACATCGGCAATGGGCACCACGGCGCTACGCGCCTCTACGCCTGCACGGCCAGGCCCTCGCCGCCGTTTCAGCTCACGGTGATCCGGCGCGTGCCGCCGTTGTGCTTCTTCGGCAGGGTGAGGCTCAGTACGCCGTTTTCGTAGTGTGCGTCCGCCCGCTCGTTGTCCAGGTCCGCGGGCAAGGTGAAGCTGCGATAGATGCGGCCGTAATAGCGCTCGGCGCAGAGTTCCTTCTGGTCGTTGGGACTCTGCTGCTCGCGCCTGATCTCGGCGCTGATCGCCACCTGGTTGCCTTCGACCGAGACCTCGATGTCGTTCTTCCCGACGCCGGGGATGTCGGCCAGGACATGGAATGCACCGTCGTCCTCGGTGACGTCCAGGCGCATGTCCGAGGCGGATTCCATCTCGCGCCACAGCGGGCGCGCGGCCATGCCGCGGATCAGGTCGTCGAAGGTGGTCATCGGGTCCATGCGGACGACCGACTTGAACGGATTCCAGCGTGCCAGTGTTGCCATGGGGATTACCTCCGCTGACGGTTGCAGCCTTGCCCCATGCCGCACGGCAAGGCTGCCGTGCCACACCCGCCCCGGCGACCCCGAAGGCGGGACCTCGCTTAAGGATACGCCGCGCCGGGCGCGGCGTCTCGACGCACCGCACGGCGCCGCCGCCCCCTGTCGGCCGCCCGCGATGCCGGGCACACTCGTGTGCGACATCCACTGCCAGTACCGGACCGCCATGCCGATCTCCGCCTTCCGCCCGCCCGCCCTCGCCCTGCTCGCCTTCTCGCTCGCCGCCTGCGCGCACCTGCCTGCGCCCGGCGCCTCCGGCGGCGCCTGCAAGGCCGGCCTGCAGGTCCAGGTGCAGGACGTGCTGTACTTCGGCATCCACACGCCGCACGGCGACGTCACGCCGGAACGCTGGCGCGCCTTCCTGGACGACACCGTGACGCCGCGCTTCCCGCAGGGGCTCACCGTGACGGCGGCCGACGGCCAGTGGCGCAACGCCAAGGGCGTGATCGGGCGCGAGCCTTCCTACGTGCTGACCCTGGTGCATGCGGACGACGCGGCCAGCGACGCCGCCATCGTGGAGATCGCCGAGACCTACAAGCGGCGCTACGAGCAGGAGGCGGTGCTGCGCGTGCGCTCGGCGGCGTGCGTGTCGTTCTGACCTCCGGCGCGGCGGCGGGGCGTCGATCAGGCGCGACGCGCGACGCCATCGCACTATCGCTACGCACAACGCCCCGCGGGGATCTCCGTCGCCGTCGATAGCTGCATGCTTGTGCTGGCGCAGCATCCGCCACTGCGGCATGCTCGCACGGTTGCGTTCGATCTTGAGGGGATGCGCCGATGTCGCTGCTGCGCGACTTTTCCTTCTCCGCCGTGGTGGCGGGCTTCGTGGCGGTGCTGGTGGGCTTCACCAGCTCGGCGGTGATCGTGTTCCAGGCCGCGCACGCGGCCGGCGCCTCGGAGGCGGAAACAGCTTCGTGGATGTGGGCGCTCGGCCTCGGCATGGGCCTCACCTGCATCGGCCTGTCGCTGCGCTACCGGGTGCCGGTGGTGACGGCGTGGTCCACGCCGGGCGCGGCGATGCTGATCACCAGCGTGGCCGGGCTGCCGCTGGCCGACGTGGTCGGCGCCTTCGTGGTGAGCGCGGTGCTGCTCACCGTGTTCGGCTTCAGCGGCTGGTTCGAGCGCGCCATGGGCAAGCTGCCGGTGGCGCTGGCCTCGGGCATGCTGGCCGGCGTGCTGCTGCGCTTCGGGCTGGACGTGTTCGTGGCCATGCAGCATCGCCTCGCGCTGGTGCTCGCCATGTTCGCCGGCTGGCTGCTGGCGCGGCGCTGGCTGCCACGCTACGCGGTGATGGTCACGCTGGCGATCGGCCTGCTGGTGGCCGCAGCGCAGGGCTCGCTGCACGCGGAGCACCTGCACCTGGCGATGGCCTCGCCGGTGTTCGTGATGCCGCACTTCTCCCTCGCCGCGATCGTCGGCGCGGCGCTGCCGCTGTTCGTGGTGACGATGGCCTCGCAGAACGTGCCGGGCGTGGCGATCCTGCGCGCGCACGGCTACGGCGACACGCCCACCTCGCCGCTGATCGGCTGGACCGGCCTCGCCACCCTGCTGCTGGCGCCGTTCGGCGCCTACGCGCTCAACCTCGCCGCGATCACCGCCGCCATCTGCATGGGCCACGAGGCGCACGAGGACCACCGCCGCCGCTATGTGGCCGCGGTCGCCGCCGGCGCGTTCTACATCCTGATCGGCCTGTTCGGCGCCACCGTGGCGGCGCTGTTCGCCGCGCTGCCGCGTGAGCTGGTGATGGCCATTGCCGGCATCGCGCTGTTCGGCACCATCGGCAACGGCCTCGCCACCGCGGTGGCGAAGGAACAGGACCGCGAGGCCGCCCTGGTCACCTTCCTCGTCACCGCGTCGGGCCTCACCCTCGGCGGCATCGGCTCGGCGTTCTGGGGGCTGGTGGGCGGGCTGGCGACGATGGGCGTGATGAAGTTCCGCCGGCAGGCGGCGCGCGCGGCCTGAGGGCCGGCTCGCAGTCCACGAGCGCGACTCCCCGCCCCATTCGTGGCGTGGGAGTGCGGCCCCGGGCCACGCCTCGGCTTCGCAGGCGGCGACGGTTCCGTTCGCCGCTCCCAACGGCGTGCACAACCCCGCTGCGCGGGCACGGCCCACGCGCCGCTGTCCGTTCCAGGCAACACTGCGTCTCCCCACCGTGCGTTTATCGCCACGGCCGCCGGCCTTAGATTGCACGCATGGATTCGACCGCCGCCGCGCCCTCGACCGCCCCCGTCCTGTTCGTCTCGCACGGGGCGCCCACCTTCGCGCTCGATCCGGGCGAACTCGGCCCGCGCCTGGCCGCGCTGGGGCGGCGGCTCGACGGCCTCCGCGCCGTACTGGTGGTGTCGCCGCACTGGAGCACCCGCGGCGTGAAGGTGATGACGGCGCAGGTGCCCTCGACCGTGCACGACTTCGGCGGCTTCCCCGAGCCGCTGTACGCGCTGCAATACCCCGCGCCCGGCGCGCCGGAACTGGCGCGCGAAGCGGCCGCGCTGCTGGCCGAGGCCGGCTTCGCGGTAACGCCGGATGCGGCGCGCGGCCGCGACCACGGCGCCTGGGTGCCGCTGCTGCACCTCCTGCCCGCCGCGCGCGTGCCGGTGTTCCAGGTTTCCCTGCCGCACGATCTCGACACCGCCGGCGCGCTGCGCCTCGGCCGGGCGCTGGCGCCGCTGCGCGGACGCGGCGTGCTGATCGTCGGCTCCGGCAGCCTCACGCACAACCTGTACGAGATCGGCGCCCACAGCGAGGCGCCGTATGCCCGCGACTTCACGCGCTGGGTGCGCGAGGCGGTGCTGGCGCACGACGCGCTGCGCCTGCGCGACTACCGGCACCTGGCACCCGCCGCCGAGCGCGCCCATCCCACCGAGGAACATTTCCTGCCGCTGCTGGTCGCGCTCGGCGCCAGCCGCGACGGCGAGGCGGCCGAGGTGATCGAGGGCGGCATCACCTACGGCGTGCTGTCGATGGAGTCCTACGGCTGGGGCCTGCCGGGCGCGGCCGCGCCATCGCGCTGAGCCGGCGCTGCGGCAACCGGCCGCGCTCGACCAAGGTGGAACAGATCGCCGTGCGGCGCCTTGCTAGGCTCCCGCCATCCCCAAATGGCGAGGGCTTGCCATGGACTCCCCGCACGGCATCCACACCATCGACACCGGCTTCGTCCGCCCGCAGTTCGACGCGGCCTACCTGGTGGTCGAGCGCGGCCGCGGCGCCTTCATCGACTGCGGCACCAACCATTCGGTGCTGCGCCTGCTGGAGGCCCTGGCCGGGGCCGGCCTGGCGCCGGCGGATGTGGACTGGCTGATCCTCACCCACGTGCACCTCGACCACGCAGGCGGCGCCGGCGAGCTGCTGGCGCGGCTGCCGCAGGCGAAGCTGGCGGTGCATCCGCGCGGGGCGCGGCACATGATCGACCCCTCGCAGCTGTGGGCCGGCGCCAGCGCGGTGTATGGCGAGGCGACCATGGAACACACCTACGGACGGCTGCGCCCGGTGCCCGCCGGGCGCGTGGTGGAAGCGGCGGACGGCCACGTGATCGACCTGGCCGGCCGGCCGCTGCGCTGCCTCGACACGCCCGGCCACGCCCGCCACCACCTCAGCGTGCACGACGCGCGGGCGAAGGTGTGCTTCACCGGCGACACCTTCGGCCTCTCCTACCGCGAACTGGACACCGCCAAGGGCCCCTTCGTCCTGCCGACCACCTCGCCGGTGCAGTTCGACCCGGTCGCCCTGCACGCCTCGATCGACCGGCTGGCGGCGCTCGAACCCGAAGCCGTGTATCCCACCCACTACGGCCGCGTGGAACCGGTGCAGCGGCTCGCCGGCGACCTGCACGAACAGATCGACGCCATGGTGGCCTTCGCACACGCCGCGGCCAGCAAGCGCGACCGCCACGCCTGGCTGTCCGACGCGCTCACCGACTACTACGGCGCCCGCGCCGCCGCGCACGGCTGGAGCGGCGGCCGCAAGCGGCTGAAGGAACTGCTCGGCATGGACATCGAGCTCAACACGCAGGGGCTGGAGGTGTGGCTCGACCGCGAGGCGCACAGCGACGGCAACGCGCAGGCGCAGAACGCGGTCCGCTGAAGGCGCTCACCGCGGCGGCGAATGCTCCTTCGCCAGCCGCTCATCGAGCGCGGCCGCGTTCCTGGCCGCATAGCGCCGGCAGGCTTCGCGGTCGACCAGCGGATCCGGCTGCGTCCCGCGGTCGCGGGCCGCAGCCCGGTCGAGCAGGCCGTTGGCGTCGGGGTGCGGGGTCATCAGGATGTCGCAAGGCAGCCCGGCCACGGCCTTGATCGCCTGCCGGAAGCCGGCCACGCGGCGGGCGTCGTCGCCATAGCGGAAACCCTCGCGGCTGAGCGGCGTGAGGCTGTCGGCATAGACCATGGCAAGGCAGCGCCCCCGCTCGCACGACTGCCAGGTCCAGCTGGTGCTGCCCGGCGTGTGGCCCGGCGTGTAGTGCGCGGTCAGCGCGAGCGGCCCGACCTGCACCCGCTCGCCGTCGGCGATGCGCCGCACCCCGGCCGCCGCCGGAAACCGCGGCGCCTCGCCGTGTTGCGGATCGTCCGGATCGTCGCCGCCCGCTTCGATCGCCTTGGCGCCGGCCACGCTCGCGCCCACCACGGCGCCGCTGTCCTTGGCGAGCCGGGCGATCGCGCCGGCATGATCGGCATGGGCATGCGAGTCGAGGATCAGCCGGACGTCCTCCACGCGGAAGCCGAGCGCGCGGATGTTGGCCTCGATCATCGCCGCGTTCTCCGTCGCCGTGCCGTCGATCAGCACATGCCCCTGCGGCGAGGTGACGAGGATGGCCGAGAGCCCCTGTGTGCCCACGTACCAGGTGTTGCCGTAGAGGCGGAAGGGCGTGTGCGGCTGGGTCCAGCTGGAAGGTGCGCCTGGGCGAACGGCTGCCACAGGCAGAGCACGGCACCCAGGCCAAGCAGACGGATCGTGCGACTCATGCGGGAATGCCTCGATGGAAAGCACTCCAAGGCTAGCGGCCGCGGTGGCGGCCGGCATGGCGCGCCGCGGGCGAATCGCGGGCACGTGATCACGCGGAAGTTTTTGGACATCGCACCACACGGCATGGGCCACATCGACCCTTTGGCACACGCAGCCGCGCGGGACAGAGTCACCGCGCGGCGCAGCCGCCGTCAGGCCAGGCGCGTGCCGTTGGGCACCGCGCGTTCCGGGCGGGTGATCACCACGCCCTCGCCGGTGGGAAAGCCGGTCAGCAGAAACTGCGAGCGGAACGGCCCGATCTGCTTCTCCGGAAAATTGATCACGCCGACGATCTGCCGGCCGAGCAGGTCCTCGGGCCGGTAGAGCGCGGCGATCTGCGCGCTGGTCTTGCGTTCGCCATAGGGGCCGAAGTCGGCCCACACCTTCCAGGCCGGCTTGCGCGCCTCGGGAAAGGCCTCCACCCGCGTCACCGTGCCGGCGACGATCAGCACCTTCTCGAAATCGTCCCAGCCGATCTCGCCGTAGTCCTTGTTCGGTTCGCTCATCCTTCCAGTCTCGTCTTCAGCCAATCGTTGAATTCGGCGCGCCAGTAGCCGGCCTGCGCGGCGAGGAAGCCGAACGGGCGCCAGGCGCTCTCCAGGCCGTAGGCGGCGAACTGCCGCCAGCCCTCGTCGCCTTCGACGATCGCCGCCGCCAGCAGCTCGCCCGCGGCGCAGGTGGAGCTCAAGCCGTGCCCGCCGAAGGCCTGCGCCCACCACAGGCCGTTCCCGCGCCCGCCGAGCTGCGGCATCAGGTGCCGCGCGTAGCTCATCAGGCCGGACCAGGCGTAATCGATCCGCACGCCTTCGAGCTGGGGAAACACGCGCAGCAAATCGCGTCGGAGCAGGCGCCGCACCGCCTGCGGCGAGCGCTCGCGGATGGAGACGCGCCCGCCCCACAGCAGCCGCGTATCGGGCAGCGGCCGGTAATAGTCGAAGGCGAAGCGCGTGTCGTAGACCGCGGCGCGCGTGGCAAGGCACGCCTCCAGGCGCTCGTTTAGCGGCTCGGTGACCACCACGTAGGTGGCGATGGGCAGCACCGCGCGGTCGATGCGCCGCTCCAGCCCGGCGAGATAGCCGCCGCAGGCCAGTACCACCTGCTCGGCGCGCAGCGTGCCCTCGGCCGTCTCGATGCGCCAGTGCGCGCCCTCGCGCTTGAGCCGCCGCACGCCGCTGTGCTCGTGCAGGCGCACGCCGCGCGCCGCCGCAGCCTGCGCCAGGCCGAGCGCGTAGTCGAGTGGGTGCAGGTGCAGCGCATCACGCTCGAACAAGCCGTCGTGGTAGCGCGCGCTGCGCACCATCTCGCGCAGCTGCGCCTCCGGCAGCCACTCCCAGGCCACGCCATAGCGTTCGGCCAGCAGCCGCTGGCGCCGGCGCAGCACCTCTGGGTCGCGGAACCAGTTGGCCCAGATCACGCCGGCATCGACCGCGCCGCAGGCGATGCCGTACTCGGCGATGCGCCGGCGGATGCGATGCACGCCCTCGACGGTGAGCCCGAACAGGGCATGCGCCTGCGCTTCGCCGCGCTGGGCGAGCAAGGCCTGCTCGCCCAGCGAGTAGCCGGCGAACACGAAACCACCGTTGCGTCCGGAGGCACCGTGGCCGATCCGCTCGCGTTCGAGCACCGCCACGTCCGGCCAGCCGCGTTCGGCCAGCCCCAGGGCGGTATTGAGCCCCGCGAAGCCGCCGCCGACGATCGCCACGCGCGCCTCATGGCTGCCGCGAAGCGGCACGTAGGGTTCATAGGGTGCGGCGGTGGCGCGGTAGTAGGACTCGTCCGCCGGCGGCTGCATGATCACGGTGGTGGCGTGCGCAATAACGGGGGAGACGGCCCCAGCATAGCGCCAGGTGGGTGGATCGGGCCGACTGCTGATGACGATCAGCCGCCCACTCTGCTTCTTCGCCTCCCTGCCAAGGCGCCGGCCGCCAAGGAGCGGGACACATCGGCAGATGCAGGCCGAGCCCGACGCGCATCGGTCGATCAGACGCAAACGGACACGACGGCCGCCATGCAAGAGGGCCACGGCCCGCTGTGCAAACAAACCCACTGCGCAAAACAAAAAAGGCCGGCCTCGACGAGGCCGGCCCCTGTCGCATCGGCCGCGGTCAGAGCTTGCCCGCGAACTCCCGCACCACCGGCGCCAGCTTGGGATCCTGCATCGCCATGTGCATGGTGGCGCGCACCAGGCCGGCCTTGTTGCCGCAATCGAAGCGCGTGCCCTCGAAGCGGTAGGCCAGCACCTTGCCCTGCTCCTTGAGCAGCGCCTCGATGGCGTCGGTGAGCTGGATCTCGCCGCCGGCACCCGGCGTGGTCGCCTCCAGCAGCTCGAAGATGCGCCCCGGCAGCACGTAGCGGCCGACCACGGCGAGGTTGGAGGGCGCTTCGGCCGGCTTGGGCTTCTCCACCATGTGGCGGATGCGCGCGCTGCGCTCGTCCACCGGCGTGGCGTCGACCACGCCGTACTTGTCCGTCTCGTCCGCCGGCACTTCCTCCACCGCGATCACCCCGGCCTCTTCGGCCTGCCCCAGTTCCGCCATCTGGCGCAGCGCGCCCTTGGCGGTATGCCAGATCAGGTCGTCGGGCAGGATCACGCCGAAGGGCTCGTCGCCCACCACCGGCTTGGCGCACAGCACGGCGTGGCCGAGGCCGAGCGCCTCGGGCTGGGTGACGAAGATCGCACGCACGTGCTTGGGCAAGGTGCCCTGCACCAGCTTGAGCAGCTCGTCCTTGCCCTTCTCCTGCAGCTTCGCCTCCAGCTCGTAGGCCTTGTCGAAGTAGTCGGCGATGGCGTGCTTGTAGCGGTTGGTGACGAACACCAGGGTATCGGCGCCGGCCTCCACCGCCTCGTCCACGGCGTACTGGATCAGCGGGCGGTCGAGCACCGGCAGCATTTCCTTGGCCACCACCTTGGTCGCGGGCAGGAAGCGCGTGCCGAGGCCGGCCACCGGAAACACCACTTTGCGCAGGGGCTTGCTCACCAATCTTTCTCCTTACTTCGTGTCGTTGCGTCGGATGGAAATCACGTCGGCCGGCTGGGCCGTATCGCTCCAGCGGAAGGCCGGCAGCAGGCTGGACACGCAGCGGCGCAGTTCGTCCTCGTCGAACACCGTCACCGCCTCGGCCGCCTTGGCGAGCAGCGCCAGCAGCAGCTCCCACGCCACCTCGCGATGCTGGGCGAGGAAGATCTTGGCGTGGGTCGTGGCGCTGTAGTTCTCCAGCGGGTGGAACAACTCCTCGAACAGCTTCTCGCCGGCGCGCAGGCCGGTGTAGATGATCGGCACCTCGGTGCCCGGCTTCTTGCCGGCCAGGCGGATCATCTGCTCGGCGAGGTCGCGGATCTTCACCGGCTCGCCCATGTCCAGCGCGAAGATCTCGCCGCCCTTGCCCAGGCTGGCCGCCTGCAGGATCAGCTGGCAGGCCTCGGGAATGGTCATGAAGTAGCGCGAGATCTCCGGATGCGTGATCGTCACCGGCCCGCCGCTGCGGATCTGCTCGCGGAACAGCGGCACCACCGAGCCGGCCGAGTCGAGCACGTTGCCGAAGCGCACCGTGATGTAGTGCGTCTGCGAACGCGCGTTGAGGTTCTGGCAGTAGATCTCCGCCACGCGCTTGCAGGCGCCCATCACGCTGGTGGGGTTGACCGCCTTGTCGGTGGAGATCAGCACGAAGCATTCGGCGTGGAATTCGTCGGCAAGGTCCGCGGCCGTGCGCGAGCCCAGCACGTTGTTGCGGAAGGCGCTGCGCAGCTGGCCCTGCAGCATCGGCACGTGCTTGTAGGCCGCCGCATGGAACACCACCTGCGGCCGCTGGCTGGCGAACAGCCGGCGCATCGCCACCGGGTCGCCGACGTCGGCCAGGATGCTCTCGAACAGCAGTTCGGGGAACTGCGAGCGCAGCTCCTGGCTGATGCGGTAGAGGTTGTACTCGCTGTGCTCGACCACGGTGAGCGAGGCGATGCCCAGGCACGCCACCTGCCGGCACAGCTCCGAGCCGATCGAGCCGCCGCCGCCGGTGACCAGCACGCGCCGGCCCATCAGCGACTCGCGGATGGCGGTCCAGTCCAGTTCCACCGCGTCGCGGCCGAGCAGGTCCTCGATCGCCACCTCCTTGATCTCGTTGAACTGCGCGCGGCCGGCCACGACGTCCTCCAGCCGCGGCACCGTGCGGTACGGCAGGCCGGTGCCGTCGCACAGCTCCACCACCCGGCGCATCTCGGACGTGGTGGCGCCGGGCAGCGCGATCAGCAGCATCTCGACGGCCGCCTCGTGCGTGAGTTCGGGCAATTGCTCCAGCCGCCCCAGCACCGGGTGGCCGTTGATGCTGGCGCCGCGCAGGCTCGGCCGGTCGTCGACGAAGCCCACCACGCTGAAATGCCCGTCGCGGCGCAGGTCGCGCGACAGCGCCTCGCCGGCCGGGTCGGCGCCCACGATCAGCACCCGCTTCACCTGCTGGGTCTGGAACAGGTCCAGGCGGCTGTCCTTCCAGAAACGGTAGGCGAGCCGCGGCACGCCGAGCAGCACCACCAGCACCACCGGATACAGCAGCAGCACCGAACGTGGCACGCCGTCCAGGCGGCCATACAGGAACAGCACCAGGCCGGTGATGGCCGCGCCCACCACCGCGGCGCGCAGGATGTTCCACAGGTCGGGCAGGCTGGCGAAGCGCCACAGGCCCTTGTAGAGGCCCGTCCAGGTGAACACCAGGCCCTGCACCAGCAGTACCAGGGGGAACTCCAGCAGCTGGAACCCGAGCGCCTCGTCGGGAATCATCGCGTAGCGCAGGTCCTTGGCGATCCACCATGCAAGCGCCGCCATGGTCAGGTCGTGGAGCACGACCGCCGCACGCGGATGAATGGTTCCGATGTATTTACGCAGTGACATGCCTCTCCCTGGGACGGCGGCGTCGCAAACGACGCAAGATATACCGCTTGCTACTTATCCATACGATGAAGGCCGTTGCATAGCCCAGCACGCAGAGCGGCAATCCCGCTGCCGGCACGCACGCCGCGATGGCCGCGGCCGGCGCCGCGATCAGCAGATTCCAATACAGATAAAGGCGATCGCTCCCTGCATGGCTGCGGCCACTGCGCACCACCCACTGGTAGAGGTGCTCGCGGTGCGCAGCATACCAGCGCCTGCCGCGAAGAAAGCGTGTGAGCAGGGTCAGGCTGGCGTCCGCCACGAAGGCCGAGCAGAGCAGCAGGGCCGGCCACAGCAGATGCGAAGCCGCGCGCCACAGCATCGCGGCGAACGCGAACAGCAACAGGCCGATGCTGCCGCTGCCCACGTCGCCCATGAAAATTTTCGCCGGCGGCCGGTTGTACAGCCAGAAGCCCATGCTCGCCGCAGTCAGGCAGAAGCTCGCGGCCGCCAGCGCCGGCTGCCCGGCGAACCAGGCCAGGAGGCCCATCCCCGCGCTGGCGAAAATGGCTTGCTGGGCCAGCAGGCCGTCGATGCCGTCCATGAAGTTGTGCAGGTTGATGCTCCAGGCGCCGGCCAGCACGAGCAGCGGCAGCCACAGCCATGCGCCCTCGGTGGCCCGCAACAGCGCCAGCGAGAACAAGGCCGTGGCCGCCAGTTGCACCAGCAGCCGCAGGCGCACGCCGAGCGGCCGGTGGTCGTCCCACCAGCCGACGGCCGCCACCAGCAGCAGTGCCGCGCCCAGCGCGGCGGCCACCGATACCGGCCAGGCCGCGCCCAGGAACACCAATGCCGACGGCGCCGTCAGCAACATGCCGACCACCACGCCGATGCCGCCGCCGCGCGGCGTCGGCACCGTGTGCGAGCGACGCTGCCCCGGCTGGTCCAGCATGCCGCGTCGATGGGCATAGGCGATGGCGCCGCGCACGCACACCAGCGCGAGAAGGAAACTTGCCAGCAGCCATCCCGTCAGCGGCCAGGCGAAAGCCACCGCCTCACTCATTCGCCACGCCATGGATCGGCCGGATCGTGCCCCAGCTCTTGCAGCTCGGGCACTGCCAGTGGTGTGCCTTGGCGCCGAAGCCGCATCGGCTGCAGCGATACATCGCCTGGCCCTCGAGCAGCTTGCGGGTGAGATCGCGCAGGATCAGGAAGTTCTCCCTCGCCTCGCCCTCCACCTTGTCCATGGTGGCATCGATCAGGGCCATCAGGCCACGCACCGAAGGACGCTGGCGCAACTGCGAGGTGAGGAACTCGACCGCCGTGCGCTCGCCGTCGCGCTGTTCGTACAGGTGCGCCAGCGCGAGCACCGGCGAGATGCCGTGGTAGCGGGTCAGGATGTCGCGCAGGAAGCGCTCGGCCCGCGCCATCTGCCCGGTGCGCGCGTAGCTGTCGAGCAGCGGCGGCAAGATCTCCGGCACGAAGGCGACGTCGGCCGCCACCGCCGCTTCGTAGGCCTCCGCCGCCTCGACGTGCTCGCCCGCTTCCGCATGCAGGCGGCCGGTGAGCATGTAGGCGCGCACGCAGTCGGGCTGGCACTGGAAGGCCTGCTGCAGGTGCTCGCGCGCCTCGGCGCGGGCGCCGTGCTGCCGCGCGCGGTCGGCCAGCTCGCAGTAGAACTGCGCGATCATCGGCGCTTCGCTCTCGCCGGTCATTGCCTCGAGCCGGCGCGCGTGGTCGATCGCCTTGTGCCAGTCGCGCTCGTGCTGGTAGATCGCCACCAGGTGGCGCAGTGCCGAGGGTGCGTGCGCGTCCATCGCCACCAGGTCGGAGAACAGCGCCTCGGCGCGATCGAGCAGGCCGGCGCGCATGTAGTCCTCGCCCAGCTCCAGCAGCGCCACCGTCTTCATCGCGTCGGTCAGGCCCGGACGCGACACCAGGTGCTGGTGCAGGCGGATCGCCCGGTCCACCTCGCCGCGGCGGCGGAACAGGTTGCCGAGCGCGAGATGCGTCTCCACCGTGTCGCGGTTGTATTCGGCCAATCGCAGGAACACCTCGATCGCCTTGTCCTGCTCTTCGTTGAGCAGGTAGTTCAAGCCGCGGAAGTAGTCCGAGGAAAACTCGCTCACGCGCATGCCCGAGCGGTGCGCGACCGCCCGCCGGGCGCCGAACCAGCCGCTGAGGAACGCGACCGGCACCAGCAGTGCCATCACATAGAGCGCCGTCATGGACCCGCCGACGTACCGTTGCCCGACTCGGCCCGGCGCGCCCGGCGGCGGGCACGGCGATGGCCGAGGCGGGTGCCCAGCCAGGCGGTCAGCCCGCCGAGCAGCCATCCGAACACCAGCGCCACCAGCAAGGCCGCGCCCTTGGGCCACTGCACCTGCGCAAAGGCGAGGTCGTAGCCGACGAGATCGGCATTGAGCGCGCCGACCACCACGCCGGCGCCGATCGACAACAGGAGAATGAGCAAGGCAAGCAGTCGCATAGAAGCGGACTTTACCCGAATGCGGAAGACCGGCACAGGCGCTGCCCGGCCCGCCAAGCGCCGCGCGACGGACAAAAAAGAAGGCAGGACCGGCTCGCGCCGCCTGCCTCGGATAATTCGGAACGGACACTCAGGCGTCCTGGAGCTGCACCGACTGGTTCACGCGCTCGCGCAGTTCCTTGCCGGGCTTGAAATGCGGGACATGCTTGCCGGGCAAGGCCACCGCATCGCCGGTCTTGGGGTTGCGCCCCATGCGCGGCGGCCGGTAATGCAGGGAGAAGCTGCCGAAACCACGAATCTCGATACGTTCGCCGTGCGACAGGGCCTGGCTCATCTGCTCAATCAGGCTTTTGACCGCGAGCTCCACGTCACCAAATGCAAGATGGGTCTGACGCCGCGCGAGCGCCTCGATCAATTCGGATTTGGTCATGGTCCCCTATGTCCTTGACGTGAAACAGCGGGGCGGCGAACGACCGCCGCCCCGCTTCAGGCTTCTTGCGAACCGACGGTCAGTCGGCCTTGTTGAGCTGCTCCTTGAGCAGCGCGCCGAGCTTGGTCGTGCCACCGCTGGCCGAGGAGTATTCGGCCATGGCGTCCTGCAGTTCCTCTTCGTCCTTGGCGCGGATGGAGAGCTGCAGCTGACGGCTCTTGCGGTCGGTGCCGATGAACTTGGCCTCGACCTTGTCGCCCACCTTCAGGTGCTGGGTGGCGTCGTCGATGCGCTCCTTGGCGATGTCGTTGGCGCGCAGATAGCCTTCCACGCCCTCGCCCAGGTCGATCAGCGCACCCTTGGCGTCCACTTCCTTCACGGTGCCGTTGACGATGGTGCCGCGGGTGTTGAGCGCCATGAACTGGCCGAGCGGGTCCTGCTCCATCTGCTTGATGCCGAGCGAGATGCGCTCGCGCTCCGGATCCACCGCCAGCACCACGGCCTCGACCTCGTCGCCCTTCTTGAAGTTGCGCACCAGGTCTTCGCCGGAGGCCTGCCAGGAGATGTCGGACAGGTGCACCAGGCCGTCGATGCCGCCGTCCAGGCCGATGAAGATGCCGAAGTCGGTGATCGACTTGATCTGGCCGGAGACCTTGTCGCCCTTCTTGTGCATGGCGGCGAAGGCTTCCCACGGGTTGGAGCGGGTCTGCTTGATGCCCAGCGAGATGCGGCGACGCTCTTCGTCCACGTCCAGCACCATCACCTCGGTCTCGTCGCCGACCTGCACCACCTTGGCCGGGTTGACGTTCTTGTTGGTCCAGTCCATCTCGGACACATGGACCAGGCCCTCGACGCCCGGCTCGATCTCGACGAAGCAGCCGTAGTCGGTGACGTTGGAGACCTTGCCGAACAGGCGGCTGCCGACCGGGTAGCGACGCGAGATGTTGACCCACGGATCGTCGCCCAGCTGCTTGAGGCCCAGCGACACGCGGTTACGCTCGCGGTCGTACTTGAGCACACGCACTTCCAGCTCGTCGCCGACGTTGACCACCTCGGACGGATGGCGCACGCGCTTCCACGCCATGTCGGTGATGTGCAGCAGGCCGTCGATGCCGCCCAGGTCCACGAACGCGCCGTAGTCGGTGAGGTTCTTCACCACGCCCTTGACCACCGCGCCCTCGGTCAGGCGCTCCATCAGCTTCTCGCGCTCCTCGGAGAACTCGGTCTCGACGACGGCGCGGCGGCTGACCACCACGTTGTTGCGCTTACGGTCCAGCTTGATGATCTTGAACTCGAGGTCCTTGCCCTCGAGGTAGACCGGGTCACGGACCGGACGCACGTCGACCAGCGAGCCCGGCAGGAATGCGCGGACGTCCTTGATGTCGACGGTGAAGCCGCCCTTGACCTTGCCGGAGATCTTGCCGGAGATGGTCGCCTCCTTGTCGAAGGCCTCTTCCAGCTCGTCCCACACCATGGAACGCTTGGCCTTCTCGCGGGAGAGCTTGGTCTCGCCGAAGCCGTCCTCCAGGGCGTCGAGGGCAACCTTCACCTCGTCGCCTACCTGCACTTCCAGCGAGCCGTCCTCGTTCTTGAACTGCTCGATGGGGACGATGCCTTCGCTCTTGAGGCCGGCGTTGATCACGACGACGTCGTTGCGGATTTCCACCACGATGCCGGTGACGATGGCACCCGGCTTCAGCTTGGCAATGGCCTGCTGGCTCTGTTCAAACAGCTCGGCAAAACTTTCGGTCATGTTGATTCCAGAAATGAGAAAAGGCCGTGCCCGATGCGCGCCGTCGGATGTATGCGCAAAGGGAAAGCGGCCCACCGGTTGTGGGTGTCTCGGGGGCTGGCCCCATCGGCACCGTTACCACGCTCCCCTGCCGCGGCAGGGGCACCAAGTCCGTCGGCGGCCAGGTTACCGCTGCACGACGGTCAATACGTTCGCGACCACGTCCTCGATCGGCATGCCGGTGGTATCCAGCAGTACCGCGTCGGGGGCGGGCTTGAGCGGCGCCACGGTCCGCGATGCATCGCGGGCGTCACGCGCTTCAATCTCGCGCTGAAGGTCTGTAAGTGTAACCTTGAGCCCCTTTTCTTTCAACTGCTTATGCCGCCTGCGCGCACGCTCGGCGGCGCTGGCGGTGAGGAACACCTTGAACGGCGCGTCGGGGAAGATCACGGTGCCCATGTCGCGCCCGTCGGCGACCAGCCCCGGCGCCTTGCGGAAACTCAGCTGAAGCTCCACAAGTGCTTGACGCACCGAGGGAATCGAGGCGATCGCCGAGGCCGCCGCACCGGCCGTTTCGGTGCGCAGTTCGTCGGTCGCGTCGTGGCCGTTGACAAAGATATGGGTGTCGTGGCCGTCCGCGCTGGGATGGAAGCGGATCTTGGTGGTCTGCGCGCAGCGGGTCATCGCCTCGGCGTCGGACAGGTCCAGGTCGGCCATGCCCGCGGCGTAGCCGATCGCGCGGTACAGCGCACCGGAATCCAGCATCCGCCAGCCCAGCCGCTCGGCCACCAGCCGGCTCACGGTCCCCTTCCCCGACCCCGAGGGGCCGTCGATGGTCAGCACGGGAACGGGCGCGGCACGGTTCATGGTTTCTCCTGGCGGGCAAGGCAAACCGACATGGTAGCGCGTCGGCGGCGGGCGGCCCACGCACGCCACGAGTCACCCCGGCCGCACTCGCTGCGCCGCACCTTGACGCCTCGGCCGACCAGGTTCCACATTCATACAATCGTTTGAATGAGCCTCCCCCGCATGCGCTATCCGCACCTGTTCGCCCCGCTCGAGCTGGGTCACCTCACCCTGCCCAACCGCATCCTGATGGGGTCTATGCACACCGGGCTGGAGGACCAGGCCGCCGACTACGACAAGCTCGCCGCCTACTTCGCCGAGCGTGCGCGCGGTGGCGTGGGGCTGATCGTCACCGGCGGCATCGCGCCCAGCGTCGAGGGCTGGCTGAAGCCCTTCGGCGGACGGCTGTCGATGCCCTGGCACGTGGCGCGGCACCGCAAGCTGACCCGCGCCGTGCACGCGGAAGGCGGGCGCCTGTGCATGCAGATCCTGCATGCCGGCCGCTACGGCTACCACCCGCTCTCGGTGGCGCCCTCCCGGCTCAAGTCGCCGATCACGCCGTTCACGCCGCGCGCGCTGTCCGCCCGCGGCGTGGAGCGCACGCTGCGCGACTTCGTCCGCTGCGCCCAGCTGGCTCGCGAGGCCGGCTACGACGGCGTCGAGGTGATGGGCTCGGAGGGCTACCTGATCAACCAGTTCATCGCCGCGCGCACCAACC
Organism: Frateuria defendens; assembly: GCF_001182895.1. GTDB lineage: Bacteria > Pseudomonadota > Gammaproteobacteria > Xanthomonadales > Rhodanobacteraceae > Frateuria_B > Frateuria_B defendens. Next base: position 27,174 of record NZ_LFQR01000058.1, on the reverse strand, counting down.
GCCGCAGCGACGCCTGGGGTGGCGACGCCGCGAGGCGGATGCGCTTCGCGGTGGAGATCGTGCGGCGCATGCGCGAGGCGGTCGGGCCAGACTTCCTCATCATCTACCGGCTGTCGATGCTCGACCTGGTCGAGGACGGCCAGGACTGGGACGAGATCGTCGCCCTGGCCAAGGCCATCGAAGCCGCCGGCGCCAGCCTGATCAACACCGGCATCGGCTGGCACGAGGCGCGCGTGCCCACCATCGTCACCAGCGTGCCGCGCGCCGGCTTCAGCTGGGTCACCCAGCGCCTCAAGCGCGAGGTGGCGATCCCGCTGATCACCACCAACCGCATCAACATGCCCGAGGTGGCCGAGCGGGTGCTGGCCGCGGGCGAGGCCGACATGGTGTCGATGGCGCGCCCGCTCTTGGCCGACCCGCAGTGGCCGGCCAAGGCGCGCGCGGACCGCAGCGAGGCGATCAATACCTGCATCGCCTGCAACCAGGCCTGCCTCGACCACGTGTTCCAGAACCGCCGCGCCAGCTGCCTGGTGAACCCGCGCGCCTGCCACGAAACCGAACTCGCGCTGGAGCCGGCCGCACGGCGCAAGCGCGTCGCGGTGATCGGCGCGGGCCCGGCCGGCCTCGCCTGCGCGACCGCGCTCGCCGAACGCGGCCATGCGGTGACGCTGTTCGACCAGGCGGCCGAGGTCGGCGGCCAGTTCAACTACGCCAAGCGGATTCCGGGCAAGGAGGAGTTCCACGAGACCCTGCGCTACTTCCGCCACCAGCTGGCCGAACTGAAGGTCACGCTGCAACTGGGCCGCCGGGTCGATGCCGCTCAATTGCAGGGCGAAGGCTACGACGAGATCGTGGTGGCCACCGGCGTGACGCCGCGGCGCGTGAGCTTTCCGGGCAGCGACGATCCGCGCGTACTGGGCTACCTCGACGTGCTGGCCCATGGCACACCGGTCGGCGCACGGGCGGCGATCATCGGCGCCGGCGGCATCGGCTTCGACGTGGCCGAGTTCCTCGTCGAACGCGCGCCTTCGCCGACCACCGACGTCGCCCGCTGGAGCCGCGAATGGGGCGTGGATACGCAGTTGGCGCAGCGTGGCGGCCTTGCCCCGCCGCAGCCGGAAGCGCCGGCCCGTCAGCTCTGGCTGCTCCAGCGCAGCGAGGGGCGCCCCGGCGCCCGCCTCAACAAGACCACCGGCTGGGTGCACCGGACCACGCTCAAGGCCAAGGGCGTGGCGATGCTGGGCGGCGTCGCCTACGAACGCTTCGACGCGCAGGGGCTGCACATCACGGTGGACGGGGCGCCGCAGCTGCTGCCCGTCGACAACGTGGTGATCTGCGCCGGCCAGGTGCCGGATCGCCACCTGGCCGATGCGCTGATCGCCGGCGGCCGGCGGGTGCACGTGATCGGCGGCGCCGACGTGGCGGCGGAGCTCGACGCCAAACGCGCCATCGACCAGGGCACGCGCCTCGCCGCGACGCTGTGAGGCGACCTTGCGGCAGGGCGCAGATAGGGAAGCGCCCCGCCGACGACGCATCGGTACTGGCCAAGGGGGAGGGGGAAAGCCGAGTACCGGGGGAAGAGCGTCGCCGACGGGGCGAGGGTCACCGCCACCAAGGGGGAGGGGGAGTGGCGGGACGAACAAAGGATAAGAGCGCCCCGGCCTCGAATCCAATATATATTTCCCCGAGCATTTATCCGAAATTTATATATGTTCGATCTCCGCCAACTGCGCTACTTCGTGACGGTCGCGGAAGAGCTCAGCTTCACCCGCGCCGCGCAGCGCCTGCACATCTCGCAGCCGCCACTCTCCCAGCAGATCCAGGCGCTGGAGCTCGACCTCGGCGTGCGGCTGTTCGACCGCGACCGGCGCAACGTGGCGCTGACCGAGGCCGGCTCGGTGCTGCTCGAGCAGGCGCGGCAGATCCTCGCCAAGGCGGAGGAGATGCGCAGCCTGGTGAGCGAAACCGCCGCCGGCTTCAACGGACAGCTGCGGCTCGCCTACACCGTTTCGGTGTCGTTCCACCCGACCCTGCCGCGAACGCTGCTGCGCTTCGGCGAGCTGGCGCCCAACGTGCGCGTGCGGCTGCACGAGATGTACACGGAGGACCAGTTCGCCGCGCTGCGCGCCGGGGAGATCGACCTTGGCTTCGTCCGCGACCTCCCCCGCCACGAAGCGGATGCGCGCGCCCTGCGCCTGCACATGATCGACCGCGAACGCCTGCTGCTCGCCCTGCCCTCCGGACATCCGCTGGCCGGGCGCTCCAGCCTGCGCCTGGACGAAGCCGCCGGCGAGGGCTTCGTGATCCAACCGCGGGAGCTGGCCCCGACGCTCTACGACCGCCTGGTGCAGTTGGCCGCCCGGGCCGGCTTCCACCCGCACATCCACCAGCAGGCGCAGCAGCTCAACGGCGTGATCGCCCTGGTGGCCGCCGGCATGGGCCTGGCACTGGTGCCCGCCACCATGCAAGTCGTGCGCCTGGCCGGAGTAAGCTACGTGCCGCTGGAGGACCCGGACGCCTATCTCCTGCTCGCCGCGGCGAGCCGCCGCGACGACGACTCGGCGGTGGTGGCGCGCTTCCTCGAGACCCTGAGCGGCGCCAAGGCCGCCATGGGCTTGTGAGCTGTCAATGGGCCGGCTATACTAGCCAGCTTGTGTTTTCCCTATTTGTTCTTAGGAGCTGGCCGTGAAGGTGCTTTCCTCTTTGAAGTCCGCCAAGCAGCGGCATCGCGACTGCAAGGTTGTGCGCCGTCGCGGCAAGGTGTTCGTGATCTGCAAGAGCAACCCGCGTTTCAAGGCTCGTCAGCGCTGATCACAGCTGCGATGCGCCACGAAGAAGGGCCGCGAGAGCGGCCCTTTTTTGTTGCCCGGCGTTTGCCCGGCGATGGCGGCAAGTCCGGTGCGGCGACCGCCCGCTCGGCCAGGCGCGAAGCCCGAAGGCTCCGCGCCCCGCCCGCTCACTCGTAGCGCACGCCGATGATGCCGTAATGCTTCACGCCGTTCGGCGCCTGGAACTCGAAGCTGTCGCCCTCGGTCTTGCCGATCATCGCGCGCGCGATGGGCGAGGACACCGCGATCATGCGCCGCTTGATATCGGCCTCGAGGTCGCCGACGATCTGGTAGGTCACCGTCTCGCCACTGTCCTCGTCCTCCAGCTCCACGGTGGCGCCGAACACCACCTTGCTGCCCGCGCCCAGGCGCACCACGTCGATCACTTCCGCCGTGGACAGCGCCGCTTCCAGCTCGGCGATGCGTCCCTCGGTGAAGCTCTGCTGCTCGCGCGCGGCGTGGTACTCGGCGTTTTCCTTCAGGTCGCCGTGCGCGCGCGCCTCTGCGATGGCGGCGATGATGCGCGGGCGCTCGACGGACTTCAGTCGATCCAGCTCGGCCCGCAGGCGTTCCGAACCGGCTTTGGTGATGGGGACGCGATTCATGCGCTCAACTCCTTGTGCAGTTCCTGCAGGCTGTTCACCTCGCCGGCGCCGTGGAAATCCAGCGAATGCACCAGGGCGCGCGCGCCTGCAACGGTGGTGGAATACGTGACGCGATGCTGCAGCGCTTCGCGGCGGATCGAGAACGAGTCGGCGATCGCCTGCTTGCCCTCGGTCGTGTTGACGATGTAGGCAAGCTCGCCGTTCTTGATCAGGTCGACCACGTGCGGCCGCCCCTCGAGCACCTTGTTGATGCGCTCGCAGACGACGCCGTGGCCGTCCAGGTAGGACGCGGTGCCGGCGGTGGCCACCAGGGTGAAGCCGCGGGCGACCATGTCCTGCGCCACCGGCAACAGGCGGTCCTTGTCGGCGTCGCGCACGGAGACGAACACCTTGCCCTGGGTCGGCGTCTTGATGCCGGCGGCGTCGTGGCCGCGCGCGAAGGCGGCGCCGAAGCTGCGGCCCACGCCCATCACCTCGCCGGTGGAGCGCATCTCGGGGCCGAGGATCGGGTCCACGTTCTGGAACTTCAGGAACGGGAAGATCGCCTCCTTCACCGAGTAGTAGCCCGGGATCACTTCCTTCGTCGCGTTCTGGCTGACCAGCGAGCGGCCGGCCATCGCGCGCGCGGCGATCTTGGCCAGCGGCACGCCGGTGGCCTTGGACACGAACGGCACCGTGCGCGAGGCGCGCGGGTTCACTTCCAGGACGAACACGGTGTCGCCCTGGATGGCGAACTGGGTGTTCATCAGGCCGATCACCTTCAGCTCGCGCGCCATCAGGCCGACCTGCCGGCGCAACTCGTCCTGCACCTCCGGCGACAGCGAGTACGGCGGCAGCGAGCAGGAGGAGTCACCCGAATGCACGCCGGCCTCCTCGATGTGCTCCATGATGCCGCCGATCAGCACGTTGCCTTCGATGTCGGCGATGATGTCCACGTCCACCTCGACCGCGTGGTCGAGGAAGCGGTCCAGCAGCACCGGCGAATCGTTGGACACCTGCACCGCCTCGCGGATGTAGCGCGCGAGGTCGGCGTCGCCGTAGACGATCTCCATCGCGCGGCCGCCCAGCACGTAGCTCGGGCGCACCACCAGCGGGTAGCCGATCTCGCGCGCCAGCGCCAGCGCCTCGTCGGGGTTGCGCGCGGTGCGGTTCGGCGGCTGGGTGAGGCCGAGCTTCTGGATCATGTGCTGGAAGCGCTCGCGGTCCTCGGCCAGGTCGATCGAGTCCGGCGAGGTGCCGATGATCGGCGCGCCGGCCGCCTCCAGCGCGCGCGCCAGCTTGAGCGGCGTCTGGCCGCCGTACTGCACGATCACGCCCTTGGGCTTCTCCAGCGCGATGATCTCGAGCACGTCCTCGAGCGTCAGCGGCTCGAAGTACAGGCGGTCGGAGGTGTCGTAGTCGGTCGAGACGGTCTCCGGGTTGCAGTTGACCATGATGGTCTCGAAGCCGTCCTCGCGCAGGGCGAGCGCCGCGTGCACGCAGCAGTAATCGAACTCGATGCCCTGGCCGATGCGGTTGGGACCGCCGCCGAGCACGATGATCTTCTCGCGGTCGGTGGGGTTCGCCTCGCATTCCTCCTCGTAGGTGGAATACATGTAGGCGGTGGTGGTGGCGAACTCGGCGGCGCAGGAGTCCACGCGCTTGTACACCGGGCGCACGCCCAGCGTATGGCGCAGGTGGCGGATGGCGGCCTCGTCGGTGCCGGCCAGCTCGGCCAGGCGCCCGTCGGAGAAGCCCAGGCGCTTGAGCTCGCGCAGGCGCGCGGCGTCAAGCGCGGTGAGGCCCTGTTCCTTCACCTCGGCCTCGGCCAGCACGATGTCCTCGAAGGCGGCCAGGAACCATGGATCGACGTGGCTCAAGCCCTGCACTTCCTCCAGCGAGAGGCCGGCGCGGAACGCATCGGCGAGGTAGAACACGCGCTCGGGCCGCGGCTCGCGCAGTTCGCGGCGCAGCGTGGCCAGATCCTCGTTGCTGGACAGGTCCAGCCCGGTGGGGTTGAGGCCGGTCTTGCCGATCTCCAGCCCGCGCAGCGCCTTCTGCAGCGACTCGTGGAAGCTGCGGCCGATCGCCATCACCTCGCCCACCGACTTCATCTGCGTGGTGAGGCGCGCGTCGGCCTGCGGGAACTTCTCGAAGGCGAAGCGCGGGATCTTGGTGACCACGTAGTCGATGGTCGGCTCGAACGAGGCCGGCGTGAGGCCGCCGGTGATGTCGTTCTTGAGCTCGTCCAGCGTGTAGCCCACCGCCAGCTTGGCCGCGATCTTGGCGATCGGGAAGCCGGTGGCCTTGGAGGCGAGCGCGGAGGAGCGCGACACGCGCGGGTTCATCTCGATCACCACCACCCGGCCGTTGGCCGGGTCGATGCCGAACTGCACGTTGGAGCCGCCGGTGTCCACGCCGATCTTGCGCAGCACCGCGATGGAGGCGTCGCGCAGGCGCTGGTATTCCTTGTCGGTGAGCGTCTGCGCCGGCGCCACGGTGATCGAGTCGCCGGTGTGCACGCCCATCGGGTCGAGGTTCTCGATCGAGCACACGATGATGCAGTTGTCCGCCTTGTCGCGGACCACTTCCATCTCGAACTCCTTCCAGCCCAGCACCGACTCCTCGACCAGCACCTCGTGCACCGGCGAGAGCTCGAGGCCACGCTTGACGATCTCCTCGAACTCCTCGCGATTGTAGGCGATGCCGCCGCCGGAGCCGCCGAGCGTGAAGCTCGGGCGGATGATGGTCGGATAGCCGACCTTGGCCTGCGCCTCCACCGCCGCCTCGAAGCTGCGCACGGTCTCCGCGCGCGGGCACTCCAGGCCGATCTCGCCCATCGCCACGCGGAACAGCTCGCGGTCCTCGGCCATGCGGATGGCCTCGCGCGAGGCACCGATCAGCTCGACGCCGTACTTCTCCAGCACGCCGTGATCGGCGAGGTCGAGCGCGCAGTTCAAGCCGGTCTGGCCGCCCATGGTGGGCAGCACCGCGTCCGGGCGCTCCTTGGCGATGATGCGCTCGACCACCTGCCAGGTGATCGGCTCGATGTAGACGGCGTCGGCCATCTCCGGGTCGGTCATGATGGTGGCCGGGTTGGAGTTCACCAGGATCACCCGGTAGCCCTCCTCGCGCAGCGCCTTGCAGGCCTGCGCGCCGGAATAGTCGAACTCGCACGCCTGGCCGATCACGATCGGGCCGGCGCCGATGATCAGGATGCTCTTGATGTCATGGCGCTTGGGCATCTCAGCGGGTCTCCTGCATCAGCGTGGCGAAACGGTCGAACAGGTAATCGATGTCGTGCGGGCCGGGGCTCGCTTCCGGATGGCCCTGGAAGCAGAACGCCGGGCGGTCGGTGAGTGCGAAGCCCTGCAGCGAGCCGTCGAACAGCGAGGTGTGGGTGACGCGCACGTTGGCCGGCAGCGTGCCCGGGTCCACCGCGAAGCCGTGGTTCTGCGAGGTGATCAGCACGCGGCCGTCGTCCAGGTCCTTCACCGGATGGTTGGCGCCGTGGTGGCCGAACTTCATCTTGAGCGTCCTGGCGCCCACGGCCAGGCCCATGATCTGGTGGCCCAGGCAGATGCCGAACAGCGGGATCTTCCGGTCGAGGAACACGCGCGTGGCCTCGATGGCGTAGTCGCAGGCCGCCGGGTCGCCGGGGCCGTTGGAGAGGAACACGCCGTCGGGGGCCATCGCCAGCACCTCGGCGGCGCTCGTCTGCGCCGGCACCACGGTGATGTCGCAGCCGCGTTCGGCGAGCAGGCGCAGGATGTTGTGCTTCACGCCGTAGTCGTAGGCCACCACCTTGAAGCGGCGCCCGGGCTGGTTGAAGGCCTGGCGGTCGAGGTCGTACACGCCCTCGGTCCAGCCGTAGGGCTTGTCGACGCTGACCACCTTGGCCAGGTCCATGCCGTTCAGGCCCGGGCAGGCGCGCGCCTTGGCCAGCGCGGCCTCCACGTCGAGGTTCTCGCCGGCCACCAGGCAGCCGTTCTGCGCGCCCTTGTCGCGCAGGATGCGGGTGAGCCGGCGCGTGTCGATGCCGGCGATCGCCACGATGCCGTGGCGCTTCAAGTAATCGGGCAGGCTTTCCGTGCTGCGCCAGTTGCTGGCCAGGCGCGGCACGTCGCGCACGATCAGGCCGGCGGCATGCACCGCGGTGGATTCGGCATCGACGGCGTTGACGCCGGTGTTGCCGATGTGGGGGTAAGTGAGGGTGACGATCTGGCGCGCGTACGAGGGATCGGTGAGGATCTCCTGGTAGCCGGTCATCGCGGTGTTGAACACCACCTCGCCGACGGTTTCGCCGGTAGCGCCCACGGCGTGGCCGTGGAACACGCTGCCGTCTTCGAGGGCGAGCAGAGCGGAAATGGGCATGGGGATGGCCGCCTTTTAGGTACAGCAAGGTCCGCAAGCCGCTGCGGAAGCAGGCTTGTGGACCTTGGGTCGTGGAAGTCTCGGGCGGGAAACAATGATAGGTGCGACGCCCCTTTTTGTCCACCGGATGGAGCATGAACACGCGGTCGCAGCCGCCGCCAACGCGCGAAAACGCCCCGGCATGACAATGGCGTTAAACTGCCCCCGATTTCCGTGCCGGATACCGACACTCCATGCTCGCCACCGTACTGCTCGACCCCGCCCGCCTCGATCGTCCCGACACCGAGGTCCGGCTGGAGCCGTTCCCGTTCCTGGTGGCGCACGGCCAGCTGCCGGACGAGGCGCGCAGCGACCTGGACCGCGACTTTCCCCGCTATGCGGGCGCCGGCTTCTTCCCCTACGACCCGAGCGACTGCGGCCCCTCGGTCAACGCGCTGGTGGAAGGCCTGACCGCGCCCGAGTTCGCCGACGCGATCGGCAAGCGCCTGGGCATCGCCAACCTCGGCGACTACCCGACCCTGGTGACGCTGTGCCGCTCGCTCAACAAGCGCCACGGCACCATCCACACCGACAGCCGCTCCAAGGTCGCCACCGCCCTGCTCTACCTGAACCCGATGTGGCCGGACAGCAGCGACGGCTGCCTGCGCTTCCTCGGCAAGATCGACGACATCGACGCCCTGCTGGCGCCCGAACTCAAGCCGCTGTACGGCGAGTTCGCCGTGTTCAAGCGCTGCGACAACTCCTTCCACGGCCACCTGCCCTACGAGGGCGAGCGCCGGGTGATCCAGGTGGCCTGGCTCACCAGCGAGGAGGAGAAGCTGCGCAAGACCAAGCGCGGCAAGTTCTCGCGCGTCTTCAAGAAGCTGTTCGGCTCGCTGGACCGCCGCTTCGGCGCCGACCGCGACCGTAACGCCGCGCACCGGGACTGACCCGGGCGCGCCGATGCCGCCCGTCGCCCTGCATACCGTGTTCGAGATGCTGGCCTACGCGGCCGGCTTGCGCACTTTCCTGTGGACCCGCAAGCGGCTGGCGCCCGCCGCCTTCGAGCGCGAGGACGACGTGGTGTCGGTCGGCGTCGGCGCCATCGTGGGCGCGGCGCTGGGCGCCAAGCTCGCGTTCTGGCTGGACGACCCGCTGCGGGCCTTCGCCGATTTTCCCGATCTCGGCCACCTGCTGGAGGGCAAGTCCATCATCGGCGCCCTGCTCGGCGGCCTGGTGGGCGTGGAGCTCGCCAAGCGCATCGCCGGCGTGCGGCGCTCGACCGGCGACGCCTTCGTGCTTCCGTTGACCGTGGGCATGTGCATCGGCCGCATCGGCTGCTTCCTCGCCGGGCTGGACGATCACACCTACGGCAACCCGACCTCGCTGCCGTGGGGTGTCGATTTCGGCGACGGAGTGGCGCGGCATCCCACCCAGCTCTACGAGATCGCCTTCCTGCTCGCGCAATACGGGTTGATCCACCGCTACCGCCACGCGCTGGGCCACCCCGGCGACCGCTTCCGTGCCTTCATGATCGGCTACCTGGCCTTCCGCCTGCTGGTCGAGTTCATCAAGCCCCTGCCCTACGCCTATGTCGGCGCCCTGTCCGGACTGCAACTGCTTTGCCTGGCCGGGCTGTGCTATTACCGTCGCGACATTCCGCGTATCGCCGCATCGCTGCGCACGAGGGGGCGCAAGGCATGGGAGCCAAGGTAAGGCCGTACCTGTTCTACGACAGCGCGGTGTCGGTCTGCGCCACCTGCCTGCGGCGGGTGGAGGCGAAGATCCTGATCAAGGACGAACGCGTCTACCTGGAGAAATGGTGCCCCCAGCACGGCCGCGAGCGCGTGCTGCTGGCCGACGACGCGGCGTATTACCGGCAATGCCGCGAGGTCTACGTCAAGCCGCCGGAGCTGCCGCAGCGCTTCAACACGCCGCAGCACTTCGGCTGCCCCTACGACTGCGGCCTGTGCCCCGAGCACATGCAGCACTCCTGCCTCACCCTGGTCGAGATCACCGACCACTGCAACCTGCGCTGCCCGATCTGCTACGCCGAAAGCGGCCCGCACCGGCCGGGCTTCCGCGACCTCGCCACGGTGGAGCGCATGCTCGACGCCGTGGTGGCGAACGAGGGCGAGCCCGACGTAGTGCAGATCTCCGGCGGCGAGCCCACCCTGCATCCGGCGTTCTTCGCCATCCTCGACGCGGCGCGGCGGCGGCCGATCCACCACCTGATGGTCAACACCAACGGCCTGCGCATTGCCAGGGAGCCGGACTTCGCCGCCCGCCTGGCCGACTACCAGCCAGGCTTCGAGCTCTACCTGCAATTCGACTCCCTGCGCGAGGCGGTGCACCGCGACCTGCGCGGCGCCAGGCTGCGCGAGGTGCGGCTGAAGGCGCTGGAACACCTCAACCCACGACATCTCCACCACGCTGGTGGTAACGGTGAAGAAAGGGCTCAACGACCACGAGCTCGGCGAGATCATCGACTTCGCCCTGACCCAGCCCTGCGTGCGGGGCGTCACCTTCCAGCCGATCCAGGCCGCCGGCCGCCTGGACGGCTACGATCCGGCACACGACCGGCTGACCTTGAGCGAGGTGCGCCGGCGCATCCTCGAGCAGAGCCCGCTGTTCCAGCCCGATGACCTGATCCCCGTGCCGTGCAACCCGGACTGCCTGGCGATGGCCTACGCGCTCAAGCTCGGCGGCCAAGTGCAGCCGCTGACCCGCTTCGTCTCGCCGGAGACACTGGTGAGCAAGGGCCGCAACACCATCGTGGTGGAGCGCGACGAGGCGCTGCGCGCGCACGTGTTCGAGCTCTTCGCCACCAACCACTCGCCCGCGTCGCAGGCCTGCTCGCTGTCGGACCTGCTGTGCTGCCTGCCGCAGGTGCAGGCGCCGGCGGACCTGTCGTATCGCAACGTGTTCCGCGTGCTGATCATGCAGTTCATCGACGCCCACAGCTTCGACCTGCGCGCGGTGAAGAAGTCCTGCGTGCACATCGCGCAGCCGGACGGCCGCATCGTGCCGTTCGATACCTTCAACCTGTTCTACCGCGACGGCAAGGCCGACACCCTCGCGCGCCTGCGCCGCGAGATCGAACGCGACTACGCCGAAAGGGCAGGCGCGCCATGAGCGAGCAGCCGCCGCCCCTGCCCGGCGACCCGCCGCGCAACCCCAAGGGCTCCCTCGCCAAGGGCTTTGGCCTGGCCTGGGCGATCGGCCTCGGCGGCAGCGTGCTGCTGGTCGCGCTGGGCATGGCCGTGCCGTTGCTGTATGGCATGCTGCTGCCGCTGCCGCTCGTCGCCATCCTGGTCGCGGCGATCGTCCTGCTCGCGCAGGGCAGGACCCGCATGGGCCTGGGCGTTTTCCTCGGCCTGGCCTCGATGCTCGCGCTGGCCCTGCTGCTGGTGGCCGCCTGCTTCGGCTTGCTCCGCATGCACTGAAGGCTCGGCCTCAGAGCCTGCTGCCGGAATACCAGGCCACGAACACCGCGAACACGCCGTACATCAGCCCGGCCGGCAGCAGCCAGCGCGCATCCACGCGACCGCGCCGGAACAGCCACAGCAGGTACACGATCGCGGCCATGGTGAGCACGCCGGCCACGATCAGCGGCGCATCGAACATCCAGGGCGTGGCGAACAGCGCCAGCGCGCTGGGCACGGTGGCCTGGATCATCATCGCGCCGGAGATGTTGGCCAGCGCCAGGCGCTCCTTGCCCTGGCGCACCCAGATCAGCGCGTTCATGGTCTCCGGCAGCTCGGTCGCCACCGGGCTCAGCACCAGCGCCACCAGGTGCGGCGAGAGCTTGAGCGCCTCGCCGATCGCCTCGATCTGCCCCACGAACAGGCGCGAGGCGGCGGCGATCACCGCCAGCGCCAGCACGCTCTGCGCGACGATGCGCGACAGCGCCGGCTGCTCCGCGGTCGGCTGGAACTTGAGCGGCTCCAGCTCCTCCTCTTCCGGCGCGGTGTCGCCGTCGCGCAATTCGCGCCATACGTAGAGCGCATAGGCGACCAGGAAGGCCACGCCCAACCACGGCTTGACCGCGAACGCGACCAGACCAAGCCCGCACTTCACCACGAAGATGGCCAGAAACCACGACTGGTCATGCGCCAGCCGCCGGTGGTCGACGCGCACCGCGTGGTCGACGCGCCGCAGGCGGCGGCGATTGCACCACAGCGCCACACCGACCACCGCATAGGCGATGGTGGCCAGCACCAGCGGACCGCCCAGGGCGGCGCCGACGCCGATGTCGCGCTGCGCCGGCGTGCGCCCGAGCATCACCGCGACGAAGGTCACCGCGCTCTCCGGCAGGGCCGTGCCGAACGCGGCCAGCACGGTGCCCACGGCGGTGGCGCCGAGGTTGAAACGACGTCCGAGCCATTCGATGCCGTTGACGAAATACTCGCAGGCGAAATAGATCGCGCCGGCGGAAACCAGGAACAGGAGCGCTGTCAGCATGAGACGAACCGGGCCGGGCGAGCGGAAACCATTGGCGCGACGACGCGGCTCGCCCGGCCGGGGTGAGCACGTCGCGGCCAAAGGTCTCGCCGGGCGCGTTGCGGCATGCAGCATGCCGCAGCGGCCATCCGCGCCATGAGGCGATGCCTCAAGTCTGTTGACGCGGATTCCTCGGGGGAACGAAGGCCATGCGCCTTCGCGGTGAGGATGGCTACTCCCCAATGACAACGGGCGGCATGGTAGCGAGGCGTTCCGCGCGCGGCAAGTGACGGCCGCCCGTCGCGGCGCCTCAGAGCCGCGGCCAGGCCTGGATCAGTCCCAGCCCATAGGCGGCGGCGTAAATCAGGCAGACCAGCGAACTCCACACCCAGAAGCCGGTCACGCGGTCGAAGGCGAACAACACCATCGGCACGATGACCAGACCGCGCAAGAGGTAGACGCCAGCGATCGCGCACAGCGCCGGCTTGAGCAGCGGAAACCGCGGCAGCAGGCTGGCGCCCGAGAAGGCATAGCCGGCCCAGACCAGCAGCATCAACGCCACGAAGCTGGTGACCACGACCGGGTACCAATGCCCGGCCTCCGCCAGCCGCGCGATCCGCTCGCCGGCACCGAAGCGGCGATACCACGCAGGCCCACCGAACAGGACGGCGACATGCAGCGCCGACGCCAGCAGGCTGAGCGAGCCGGCGACGGCCAGCAGCGGAAAAGTGGACCAGGACATGGCGCTCGGGGCTTCACGGCGGCGGAATGTGCAGCGTACCCGGCCGAGTCATCGCGCGACAGGGCGAGCGGGCCGGGAGCCTGCCTGCCGCCCACCGCGGCAAGCAGGCCGACGGCGGCACCGCGCCGAAGGATCAACGCCCGATGCGATCGCCCAGCATGGCATCGAGCCCGTAGGCGCCCGGCGCCTTGCCGGCCAGCCAGTACGCGGCCTCGAGCGCGCCGCGGGCGAAGATCGAGCGGTCGGTGGCGCGGTGGGACAGCTCCACGCGCTCGCCCTGCCCGATCAGCATCGCGGCGTGTTCGCCCACGATGTCGCCGCCGCGCACCACGGCGAAGCCGATCGTGCCGGCCTCGCGCGGACCGGTGCGGCCCTCGCGCGCATAGGTCGCCGCCTCGGCCAGCGTGGTGCCGCGCGCCGCGGCGGCGGCCTCGCCGAGCAGCAGCGCGGTGCCCGAGGGCGCATCCTCCTTGCGGCCGTGATGCGCCTCGACGATCTCCAGGTCCCACTCGCGCAGCGCCGCCGCCGCTTCGCGCAGCAGGCGCGCGAGCACGGCGACGCCGAGGCTGAAGTTGGCCGAGCGCAGCAGCGCGATGCGCTCTGAGACGGCGTCCAGCCGCTGCGCCAACGCGGCGTCGAGGCCGGTGGTGCCGCACACCAGGGCCACACCGTGCACCTCGCAATGCGCCAGCGCCGCGGCCAGGCCGCCGGGGCCGCTGAAGTCGACCACCACGTCGAGCGGCCCGACCTGCGACCAGTCGTGCGCGTAGCGCACCGCGCTGCCCGGCGCGACCGGCGTGCCCTGCAGCGCATTCGTGGGCGTCGCGAGCGCGGCGACCAGCTCGAAGCGCCGGTCGTGCTGCAAAAGCTCGATCAGCACCCGCCCCATACGGCCGGTGGCGCCGTTGATGGCGACGCGAACGGGATGGCTCATGCACGACTCCTGTGGCGACGGCCGGCGAAAAGGGGCGCGCGCGGAGGTCTCACGAGGTGACCCGCGACCAGAACTGCTTGACGCCGTCCACCCAGGTCTTGGCGCGCGGGGTGTGCTCCTCCGCCTTGCCGTCGGCGAAGGTGGTTTCCAGCTGTTCGAACAGCTCGCGCTGCTGGCGCGTCAGGCGCACCGGCGTCTCCACCACCACGCGGCAGATCAGGTCGCCATGGCGGCCGCTGCGCACCGACTTCACGCCGCGCCCGCGCAGGCGGAACTGCTGGCCGGTCTGCGTCTCGGGCGGCACCGTGATCGCCACGTCGCCCTCCAGCGTCGGCACCTGCAGTTCGGCGCCCAGTGCCGCCTGCGAGAAGCGGATCGGCAGCTCGCAATGCAGGTCGTTGCCCTCGCGCTGGAAAATCTTGTGCTCGCGCACCCGCACCTCGACGTAGAGGTCGCCCGCCGGCGCGCCGCTGGCGCCGGCCTCGCCCTGGCCGGTGAGACGGATGCGGTCGCCGTTGTCGACGCCCTCGGGAATACGCACCGACAGCGTGCGAGCCTCCTCCAGGCGGCCCTCGCCGTGGCAGGCCTTGCACGGGTTCTCGATCACCTGGCCGCTGCCGCCACAGGTCGGGCAGCCCTGCTGGATCGAGAAGATGCCGTTCTGCATGCGCACCCGGCCATGGCCGTTGCAGGTGCGGCAGGTGGCCGTCTTGCCGTCGGCCGAGCCGCTGCCGTTGCAGTGGTGGCAGTTGACCTGGGTGGGGATCTCGATCTTCTTCTCGACGCCGAACACGGCTTCCTCGAGATCGAGCTCCATGATGTAGCGCAGGTCGGCGCCCCGCCGCTGGCGGCCGCCGCGACCGCCGCCCATGCCGAAGATGTCGCCGAAAATGTCGCCGAAAATGTCGCCCACGTCGCCGAAGCCGGCGCCACCGCCGCCCCCCATGCCGCCCTCGAAGGCGGCGTGGCCGTACTGGTCGTACAGGCCGCGCTTCTGCGCGTCGGCGAGCACCTCGTAGGCCTCCTTGGCCTCCTTGAACTTCTCCTGCGCCGCCGGATCGTCCGGGCAGCGGTCCGGGTGGTACTTCATCGCCAGCCGCCGGAACGACTTCTTCAGTTCGACCTCGGTGACGCTGCGCTCCACCCCGAGGACTTCGTAATAATCACGCTTGCTCATCGGTACTTCTCGATTCGAAGCCACTGCCGGCCAGCATGCCGGCGCGCTTCCGTTCCCCATTCAACGCGCAGCCCGCGCCCGGTGTTTCCGGGCGCGGGCTGCATGGATCGGTCGTGCCGACCATCGCGACGACTTACTTCTTGTCGTCCTTGACTTCGGTGAACTCGGCGTCGACCACGTCGTCGGCCGCCGCATGCGCCTGCGCCTCGCCCGGGGCCGGCGGCGGCGTGGCACCGCCCTGCGCCGCGGCGTAGAGCGCCTGCGCCACCTGCTCGAGCTTCTCGATCTTGGACTCGATCGCGGCCTTGTCGTCGCCGTCCTTGACCTTCTCCAGATCCGACAGCGCGCCCTCGATGGCGCTGAGCTGGTCGCCCGGCACCTTGCCGCCGTGCTCCTTCAACGCGCTGCGGGTGGCATGCACCAGCTGGTCGGCCTTGTTGCGGGTGCCCACCAGTTCCTGGAACTTCTTGTCGTCCTCGCGGTGCGCCTCGGCGTCGGCGACCATGCGCTGGATCTCCTCGTCCGACAGGCCCGAGCCGGCCTTGATCTCGATCTTCTGCTCCTTGCCGGTCTTCTTGTCCTTGGCCGACACGTGCAGGATGCCGTTGGCGTCGATGTCGAAGGTCACCTCGATCTGCGGCATGCCGCGCGGGGCCGGCTCGATGCCCTGGAGGTCGAACTTGCCCAGCGACTTGTTGGCGCTGGCGCGGTCGCGCTCGCCCTGCAGCACGTGCACGGTCACCGCGGTCTGGTTGTCGTCGGCGGTGGAGAAGGTCTGCGAGGCCTTGGTCGGCACCGTGGTGTTCTTCTCGATCAGCTTGGTCATCACGCCGCCCATGGTCTCGATGCCCAGCGACAGCGGGGTCACGTCGAGTAGCAGCACGTCCTTCACCGAACCGCCCAGCACGCCGCCCTGGATCGCCGCGCCCACGGCCACGGCCTCGTCGGGGTTGACGTCCTTGCGCGGCTCCTTGCCGAAGAAGTCCTTCACCGCCTCCTGCACCTTGGGCATGCGGGTCTGGCCGCCGACCAGGATCACCTCGTCGACGTCGGACACGCGCAGGCCGGCGTCGTTGAGCGCGGTGCGGCACGGTTCGATGGTGCGCTTGACCAGGTCCTCCACCAGCGCCTCCAGCTTGGCACGGGTGAGCTTGATGTTGAGGTGCTTCGGGCCCGAGGCATCGGCCGTGATGTACGGCAGGTTCACCTCGGTCTGGTGCGAGGAGGACAGCTCGATCTTGGCGCGCTCGGCCGCGTCCTTCAGGCGCTGCAGGGCCAGCGGGTCCTTGCGCAGGTCGATGCCCTGGTCCTTCTGGAACTCCTCCACCAGGTAGTCGATCACGCGCAGGTCGAAGTCCTCGCCGCCGAGGAAGGTGTCGCCGTTGGTGGCCAGCACCTCGAACTGCTTCTCGCCGTCCACCTCGGCGATCTCGATGATGGACACGTCGAAGGTGCCGCCGCCCAGGTCGTACACCGCGATCTTGCGGTCGCCGCCCTTCTTGTCCAGGCCGTAGGCCAGCGCGGCCGCGGTCGGCTCGTTGATGATGCGCTTGACCTCCAGGCCCGCGATGCGGCCGGCGTCCTTGGTCGCCTGGCGCTGGCTGTCGTTGAAGTAGGCCGGCACCGTGATCACCGCCTCGGTGACCGTCTCGCCGAGATAGTCCTCGGCGGTCTTCTTCATCTTCATCAGCACCTTGGCCGAGATCTCCTGCGGCGCCATCTTCTTGCTGTCGGAGGTCTGCACCCAGGCGTCGCCGTTGTCGTGCGCCAGGATGCCGTAGGGCACGATGTGGAGATCCTTCTGCACCTCCGCGTCGGTGAACTTGCGGCCGATCAGGCGCTTCACCGCGTAGAAGGTGTTCTTCGGGTTGGTGACCGCCTGGCGCTTGGCCGGCGCGCCGACCAGCACTTCGCCGTCCTTGGTGAACGCGACGATCGACGGCGTGGTGCGGTCGCCCTCCGCGTTCTCGATCACCTTGGTCGTGCTGCCGTCCATCACGGCGACGCAGGAGTTGGTGGTGCCCAGGTCGATGCCGATGATCTTACCCATGTCTCTCTACTCCGAATTCGATTCTTGTGAGCGGCTCTTGCGACCGCGATGTTTGTCAAGTGGGGGCCGGCGTCCGTCGATTCAATCGCGTCGCGGCCCGGCCCCGAGGGCCCGGAATGACCGCCGCCGGCGCCCGTTCAGGCTTGTCGCCGGGGCGGTTCCGGTCATTCCTTCGCCACGGCCACCAGGGCCGGGCGCAGCAGACGGTCGTTCAGCAGGTAGCCCTTCTGCAGCACGCTGACCACGGTGCCTGGCGCCTGCCCGGGCGCCTCGACCATGCTCACCGCGTGGTGGCGCTCCGGATCGAGCGGCTGCCCGCGGGGGTCGATCTGCACCAGGCCGTTGCCCTCGGCGATCTTCAGCAGCGACTTCAGCGTCAGGCTGATGCCCTCGCGCACCGCGGCCGCGTCGCCCGCCTCGGTCGCCAGACCCAGCTCTAGGCCGTCGTAGACCGGCAGCAGTTCATTGAGCAGCTTCTCGTTGGCGAAGCGGCGCGCCTGCTCCACGTCGCGGTGCAGGCGACGGCGCTGGTTCTCGAGCTCCGCCTTTTCGCGCAGCACGGTTTCGCGCAGCTCGGCGTTGCTGGCTTCCAGTTCGGCGACGCGGGCCTTGAGCGCCTCCACGTCGGCGGCATCGGCCGCTGCCGGCTGGCCGGTCTGCGTCTCCTGGGACGCCTGCTGATCGTTGTTCTGCATGCCTTCACTCCAACAAAAAACCTACGCCAGCCACTGGTGCCGACGATCGATATATGCGGGGAATCCCGCCTCCCGCGGGGCTTTATAAGGCCGTCGCCGCCCGATTCAAGGCGTCGCTCAGCAAATCGGCGGTGGCCTGCACCACCGGGATCACCCGGTCGTAGGCCATGCGGGTCGGCCCGATCACGCCCACCGCCCCCAGCATGCGGCCCTGGGCGCCGTAGCTGGCGGTCACCACGCTGCAGCCGTCCAGCGCGGCGAAGCCCGATTCCTCGCCGATGAACAGGCGCACGCCCGGCGCCCGGGCGCACACCTCCATCAGCTGCAGCAGTTCGTTCTTCTGCTGGAACGCCTCGAACAGCTCGCGCAGCCGGCCCAGGTCGGCCAGCTCCGCATAGGTCATCAGGTTGGTCTGGCCGCTGACCAGCACGTCCTCGTCCTTCACCTGCGGCGCGAAGGAGGCCGCCGCCAGGTCCACCGCGCTGGCCAGCAGCCGCTTGAGCTCGCTGCTGGCCTCGCGCAGTTCGCGCAGCAGGTGCGCGCGGATGTCGTCCACGCGCAGGCCGACGAAGTGCTCGTTGATGTAGTTGGCCGCCTGCTCCAGCTCACGCCCGTCCAGCGGCTTGGCCAGCTGCACGATGCGGTTCTGCACCTGGTTGTCGGAGAACACCAGGATCACCAGCACCCGCGCGTCCGGCAGCGGCACGAAGTCGATGTGGCGCAGCGGGAAGTCGGCCTGCCGCGGCACGCTGACCACGCCGGCGAAATGGGTCATCGCCGACAGCAGCGTGGAAACGCTGCCAAGCAGGTCGCGCGTGGTCGCCGGCGCCGGCGACAGCTCGCGCTGCAGGCGCACGCGCTCGTCCGGATGCAGCGGCTGCAATTCGATCAGGCTGTCGACGAACAGGCGCAGGCCGCGCGGCGTCGGCACCCGTCCCGCCGAGGTATGCGGCGAGACCAGCAACCCGGCCTCCTCGAGATCGGCCATGATGTTGCGGATCGTCGCCGGGCTCACGTCCAGCCCGGACGAGCGCGACAGCGTGCGCGACCCCACCGGCTCGCCATCGACCAGGTATTGAGCGATCAGCGTGCGCAGCAGGCGCCGGGCGCGGGCGTCGAGTTCAGGGCCGGAGGAAGGAAACATGCACTGTGGCAATCCGTGAGACGAGCAAGAAATAAGGTGTAGGACGCAAGTTTGCAAGGAACCACCCCCGCGCCCGCCGGGGACGCGGCCGGCGGGCCGCCTCCGGGCGCCACGGCGACCTCCTGCAAAACGCCTCCGCCCCTTACAATCCACCGACCCCAACGTATCCCGAGCCATGCTTACCTCGCTCTACGTCCGCCATTTCGCCGTCGTCGAAGAAGCCGAGATCGCCTTCGGCCCCGGCCTCACCGTAGTCAGCGGCGAGACCGGCGCCGGCAAGTCGCTGCTGGTCGACGCCCTGATGTTGCTGGCCGGCGCCCGCGCCGACAGCGGCATGGTGCGCGCCGGCAGCGACCGCGCCGAACTCGCCGCCGAGTTCGACCTCGCCGGCCTGCCGGAAGCCCGCGACTGGCTCCGCCGCGAGGAGCTGGACGAAGACGGCGCCTGCCAGCTGCGGCGGGTGATCCGCGCCGAAGGCAGTTCGCGCGCCTGGATCAACGGCCGCCCGGCCAACGCCAGCCAGCTCGGCGAGCTGGCCACGCTGCTGCTGGAGATCCACGGCCAGCACGAGCACCAGGCCCTGCTCGCGCGCGCCCACCAGCTCGCCCTGCTCGACGCCTATGCCGGCAACGAGACCCTGGTCGCCCAGGTGCGCGAACTGGCCACACAGTGGCGAGAGCTCGGCGCGCGCGTCCGCAAGCTGAGCGGCGGCGAGGACCGCGGGCAGCGCCTGGAGCTGCTCCGCCACGAGCTGGACGAGCTGGAGCAGTGGGCACTGCCGCCCGCCGAGCTGGCCGAGCTGGAAACCAGCCACAAGCGCCTCGCCAACGCCGGCCGGCTGGCCGAAGGCGCGGCCGGCGTGGTCGAGCTGCTCGACGGCGACAGCGAATTCGCCCTGCGCCGCGCGCTGGGCCGCGCCCAGGCCGAGCTCGGCAAGCTGGCGACGCTCGACGACCGGCTCGCCCCGTTGCAGGAGCTCCTCGCCGGCGCCGAGATCCAGCTCGCCGAAGCGGCCGACGGCCTCGGCCGCTACGCGCAGGACGTGGACCTCGACCCGGAGCGCTACGCCCAGGTCGACACCCACCTCGCGCACCTGCACGAACTGGGTCGCCGCCACCGGCTGCCGGTGGACGAACTGCACGACAAGCTGGCCGCCCTGCGCACCGAACTGGCCGAGCTGGAAGGCGCGGGCGAGGCGCTGCTACAGGTCGAGGCGCAGCGCGAGCGCCTCCGGCACGACTACGCCAAGGCCGCCGGAACGCTGTCCCAGGCACGGCATGCGGCGGCGGCCCGCCTCGGCGAGGAAGTCAGCGCGCTGATGGCGGAGCTGGGCATGGCCGGCGGCCGGCTCGAAGCCTCGCTGGAAACCGTCGACGGCGACGAACCGGATGCGCAGGGCCGCGAGCGCTGCGAGCTGCTGGTCAGCGCCAACCCGGGCCAGCCGCTGCGGCCGCTGCGCAAGGTCGCCTCCGGCGGCGAGCTGGCGCGCATCAGCCTGGCGATCGAAGTCGCCACGCTGGGCAAGGACACCGTGGGCAGCATGGTCTTCGACGAGGTCGACACCGGCATCGGCGGCGCCGTGGCGGAGGTGGTCGGCCAGAAACTGCGCGCGCTGGGCGGCAGCCGCCAGGTGCTGTGCGTCACCCACCTGCCACAGGTGGCCGCGCAGGGCCATGCCCACCTGCGCGTGGTCAAGCAAAGCGACGGCGACAGCACCCGCACCGCGATCGAGAAGCTGAGCGCCCAGGGCCGCCGCGACGAGCTGGCGCGCATGCTCGGCGGCGTGGAGATCACCCGCGAGACGCGCGCCCACGCCAAGCAGATGCTGGAACGCGCGCAGACGGCCTGAATGCGGGCGGCCATCCGAAGGGGCTGGCAGATGCCTGCCGCGGGATGCCTTGTCGCCCCGATCCAGCCAAGTGCCGTGGCGCCGTCGCCGCCTCGTCAGTGCAACGTCACGGGATGTCGGCCTGCGCCGGCATGACGGACGGCTGTGTCGATGTGGGTTCTGCTGGTCGCCATGGTGCAACAGCGCCATGGACAGCGGATCGCTGCGCGCCGTCCGCAGCGATCCGTCTCACTGCCGCGCCGGCAGCAAGCCACGCGCCGCCGCGATGCGATAGAGATCCAGCTCCGACCCCGCGCCCAGCTTGCCCATCAAGCTGGCGCGGTGGATGTAGATGGTCTTCTGCCCCACCCCCAACTCGGCCGCCACCTGCTTGGGTGCCCGCCCCGCCGCCAGCAGCAGGAACACCTCGCGCTCACGCACGGTGAGCCGGCTGAGCGGGTCCAGCGCGTCGCTCGGCCGCTGGCGCAGGTCGGAACTCAAGTAGCACTCGCCCGCCATCACCGCGCGCAGGCCGGCTACCAGTTCCTCCGGCGCCACGCCCTTGGTCACGTAGCCGCTGGCGCCGCGGCGCAGCGCCTCGGACACGTACGGCTCGCCGTTGTGCATGCTGAGCACCACGATGCGCGTCTGCGGCGACACGCTGCGCAAGTGCTCGATCAACGGCAGGCCGCTGCCGTCGGGCAGGGACAGGTCCAGTGCGACCAGGTCGGGATGGCGCTGGTTGACCGCCTCCACCGCATCGTCCGCACAGCGGCATTCGGCCACGACCTCCAGGTCCGGCTCCATCTCGATCAAGCGCTTGAAGCCCTCGCGGACGATCGCGTGATCGTCGACAAGAACGATGCTGTACATGTCCATATCTACCCATGCGCGCCATGCGCCATACCCCCGAGCATGCCCATGTACCATCCGCGCATGCAACCGAGAACCCTCACCCTGCCCGAGTCGGGCCCGCTGCTCGGCGCGGCCTACGTCGCCCTGTGGCTGCTGCTGCGGCCGACCGAGCACCTCTACTGGATCCTGCCGTTCGGCCTGCGCTTCAGCGCCCTGCTGCTGGTGCCGATGCGCCAGTGGTTCTGGCTGCTCGGGCCGGAGATCGCCGCCACCGCAGTCATCGATCTGCACGCCGGCATGCCGCTGGGCTGGATCGAATTCCTGGCCGGCGATCTGCCGCAGCCGCTGGTGGTCGCGATCGGCCTGGGGCTGCTGCGCCGGGCCAACCTGCACGCCAGCCTGCGCACCCCGGAAGACACCACCCGCCTGCTGCTGTCGGCGGTCCTGGTGGTGGCCGCCACCACCGCCACGGACGCGGTGCTGCTGTCGCTGCTGCACGATGCGGAGACCTCGGGGGCGATGGCTCAGATGCTCGGCCAGTCCATGCTCGGCGATTACCTGGGCGTGCTGCTGGTGGCGCCGCTGCTGGTCATGCTGCTGCGCGCGCCGCCCTCCCACAAGGCCCTGGCCTCGCTGGTGATGGACGGCATGCTGGTCATGCTGCCGGCGATCGCGATACTGCTGATGCTGTCCCGGCACGCCGCGCCGCAGCCCCAGTTCGCCCGGGTGCTCTCGCTGGCCCCAGTGCTGTTCTTCGCCTTCCGCCACGGCTGGCGCGGCGCCTGCCTGTCCCTGCTGGTCACCAACCTGTCGATGGCCGTGGCCGATTTCGAAACGCACCAGGTCGCGCCCAGCGCCACCAGCTACCTGTTCCTGGCCGTGGCCGGCACCGGCGCCCTGATGCTTGGCTCCGCCAGCGACGCGCTCCGCCGCAGCAGCGAGCGCGTGAGCGAACAAAACGTCTACCTGGGCGCCGTCAACCGTCGGCTGGACCAACTGGCCCGGCAGCTGCGCGACGCCGCCCGCGGCAACCTACATGCGGAGGAAACCCAGCGTCGCCACATGGCCGCGGAGCTGCACGACGAACTGGGGCAGAACATCACCGCCATCCAGACCCACATCAAGCTGGCCCAGGCCCGGATGAAGAACGCCGGCCTGGAGGACGTCAGCCTCTCGCTCAACCTCATCCTGGCCCACATGCGCCGCGCGCTGCACCGCCTGCTCGACGACCTGCGCCCCGCCGTGCTGGACGAGTTCGGCCTGTTCCGCGCCCTCGACGAAGGCCCCATCCGCGACCTGCTGGCCACGGCCGGCATCGTCTTCGTCACCGACTTCCACGGCGACCCGCGCCTGCTCGACGACGATACCCGCACGGCGATCTATCGCCTGGTGCAGGAGAGCGCCACCAACACGGTCAAGCATGCCCGGGCCAGCGAGTTCCGGCTGCGACTGCGGATCGGCCCGCGGCACGGGACCATGCTGGCCCTGCTCGACATCCGCGACGACGGCATCGGGTTGCCACCGCGGCTGCCCCGCGGCGGGCATGGCCTGCAAGGCATGCGCGACCGGGTGACCTCGCTCGGCGGCCTGTTCCGGCTGCGACCGGGCGTCCAGGGCACGCACCTTCGCATCATGCTGCGCAGCAATCACGGCACCTCGGATGCCGGCCGCCTGGCATAGGAATTTTTCCAATACCGAAGACGTGAAAGACTCGTTTAGGATCGACCCATCGATGTGGGGGAGCCATCACCGCGAGGTGATGAGCCGGGGCTACCGTGGGGACGGTAGCCCCGAAGAACGGCAGGATGCCGTTCCGCCGGGTCAGGATGCCGCCAGGCAGTGCGAGCAACTCGCCAGTGCCGGGCATCGCGGGCTCCGGGGTCAGCCGCAGGTGGACAGGAGTCCGCTTGCGGCTTTTTTCTTGCCCATGCCCATAGCGATTGCCGGAGCACCGGCGTTATGTGCCTTTCGGCCGTAGGTCGAGTTCCCTGGCGGCGAATCCGGCCGCTTCGCCGCCGCTCCGCCCGATCCGCCTTTATAACGAGCCGCGCTTCTTGGGCCGCACGTACAGCACCAGGCTGTGGTCCTCGATGATGTAGCCGTAGCGGTCGGCGATCTCGTGCTGCAGGCGCTCGATCTCCTCGCTGACGAACTCGATCACCTTTCCGCTGTCCACATCGATCATGTGATCGTGGTGCTGGCCGCGATCGAGCTCGTACACCGCCTGCCCGCCTTCGAAGTTGTGCTTGATGAGGATGCCGGCGGCCTCGAACTGGGTCAGCACGCGATAGACCGTGGCCAGGCCGATGTCCTCCTGGTCGGCCAGCAGTCTCTTGTAGACATCCTCGGCGGTGAGATGGCGCGCATTGTCCTCTTCGAACAACTGCAGGATGCGCATGCGGGGATGGGTGACCTTGAGCCCGGCTCGGCGCAATTCTCTCGATTCCTGTTCCATCCGACCACCCCGCAACGACAGCGCCAGCAAGGCGTTAGTGTATCATCGACCCTCTTCACGATCCGGACGCAACACGCATGCAAAAGCTGATTCGCACGCTGGGTTTCGCCATGCTGGCCTTGTCGCTCGCCAGCTGCCGCCTGGTCTATGTCCCCGACGTGCAGCAGGGCAACCTGCTCGACAAGAAGAATGTCGATCAGCTCAAGCCCGGCATGACCAAGCGCCAGGTGCTGGTACTGCTCGGCTCGCCGTCGGTGAGCTCGCCGTTCGACCAGGATCGCTGGGACTACGTCTCCACCCAGCAGCATCGCGGCGGCCCGGTGAAGATCCGCACGCTCACGCTGACCTTCAACAACGACGCCCTGGTGCGCCAGGAAGGCGACTTCTTCGCCCAGGACAACGCCCAGCTGCTCAAGGACAGCAAGAAGTACCACACCGACTATCCGGTCAACGAAACCCGCGGCGACAAAAACACTTCCGGCGGCAACGGCGGGAGCGGGAGCGACAGTGGTGGCAGTGGCAGTGGCAGTGGCAGTGGCAGTGGCAGTGGCAACAGCAGCGGCAGCAGCGACTCGGGGGCGAGCAAGCCCTGACGCTCAGGGCCGACGGGCCCGCTGCCGGCGGGCCTCCTTCGGATCCAGCGCCAGCGGGCGGTAGATTTCGACGCGGTCGCCGTCGCGAAGCGGTTGATCGGGCTCCACGCGGCGACCGAAGACGCCTACCCGCGAAAGGTCGACCGCATCGCCCTGCTCCGCCGCCAAGCCGGAAGCCTGGACCGCATCCCGCACAGTGGCGCCGGCATCGAGTTGCCCGCGCCACGACAGCTGGCGATCCGGCAAGGCAAGCACGACCTCCACGCCCACCCGCTCAGCCATAGATGCGCTCGGCCGCGCGGCAGAAATCCTCGACCATGCGGCTGGCCAGGCCCTGGAAGCCGAGCTTGAGGGCACCGCTTGCCAGGCCCGAATAGGCGAAGTCCAGCGCCACGCTGATCCGGCAGCCGCGATCGCCCAGCGCCACGAACTCCCACAGCCCCTCCAGGCTGTGGAACGGCCCTTCCACCAGGCTGATCTTCAGGCGCTGCGGCGGATCGAGGGTGTTGCGGGTCGTGAAACTGTGCCGCAGCCCGGCGAACTTGAGATCGAGCCGGGCCACCAGCACATTGCCTTCGCGCTCGAGCACCTGCGCGCCGGAACACCAGCCGAAGCGCTTTGGGTATGCTTCAACGTCGTTGACCAGCTCGAACATCTGCGCCGGCGTGTACCCCACCAATGCGCTGCGGCGGATTTCGATCACGATAGCCTCTTCTTCATCATCAACAGGTCCGGCTCCTCCCGCATGTGCGCGGAGCCGGATCTGCACAGGGCAACAAGGCCCGAAGTTTACCGGACATGGCCAAAGCGAAGGACAAGGACAAACACGCCGGCGGAACCATCGCGCTGAACAAGCGCGCCCGCCATGAGTACCACATCGACCGGCGCTACGAGGCCGGCGTGGCGCTGCAGGGCTGGGAGCTGAAGGCACTGCGCGCCGGGCGGATCAACTTCGGCGACAGCTACGCGATCGTCCGGCAGAACGAAATCTACCTGTTCGGCGCCTCGATCCCGCCACTGATCAGCGCCTCCACCCACGTCGTCGCGGACGACCGGCGCATCCGCAAGCTGCTGCTGCATCGCGAGGAGATCGACCAGCTGATCGGCGCGGTGGAGCGCAAGGGCTACACCATGGTGCCCACCGCGATGTACTGGAAGGGCAACAAGGTGAAGGTCGAGATCGGCCTCGCCCGCGGCAAGCAGGCGCACGACAAGCGCGACACCGAGAAAGAACGCGACTGGCAGCGCGAGAAGCAGCGCACCATGCGCGCGCACAACCGTTCGGCCTGATCCACGCGGCCGGCAATCCTGGCGATGACGGGCGGCGCTCCGGCGCGCCCGGACGCATCAACCGCACAGCCTCCTTCCGCGCCGCGCAGGCCGGGCGCCGGCGACCCATGAGACGTGGTGCCCAGGGCGGGGATCGAACCCGCATGGCCGCGAGGCCGAGGGATTTTAAGTCCCTTGCGTATACCAGTTTCGCCACCTGGGCCGGTTCATCGGGACGTGTCGGAGCAAAGGCCCCGCCGCCCGGCAGGCCGGGCATCCTAGTACGTTTGCGTCACAAAGAAAAAGGCGCCGCAGAACGGCGCCGAAAGATGCCACGGTCCGCTCGGGGGCTGAGCGTCCAGAAGGTTGGGACCTCGCCGCGTCCACGCCAGGCGTCCTGCCTTCGCCACACTTCCTGTCGTTGGACGAACGACGGGCAAGGAACCCGCGGTCACTTTGCCCGTTCGTTCCACTGGCGGTCTGGCAGCGGACGCCCCTGCGTCGTGTAGGAATTATCCGAGGCGCTTCCATGAAAAAAAGGCCCTTGCAGTGCAAGGGCCTTGGGATTGGTGGTGGGGTGGAACCCTGCGCCAAACCTATGTAACTCAGCGCCTTAGAACCGCTGCGAACTCCTGCGGAAAGGTGCGGAATCCAGCCCCAACTGCCAACAATCCTACCAGTTCTGCCCGGCCGGGGTCACCAGCCAAGTGCATCAGACAGGACGCCAGTTCGATTCCCATTTGCGGAATTGAACCCGCGTCCGCATCCACTCATCCGACGTTCGATCAGGCGGTGACGAACCGCTCCCGAAATGCTCGCCGGCCCTGGTCGTAAGGCACAGGGTTGGTGGCGTGGGGGACCGGCGCGCTTCTGTCCCCAATGAGGTAATTGATCCGGTAGGTGCAGTTGCCGGATGGGTGCAGCATGCCGCCAATCACCCGGTCGGGTTTCAGAACCCGCTCCTGGATCAGGCGATCAAGCATCAAGCACCTTCTGGACCTGCGGCCCCAGGCCAACGAACACGGCATCCTTCAGTTCTTCGACTTCCGCCGCGAAGTGCTCCAGCAGGTACTTCCGCAGCAGCGGATGCTTGGTCATATCTGGGGAGCCACGGTAATCGTCGTCCTTGACGAATACCGGATAGCGCAGGAGGGAGGTGGTCTGCACCAAGTGGCGCGACGTGGAGAACAGGTTGGCCGAATCGCCTAGGAGCCTGGGCGGCAG
>NZ_LFQR01000057.1 GCF_001182895.1 Frateuria defendens | reverse complement strand
GCGCCGCATCGGGGTGCCGTTCTCTTTGGTTACTTTCTCTTGGGCAAGCAAGAGAAAGTAACTCGGCCGCCGGCAGGCGGACGAAAGCCCGCCGCAGGCGAGCCACCACACGCAAACGCATCAAGCGAGCGACAGCCCGCCGTCTACGCACGACCCGCCCAGGCAAGGACCAGCTTCCCCGACCGACAGGAAAATCATGAACAGGTTCTGGGCACGTCATTGGGCAAGCAAAGAAAAGTAACTCGGCCGCCGGCAGGCGGACGAAAGCCCGCCGCAGGCGAGCCAGCGTGCGGCTTCGCAAGCAAGAACCCACCTTTCAGTCCGCAAGTCAGTCCGCAAGAAAATAGTGAACCGGCTCTTGCCGCATGGCTGGCGTCAGAGCCGCTCGCGCAGCAACTGCCCGAGCTTCGCCACGCCTTCCTCGATCTTGGCCGGCGGCACGGTGACGAAGGAGAGGCGCAGCGTGTTGCTCGGCGCGCTGCCGGCGAAGAACGGCGCGCCCGGCACGAAGGCCACGTTCCGGGCGATGGCGGCGTCGAGCAGTTGCAGGCTATCGATGTGCGCGGGCAGCTCGACCCAGATGAACATGCCGCCCTCGGGGCGGTTCCAGCGCACGCCCTCGGGCATGTGGCGGGCGAGCGCGTCCAGCATGGTGTCGCACTGCGCGCTGTAGAGCTGGCGGATCTCGGGGATGTGCCGGTCGAGCAGGCCGTCCTTGACCACCTCGAAGGCGATGCGCTGGGTCAGCGTGGGCGTGTGCAGGTCGGTGGCCTGCTTGGCCTGCACGAGTTTGAAGTGCAGCGCCTCGGGAGCAACGATGTAGCCGATGCGCAGGCCGGGCGCGAGTACCTTGGAGAAGGTGCCCAGGTGCACGATGTGGTCCGGCGCCATCGAGAGCAGGGTGGGCAGCGGCTCGCCGGCGTAGTTGAGGGCGCCGTAGGGGTCGTCCTCGATCACCGGGAACGGGCTGCCCTGCGCGAAGGCGGCCAGCGCGCGGCGGCGCTCGATCGGCAGGCGGCGTCCGGTGGGGTTCTGGAAGTTCGGCTGCGCGTAGAGGAAGCGCGCGCCCTGCGTGAGCGCCGGCGTGAGGCTTTCGGGCAGCAGCCCGTGCCCGTCGGTGGGCACCTGCACGTAGCTCGGCTCGTAGAGCGAGAAGGATTGCAGCGCGCCGAGGTAGGTGGGCGTTTCCACCAGCACCGGGCTGCCGGGGTCGATCAGCGCCTTGCCGAGCAGGTCCAGCGCCTGCTGCGAGCCGGTGGTGACGAGCACCTGGCCCACGCGCACGCCGTAGCGCGCGGCGATCCACTCGCGCAGCGGCAGGTAGCCCTCGGTGGCGCTGTACTGGAGCGCGGCGCCGGGGGCGTCGCGCAGCACGCGCCCGGCGGCCTCGCGCATCGGCTCGGCGGGGAAGGTGGCGGGCGAGGGCAGGCCGCCGGCGAAGGAGATCACCTCGGGGCGCTCGGTCACCTTGAGGATCTCGCGGATCGCCGAACTGGTGAGCTTGAGGGCGCGCTGGGAGAACTGCCAGCCCGACGGCTGCGAGTCGCTGAGGTTCATCGTCTTCTCTTGGATGACGGCCGGGGGCCGGGCGAAAAAGGGAAATTATGCCCGCTGCATCGCACGCCGGGCGCGGTTCGCGCCGCCATGGCCTTCGCGTGGACGTGGCCGAATGACGCAGGATGGGGCGGCGCGCGCGTGGCGGCAGCAGCCGGCAGCGGATGATGGAAGGCGCGGCGCGAAGCCGACGTGCCGCCTGATGGCATGGCCTATCAGCGAGCGATGACCGTCGCCGAGTGGTCGCCGCCGAGCGGCGCCTGCGAGGCGCGCGCGAACGAGTCCTCAGGCGTTGGCCGGCTCGACCAGCGTCAGCACCAGCGCGTCGCCGCGCGCGTCGAGTTCGAGCAGGACGGGGGCGGGCAGCGGTGGGGGCTCCTCGCCTTCCGCGGCGGCCAGCAGCGCGCCGATGTCGTGGCGCAGGGCGAGGGTCCTGCGGCGCGGGTCGTCGCCGCGCTCCGGCTCGCCGGCCGCGCTGATGACCGCGTGGCAGGCCAGCTCGAAGGCGAGCAGGTCGCGCAGGGCCGGGGTCGTGTCGTGTCGCGCCGCCAGCCATTGCGCGAAGCGGCTCGCCTCCATGCCGAACTGCAGCGTGCCGTCGCGCTCGCCGGCGAAATAGGCGTCGAGCACGCCGCCCAGCCGGCTGCCGAGCAGGCGGCAGCTGCGCGGCAGCACCGCGTGCAGGGGGATGAGGCGGTTGACGCGGTAGAGCGTGCAGTTCATCGCCATGCGCGGGTCGCCGGCCATGCCCAGCAGGCGCTCGCGCGCGCGCGCGGTGAGGGCGTAGCCGGCGAGGGCCAGGCCGGGGAGGCGCCGCACCTTGGCGCAGCGCACCGGCGAGGCGATCAGGTCGCCGAGTGCGCGCTGGAATTCGGCGAGGGACATGGCGGGTGTTCCGGGGGCCGCAGGGCTTCGCGCGCCAGCTCGATCTGTTCCAGCACGCCTTCCTCGCCCATCGAGGGGAAATACGATTCGAGGAACTCGAAGGTGACGCCGCGCAGGTTGCGGCAGCGCGGGGCGACCTGGCGCAGCAGCGCGAAGACTTCGGGCGGGCACGGGCCGGAGTGGGCGTCGAGGTAGATGCCGTGCAGGCTGGAGCCGCCGGCGATGTGGATCTCCACCACCGTGTCGAGGTCGAGCGCGTCGATGAAGCCACGGGCCGGGCGGCCTAGGTTGCGCTCGTTGACGTGGAGGTTGTGCAGGTCGAGCAGGATGCCGCAGCCGGTGCGCGCGGTCAGTGCGTTGAGAAAGGCCGGCTCGCTCAGTTCGGCGTGCGGTACGGGCGTGTACTCCACGCCGTTCTCCAGCGCGATCGGCCCGCCCAGCGCCTCCTGCACGCGCGCAATGCGCGGGCACAGCAGGGCCAGCAGTTCCTCGTCCCACGGCAGCGGCAGCGCCAGGCCGGCATGGTGGTCGCTGCCCGCGCCGCCGGCGAGGCGCATGGCGGCGAGGTGCTCGCTGACCCAGGCGAAGCCGTAGCGCCGCTTCCAGTCCTTGAGCTGGGCCACGTAGTCGAGGTCGAACAGCGACGCGCTGGCGATGGAGAGGCCGATGCCGTGCGCCGTCACCGGCTTGCGCGCGGCGAGCCGCTCGAGCAGGCCGACCTCGTGCGGCAGCGGCGCGAAGCGCGGCGCGGCGCCGCGGCCGTGGTCGACCCAGAAGCGCTCGGGGATCACCGAGTAGAAATCGACGGCGTCGGAGTGATGCTCCACGAATCCCGCGAGGGCGGGATTGAACAGCACCCCGACGCCGGCCGATGGGCCGTGGACGTTCATGCCCGGCAGCGTCGTCAGGCGGCCAGCTCGCGGCCGATCTGCTCGTTGAAGCGCTCGACCACCTTGGCGGCTTCGACGGCGGTGAGGATCACCGGGTCGTCCACGATCTGGAACGGCACGCCCGAGGTGCAGGCGGTGCAGCCGGTGAGGCGGTGGATGATCTCCTGCCGCAGCTTGTCGTACTTGCTCGCCTCGGCAAACGGCGAGCCCTTGGGCAGGTGGAGGGTGAGCACCGGGTGACCGTTGCCGTGGATCAACCGGAACTGGGCGGTGGGTTTCTTCGTCATGGCCGTCTCCGTGCGTGGCTCGTCTGCTCCGGTCAGTTCCGGAGCGAGGCGAACTTTGCGGCGGCGGCGATGCCGCCGCCATAGCCCGGTGGCCCTAGCGGCGCTCCGCCGCGCGTTGTAGGGCTTGGACGACGCGGCATGGCCGTAAGTCCATGCACCCCGGTGGGAATGTGCGGGCCATCACGGTGCCGTGCATCGCTCGCCGGCCGTCCTTTCCACTGGCCCGATTCTTGGCGAGGCTAAGGAGGGGCTCGGCAGGCATTTGGACGGCCATGGATGCACGGCGGATGGTGGCATCGGCATCATGTGACGGCGGCCGGCGAGCGGGTGCGGGGGCCATGCTAACGTGCCGGTTTCCCCTTGTCCGGAGCCCTCAGCCATGCCATGGCCTGCACGTCTTGCGCTCGTCGCTTTCCTCGCCAGCGCCGCGCCGGGCCATGCGCAGACGCTGCCCCTGCCGGCGCAGCTGCCCGCGCTCCCCGCCGCGCAGCAGGCGCACATGGATCGCGACCTGCTGGAGATCGACATCCCGCGCCTGCATGCGCTGTACGCCAGGCACCGCTACAGCGTGGCCGAGGTGACGCGCTGGTACCTGGGCCGCATCGCCCGCTACAACGGCATCTACCGCGCGGTGCAGACGGTGGACGCCGAGGGCGCGCTGGCCATCGCCGCGCGCGAGGACGCGCAGCCGCCGAAGGCGCGGCATGGTGCGCTGTGGGGCGTGCCCATCGTGATCAAGGCCAACACAGCGGTGCAGGGGTTGCCCGACACCGACGGCTGGCAGGGCTTCGCGCTGCCGGGGCACGCTTTCGTCGCCGCGAAGGACGCCACCGTGGTGGCGAAGCTGCGCGCCGCCGGCGCGGTGATCCTCGGCATCACCAACATGCCCGACTTCGCCGCCAGCGACACCAACCGCTCCAGCGCCTTCGGCCGCACCGGCAATGCCTACGACGTGCGCTACTCGCCGGGCGGCTCCTCCGGCGGCACGGTGACAGCGGTGACCGCGAACATGGCCCTGCTCGGCACCGGCACGGACACCGCCAACTCCATCCGCATGCCCGCCGGCACCAGCGCCCTGGTGGGGCTGATGCCCACGCGCGGCCTGGTGAGCATCGCCGGCATCGCGCCGCTGGACTGGCTGCGCGACAACACCGGCCCCATCGCGCGCAACGTGGCCGACGCGGCCGTCGCGCTGGATGCCATGGCCGGCGAAGACCCGCTCGACGCGCGCACGCAAGGCGCCGCCACCAGGGCGCAGCCCGGCCCGTACACCGCCTACCTCAAGCAGGATGCGCTGCGTGGCAAGCGCTTCGGCGTGCCCGCCTTCATCCTCGACACCCGCGCCGACGAAGGCAGCGGCGACAAACCCGCGCGCTACGTGACGCTGCGGCCGCAGACGCGCGCGATGCTCATGGCCGCCATCGCGCAGCTGCGCGCCGCCGGCGCCACGGTGGTGATCGACGACACCCTGCTGCCGCGCGCTTTCCTCGACGCCGCGGCCAAGGTCGACACGCGGCCGTACCGGCTGGACGGCACCGACCGCTGGCTGGCCGCGTTCGGCCCGGCAGACTACCGCTCCGCGGCCGAGTACGCCGAGCACGTGGGCGCGCCGCTGCCGATGACGCTCACCGGCACGCGCACCGCCGCGGACCCCGTGCCGGAGGGGCGGCCCGCGCCGCCGTCCGTACCGCAGCGGCGGCTGGCGGACGACCCGGACGCCCAGGCGCGCTACTACGCGCCGCAGCGCGCCGCCCTGGCCGAGTACGAGGCCGCGCTCGACCGCCTGCACCTGGACGGCCTTATCTACCCCAGCGCACAGATGCCGCCGCCCGACGAGACCATGCCGCAGGACGGCCGCCTGAGCGGCGGCCCGCACAGCGAGACCGGCTGGGCCAACCGCCTCGGCGTGCCGGCCATCGTGGTGCCGGCCGGTTTCTATCCCGGCGGCCTGCCGTTCGGCCTGGAGATCGCCGCGCGCCCGTGGCGCGACGGCGACCTGCTGGGCTGGGCCTACGCCTACGAACAGGCGACCCATGCGCGCCGCCCGCCGGTGCTGGTGGAGCGGGGGTTGCTGCCGGGCGCGCCCTGAGCGGGCCAAGCCGCACGGCGCGGCCGGGACACGGCGGCCGCCCGAAGCGCCGGCCGGTGGCGGGGCGGCGCGCCTGAGCGGGCGCTTTCAGCCGGCGAAGTAATGCGCCTGGTCGAGGTCGGCGAGCAGCCCGGGCCCGCTCGGGCGCCAGCCCAGCCGCTCCTGCGTTCGTGTGCTGGACGTCGGGCAGTCCATGGCCAGGAAATGCCCCAGGAAACCGAAGTGCGCGACGGCCTCCTCGCGGGGCTTGGCCACCACCGGCACGTTGAGGCGCCGACCGATGACCTCGGCGATCTCGCGCACCGGCACGCCCTCGTCGGCGACGCCGTGATACCGCCCGCCCGTGGCGCCCCGTTCCAGCGCCAGCCGGTAGAGGCGGGCGGCGTCGTGCCGGTGCACGCCGGGCCAGCGGTTGAGCCCGTCGCCCACGTAGGCCGACACGCCCGCCGCGCGCGCGATGGCGATGAGGCGCGGCACGAACCCGTGGTCGCCCTCGCCGTGCACCGACGGCGACAGGCGCACCACCGATGCGCGCACGCCGCGCGAGGCCAGTTCGGCGGCCACCGTTTCCGACGCGCGGGGATAAGCGGGGCCGGGCGGCGGCGGCACGTCGTCCTCGGTCGCGACGCGGCCCGGCGCCAGCAGCGCCACGCCGGAGGTCACGAGCAGGGGGCGCCCGGAGCCTTCGAGCACGCGACCCAGCGCCTCGACGGCGCGCCGTTCCGCCTCGCAGTTCTCCGCGAATTTCGAGAAGTCGTGGTTGAAGGCGGTGTGGATCACGCCGTCCGCCGCGGCCGCGCCGCGGCGCAGGCTGTCCAGGTCGTCGAGGTCGCCGTGGTGCACCTCGGCGCCGAGGGCGCGCAGCGATTGGGCGGCCGCCTCCGAGCGCACGAGGCCGAGCACCCGGTGGCCCGCGCCGAGAAGTTCCTGGACGATGGCCGCGCCGACGAAGCCCGTGGCGCCGGTAACGAAGACACGCATGCTGGATCCTTGTCGAGTCGGTGTGGGACCGCCATCGTGGAGTCCTGGCGCCGTGGCGGTGAAGCCGTGGCGTCATACCGGTATGGCCACTGACAGGCTGAGCATGCCCCTCACTGATAACAACCCACTCGGCAGTTTCCTCAAGGACCGCCGCGCCAGGCTTGACCCGGCGGCCTTCGGTTTCCCCGCCATGCACCGGCGCACGCCGGGCCTGCGGCGCGAGGAAGTGGCGCAGCGCGCGAACGTGAGCACCACCTGGTACACCTGGCTCGAACAGGGCCGGGGCGGGGCGCCCTCGACCGAGGTGCTCGAGCGCCTCGCCCGCGCGCTGGCGCTCACGGCGGTGGAGCGCGAGCACCTCTTCCTGCTGGCGCAGCGGCGGCCACCCGAGATCCGCTACCACGCGCCCGCCGGCGTCTCGGTCCGCCTGCAGCGCATCCTCGATGCGCTGGAATACAGCCCCGCCTACGTGAAGAACGCCGCCTGGGACGTGGTGGCCTGGAACCGCGCCGCCGCCGCCGTGCTCACCGACTACGCCACGCTCGAAGCCGGCCGGCGCAACATCCTCCGCCTCGTCTTCGGCAACCCCCGCCTGCGGGAGGAAATGCCCAACTGGGACGAGGTGGCGCGCTCCATGGTGGCGGTGCTGCGGGCGGACACCACCCGCGCGGGCATGCCGGACTACGCCATGGCATTGATCGAGGAGCTTGGCCAGTCGAGCCCCGAGTTTGCGGCGATGTGGCTCGACCAGGACGTGCTCCGCCACGGCGAGGGCAGCAAGCTGATCCGCCACGCGCAGGCCGGCCCGATCGCGCTCGACTATTCCGCCTTCGCGATCGACGGCCAGCCCGACCTCGGCCTGGTGATCTACACCCCGGCCAGCGATGCGGATGCGGAGCGCGTGAAGGCGTTGATCGCAGGCCAGCGGTGAGGCGCCCCCCGCCATGGGCCTGACGGCTGTCCCGCGTCGCAAAGACGCCGGCCGTCGTCCCGCATCCGCGCCGCAGCCCGCCGCGGCGGCGGCGTTGCCGTTCACGGTATCGCGCCGTCCGTCCCGAACGCGCGCACCGCGAACGCCACGAAGCTGCGCAGCTTGGGCAGCTTGTAGCGGTCCTGCGGGTAGAGCAGGTGCATCGGGCGGGTCGGTAGGCGGTAGCCGGCAAAATTTATTGCATGTCCTCTGGCGCAAGACGCGACACGTCGGCCAAGAAATCCAGAGGGCCATAGACGAAGGTTTTCAATTCATCCGTCAATAGTGCCGCCCATCTACGGGAAGGAGGGACCATCGCTACCTCGAAGAGGCATGCGGTATTCGCCTTGAGCTGGTTGAACGACTCGAAGTCCAGGCCTATCGGAATAGGAGAGAATTCGATCTTGAGTGACTCCAGTTCGTAGATGGTCGCTGCAGTGTCTCCGCGCGAAATTGCAGCGGCGGCCAACGCATTGAACGTTTGAAGATCCATGCCGATGCCGCCGAATAGGGTCAGTTCTGCCCAGTTGTCGTAATCCAGGGCAGGCAGGCCATACCGTGAAGATAGATCAATGCTGAGTTGCGCGAGCCTAGTGCTCTTCATATCGCAACTTGGTGACAATTTTTGTGGCCGGGTCATTAACTTGAATGGTCGGTCTTCCGCCTCCATCTTTTCCAGAAAAATTTCTCACGCTAACTCTAGTTCCGTCACTATGCTCCGCAGTTCGAACTGTCCCCTTGGCGCCTCGTGATTCGCCAATCTTGCCCCCCCCTTCATCGCGGTGGAGGCATCCCTCTCCAGATGCCTCCCGCTCTTTACGATTTGCCGCACATTTCCTTTTACGTCATCTTTAATTGCATTTTTTGCAAGCTGAGAAATGATTTTCTCGCCAGTCTGGTGAGTGGCTAGTTGTATGGCTGTTTTCGCCAGGCCGACGCCTCCAGTAACTGCAGTGGCCGCGCTGATGTCATCCAGTGCGGCGGATACAATGCCATCTCCTTCGCCATTGTATCCATCGACTAATGCCCCGGCTATTGATTCGCCGTCGAATCCGTTTCCTTGTATAAATTGGAAGCTTTGATACAAGAGTCCACCAAAAGCCTCAACTCCATTTCGTCCATCCGGGTCGATGTTTTTGATGGGGTTGTTGTTGACATAGGCATGTCTATTGAAATTAAACGTGTCGCCAGCTTTTGGTTCCACTGGGTCGGTGCTGAGGAATCGGCCAACCGATGGGTCGTAATAACGTGCCTGCATATAAACAAGTCCGGCGTCAGGATCGTTCATATGCCCCGTGTAGCCGGGGCCGGTAGGCGGACTGCCTAGTGCCTGGCTTCCATATGGCTTGTAGTCGAAGGTCGCTGTGATGTTTCCATTCACATCGGCCTCTGCCAGAGGCGTGCCCTGAGGGTCGGTGTACACGTAGGTGACTTTGCCAGACTGAGCGTGGGCAAGGCCAAGCATCAGCAACAGCGGCAGCACAAGCAAGCCAAGTCTCTTCTTCATCGGATACTCCCCTAAATCAGTGCTTCATGCTCCATTGCCAGAGGGTGGATGGGCAAGTGGAGACAGCAGTTACCGAGCTTTGGCAGTGGCCTTCGGGAAGGCCCAATACTGCCCCTGATTCGCCCCGCACCAGGTGAGCGCATCTTCGAGGATTCCTCTGGACGCCGGCCCTTCTGTGTCGTGCCCGAGAAACGCGCTACTGTCGGCTCACCGACTACGTCGGCCTATCGCTACCAGTATCCGGGGCTCTGCCTGCGATGACGTTTCCGCTCACGTCGCCGCGTTTTCTGTCCCGAACGCGCGCACCGCGAACGCCACGAAGCTGCGCAGCTTGGGCAGCTTGTAGCGGTCCTGCGGGTAGAGCAGGTGCATCGGGCGGGTCGGCAGGCGGTAGCCGGCGAGCAGCGGCACCAGCGTGCCCCGGCGCAGGTCTTCGCCCACCAGCGCGTTGGGCAGCATGGCGATGCCCAGGCCGCTCAGGGCGGCGCGGCGCAGGCCGGGCGCGCTGTTGACGGTGACGCGGCCGCCCACCTCCACGCTGACCTCGCCCTGCGCGCCGCGCATGCGCCAGTGCTTCTCCGTCCAGCGCCATTCGGTGCCGGTGGGGTAGGCGAAGGCGAGGCAGTCGTGCGCGGCCAGCTCCTGCGGGCTGGCCGGCGTGCCGCGGCGTTGCAGGTAGGCGGGGGCGGCGCAGAGGGTGAGGCCGTAGTCCGCCAGCGGCCGGGCGACGAGGCTGGAGGTTTCCAGGGTGCCGAGGCGGATGGCGACGTCGAAGCCCTCGGCGATCAGGTCGACCACGCGGTCGGTCAGCACCACGTCGGCCTTCACTGAAGGGTGTGCCGCCAGGTAATCGGCCAGCATGGGCATCAGGCATTCCGCCCCGAAGGTGGGCGGCGCGGTGATGCGCAGCGTGCCGTGCGGGGCCGCCTGCGCCTGCTCGGCCATGCGGTCCGCATCGCTCACCAGGCCGAGGATGTCCAGGCAGCGCTGGTAGTAGGCCGCGCCGAACTCGGTCAGGTGCTGCCGCCGCGTGGTGCGCCGGAGCAGGCTCACGCCCAGGCGCTGCTCCAGCGCGCGCAGGTGGTTGCCGGCCATGGTGGTGGAGATGCCGCATTGCTCGCCCGCCGCCGTCAGGCTGCCGCCCTCGACGGCGGCGACGAACACCTTCATGGCTTGGTACAGGTCCATTATCAATCCACTCTTGAAGGTGATCGAAGCCCTGCGGCATTTATCCCGCATGGGTTGCCAAAGATACTCCGCCGGACACGTTCCCAAGGAGTCCACCCATGAGCCGGCCCCAGCCTCTCGACGCAGCAAGCCTTCCCGACAACGAGCCGGTCGCCTGGCAGGCGCCGCCGGCCAACCTGATGCAGACCTACCACCCGCTGGAGGTCGATTTCGTCGTGGGCCGCGGCACCCGGCTGTGGGACCGCCAGGGTCGCGAATACCTGGATGCGATCGCCGGCGTGGGCGTGACCCAGCTGGGGCACGCGCACCCGGCGGTGGTCGAGGCGATCGCCGACCAGGCCGGCAAGCTGCTGCACGTCTCCAACCTCTACGGCAACCGCTGGCAGCTGCGCCTGGCCGAGCGGCTGGCCGGGCTGTCGGGCATGCAGCGCATGCATTTCAGCAACTCGGGCGCGGAGGCCAACGAGGCCGCGCTCAAGCTCGCGCGCCTCTACGCCCGGCGCCGCGGCGTGGCGCGGCCGCGGGTGGTGGTGATGGAGAACGCCTTCCACGGCCGCACCCTGGCAACGCTCTCGGCCTGCGGCAACGACACGGTGCGCGCGGGCTTCGAACCGCTGGTGGAGGACTACGTGCGGGTGCCGCTGGGCGACGTGGCCGCGCTGGAGGCGGCCACGCGCGAGCACGGCGCGGACATCGTCGCGGTGCTGGCCGAGCCGGTGCAGGGCGAGGGCGGCGTGCAGGTCGCGCCGCCGGGCTACCTCAAGGCGCTGCGCGAGCACTGCACGCGCCACGGCTGGCTGTTGATGCTGGACGAGGCGCAAAGCGGCATGGGGCGCACGGGTCGCTGGTTCGCCTTCCAGCACGAGGGCATCGTGCCCGACGTGCTGACCATGGCGAAGGGCCTCGCCAACGGCGTGCCCATCGGCGCCTGCCTGGCGAGAGGCGAGGCCGCCGAACTGTTCACCCCCGGCAGCCACGGCAGCACCTTCGGCGGCAATCCGCTGGCCTGCCGCGCGGCCTGCGCGACGCTGGACGCCATCGAGCGGGAAGGGCTGCTGGCGAATGCCGCCCGACAGGGCCAAACCTTGCTCGACGGCCTGCGGCGCACGCTGGCCGGCCGGCCCAGCGTGGTGGACGTGCGTGGCCTCGGCTTGATGATCGGCATCGAACTGGACCGGCCCTGCCGGGAGCTGATGCTCGACGCCCTGCGCGAGCATCGCCTGCTGATCAACGTGACGCACGGGAACACCGTCCGCCTGCTGCCGCCGCTGGTGCTCGACGCCGGCGAGGTGCAGCGGATCGTCGAGGCCATCGGGGCGCTGGTGCGGTGAGGCGCGTCGGGGGCGGGCGTCGGATGCGGAGTGGGAAACGCCGGGAACGCCGGGCGCGAGCGAGAAGTGCAGGTGCGGAGTGTGAACCCTTCGATCGACGCCATGCCCGCACCGGCACCGCGTAACGCGGACGCCCGGCCCATCATCCGCAATTCATTGCGGACGAGGCGGAGTAGGCTGGGGCGCCTGTAGGCACCGGGCGGCCTCGCCGATGCGGCATGTGTGCTGCCCCGGAGCATGGATCGCGGCGCGCGTGCATCGTGCACGGCGCAAGCTTCTTTCCGGCCGTCGCCGAGTCGCCGTGCCGGATGACAGCCGGCGAAACGACGAGTCCCGATGGCTTACGACCGCAGCCGGCATCCCCGCCCGATCCCATGCGCGCCGCACGCTTTGTTCCGAGCAGCCAAGGAGTGAGCATGGAAAGCAGGTTTCTCGCCGGGGTGTTCAAGCTCGCGCTGGCCGTGGTCGCCGTGCCGGCGATGGCGGACCAGCCGGCCGGCTTCGCCGGCACGGGCAACGTGGAGGTGGCCGCGTCCCTGCCGGCCGAGGCCGCGGGCGTGGTGGTGACGCCCGCGGGGCGGATGTTCCTCACCCTGCCGCGCGTGGGCGCCAACCATGCGCTACCCTCGTTGGTGGAAGTGGTGGGCGGCAAGCCGGTGGCCTTTCCCGACGCCGCCACCACGCTGCCGTCGAACAAGCCCTATGCCGAGTGGATCGTCTCGCCGCTGGGCCTGACCTTGCACGGCGACACGTTGTGGGTGCTGGACGAGGGCAAGCGCGCCGGCATCGACGGCATCCCCGACGGCGCGGCCAAGATCGTGGGCATCGACATCCCCTCGCGCAAGATCGTCAAGACCATCGTGTTCCACCAGCCGTTTTTCCGCGACACCATCCAGTTGAACGACCTGCGCTTCGACCCCGGCCATGGCGCCGCGGGCACGATCTACATCTCCAACAACGGCTACGCCAAGCCGGACAATTCGCTGATCGTGGTGGACGTGGCCACGGGGCGCATGCGCGAGCTGTTCCGCGATCAGCCGGAGACCTCGCCGGCACCCGGCTTCATGACCTACGTGGAGGGCGAGCCGCATGCCTATAGCGTGGATCACCCCAGCATGCCGCAGGGCGGCGTGAACGGCATCGAGCTGTCGCCGGACGGCAAGACGCTGTACTGGACCATTCCCACCAACCCCAACTACTACAGCCTGCCGACGGCGGCGCTGAGCGATTTCTCGCTGTCCGAGGACGCGCTCAAGAAGGCCGTCCATTTCGAGGGGCAGACCTTCTCCAACGGCGGCATCGCCACGGACGATGCCGGCGCGCTGTATTTCGGCGACGCCTCGCGCTACGCCATCCTCAAGAAGGATACCCATGGCGGGTTCTCCCTGGTGGCGCGCGATCCGCGGCTGATCTGGCCGGACGGCCTGTATTGCCGCAACGGTTACCTCTACGTGAGCATCGGCCAGTGGCAGCGCCTGCCCGGCCTGCACGGCGGCAAGGACCTGCGCCGGCCGCCCTACCAGGTGCTGCGCATCAGGCTGAAGTGAACCGGCTGCGCGCCGCGCGATGCGGTGCGGCGCCGGGGCATCCGGCGGTGCGATGGGATCGCCATCGGCGCCGGATGACCGGCTTCGCGCCGGCGGCCTCAAGAATTTCCCGCCGCGGACGACAACCCTGGTTGGCACCTGGATGTCCGGCATGCCGTGCGCGCGATCCGGCGTTGAGCCTGCGGATGCGGCGCCGGCGCGCGGAAGGGCATGCCGCCTGCACCCGCTTTACGAAAGGTCGAATCCATGACGCATCACAAGCCGCGCCCCAAGGCGTCGCCCAACCAGGTCGACTGGAACGACCCGCGCCTGGAATCGCTGCTGCGCAAGACCGAGGGCTGGACGCTCGACAACCGCGGCAGCTACACGCCGCGGCAGGTGGAGATCCACGTCGGCTGGGGTGCCGGCGCCGGTAAGCCCGCGGTGCTGGTGTGGGAGCGCGAGCAGGTGATGGTGCTGGAGACCAGCTTTCCCATTCCGCAGGGCGAACAGGTGCGCGTGGACCGCCCGCTGGGCGACGGCCTGCGCACCACCTGGGGCGTGGTGGTGGAAGGGCGCGGGGGACACCGCTCCGAGGACAAGGCGCACGGCCTCTACGTGCACTGGCTGCACGTGCGTTGAGCGTCCGTGCGGGCGACATGCCTGCACGCGGCTTTCATGGCGAGCCACGCGCGCCCATCGGACAGCGTCGCCGCGGCCTGCCTTGCCGCTGCCGCTACATCGCGCCGCCGCGGCCGGCCGAGTCGATCACCAGCGAGACGCGGCGGTTCTCCAGGCCCTCGTCGCGGGTGGCGCCGGGCAGCACCAGGCGCTCGCGCGCCTCGCCGTAGCTCACCACCGTCCATCGCCTTAGGGTTTGGTTATTCCTTAGTTATGGAAATTATCGCGATGTTGTAATAACGAAAATATCGACATAGAATTTGGCTATGGATCCTATCACCAACCCCTACACCCCCGGTGCCGGAGCGCCTCCTCCCGAACTGGCTGGTCGTGATGACCTGCTTCGGCTGGTGGATATCGCGACCCAGCGTATTCGCGCCGGACGGCAAGCCAAAAGCGTGCTGATGATTGGATTGCGCGGGGTCGGCAAAACCGTCTTGCTTGATCGCATGCGCGACAATGCGGAGGCTGCCGGCCTCCATACGTTGCGCATCGAGGCTCCCGAAGGGCGATCCTTGCCGGCCATCCTTGCGCCGCAGCTGCGACAGGCACTGCTACGTTTGTCCCGGTTTGAGAAGGCCCGCGATCTGGGTAGGCGTGCCCTTAGCGCTCTCGCAGGCTTCGCCAAGGCACTCAAGGTGAAGTACGAGGACATCGAAGTTGGCATCGATTTCGATCCCGAGCCGGGGCTAGCCGACAACGGCGACCTGGAACACGATCTCCAGGCCCTGCTGGAAGCGGCGGGGCGCGCCGCGAAGGCTGCCGACACGGCGCTGATCCTCTTCGTGGACGAGATGCAGTATGTCGAAGAGGAGCAACTCGCGTCCTTGATCACCGCGCTTCATCGCTGCGCGCAGCAACAGGTTCCGGTGATGCTTGTTGGCGCAGGCCTTCCGCAGCTTCCGGGGCAGACGGGGCGCGCTAAGTCCTATGCTGAGCGACTGTTCGATTTCCCATTTGTTGGCCCGCTGGATGATGCAGCGGCAAGGGACGCGCTCGAGGTGCCAGTCCGTGGTCTGGGAGTCGCCTATGAGCCTGCCGCAACCCAGCGAATTTTGGATGCAACGAAGGGATACCCCTATTTCCTGCAGGAATGGGGCAAGCACGCATGGGACGTGGCGGAGACCTCGCCGATCACGTCCAGGGACGTTGAAACGGCCTCGGTGGAAGCGACTGCCGCGCTCGATGAGAGCTTTTTCCGCGTTCGCTTTGACCGGATGACGCCCTCGGAGAGACGCTACTTGCGTGCCATGGCCGAGCTCGGCCCCGGCCCTCATCGTTCTGGCGATATAGCCACCGTTCTTGACCGAAAGGTCACAGCTCTGGGGCCAACCCGTAACCAGCTGATCTCAAAAGGCATGATTTGGAGCCCGAGTCATGGTGATACGGCATTCACCGTACCCATGTTCGACGAGTTCATGTGCCGGATCATGCCTGGTGATGAGTGGCGGACCAACTAGTACCGGCAGCGACGCCACGTTGGACATCGGTCAGCGGCAACGTTGCCCATCTAGTGCCGGACACGGTGGTCGCTGGGCCTGAATACGCAGCGGCGTCATGGTCGGTTTGCGTAGCTGTTGCAGCCGTTCAGCGGCACGGCGAGGGCGAGGCCGGTCAGCCGGTCAGCCAGAGGTTGCGATGGGCAGGCTCAGGCCGGCAGGCGCAACACCAGCGTGCCGGTCGAGGTGGGTTCGACCTGCCCGCCAAAACGCCCGCACTCACGGTCGAGCCGCCGGCACAGCCAGGCCAGGTCTTCGCCGGAGGCGCGTTCGAGGCGCAGGCGCCGTAGCCGGAACGGCAGCATTTGCAGTGAGCGCAGCCGCTGCGTGTGCTCGTCCAGCTCCAGCAGGTAGGCCAGCACCAGTTCGGGCCGGAACGCCTGGTAGCCGGTGATGCCTTCGTAGTCGTTGACCAGGTCGCCGCAGCCATAGAGCAGCGGCTGTCCGCGGTGCACCTGGATGCCCAGGGCGTGGTGGGAGGAGTGGCCGTGCACGACATGCACGCCGGCCCGTTCCACCAGCGCTTCGGCGAAGCGGCGACGTTCCTCGGGAATGGCGTAGCCCCAGTTCGGCCCCCAGTGGAGGGAAGCGATCACCAGGTCGCCCGGTCGCGCCCAGCGCGCCACCGCGTCGGCGAAGGCCGCCGGCGCCTGCGGATCGTCCTCGGGCAGGAGCCACACGCCGGCCTGCGCGGGCCCCGCCGCCCAGTGTTGCGGCACGCCGGCAGACGGACTGGCGGCGGCGAACACCAGCACGCGCTGCCTATTGGTGCCAGCGAGCACCGCGGGCCGCATCGCCTCCGCGGCATCGCGCCCCGCGCCGGCGTGGGCGAGGCCGGCGGCGTCGAGCGTGTCCAGCGTGTCCGTCAGGCCGCGCGGCCCCCAGTCGGCCACGTGGTTGTTGGCGAGCACGCAGCAGTCGATGCCGGCGACGGCGAGGCAGCCGACGTTGGTCGGGTGCATGCGGTAGTGGATGCCCTTGGCCGCCGGCTGCCCGTCGGCGGTGAGGCTGGTCTCCAGGTTGACGATGCGCCAGTCGGGCGCGTGGGGCGCGATGGCGGCGAGCGCCTCGCCCCAGACGTAGTCGAACGGCTGCGGCCGCGGGATCGCGCCCGAGACGCGCTCGGCCAGCGCCACGTAGTTCAGGGCCGAGCGCATCCATGGTTCGTGCAGCGTGGGGTCGCCGGGGTGGGGCAGGATCTGGTCGATGCCGCGCCCGGTCATCACGTCGCCGCCCAGCAGCAGCTTCATCGCCGCCCTCGCCGATGACGCGCCGCCATGACAAGCGCGGCGGCGCGGGTCCGCCTACGCCGCCGCCTTGCGCAGCGCGGCGAGGTCGATCTTCTTCATCGTGAGCATGGCCTGCGTGGCGCGGTGCGCGCGGGCCGGGTCGGGGTCGCCGAGCAACTGCATCAGTTCGGTGGGCACCACCTGCCAGGAGAGGCCGTAGCGGTCTTTCAGCCAGCCGCATTGCTGTGCCTTGGGGTCGCCGCCGTGGGCGAGGCGGCTCCAGTAGTGGTCCACCTCCTCCTGGGTGTGGCAATTGACGACCAGCGAGAGCGACTCGTTGAACTTGAACACCGGGCCGCCGTTCAAGGCGGTGAACGATTGGCCGTCCAGCTCGAAGGCGACGGTCATCACCGAGCCTTCCGGCCGGCCGGAGGCCTGGGCGCCGGCCTTGTCGTAGCGGGTAGTGTCCACGATGCGGGAGTGCTCGAAGATCGAGACGTAGAAGTTCGCGGCCTCCTCGGCCTGGTCGTCGAACCACAGGAATGGCGTGATGCGCTGGAAACGGGCTGACATCGTCGTGCTCCTTCGTCGCGTGGTTTGTCGCGCCGGTGGGGGACCGGCGGGCTTCCCCGGATAGACGAACGGGGCCGGACGAAATCGACACGGCCGCCGCGGCAGTGTCGAAGGTGCCCATGGACCTCTCGCCGCGCCAGCGTGGCGTGCAGTGGGCGTCAAGGGCATGTCCAGGTGCCTTGGAAAGCCCGTCGCGGCGAGGGCGCCCGCTCGAGCCCGGACACGCGGGCGACGCCACGGCCGCGCGGCGGCGCGCCGCTGCGCAGGCTACGGATTCGACGCAAGCCTTGCCGGAGACGGCGCCCCGCTCAGGCCGGCTGCGTCTTGTGCCTGTAGGCGCACAGGTCGCGGATCACGCACTGCGGGCAGTCGGGCTTGCGCGCCTTGCACACGTAGCGGCCGTGCAGGATCAGCCAGTGATGGGCGTCCTGCTTGAACTCGGCGGGCACCACTTTCTCCAACTTGTCCTCCACCGCGCGCACGTCCTTGCCGGGCGCGAGGCCGGTGCGGTTGGCGACGCGGAAGATGTGCGTATCCACCGCGATGGTCGGCTCGCCGAAGGCGGTGTTGAGCACCACGTTGGCGGTCTTGCGGCC
Organism: Frateuria defendens; assembly: GCF_001182895.1. Lineage (GTDB taxonomy): Bacteria > Pseudomonadota > Gammaproteobacteria > Xanthomonadales > Rhodanobacteraceae > Frateuria_B > Frateuria_B defendens. The sequence continues at coordinate 28,221 of NZ_LFQR01000057.1, read as the reverse complement.
CACGCCCGGCAGCGCCTCCAGCGCGGCGCGCGAGCGCGGCACCTCGCCGCCGTGCTGCGCGATCAGCAGGCGGCACAGCGCGATCACGTTCTTGGCCTTGGCGTTGTAGAGGCCGATGGTGCTGATGAAGCGCTTCAAGCCGTCCTCGCCGAGGTCGAGGATGGCCTGCGGCGTGTTCGCCACCGGGTAGAGCTTGCGCGTGGCCTTGTTCACGCCCACGTCGGTGGCCTGGGCGGAGAGCACCACCGCCACCAGCAGCTCGAACGGCGTGCGGTATTCGAGTTCGGTGGTGGGGTGGGGGTTGAGTTCGCGCAGGCGGGAGAACAGTTCGACGACGTCGGCACGCTTCACTTGGGGGTTCCTTGTTGCCGGGCGCGGGCGCGCGCCAGGGCAGCCAGTACGGGGTTTTCCTTGGCCGCGCCGGCGGCCTCCACGGCGGCCTTGCGCGCCGCCAGCTCGGCCTCGCGCTGCGCCCGCTCGCGCGCCAGCCGCGCCTCGCGGCGGCGGAAGTGCGCGCGGGCCGCGTCGGCGTGGGCCGGGTCCTGCTGCGCGACGGGCATCGGTTCGAGCACGATGCAGTCCACCGGGCAGGCCGGCACGCACAGCTCGCAGCCGGTGCAGGCGTCGGCGATCACCGTATGCATCAGCTTGGCGGCGCCGACGATGGCGTCCACCGGGCAGGCCTGGATGCACTTGGTGCAGCCGATGCACTCGGCCTCGATGATGCGCGCCAGCTGGCGCGGCTTCTCCACGCCGTGCGCGGGATCGAGCGGCAGGATGGGGCGCCCCAGCAGCGCGGCGAGCCGGGCGATGCCGGCCGCGCCGCCGGGCGGGCAGCGGTTGATCTCGGCCTCGCCGCGCGCGAGCGCTTCCGCGTACGGGCGGCAGCCGTGGTAGCCGCACTGCTCGCACTGGGTCTGCGGCAGCAGGGCGTCGATGCGGTCGGCCAGCGGGGCGTTCATGCGCGGCCTTCGTCCGCGTCGCGCGGGCGCGTCGCCAGGGCGGCGGAAGGGGTTCGGTCGGCGCAGGGCATGGGGGTATCGCGGTTCACCGGCCCATTGTAGCGGCGCAAGTTTTTTCAGTGGCTTGAATCGCTCCGGGCGTCGCCGCATGTGGATCGATCATCTCTTGGATTTTAAGGAGCAGACATGAAGATCGGCATCATCGGCGCAGGCATGATCGGCAGCGTGCTGGCCAAGCGGCTGGGTGAACTGGGCCACGAGGTGTCCATCGCCAATTCGCGCGGCCCGGCCTCGCTGGCGGAGCTTGCGCAGGCGACCGGTGCCCGCGCCGTGACCGCCCGCGAGGCCGCGCGGGCCGGCGAGATCGTGGTCGTGACGATTCCCGAATCGGAGATTCCGCAACTACCCAAGGACCTCTTCGCCGGCGTGCCCGACGAGGTGGTGGTGATCGACACCGGCAACTACTACCCGCAGCAGCGCGACGGGCGTATCGCCGGCATCGAGTCGGGCCTGCCCGAGAGCCGCTGGGTGGAACAGCAGCTGGGCCGCCCGGTGGTCAAGGCATTCAACAGCATCTACGCGAACAGCCTGGACCAGAAAGGGCGGCCGGCCGGCACGCCCGGGCGCGTGGCCTTGCCGGTAGCCGGCGACGGGGCGGCGGCCAAGGCCAAGGCGCTGGCGCTGGTCGAGCAGCTCGGCTTCGACGCCATCGACGCTGGCGGCCTGGACGAGTCCTGGCGCCAGCAGCCCGGCACGCCGGTGTACTGCAAGGATTTCGACGCCGAGCGCGTGCGCCACGCGCTGACCCAGGCCAGCCCCGCGCGCAAGCCCGAGTGGTGCGCGACGGACAAGAGCCCCGGAAGCTTCGGGCAGCCGGCCTGAGCGGCTCGTGCCGTCTTGCTTTTTGTGGAGCGCGTCTTACGCGCGACGGTGCCTTTTCAAGTGGCCGGATAGGGTGGGCGAGGCGAAGGGCGGTCGCGCGCAGGGCGCGCTCCTACACTGGATGCGTTGGGTGGCGAAGTCTCCACGAAAAAGGCCGGCATGAAGCCGGCCTTTTTCGTGGAAGAGGGGCGTGCCTCAGCGCACCGTGGCGCCCGGCTGCGCGCCCTGGTCCGCATCGAGCAGGAACAGGTCGGCGCCACCCTCGCCGGCGGAGAGGATCATGCCCTCGGAGAGGCCGAAGCGCATCTTGCGCGGCGCCAGGTTGGCGATGAACACCACGTTGCGGCCCACCAGCTTGTCCGGCTCGCCGTAGGCGGCGCGGATGCCGGAGAAGATCTGCCGGGTGCCCAGCGGGCCGGCGTCCAGTTCGAAGCGCAACAGCTTGTCGGAGCCGTCCACGAATTCGCAGGCCAGCACCTTGCCCACGCGCAGGTCGAGCCTGGCGAAGTCGTCGATGCCGATGGTGGCGGGGGCGTCCGTCTCGGCGGGCTGGGTCGGGGCGGCAGTGTCGCTCATGGTCTTGCGGGTTTCCTTGGGTGGCTTGGCGGGCGCCTCCGCGACGGGGGCGCCCAGCGATGCCTTCGAGGCCTCGACCATCGCCTCGATGCGCTTGGCATCGACGCGGCCGAGCAGCGGCTCGAAGGCGTTGAGGGTGTGGTGGTGCAGCTCGGCGCGGGCGTCGTCGAAGTCGGCGATCGGCGCGTCGAGGAAGGTTTCCGCCGCCGCCACGGTGGCCGGCAGGATCGGCTTGAGCAGGCCGGCCAGCAGGCGGAAGGCGGCGATGGCGAAGGAGCACACCTGGTGCAGCTCTTCGCGTCGCGCCTCGTCCTTGGCCATCGTCCACGGCGCCTTGGCGGCGATGTGGCCGTTGACCAGGTCGGCCATCAGCACGAAGCGGCGCGCCACGCCGGCGAAGTCGCCGTCGCGGTAGAGCCGGGCCACGCCGTCGTAGTGCTCGAGCAGGGCGTTCCACAGCGCCTGTTCCTCCGGCCCGAACTGGCCGGCCAGGTGGCCGTCGAAGAACTTGTGCACGAAGCCGGCGGTGCGGCTGGCGATGTTCACCCACTTGCCGACCAGGTGCGAGTTGACGCGCTCCTCGAAGGCCTTGAGGTCGAGGTCCACGTCCACCGGCGCGTCGTCCAGCATGGTGGCGAAGTAGTAGCGCAGGTATTCCGGGTGCAGCCCGGCGTCGATGTAGGTGCGCGCCTGGATGAAGGTGCCGCGCGACTTGGACATCTTGGCGCCGTTCACCGTGAGGTAGCCGTTGACGTGCAGCGCGGTGGGCGTGCGCAGCTGCGCGCCGTGCAGCATCGCCGGCCAGAACAGGCCGTGGAAGTTGATGATGTCCTTGCCGATGAAATGGTGCATCTCGGCCTGGCTGCCGGGGGCGAGGAAGTCGTCGAAGACCAGGCCGGTCTTGTCGCACAGCGCCTTGAAGCTGGCGAGGTAGCCCACCGGCGCGTCCAGCCACACGTAGAAGTACTTGCCCGGCGCGTCGGGGATGGGGAAGCCGAAGTAGGGCGCGTCGCGCGAGATGTCCCAATCCTTCAGGCCCCCGTCCAGCCACTCGCGCAGCTTGGCCACCACGCCGGCGTTGGCCACCGGCCGGCCGCCGGTGAGCTTGCCGTCGAACCAGTCGCGAAGCAGCGACTCGAACTTGGAAAGCTCGAAGAAATAGTGCTCGGAATCCTTCAGCACCGGCGTGGCACCGGAGACCACCGAGTAGGGATCGAGCAGCTCGGTGGGCGCATAGGTGGCGCCGCAGTTCTCGCAGTTGTCGCCGTACTGGTCCGGCGTGCCGCATACCGGGCAGGTGCCCTTGATGTAGCGGTCGGGCAGGAACATCTGCTTCTCGGGGTCGAACAACTGCTGGATGTCGCGGCGGGCGATGTAGCCGCCATCGCGCAGGCGCGTGTAGATCAGCGCCGACAGTTCGCGGTTCTCGGGCGAATGCGTGCTGTGGTAGTGGTCGAAGCCCACGCCGAAGGCCGCGAAGTCGGCCTCGTGGCCGGCGCGGATCGGTTCGATGAAGGCCTCCGGCGTCATGCCGGCTTTCTCGGCGGCCAGCATGATCGGCGTGCCGTGCGCGTCGTCGGCGCACACGTAGACCACCTCGTTGCCCGCCATGCGCTGCGCCCGCGCCCAGATGTCGGACTGGATGTAGCCCAGCATGTGACCCAGGTGCAGCGGGCCGTTGGCGTAGGGCAGGGCGTGGGTGACGAGGAGTCGGCGGGACATGGCTCGGATCGTGGCGACAGAGCCATGCATTATGGCACGCGGGCTGTCACCATCGTTCGCGCCGCCGGGCCGCCCCGCGGCATGCGGACGCAGCCCGCTTTTATTTTTCCCGGTTGCCTGGATCGTTGCGTCTTTCCCCCACGTGTTTTGGAGAACCCGTCGTGAAGGTGGTCAACGAAGCGCGCATCGCGGGGCCCGTCGCCTCGCTGGCTGCGGCCGGCTGGGCGACCCGTGCGATCTTCCTGGTGTGCGGCATGGTGGTGTCCAGCTGGGCGCCGATGGTGCCCTACGTGAAGGCGCGGCTGAGCCTGGACGACGCCGAGCTGGGGCTGATCCTGCTCGCTTTCGGCGGCGGCTCGATGGTGGCGATGCCGCTGGCCGGCGTGCTGGCCCAGCGGCGCGGCTACCGCGCGGTGATCGTGGGCTCGGGCCTGCTGGCCTGCCTCACCCTGCCGCTGCTCGCGCTGGCGCCGGGCGTGGTCGCGCTGGTGCCGGCGCTGACCGTGTTCGGCGCGATGGTCGGCACCCTGGGCGTGGCGATGAACGGCCACGCGGTGGAGGTGGAGCGGCGCGACGGGCGCGGGCTGATGTCCGGCTTCCACGGCCTGTTCAGCCTGGGCGGCCTCGCCGGCTCGGCGGGGATGAGCGCGCTGCTGGCTGCGGGCCTGCCGCTGGCGGGCTGCGCCGTGGGCGTATCGCTGTTGCTGGCGCTGCTGGTGCTGGTCGCGCGCGACCACCTGTTCGACGAGGCGGAGCCGGCGCACGAGCGCCGCGCCCCGTTCCGCCTGCCGCGCGGGCTGGTGTGGCTGCTCGGCCTGCTGTGCTTCGCGAGCTTCATGGCGGAGGGCTCGATGCTGGACTGGAGCGCGCTGTTCCTGCGCGAGGAGCGCGGCTTCGCGCCGGCCGTGGCCGGCCTGGGCTACGCCTGCTTCTCGGTGGCGATGGCGGCGGGCCGCTTCGGCGGCGACTGGCTGGTGGCGCGCGTGGGGCCGGTGTGGACGGTGCGCGCCGGCGCGGGCCTGGCCGCCCTCGGCTACCTGCTGGCGATCGCGCTGCCGTGGCCGGCGCTGGCCCTGTTTGGTTTCGTGCTGGTGGGCCTGGGTGGGGCCAACGTGGTGCCGGCGATGTTCAGTGCGGTGGGGCGCCTGCCGGGCACCTCGCCGGCGATTTCCATGGCCACCGTGACCACGCTGGGCTACCTCGGCCTGCTGTGCGGCCCGGCCCTGATCGGCCTGCTCTCGCACGCCAGTAACCTGCGCTGGGCGCTGCTCGCGGTGGCGGCCCTGCTGGCGGTGGTGGCGGCGTCGGCCCGGGTGGTGCGGCGCTGAGCGGCGCTGCCTGGCGGCTGCGCGCGGAGGCGGCCGGGATGCGCACCTCGTAGGATTCCCGCCGCCCCGGCGCAGGGCGGCGTTTCAGGACGTCTTCGCTTGTCCGTGGCGCCTCGGCACTGGATGCGGCCTGCGCCGGCGTGACGGGCTTCAACGATGCGCCCTGTGCCCAGCGCCGCCGCACCGCCATGGCGCCCTTGCGGCGGCCCAGGGGCGTCGCATCCCGACCGGCTGCGCTTACTCCTGCCGCTCCCACACCTGGCTGCGGCCGATCAGCGCGAAACCGATGTAGCCGTGCACGTCGAGCTTGCTGCCGCCCTCGAGCAGGCTGAGCTTGACCTTGTAGACCTTGCCGTTCTTGGGGTCGAGGATCCTGCCGCCGCTCCATTCGTCGCCGTCGGGCTTCACGCCCCACATGATGGTCATGCCCTCGACCGGCTGGTTCTTGCGCTCGCCTTCGCACTTCGTGCAGGTCGGGTGCGGGCCCTCGTCCGACTGCAGCACCTTGAGCACCTTGGCCTGCAGCTCGCCGCCCTGTTCGGTGATCGCCACGATCGACTTGGGCTGGTGGGTCTTGTCGTCGATGGTCTTCCAGGTGCCCACCGGGGTGTTGGTCGCGGCCCAGGCCAGCCCGGCGGACGACAGCAGGAGGGCGAACGCGGACAGGCGCAGCAGCGGCTTCATGGGCATCTCCATACGAAAAAGTACGGGCGGAGCGTGGCGGCGGGCCCGGCAGGCGTCAAGCTGCGACGCGCAACGCCGGCGGGCGCGTCGCGGCGGGGCGTGCTGCATAATGGGCGATCTCCCGCCACACGCCGCATCGACATGACCCAGCCGAGCGAAGCCCTGGTCCGCCGCCTCCTCGGCGACCTCATCGACCCGCACACCGGCGCGCCGCTGGCCGAGGCCGTGCGCGCGGTGGGCGTAGACGGCGCGCGCGTGTCGGTGGACGTGCAGCTCGGTTATCCCGCCGCCGGCGCCGCCGAGGCGCTCGCCGCGCAGGCGCGGCGGGCGCTGGAGGCGGACGCGGCCATCGACTCGGCCGCGGTGTCGGTGTCCAGCCGCATCCAGCCGCACAAGGTGCAGGGCGAGCTGGCGCCGCTGCCGAACGTGAAGAACATCATCGTGGTCGCCTCCGGCAAGGGCGGCGTGGGCAAGTCCACCGTGGCCGCGAACCTCGCGCTGGCGCTGGCCGCCGAGGGCGCGAAGGTGGGCGTGCTGGACGCGGACATCTACGGCCCCAGCCAGCCGCGCATGCTCGGCATCCACGGCAAGCCGGAGTCGCCCGACGGCAAGAGCATCGTGCCGATGCGCGCGCACGGCCTGCAGGCCATGTCCATCGGCTTCCTGGTGGACGAGGAGACGCCGATGATCTGGCGCGGCCCGATGGTCACCCAGGCGATGATGCAGCTGCTCAACGACACCCGCTGGGACCTGCTCGACTACCTGGTGATCGACCTGCCGCCGGGCACCGGCGACATCCAGCTCACGCTGTCGCAGAAGGTGCCGGTGGCCGGCGCGGTGATCGTCACCACGCCGCAGGACATTGCCCTGCTCGACGCGCGCAAGGCGCTCAAGATGTTCGAGAAGGTGGCGGTGCCGGTGCTCGGCGTGGTGGAGAACATGGCCACCCACGTGTGCTCGCACTGCGGCCACGAGGAACACATCTTCGGCGAGGGCGGCGGCGCGCGCATGGCCGAGCAGTACCACGTGCCTTACCTTGGCTCGCTGCCGCTGGACATCCGCATCCGCGAGCAGGCCGACGGCGGCACGCCCACGGTGGCGGCAATGCCCGACTCCGACCTCGCCGCGCGCTACCGCGAAATCGCCCGCAACACGGCGGGGCGGCTGTCGCGCCAGCCGCGCAACCGGTCGCTGGGGCTGGGCAAGATCGTGGTGCAGGGGGCGCCCTCGGCCTGATATGCGCCGGCTCCTTCTCCCCGGTGGGGAGGGGCGCTACGGAGCGGAATGCTGAATGATGTCTCGCTTCGTAGGTCCCCTCATCCGCCTGCCGGCGCCTTCTCCCCGGCGGGGAGAAGGATGCGTGCCAGGCGGTGGCGGAGCCTGGCGGTGCGACCCCGCTCGACTGGCGGGGTATCCGTCGATCCGTTATTTTCGACGTCTTGTGTCCCGAGCCCCGAGGCCGACGGGACAACGACCGCGATGGGAGTCTGCGTGAGCATCAAATCCGACAAGTGGATCCGCCGCATGGCGGAGCGGCACGGCATGATCGAGCCATTCGAGCCGGGCCAGGTCAAGCACAACGGCGACGGGCGCATCGTCTCCTACGGCACCTCCAGCTACGGCTACGACGTGCGCTGCGCGCGCGAGTTCAAGATCTTCACCAACATCAATTCCACCATCGTGGACCCCAAGGCGTTCGACCCCACCAGCTTCGTGGACGTGGAGGCGGACGTGTGCATCATCCCGCCCAACTCCTTCGCACTGGCGCGCACGGTGGAGTACTTCCGCATCCCGCGCTCGGTGCTCACGGTGTGCCTGGGCAAGAGCACCTACGCGCGCTGCGGCATCATCGTCAACGTGACGCCGCTGGAGCCGGAGTGGGAAGGCCACGTGACGCTGGAGTTCTCCAACACCACCCCGCTGCCGGCCAAGATCTACGCCAACGAGGGCGTGGCGCAGATGCTGTTCTTCGAATCCGACGAGGAATGCGAGACCAGCTACAAGGACCGCGGCGGCAAGTACCAGGGCCAGCAGGGCGTGACCCTGCCGCGCACCTGACCGCCCGCCTGAACAAGGCCGAGCCCGCTCGCGCATCGCCGCGCTTCGCGGCGCTACACTCGACCCGTTCCACCTGATCGCCAGGAGATCCGCATGACCCGTTTTTCCCCGTTGCTCACCCGCCTCTGCGGCGCCCTGGTGCTCGGCAGCCTGCTGGCGCTGGCCGGTTGCCATCGCGGCGCCGCGCGGGACGAGGCGGTCGCCGCACAGGCCAAGGGGCAGTTCGACACCACCATCCAGGCCTACAAGAGCGGCCAGTTCCTGGTCGACGGCGCGGTGCTGTCGGCGCTGGATACCGGCAGCCACTTCGCCTACCTCAAGGACACCGGCAAGCTGCCCAAGACCGTGCTGCTCACCCGCAGCGACGATTCGAAGATCCGCAAGCAGCACCTGCAGTTCATGGCGCGCATGCAACTCGACTACGGCTTCATCGTCTACTACGACGACGATGGCGTGCTGAAGAAGATCAACCCGGTCGAGACCAAGGCGCGCGAGCTGGAGGATTACCACGCGCCGGTGAAGATGAACGACGAGCTCAAGGGCAAGGACGCGGCCGGCAGCGGCTACGACCCCTCGCGGCAGCAGTAAGCGCGCTCGCGTTCTGACGAAAAAGCCCGCGGCATGCCGCGGGCTTTTTTTGCGCCGGCGGCGTGGGGATCAGGGCAGGGCGGCGGGCGCCAGCGCCGCGCGCAGGGCCTCCAACAGCGCGGCCGCCGCGTCGGGCGCATAAGGCTCGGCCTTGCCGCTGCCCCACACCGGCCCCGGCCAGGCCGCGTCGCCCTCACGCCGCGCCACCACGTGCACGTGCAGCTGGCGCACGATGTTGCCGAGCGCGCCGAGGTTGAGCTTGTCGCAGGGGGCGCTCTCGCGCAGCGCGGCGGCGGCGCGGCGCACTTCCTGCCACAGCGCCTGCTGCGCGCCCTCGTCGAGGTCGTCGATTTCGACGAGGGCCTCGCGCTGCGGTACCAGCACCAGCCAGGCGAAGCGCGCATCGTTCATCAGCCGCACCTCGCACAGCGCCAGGCGCGCCACCGGCAGGGTGTCCGCGGCCAGGCGCGGGTCGAGCGTGAACACGGCGGCGCTCATGTCGGGGCAAGGTGCTTGTCGAAGAAGGCCAGCGTGCGCTCCCAGGCCTTCTGGGCGCTGGCCGCGTGGTAGGCCTTGGGGTCCACGTCGCGGTTGAAGGCGTGGCTGGCGGGGTAGGTGTACACCTCCATCTGCGGCAGCTTTTCGCGGTGCTGGGCGACCACCTCCGGCGGGATGCTCGGGTCCTTCTCGCCGAAGTGGAACATCACCGGCGCCTTGGCCGGCTGGTCGAGGAAGGGCGCGTTGCGCGCGCCGTAGTAGCTCACCGAGGGCAGGCCCAGCCGCTGCGCGGCGAGCAGGGCCACGGTGCCGCCCCAGCAGTAGCCCACGGTGCCGGTTTTGCCGGCGGTGGCGACGGCCTTGGCGGCGGCCGCCACGATCTCCACCGCGCGGTCCAGGCCCAGCTTGGCGACCAACTCGCGCCCCCGCGCGAAGCCGGGCTCGTCGTAGCCCAGTTCCACGCCGAACTCGATGGGGTCGAAGAAGGCCGGTGCGATGGCGGTGTAGCCCGCCCCGGCATAGCGGTCGGCGACGTTGCGGATGTGCGTGTTGACGCCGAAGATTTCCTGGATCACCACCAGCCCGCCCTTGGGCTGGCCGGCCGGTTCGGCGAGGTAGGCGCCGACGGTGGCGAATGGTGTGTTCAGTTCCAGCGAATGGCCCATGGCGATGGTCTCCTCCAGCAGGCGCGGCAGGGGTTTGCCGGCGATGGCGTGCGACCGGCGAGTGTAGCGGCATCGCATGGCAAGGCGGCGTGGTCGCAGGCATGCGTGACCGGGCGGCGGCCCGCAGTACACTTTGCACCTTTGCCCCAAGCCTCGCCGCCATGTCCGCACCCGCCAGCACGCAGAAGATCGGTTTCGTCAGCTTGGGCTGTCCCAAGGCGCTGGTCGATTCCGAGCGCATCCTCACCCAGCTCAAGGTCGAGGGCTACGAGATCGTGCCGAGCTACGACGCCGCCGACGCGGTGGTGGTGAACACCTGCGGCTTCATCGACGCGGCGGTGCAGGAGTCGCTGGACGCCATCGGCGAGGCGCTGCACGAGAACGGCAAGGTGATCGTCACCGGCTGCCTGGGCAAGCGCTCGGAGCTGATCCGCGAGGCCTACCCGGACGTGCTCTCGATCAGCGGCCCGCAGGACTACGCCAGCGTGATGAGCGCGGTGCACAGCGCGCTGCCGCCCCGGCGCGACAAGTTCCTCGACATCGGGCCGCTTGGGCGTCTTGACGCCCAGGCTGACGACTCGGTGGGCGTGAAGCTCACGCCCAAGCACTACGCCTACCTCAAGATTTCCGAGGGCTGCAACCACCGCTGCAGCTTCTGCATCATCCCCTCGATGCGCGGCGATCTGGTCTCGCGGCCGGTGGACGAGGTGCTGGTGGAGGCCGAGAAGCTGGTCAAGGGCGGGGTGAAGGAGCTGCTGGTGATCTCCCAGGACACCAGCGCCTACGGCGTGGACGTGAAATACGCCGAGCGCGTGTGGCGCGGCAAGGCCTACCGCACGCGCATGACCGAGCTGTGCGAGGGCCTGTCCGAACTCGGCGTGTGGACGCGCCTGCACTACGTCTACCCGTACCCGCACGTGGACGAGGTGATGCCGCTGATGGCGGCGGGCAAGATCCTCCCCTACCTCGATATCCCGTTCCAGCACGCCAGCCCGCGCATCCTGAAACTGATGAAGCGCCCCGGCAACATCGACAAGACGCTGGAGCGCATCCGCGCCTGGCGTCGCGCGGTGCCGGACATCACCCTGCGCAGCACCTTCATCGTCGGCTTCCCCGGCGAGACGGACGCGGAGTTCGAGGAGCTGCTCGACTTCCTGCGCGAGGCCGAGCTCGACCGCGTGGGCGCCTTCGCCTATTCGCCGGTGGAGGGCGCCAAGGCCAACGAGCTGCCGGGCGCGGTGCCGGAGGAGCTGAAGGAGGACCGCCTGGAGCGCTTCATGGAAGTGCAGGCGGAGATTTCCGCCGCCAAGCTCCAGCGCAAGCTCGGCAAGACCCTGCGCGTGCTGGTGGACGAGGCGAACGCGGACGGCGCGCTGGCGCGCTCCAGTGCCGACGCGCCGGAGATCGACGGCGTGGTGCGCATCGCGGACGGGCAGGGCCTCAAGCCCGGCCAGTTCGTCGATGTGGTGGTCGAGGACGCCGATGCGCACGATCTCTACGCGCGCCTGGCGCAGCCCGCGCTCAAGGTGGTCTGAGCCGTCCATGCGCTACGTCGCGCCGCCGCGCGGCACGGTCGACCGCGACGTGTTCGAGCGCATGCCGCTGGCGGCCTGGCGCGAGCATGCCGGCTGGCTCGAGGGCGCCGAATGGCCGTCCATCGAGGCGCTCAATGCGGGCCTGCCGACCGGAGCCGCCGTGCGCTTCGCCGCGCAGACGCCGGCGCTGCTCGCCGACGGCCTGCACTACGAGCAGCGCATCGCCGAGCGCGGTGTCGTCGCCACCCGTGAGCGCAACTGGCACGACCTGTTCAACGCGCTGGCGTGGCTGCGTTATCCATCGCTCAAGCGGGCGCTGAACCGGCGCCAGGTGGGCGAGATCGCGCACATGGGCACCAAGCAGCGCTCGCGGCCGCAATGCGCGCTCACCCATTTCGACGAGGCCGGCGCGGTGGTGGTGCTGCGCGACCCGGCCCTGCTCGCGCTGTGGGACGCGCACGACTGGCACGGCCTGTTCTGGCGCGAGCGGCAGGCCTGGGCGGACGGGCGCATCGAGGTCGCCGTGTTCGGTCACGCGCTGCTGGAGCACGCGCTGACGCCGGGCCGCCTGCTGGTGGCCAAGGCGCTGGCGGTGCAGCTGCCGGCAGAGGGCGGCATGGAGCGGGCGCTGGCCTGCTGCGCGAGGGCGATCGCCGAAGGATGCCTGCTGGGCGATCCGCAGGAGCTGCGCCCGCTGCCGCTGTCCGGCATCCCGCACTGGCACGCGGACAACGGCGCGGAGGCGTTCTACCACGATGCGCTCTGTTTCCGGCCGCTGCGCAGCGGCCGGCGCTATCCCGCGCCGCTGGCCGGCTAGCGGCGGCGTCCGCCGCGGCCGCGCAACGCTGATAACCTGCCGGAGCGGTACGGGGGACAGGGCATGGGCGCGATACGGTCGGGCCGGGGGCGGTCTGTCGGGTTCGCATGGGTGCTGGGCTTGCTGCTCGGCCGCGCCGCGCGCGGCGCCGGCCGCCGGCGAGCCGATCCGCTTCGGCATGATCCGCTTCGGCATGATCCGCTTCGGCATCCTGCCGATCGGCAGCGCGGCCGAGTCGCGCCAGCAGTGGAAGCCCTTGCTGGACGACCTCTCGCGGCAGCTGGGCCGGCCGGTGTCGATGGTGTCGGTGAGCCGCTACGCGGGTCTGTCCGAGGCGATCGCGGCGCAGAAGGTGGACGTGGCCTTCCTCTCCGTGGAGGCGGTCACGCGCCAGCGCATGCGCGTGGTGGCGCAGTTCGCGCGACGCGACGGCGTCCAGGGCAACGCGGCCCTGCTGATCGTGCGCGCCGGCGGGCCGATCCGCGATCTCGACGGCCTACTGGCGCAGCCGGGGCGCTGGCGCTCGCCGCCGATCCCCGCGGGCGTGCTGGTGCTGCGCGAGGGCCTCGATGCCCCGCTGCGCGAACGGCTGGCCGCCTTCATCCTCGGCTACGGCCACGGGGCGGGCGTGGCCGGCGAGCGCGAGCGTGGCAATCTCGCGCGCATCCCGGACCTGGCGGGCTTCGCGCCGGCCGGCAGCCGCGTGCTGCGGCCCTTCGTCGACATGCGCTACATGCTGCTGCCAGCAGGCCGAGCCTGCTCGCTGGATCGGCGAGCAGGCTCGCGACGCGCGCCTCGCGCAGATCGAGCGGGAGCATCGCGAGTCTTTGCGGCAGCTGAACCCCTGGCCCCGCTTTTGCGGTCGAGGCGGGGCGGGGGGTGCTAGGCTCGTGGTCCCTTTTGCAAGCACCGACGAGGTTGCCGATGAACGCACGGACCACCCAACTGTCGCGAGGCCCGATGCTGCGCCGAGCCTGGGGCGGACTGTTCGCGCTGTTGATGCTGCTGCTGCCGCTGTGGGCGCAGGCGCAGGCCGCGCCCGGCCTGCCGGAGGCCGACCAGCAGGCGATCCGCACCTACACCTTGAACGAGGACGTGTTCAACCGCCTGGTGGCCACCACCAAGGAAGGCAAGGCGATGGGCATCAAGTCGCAGCAGGCGGGCGACCCTTCGCAGATCCACACCCTGGACGACCTGGTGAAGCAGGCCATGAGCGGCGACAAGCGCATCGAGCCACTGGTCGCCAAGCACGGCTTCACCCCGCGCGAGTTCCTGCTCGCCAACATCGCGCTGATGAACGCCGGCATCGCGGTGCAGGCCAAGACCCAGCCGGAGCTGGCGCGCTACGTCGACCAGAACAAGATCAACAAGGCCAACGTGGCCTTCTACGAGTCGCACCAGTCGCAGATCGCCGCGCTGATGCAGGCGGGCGACGAGTCCGCCGGCGGCGACAAGTAAGCGTTCGACGGACGGGGCCGCCGGTGCGTTGCGCCGGCGGCCCTTTTTCGTTGGCGGCTAGCCGTCGTAGCTCACCGCGACGATGGCGAAGCCGCAGCGCCCGCCGGGCAGCTGGGCCTCGAACTCGTCATCCAGGCGCTTCTTCAGCATCGCCTGCGCCAGCGGCGAGTCGATGCTGATCCAGCCGAGCCTGGCGTCGGTCTCGTCGGGGCCGACGATGCGGTAGCGGTGGCTATCGCCGCTGGCGACGTTCTCCAGCTCCACCCACGCGCCGAAGAACACCACCTCGCCGTCGGCCGGCCGCCCTTCGGCCACTTTCAGCGAGGGAATGCGCTTGGACAGGTAGCGCACGCGGCGGTCGATCTCGCCCAGCTGCTTCTTGCGGTAGGTGTATTCCGCGTTCTCCGAGCGGTCGCCCTCGGCCGCGGCGGCGGCCAGTGCCTTGACCACGTCGGGCCGCAGCGTGTGCCACAGGTGGTCGAGCTCGGCCTTGAGCCTCTCGAAGCCGTCGCGGGTGATGATGGCGGTGGAACGGGGTGCGGGGGGGCGCCAGCGGCTCATGGGCGTGAGACAGGGAATCGGGGGTGGGGAAGAGGGGATGCAGGAGTGTGTGGTGGCGTCAGGCGCCGGCGCCGCCCGGCGGCTTGCCGCGGCGGTAGCGCTTCCAGCGCCGCGCGAGCAGGGCGAGATAGACCGCCACGCCCAGCACCAGCAGCAACAGCACCGTGTTGAACCACGGGAACGGCGGCTCGGCGCTGTCGGTGGCGCTCACCGACACCGCGTTGGGGAAGGCCGAGAACATGCGCAGGCGCCAGCCGTAGTAGGTCACCAGCACCAGCTGTTTCTCGTTGCGCGCCAGCCCCTGGGCCTGCGCCTGCAGGTCGGCGGCGTCGAACTTGAAGTACCACGGGAAGCCGAAGCGCGTGTCGTCGTTGCGGAACACGCGCGGCTCGTGCGTCTGCGGCGTCTCGGCGTTGATGAAGTAGACGTCGCGGGTCGGCCCGTCGGCGGGGTTGTTGGCGGTGACGATGCCGTTGTGGTCCATCCGCTTCACCTCGGTGCCGGTGAGGTAGACCACGGCGTGGTGCGGCAGCACGTAGTGCAGGCCGAGGCCGACGGCGACGGCCAGCAGCAGGATGGCGAGCAGACCGATGCGCTTGAGCTGTTTCATCGTGAGTTCCTCCCTCAGCGGCGGCTGCCGCCGCCGAAGATGCCGCCCAGCACGCCGCGCACGATCTGCTGGCCGAGCTTGGTGCCGGCGGCGCGCAGGGTGGACTTGGCCACCGCCTCGATCATGCCCTGGCGGCGCTTGGTGCCGAGCAGGGCGTCGCGCAGCGCATCGCCCCAGCCGGCGCCTGCGCCGGCGGGCGCGTCCTTCGCGGCGCTCTCAACGTCCGCGCTCTTGTCGGCCGCGCGCTTGGCCAGCAGCTCGGCGGCCGATTCGCGGTTGACCGCGGTGTCGTACTTGCCGCCGATCGGTGAGCGCTGGCGCACGGCGGCGCGCTCGGCCTCGGTGATGGCGCCGATGCGGCACTCGGGCGCCGTCACCAGCACCTGCTCGACCGGGCTGGGCACGCCGCCGTTGCCGAGGGTGGAGGCCAGCGCCTCGCCCACGGCGAGCTGGGTGATCGCCTCGGCCACGTTCAATTTGGGGTTGGCGACGAAAGTCTCGGCGGCGGCCCTCACCGCCTTCTGGTCGCGCGGGGTGAAGGCGCGCAGCGCGTGCTGCACGCGGTTGCCCAACTGGCCGAGGATCTCGCCCGGCACGTCGTCGGGGTTCTGCGAGCAGAAGTACACGCCCACGCCCTTGGAGCGGATCAGCCGCACCACCTGCTCCACGCGCTGGCGCAGCGCGGGCGGGCAGTCGTCGAACAGCAGGTGCGCCTCGTCGAAGAAGAACACCAGCTTGGGCTGCTCGATGTCGCCCACTTCCGGCAGCTGCTCGAACAGCTCCGACAGCAGCCACAGCAGGAAGGTGGCGTAGAGGCGGGGCTTTAGGATCAACTGGTCGGCGGCCAGCACGTTGATCACGCCGCGGCCGCTCATGTCCTGGTGCATCAGGTCGGCCAGCTCCAGCGCGGGCTCGCCGAAGAACTGCTCGGCGCCGTCCTGCTCGAGCTTGAGCAGGGCGCGCTGGATGGCGGCGATGCTCTGCGTGCTGATCAGGCCGTAGCTGGTGGAGATCTCCTTGGCGTTCTCGGCGGCGAAGCCGAGCATGGCGCGCAGGTCGTCGAGGTCGAGCAGCAGCCAGCCGTGGTCGTCGGCGACCTTGAAGGCGATCTCCAGCACGCCCTGCTGGGTGTCGTTGAGCTCCAGCACGCGGCCGAGCAGGGTGGGGCCCATCTCGCTGATGGTGGCGCGCACCGGGTGGCCGAGCTTGCCGTAGAGGTCCCAGAACACCACCGGGTTGGCCTGTGGTTTCCAGTCGGCGAGCTTGAGCTTCTCCAGTCGCGCCTTGAGCTTGTCGCCCGGTGCGCCGGCGGCCTGCGAGAGCCCGGCCAGGTCGCCCTTGGCGTCGGCCAGGAAGCAGGGCACGCCCAGGCGCGAGAAACCTTCGGCCAGCACCATCAGCGACACCGATTTGCCGGTGCCGGTGGCGCCCGCGATCATGCCGTGGCGGTTGCCGTAGTGCGGGTCGAGGGCGACGCTGGCCGCGTCGTTGCGGCCGATCAGGATCTCGCTCATGTACATCCATCCGTTGGGAACGGGACGATTGTAGTCGCCGGGGCGGGGCGGCGACCAAGTCGCGCGGGCTGCCGCCGGGACTGCTTTGGCGCCATGCCGGCCGTTGCGGCCGGGGCAGCAGGGGCGCCACCTTCGCGGCGCGTGAGCGGGCTATGCGATGGGCGATCAAGTTTTATTGAATCAGTTTCTTACGCCCACTATCGTGTACCGCTTCTAGAAGGTGGTCGCCTGCCATGCCGTCGCTCTCCCGTTCCGGAATCCTGCGTACCACCTTGCTCGCCGCGGCCACGGCCGCGCTTGCCGCGTGTGCGGGAGGCGGCGGCGTGAAGGGCGGCGCGGCGCCGGCGGGTGCCTTGGCGCTGTACGCCCAGCTCGACCAGGCCAGCAAGGGCTACGAGACGGCGCTGGTGCAGGCGCGCGAGGGCAACGCACAGGCCTCGCAGAAAACACTCGACGCCTCGCTCGACCAGCTCAAGAACGCCGCCGCGCGCTGCGGCGACACGGCGGGCTGCGACCCGCAGCGCTTCTTCTCCGTGTTCGACCGGCTGTTGCGCCTCAAGGACGGCAGCTTCTTCGACGGCGACGAGGCCGACAGCCTGGGCGACGCGGCGCCCGAAGGCGCCACCGTGGGCAACGAGGGCTCGCCCGTCACCCAGGCGCTGCCGCAGGCCCAGCGCAGCGTGACCCTGCTGCGCGGGCAGAAGCTGTCCGAGTTGATCGCCATGAACGGCCCGGTGAAAGCCGCGCTGGAGATGTGGCTGACCCAGTGGCGCCCGAACCTGATGGACGCCTGGGTCAATTACCAGTACCTGCGCTACCAGATGTGGCCGCAGTACCAGCAGGCCGACCTGCCCGAGGCGCTGCTGTTCGGCATCCTGGCCAAGGAATCGGGCGGCAAGGTGCATGCGGTGTCGCGCTCGGGCGCGGCGGGGCCGTTGCAGTTCATGTACGCCACCGGCATGCGCTTTGGCCTCACCAGCGACAGCGGCTTCGACATGCGCTTCGACCCGGCCGCCGCGGCGCGTGCCAATGCCGAGTACCTCGACGAGCAGCTGCGCGCCTTCAACAACAACCTCGAACTGACCCTGGCCGCCTACAACGGCGGGGAGGGGCGCATGCGGCGCATGGCGGGCGACGACCCGTCGGTGAGCCTCTACGACCCGAAGATCTACAGCCAGGTCTCGCAGGAGACGCGCGAATACGTGCCGGCGGTGCTGGCGGCGGCGTGGCTGTTCCTGCATCCGGACAGCTACAACCTGCGCTTCCCCAAGGTGGACGGCGTGCCCGGCCGCGTGGTGCTGAAGCGGGCGGCGTCGATCAGCGAGCTCACCGTGTGCCTGGGCTCGGCCGGCGGCATGCCGGAGGGCTGGTTCCGCACCCTGCGCAACCTCAATCCGCGGCTGGACCCGCAGGTGGTGCAGCCAGCCGGCGCGCAGCTGGCGGTGCCCAGGCTGCTGGAGCCCGCCTATGCCGCGCGCTGCGTGGACGGGCCGTGGCCGATCCTGGCCAACGACCTGCACACCGCGGTGCTGCCGGTGGTGCCGGCGATGGTTTCGGCGCCGCCGGCGCCTTCCTCGCGCGCCGCCGCGCGGGCCCGCTCCTACGTGGTACGGCGGGGCGACACCCTGGCGGGCATCGTGCGCAAGATGGGTTGCTCCGACGTGCGCGAAGTGGCCGAGCTCAACGACCTCAGGCACCACCACCTGAAGGTGGGGCAGGCGCTGAAGCTGCCGTCCTGCCGCTGATCGCGGGCGCGGCGCTCAGGCCGTTGTGCCCGAGTGCATCCACGCGCTGGCGGCATCCGCCTTGTCGCCGCGCAGTTCCTTGAGTTCGCGCACGATGCGCATCAGCTGGCGATGCTGCGCACGTAGGCCGGCATGGGGCGCATCCTTGGTTTCGTGATAGGCCGCCGCCAGCCACAGCGCCATGCCGCGCAGGGCGACCTCGGCATTCTCGGAGCGGGCGCGGGCGTAGCCGATCATGGTGCCCTGGCCCCACGGCAGGTAGCGCTGCTCCGGCGGCGTGCCGTAGAGGTGGGGAAAATCGCTGCGCGAGGCCTGGCCGATCTCGCGCAGGGTGAGGGCGCCCAGGCGTGCGCGCCCCTGGCGGGGCAAAGCCTGGATGTTGCGTTCGATGGTGCGGAACTGGCGGTTCAACTGGCGATGGCGGCCCAGTGCGATCAGCTGGCTGAGTAGGCGCATGCGTTCCCCTCGGATCGGTCTGCCGCCGGCGACGAGGGTGCCGCCGGCGTTAACGACCGAACATAGCGGGATGTGACGGCGGGTTTGAGCCTAGGGCGTCACAAAACGACGCATTGCGTCAGTCCTGGCCCAGCATCCCCAGCCGCTGGCCGACCTTCACCGCCTGCTGCGGCGCGAGCGCGTCGAGTTCGGCCATGCCTTCGGGCAGCAGCAGGATCACGGTGGAGCCCATGTTGAAGCGGGCCATCTCGGCGAAGCGCGCCAGCGTGATGTCTTGCCCGGCGAAGGACTTGCGGCGGATCGACGGCGCATAGGGCGGGATCACCAGGCCGTCCCACACGGTGGCCACCGAGGACACCAGGATCGCGCCCACCATCACCACCGCGAACGGCCCGTGTTCGCCCTCGAAGTGGCACACCAGCCGCTCGTTGCGCGCGAACAAGCGCGGGATCGCCTCCACCGCGAACGGCGCCACGCTGAAGATGCGGCCGGGCACGTGCACGGTCTCCTTCAGCGTGCCCTTGAGCGGCATGTGCACGCGGTGGTAGTCGCGCGGCGACAGGTACACGGTGGCGAAGCGGCCGTTGCGATAGGGCGCGGCCGCGGCCTCCTCGCCCAGCAGCTCGGCGGCGGTATAGCTCTGGCCCTTGGCCTGGAAGATGCGCCCGTCCACGATCGGCCCGGCCTGGCTGATGCGCCCGTCGGCGGGCGAGATCACGGTGGCGGGGTCGGCATCCGCCTGGCGCGCGTCGGGCCGCAGCTTGCGGGTGAAGAACGCATTGAAGTGCTGATAGGCCAGCGCGTCGGGCTGCAGCGCCTGGCTCATGTCCACGTCGTAGTGCCGCACGATCTGGCCGATCAGGAAGTTCTTCCACGGCGAGAAGGTCCAGCGGGTGGCCCAGTAGACCACGCGCGAGAGGGCGCGGTGGGGGAGGAGGTATTGCAGGAGAACGTTGAAAGTCATCCGGTGAATTATAGGGGCAGCCATGGGCTCGCCCGGACGTGTCGGGAAGAAATAACACCGCCACGGACAAAAAAGGCGCCACCGCGGAGCGGTGGCGCCAAGGGAGAGCTGAGCTATCCCTGATGCTCAGAGGTTGAAGTCGTACTGCGCCTCCAGCATGAACTGCCGCGGGGTTTCGTACATGTTGCCCAGCTTGTAGGTGGGATCCGCCTGCGCGCCGCTGCCGGTCGAACTGCCGCCCGTCTGCCCGGTGTAGTACACGGTGACCGGCTTGACGTTGTTGAGCAGGTTGGTGGCGCTCAGGCGCAGCGTCAGGCCCTTGACCCGCTCGGGCATGTAGCTGAGCGAGGGGCTCAGCACGTAGGTCCACGGCGTGCGGCCAGCATGGCCGCGCGAGGACACCGTGTTGGTCGTGGTGTCGATGACGCCGTCGCTGCCCACGTTGCCGTTGCAGTAGTGGTAGGAGTTGCCGTAGCCCTCGTAGCCCGCGATGGCGGTGTCCGGGTAGTAGCCGTAGCAGCTGATCGGCGCGCCCGAAGCGATGTTCACGGTGAAGCCGAGCTGCCACTCCGGCTTGAACTTCCAGGCACCGAACAAGTTGATCACGTGGCGGTGGTCGTTCGGCAGGTAGCCGCCGGCGCCCTGCATGATCTCGGGGTAGTCGAAGGCCTGCGTGGTGCCGGCGTCGGCCTGGCCGGTCGGGCCGACGTCGGTGCCCACCATGCCCTCGGTGTTGCCGTAGGACTGCGACCACACGTAGGAGCCCTTCAGGTACCACACGTTGTCCCACTGGCGCTCGAAACTGAAGGTCACCGAGTTGTAGTCGCGCTTGGCCTTGGGCGAGCCGATGTCGGCGGCGGACAGGTGGACCGGCGTCTGCTGGCCGTTGCCGGTGAGGTCCACGTTCCAGGTGCCGCCGGAGCCGGGGTTGAACAGGAAGCAGCCGCCCTGGTCGACCGGTGGCGCGACGTTGCTGCCCGCCGCGGCCATCGCGTCGCCGTAGCCGTGCGCGGCGCCCCACGCGGCGAACGGGCGCCAGTCGCAGAAGTCGTCGATGGCGGTGTGCAGGTGACGGCGCATCAGCTGCACGCCGAGGATCCAGCCGTCGTCCAGCGATTTCTGGAAGCCCAGGGTGTATTCGTCCTGCGTATAGGGCTTGAGCGACTGGTCGGAATAGCTACCCGGCGCGACGGGCTGGCCGCTCTCGCCGTTGATGATCTGCTTGGAGCCGGGAATTTCCTTGGCATTGATCGGCAGGCCCGTCGCCGGGTCCACGCCGCTGTAGGTGAAGTAGTCGTACGTGAAGATGGACGGGCTGCCCGCGCGCAGGGCCACGCCCGAATCCACCGGCAGCGCGTAGCGGCCGGCAGTGGCGTAGAGTTTGAGGGAGGAATCGCCGAACACGTCCCAGCTCAGGCCCAGGCGCGGCTGCCAGATGTGCGACTGCTTGATGAAGGTGTCGCCCGAGCCGTTGTAGTCGGAGAACTTGTCGTAGCGGACGCCGTAGTTGAACAGCCAGTTCTGGTCGATGGTCCAGGAATCCTTGAGGTAGGCCGAGGTCGTGTGGATGCCGACCGAGGCCGAGGTCTGGAACAGGAACTGCTGGGTGTAGTCCTGATAGGGCGTGCCGGTGAAGCTGCCCTGGCCGTCGTCCGTCTGGTAGGTGTACTGCGTCTGGGTCGAGCCGCCCTTGCTGGTGAAGCTCTCCTTGCTCGCGCCGCCGACGATGTCGTGGTCGCCCACCACCCATTCGAGGTTGACGGTGCCGGTCTTGCGCTTGTCTACCGGATTGGAGGTCGATTGAGCCGGGAAGACCGAGCAGCCCTGGATCGGCTGGGTGATGCTGCCGTTGAGGATGCCAGCCCGCTGGTCGGAGATGGCCGGGCACGCGGTGCCGGCGGAGCCCAGCACGCCGTTGTAGGTGCTCTTCACGCCGCTGCTGGCGGCGAAGACGGACTGGGGGTTGCCTTCGTTCGGGTTGTAGAACGTGGCATGGCCGTAGATGGCGGTCAAGGTCAGGCCGTCGGTGATCTGCCACACGTCCTTGAACACGTTGACGCGGCCGCCGGTCTTGTAATTGCCAGTGCCCACGTAATTGCCGAAATGCGGCTGCAGCTGGCTGTCGTAGGCCAGGTCGTACATCCGCTGGGCCTCGTGATTGACGTTATTGACCGAGGTCCAGGTAGCCGTGTTGTTGTCGGTGATATTCCAGTCCAGGCGGCCGAGATAATAGGGCGAGGATTTGTGCGTTTTCCAGGCGCCGGCCTGGATCGGCGTGCTGTAGCCGCCGGGCGGGAGCAATTGGGTGTTGTTGCTCAGGACGCTGGTCTTGTCCTGGCTGAACTGCGCGGCGCCGAAGAAGAACAGCTTGTCCTTGATGATCGGCCCGCCGATCCAGGCGCTGTAGGTCCGGTCGGAGCTGTTGTCGCCCTCGTAGGACCTGGCGAGATTGCCGTTGCGGTAATACACGTCCGGCGCATGGCCCTGCCAGGCGTAGGGGCTGACCTGCACGTCGACGCCGCCCTTCCACTGGTTGGTGCCCTGCTTGGTGTTGACGCTCACCACGCCGCCGGTGGAGAAGCCGTACTCGGGGCCGTAGCTGCCGGTCTGCACGTCTTCCTGCGCGATGGCGAACCAGGGCACATGGGCGAAGGACATGCTGTTGTACATGTCGGTGACGTTGAAGCCGTCGATGTAGTAGCTGTTCTCGGCCGACGAGGAACCGCCGAAGGACGGCGGGCCGAAGGTGGAGTTGCCCACGGTGCCGGGCGTCAGCGCCGCGACGGCCAGCACGTTGCGCGGCACGGGAAGGTCCTGGAGCTGCTCGGCGGTGAACACCGTGCGCACCGTCGTGGACTTCACGTCGATCGAGTTCGGCGAGGGAGCCGTGACCGTGACGGCCTGCAACTGCCGCGCGCTGGCGGCGCTGGCCGCATTGGCGAAGTTCACCTGGATCGACGAGCCGGCGACCACGGTGGTTTCCTGGGTCGCCGTAGTGGCGCCGTTCTCGACCAGGGTGACCGTGTAGTGGCCGAGCGGCAGGCCGTTGACGGCGTACTGCCCGTTGCCACCGACGGTGACGTCCTGGCTGCGTCCCGTGCTGGCGGAGGTGATGTGGACGGTATCGCCCGCGCGGGCGGAACCGTAAATGGTGCCGTAGGAGGACTGGGCGTGCGCGACTTGCGGCAGCGTCAGGACGGACAGGCCGAGCACGCCGGCGACCGCCGCGCCCAGGGTGGTTCGGCGCAAACGGCGCCGGCGCGTATGGAGTGAAGACATCATCGCGTGGATTTCCCCGGAATAATAAAAATGAGGCAAGAAAATCAAGTGGGAGGGAGGTCGCCGATAACGGCGACCGGTGATGTTTAGCTTCTCGTTTTTTGAGTGTCAACGTTTCGTTTTTTGCGAAATAAAATACGACAGCTATTATTTTTCGGATAATCATTGCATTCGAATTTAATTGCCGCGATAAATTGCGCTGAATTGGTTTCCTCCGGCAATTGCAGGGCTTGCCCGGGCGCGGCGGAACGGGGCGGCGGGCGCCGCGCGGCGTCGGCTATAATTGCGATTTGCGACTTCTTGCAGCCGACCTCGTGACCGCCGAACTTGCCTCCATCATCGACTTCATCCGCTACGGCGCCAGCCGTTTCTCGGCCGCCGGGCTGACCTTCGGCCACAGCCACGACAACCCCATCGACGAGGCCACGCACCTGGTGCTGGCCGGCCTGCACCTGCCGCCGGACATCCCGCCCGCGTACGGCGCGGGCAAACTCACCGCGGAGGAGCGCGGGCGCGTGCTGGCGCTGATCGAGCGGCGCGTGGCCGAGCGCGTGCCGGTGGCCTACCTGGTTGGCGAGACGTGGTTCGCGGGCCTCAAGTTCAAGAGCGACCGCCGCGCGCTGGTGCCGCGCTCGCCGATCGCCGAGCTGATCGAGAACGGCTTTTCGCCGTGGCTGGACGAGCGCCACGTGGAGCGCGCGCTGGACCTGTGCACCGGCTCGGGCTGCATCGGCATCGCCATGGCCGAGTACAACCCCGCCTGGCAGGTGGACATCGTGGACATCAGCGACGAGGCGCTGTCGCTGGCGCGCGAGAACATCGCATTCCAGCACGTCGAGGGGCGCGTGGAGGCGGTCAAGTCCGACCTGTTCGGCGCCCTGGCCGGCCGCCGCTACGACCTGATCGTCTCCAACCCGCCCTACGTCACCGAAGACGAATACGCCGCGCTGCCCGGCGAATACGCGCACGAGCCCAAGCTCGGTCTCACCTCGGGCGAGGACGGGCTGGACATCTGCCTGCGTATCCTCGACCAGGCGGCCGATTACCTCTCCGGGGACGGCCTGCTGATCGTCGAGGTGGGCGAGAGCGAGCGGGCGCTGGCCGCGCTGCTGCCGGAGGTGCCCTTCGTGTGGCTGGAGTTCAAGGTCGGCCAGATGGGCATCTTCGCGCTGGAGCGGCGCGATCTCGTCGAGCACGCGGCGGCGATCCGCGCGGCGGCCGTGGCGCGCGCCTGAGCCGGGCCGGCGTCGGCGCCGCGGGCGAGTGCGGATGGAACTGCAAACGCCGCGCCTGACCATCGATGCCCTGCGGCGCGAAGACGCCGCCGCGCTGTTCGCCTACCGCGCGGATCAGCGCGTGGCCCGCTACCAGAGCTGGCGGCCGCAGAGCGAAGCCGAGGCGCAGGCCTTCATCGCGGCGCAGGCGGCACTGGCCCCCGGCGTGCCGGACGGCTGGTTCCAGCGCGCCATTCGCCTGCGCGAAAGCGGTGCTCTGGTCGGCGACCTGGGGCTGTGCGTGCCGGCGGGCCCGCGGGCCTCGGTGGAGTTCGGCATCAGCCTCGCGCCGGCGCATCAGGCCCAGGGGCTGGCGCGCGAAGCGTTGCGCGCGCTGCGCTTCGTGTTCGACGTCCTGGGGCGGCATCGCGTCCAGGCGGCGGCCGATCCGCGCAACATGGCCAGCCTGGCCTTGCTGCGTGCCCTGGGCATGCGCCAGGAGGCGCATTTCCGCGAGAGCCTGTACCTGCGGCGAGTGGATGGACGACGTGGTGTTCGGCCTGCTGGCGCGCGAGTGGCGCGGGGCGGACGGCTAAACGGATCGGCGCGATGCCCCTGCGCAGGGCGCGAACCGTGGCGGCGCGGGGCGGGCGGCGAGGGCGCAAACCCTTGCGGCGCCGAGCGTGACCGGCCGCGACGTGGCAAGATGTAAGGCCGCGAACCCTCTGGCCTTGCCCGGGCGCCGCGCCAACCGTTCCCTCGTCCCCGGCTTTCCCGTGTCCAGCAACTCCTTCGGCAAACTCTTCACCGTCACCACTTTCGGCGAAAGCCACGGGCCGGCCATCGGCTGCGTGATCGACGGCTGCCCGCCGGGGCTGCCGATCAGCGCGGAGGAGTTCCGCCACGACCTGGAGCGGCGCGCCACCGGTCGCAGCCGGCACACCTCGCAGCGGCGCGAGAGCGACGAGATCGACATCCTCTCGGGCGTGTACGAGGGCCGCACCACCGGCACGCCGATCGCGCTCTTGATCCGCAACACCGACCAGCGCAGCAAGGACTACGGCGACATCGCCCAGACCTTCCGCCCCGGCCACGCCGACTACACCTACTGGCAGAAGTACGGCATCCGCGACCCGCGCGGCGGCGGCCGCTCCTCGGCGCGCGAGACCACCATGCGGGTGGCCGCGGGCGTGGTCGCCAAGAAGTGGCTGGCCGAGCGCTACGGCGTGCGCGTGCGCGCGCACCTCTCGCAGCTGGGCGAGGTGACGCCGCGCGGCTTCGACTGGGCGGCGGTGGAGCAGAACCCGTTCTTCTGGCCCGACGCCGCGCAGGTGCCGGAGCTGGAGAAGTACATGGACGCGCTGCGCAAGTCCGGCGACTCGGTCGGCGCGCGCGTGAGCGCGGTGGCCGAAGGCGTGCCGCCGGGCTGGGGCGAGCCGATCTACGGCAAGCTCGACGGCGACCTCGCCGCGGCGATGATGTCGATCAACGCCGTGAAGGGCGTGGAGATCGGCGACGGCTTCGCCGCGGTGGCCCAGCACGGCAGCGAGCATCGCGACGAAATGGGTCTGGACGGCTTTGCGTCCAACCACGCCGGCGGCATCCTGGGCGGCATCAGCAGCGGGCAGCCGGTCGCCGTGTCGGTGGCCTTCAAGCCCACCTCCAGCATCCTGATCCCCGGGCACAGCGTGAACCTCGCCGGCGAGCCGGTGGAGGTGGTCACCAAGGGCCGTCACGACCCCTGCGTGGGTATCCGCGCCACGCCGATCGTGGAGGCCATGCTGGCGCTGGTGCTGATGGACCACGCCCTGCGCCATCGCGCGCAATGCGGCGACGTGGGCGAAGTGCAGCCCCGCATCGCCTGACGGCCTTCGGGCCCTGCGCCACCGGCGGCGACGCCGTCGATCCGCCGGTGGCCGTTACGACTGGATGGATCGAGCATGAGCGAAAAGAAGAAAGTGTGGGTGTCGCGCCCGCTGTTCCCCGAGGTGTTGGCGCGGCTGGCCGAACAGTTCGAGGTGGAGGCCGAGACGGTCGAACGCCGTTACTCCCCCGAAGAGCTGCGCGCCAGGCTGGCCGGCGTGGACGGTGCCGTGGTCGGCCTGGTCGATCGCATCGACGCGGCGGTGCTGGAAGGCAACACGCGGCTCAAGGTCGTCGCCAACCTTGGCGTCGGCCACAACAACCTCGACCTGCCGGCGCTGACGCGCGCCGGCGTGCTCGCCTCCAACACGCCCGACGTGCTCAACGAGACCACCGCCGACTACGGCTGGGCGCTGCTGATGGCGGCCGCGCGCCGCGTGGGCGCCGCCGAGCGCTGGCTGCGCGCGGGCGAGTGGCCGAAGCAGGGCGTGCACTTCGACGACTGGCTGGGCGTGGACCTGCACGGCCGCACGCTCGGCGTGCTCGGCATGGGCCGCATCGGCCGCGCGGTGGCGCGCCGCGCCGCCGGTTTCGACATGCGCGTGCTCTACCACAACCGCACGCGCCTCTCCGACGAACTCGAACGCAGCTGCCACGCCGCCTGGGTGGAGAAGGAGACGCTGCTGCGCGAGGTGGACCACCTCGTGCTGGTGCTGCCCTTCACCCCGGCCAACCGCCACGCCATCGGCGCGGCCGAACTGGCGCTGATGAAGCCCACGGCGGTGCTGGTGAACATCGCCCGCGGCGGCATCGTGGACGACGCGGCGCTGGCCGCGGCCCTGCGCGAAGGGCGCCTGGCGGCGGCGGGCCTCGACGTGTTCGAGGGCGAGCCGGCGGTGCATGCGGACCTGCTCGCGCTCGACAACGTGGTGCTCAGCCCGCACATCGCCAGCGCGAGCTTCACCACCCGCCGCGCCATGGCCGACATGGCGGCGGACAACGTGCTGGCGGTGATCGGCGCGGAGCCGGGCAAGCCGGTGTCGCCGCTCAACCCCGAAGTGCTGGCGGCGAAGGGCTGATCCCAAGGCATGCCGGCGCCCGCGTGGGCGCCGGCTGCGTGGCGTTGCGCTGCGCGGCTCAGTGGGCCGCGAAGTGCAGCACGGTTTCTTCGTGCAGGGTCTGGCCCGGCTTCAGCACGGTGCTGGGAAACTTCGGCTGGTTGGGCGAGTCGGGGAAGTGCTCGGCCTCCAGCGCGAAGGCGTCGCCCTGGCGGTAGGCCTTGCCGGTGCTGCCGGCCACGCTGCCGTCCAGCCCGTTGGCGGTATAGAACTGCAGGCCCGGTTGGGTGGTGGAGACCTCCAGCACGCGGCCGCTCTTGGGGTCGGACACGCGGGCGGCGAAGGCGGGCTTGCCCTTGCCGCCGTTGTCGAGCACGAAGTTGTGGTCGTAGCCGTGCGCCCACAGCATCTGCGGGTTGGAGGAGCGCAGGCCCTTACCGATCGGCGTGGGCTTGCGCAGGTCGAACGGCGTGCCGGCGACCGGGGCCAGTTCGCCGGTGGGGATCGAGGTGGCGTCGGTGGGCGTGTAGCGCGAGGCGGCGATCTCGATCAGCTGGTCCTCCACGCTGCCGGCGTCTTGGCCGGCCAGGTTGAAGTAGCTGTGGTTGGTGAGGTTGATCACGGTGTCGCGGTCGGTGGTGGCGCTGTACTGGATGTGCAGCGCGTCGCTGTCGTCGAGGATGTAGCGCACGTGCGCGGTGAGCGTGCCCGGGAAGCCGTTCTCGCCGTCGGGGCTCACGTAGGTCAGCTCGGCGCCGACGCCGTTGGGCACCGTCACCGGCTGTACCGACCACAGCTTGGCGTCGAAGCTGTTCGGGCCGGCATGCAAGGTGTTGGGCGGGTTGTTGATCGGCAGCTGGTAGGTCTTGCCGTCGAGGGTGAAGCGGCCGGCCGCGATGCGGTTGGCGTAGCGGCCGATCAGGGCGCCGAAGTGGATGTTGCCGTTGTACTTCTCGTAGTCCTTCAGCGAGCCGAAGCCGAGCGCGATGTTGGCCAGCTTGCCGTGGCGGTCGGGCGTGTCGATGTCGGTGAGGATGCCGCCGTAGCTGATGAACTTCACCACGATGCCGTGGGCGTTCTTCAAGGTGTACTGCTCGACCGCCTTGCCGTCGGCGGTGGTGCCGTAGGGCGCCTTCTGCAAGGCGTCGGCCGCCTGGGACGGCAGCGCGGCGGCGAGGCCGGCG